>CAZSRZ010000051.1:0-2422 GCA_964609085.1 uncultured bacterium | reverse complement strand
CGCTCCTGGGAATCGGGAGATCCCCATGGCGGCTGAGCGTCGCGAAACGCGCGTACTGACCATCCCGTCCGCCCGTCACGACTTCCGCGGGTTTCTGGGGGACCTCGAACGGGCCACCAAGCCGTACCTGGCCGCTGACGGCAAGATGTACGCGAAGCCCCTGGAGCAGACCCTCCCCTACTACCGGGTGGTCACCTGGATCGATCCTCACTTTGTGGAAGCGTATGTCGTGGGCGCCACGATGATCAGTGATGCGGGACAGCACGTGAGGGAGGCCGAGGAGTACCTCCTCGAGGGCGCCCGGCACAACCCCGAGAGCTTTGAGATCCAGACAGAGTTGGGGCACTTTGCCCTGGTCTATCGGCAGGACTACCCAAGCGCGGCCCGTCACCTGGAGGCCGCACTGCGCCTGGTTCCAGCCGATCGCAAGTTGAGCGACGTCCAGACCGACTCGCTCCAGGACGCATGGCGCTGGCTGGCGCTGACCTATCGTGAGTGGGGCCAGCCTGACCGCGCCCGGAGGGTCGCCCGCGCTGGGCTCGCCGTCATCGGTGAGGACATCTCGTTGCGAGGGATACTGCGCGATGCCCGACCGTCGCGCGTCCGGCTTTACGGAAGGCCGGCGCCCGGGTAGTCCGGGACCCGGTGGTTATCCCTTCGCGCGTAGGTCGGCACAGACGAGTTCCTCATCGTTGCGCGTGAAGACGTGACCATAGGCATAGGCGGGGTGAGACCAACTGACGCCCCCTCGCTGATTGAGCTGGCCCCGGGTCGGCTGAATGAGTTGCGTCCGACCCACCTCGGTGTAGCCGGCTGGGGTCAGGCGAGCCAGGATCAGCTCTCCGCGCTCATTGGAGATCCAGGTGTCATCGCCATTCTGGACCAGATGAGCCGCTCCCCACATTGCCCGTGGCACCACCGTAGTGACCGTCCATTTGTGGTTGCCCGTCTCCGCCTCGAGGCAGCGAAGTTCCCCGAAGTAGTCGATCCCATAGATGTGGCCACCCCGGAAGATGGGGGTGGGGATCAGGGACTGCAGGCCACGCGCTTCCTGCTGGTTCTTTCTGTTGAAGCTCCAGAGGTGGGTCACCGCGGCGCGGTCCTTCTCGAGCCGAAGCAGCGCCGATCCCTCGTAGACGGAGGAAAGAAACAGACGATCTCCCTCGATCACGGGGGTCATCACCCCGTCCACGTTCATCAGGGACGGGACCGGGTGTTCCCAAACCAGCTTTCCCGAGGCCGGGTCGAGACCCACCAGTCGGTCGGCTGTCCAGCAGATGAGGATGCGGCGGCCCGCTTGCTCGATAACGACGGGGGCGGAGTACGTCGCGCGATCGGGCAAGGAGCGCCAGACCTCCTTGCCGGTCTTCCAGTCGAGCGCGACGATGCATGCATCCCTGGCGCCGCCAATCATCAGCACGAGCAGGTTTCCCTCAACCAGCGGCGCGGCAGCGATGCCCCAATCCGGCAGCCGAATCTCGTAGTCGGCGTAGAGGTCTCGCTTCCATGTGACGCGCCCCGTCGAGGCTTCCAGACAGTGGATGTCACCCATGGAACCGAGTGCGAAGGCGTGGTCGGCGTGGACGGTCACCGAGGCCCGCGGTCCGTTTGGATAGCTGACCCCGCGGTAGAGCCGGGGGTAGGCGTGCGACCAGAGGGCCTTGCCCGACTCGGCGTCGAAGCAGTGGATCCGTTCCTGCTGTTCCGGCTCGGTCAGCCGGTCGGTGAGGTAGACCCGCCCTTTTGTGACGGTGGGGCCGCTGTACCCGTTCGAGATCGGGGCCCGCCAGCGGAGGGGTATCTGGGGAGCTGGAAGCGTGCGAAGGAGGCCGGACTCACGCCACACCCCATCCCGCCTGGCGCCCCGCCACTGCGGCCAGTCGTCTCCGGCGGGTGCGGCGGACGCGAGGTCGCCAAGCATGATCGCTCCGGCAGTACCGGCGGCCAGGGTCAGGACTTCACGTCGATTCAGCGGTGACAAGGCGGTTCCCCCTCCAGGGAGCTAGGCATCCCCGAGAACATGACGAGGCTGGACATGGAATGCGTCACGCAGATGGAGCATGACAAGCCCAACGCACCTGGGACCCATGCTCGCAGCGAACCCGGTGCAGAGCAAGTGGAACGATGACAAATCCAAGACGTGAATGCGAGGGGGTCATTCCCCTCCCTGGCCGGGCACCCCGGGCACCGGAGAAAAGCCGCCGCACCCCCCGCGATCCAGAACCGCGCAACACGTGCTCCGCAAAGGCACCAGCGATCCGGCGCCGGCCACGGCAAACCGCAGCGGCCCCAACTGAGCCGCGACCGTCAGGGAGCGTGGGTTAACCCTCCACCGAAGCGGCCACTGACCGAGAACGGACTCCACCTCCGTGATGCGCAGCTCCCCGCGACCAGCCGCGTTTCGGTCCGACAGCTCCAGATC
>CAZSRZ010000050.1:18833-35609 GCA_964609085.1 uncultured bacterium | reverse complement strand
CCGGCCTTCGATGCCATGGAACGCTGGGGCGTGGGTCAGCGCCTCCGGAACCGGCTCACCGGGATGGCTGAAGGGGCCCCGAGTAGTGAGGCTGCGTTCGAGAAATGGCTCGATCTGCGCTTCGCCGCGCTGAACCAGCGGAAACGGGAGCAGATCCTGACGGCCGCCGCTCTGTCCGGATACCGCAGCCAGAGCAAGATCCCGATCGCCGAGCGATTGCTAAGCGACGACGCGCCCTTATTCCACGGGCTCGTGGAAGAACAAGCGCTCAGCTGGATCCACGACTTCCGCCACTACCTGAAGCTCCAGCCGAAGATCGGGTACCAAGAGCAGGCAAGACGGTCGTACAGCCGACGATACTGGAAGCTCTACGGTGAAACCTCCCGAAATTTTGGCCGCTTTTTCCCGAAATTAATGGCCGCTCCGTAACAAGGGTTACGTTCGCCGGATTACTACCCTCCTCCTGTGGTTTCCGGCTGCCCGGGACGATGCTGTCGGTAGGACTTGCCGGTCATCTTGAGCACCTCGCCGCGGTGCAGTAGTCGGTCCAGGATGGCGGCGGAAAGGTCCGGATCGTGGAGCACCTGTCCCCACTCCTGCGGGTCCTTGTTGGTGGTGAGCAGGATCGGGCGGTTCCCCCGCAGGTAGCGCTTGTCGATCACCGGGAAGAGCACGCTGGCGGCCTCGGGGCCGTAGCCCAGATAACCGACTTCGTCGATGATCAGCACGTGCGGATCTAGGTAGCCGGCCAAGGTGCCTTCCCAGTAGCCCTGCTTGCGGACGTATTGCCCTGGACGAAGCAGAGGAAGGCTTGCTGTTTGCTGTTGAACTCGGACTGGATGGGGGGGTGAGCCTCACGACGTCTACGAGTGCCTGCCTTTGCCTCGAACTGCGCAACTTGCGCTACTCGTGACGTGCGACGGCAACACAGCCGAGCTCAGCAGCCCAGTTCACGCCTTGGTGAACGACCAATCATCCAGTGCTGCCGCCCGGTCGTCTTCCGGAGCGATCAGACCCCTGCAATGTCCGGAGGCGGTGGCTGCTTCATCACTGCCCTCACTGCCTCCCGCCCCGCATCACTCAGGTGGTCTAGCGCCCATGGACATCCGCGGTAGTAGTCCAGCATCCAGATCAGATCCCGAACTCCAGCGAGTAGTTCTTCGAGATCCTTCTCACCGGGCGGCAGCTCCCCGCCATGCGCCACTTTGTTGCGCAGGTTCACCCACCCGCTCACCTTCGACTCGCTGAACGGGAAGACGACTCGTCCATTGAGTTGCTGGGGCGCAGGCAGATTTGGGAGGTACTTGTAGAGCATCTTGGCTACGGGTGGCGTTGGCAAGTTCAACGCCAGCCACTCAGCATGGGGGACGAGTTCGGCGATGTAGTTCTTGACTGTCACCTCCAGGGCTGTAATCCCCATGATCAGTGCGCTCCGTGGGTGTTGCCGCCGATTGACCCAGGCTTCGGCATGAAGCTCATGTCCCAGTGGGACACCATCACGACGCGCAGCAAGCCTATTGACCTCTTCAATCTCCCGCTTGGCTTCTGCTGAACTCAGGCGTAGGCACGGGATGTGCGTCAGAGTCCCACCCAGGTTGCAAGGCAGCCGCCTCCATGACTCCCCATCCAGGCTCCACTCGATGCTCCCCAGACTGATCAGTCCGCGTTTACCGCCAAACCCGTGCCGCCACCGAATGATGTCCACCACTTGCGCTGCACAGCCATGCAGCCGATCCGAGGCGAGGATGACAAACTCCTGAAATTTAGGAGGCATCAGATAAAGTGGTAACACGTACAAGGAATGATAAGTCGCCCCTCCGGGACTGAAGTAATCGCCGCGGGGCACATCCGGCTCGCCGCTGTCCGCAGGAAGGCGATTCTCCGACAATGCCACGAAACAATCACGAAGAGTTGCATCCGGCTCCCACGTCGCGGATACCTGTACTAAAGCCTCTTCGCGGTCTCCATTCATCTCCCGTTCTTGGACGGTAGGGGTTCGAAGTGACACGCCGACGACCGGGTCTTCATCCATCTCAAAGGCGAGAGTACCGCCCTCGACCATCCGGATCACGAGATCCCGACAGACGCCATGAGCCCTCAGGTGTAACATCGCTGCCGCCCTCCCTCTCCCGCCGACCAGCCTATCGCGTGGATGCCCGAGCACCCCAGGTCTCCCATCCCGGGAGATTCCCAGCGCACGCCAAACCACTCTGCGCAGTCAGCGACGGTGGTCTTCTACTTCCCCCGGCGCGTGAGACTGGCTCGCCGACGCGGCCCCTTCCTCGGGGTGATGCGGAGCCGCAGCAACTCGACGACCCCGGCGTGAGCGCCGATGAGGAATCCAGTGCCAACTGGCGTCACACCCGCCCGCATCGCTGAAGGGCGCCGTCGCCTTCAGGTCACCTACCCGACGCGTGGCACCGAGAACCAGTGCCGCGTGAAGTAGTCGCAGAAGGTGAAGATGAAGAGCAGCGCCAGCCAGATCAGTGCGCTGCCGGCGTAGAACCTGGTGAGTGAGGGCACGAACTTCAGGTGCATGAAGAGCGCCATGATGGCGAGTGTCTTGGCGGCGGCGATGACCATGGCGATCGGTAGGTTCAGCGCGCCCATGTCTTTTGTGGCCGCCGCGACGGTGGCGAAGAGCATCAGCATCAGGAAGCCGAAGACGGCCATGTAGGTCTTGGGCTGCACCACATGGTGCTCGCCGTGCATGCGCAGGTGCTCCGCCGTTCGCGGGGCCGCGTCGTGCTCCGATCCGTGTCCAGCCATCAGTGACCCCCGCCGCCGTTGGGATGATACCCGGCGATGAGATAGAGGAGTGGGTAGAGGAACACCCAGATGATGTCGATGAGGTGCCAGTAGAGCCCCATGATCTCTACCGGCTGGTCGTTCCCGTGGTCGAATTTGCCGCGTGACGCGAGGAAGGCGAAGACCCCGACGAGGGCCAGCCCTACCACCATGTGGATGGCGTGCAGCCCTGTCATGAAGAAGTAGACGGTGAAGTAGAGCTGGATCTGGTGCGGCGCCACTCCCTCCGCCGCCAGCCTTGCGGTCTCCCCCGCATGCTCCACGTAGTAGGTCCAGTTGATGCCGGGGATCAAACCCTCGTGGAAGTCCGCGGTCCACTCAACCGCCTTGATGCCGAGGAAGGTCGCGCCCAGGAGCCACGTCAGCACGAGCCAGCCGACGATCGCCTTCCGGCGGTTGGTGGCTGACGAGTAGACCGCCATCGCCATCGTGAAACTGCTGACCAGCAGCACGCAGGTGTTCACCAGGCCAAGGAACCCGTTGAGGTGCATGCTGCCGTGGTGAAAGGCGTCGGAATACTGGGTCCGGTAGAGGCCGTAGGTGAAGAACAGCCCGCCGAACATCATCAATTCGGTGACGAGGAACAGCCACATTCCCAGGTTCTGGGAGTCCCGCTGCTGATCCATCTCGTCAAAGTGGTGGTGCAGCGGGCCGTGCGCGCCTTCCGCGTGAGCGTTAGCTGCCATGTCCGTCCTCCTGCGCTTCGGCGGGCCCGGTCGGCCCCGAGGTCGCCTCGGTGGCAACCATCAGATCCGGGTTGGCCGAGACGTGGTGGAGGGTCATCTCCCGGTCCAGTGCGCGGCGACGGCGATCTTCCTCGACCGCCAGGGCCTCATCCGCCTCCGGTGAGTAGGCGTAGGGGCCGTGGGTGACAATTGGGATGACGTCGAAGTTCAGCGTCGGTGGGGGCGACGGCGTCTGCCATTCCAGCCCGGTGGCCTGGAATGGGTTGGGGCCCGCGATGCGTCCCTTGCGGAGCGACCAGATCAGGTAGATCCCGGGCAGCAGCACGCCGAGCATCATCACCGTCGAGCCGGCGGTGGAGAGGATGTGCAGGAGTTGGAACTCCGGAGCGTAGGTCGCATACCGCCGCGGCATGCCTTCCAGCCCCATCAGAAACTGCGGGAGGAACGTGATGTTGAACCCGAGGAAAAGGAGCACGGCCGCGGTCCGCCCCCAGGCTTCGGGGTACATCCGCCCGAACATCTTTGGCCACCAGAAGTGAAGCCCGGCCATGAAGCCCATCATCACCCCGCCGACCATCACGTAGTGGAAGTGGCTGACCACGAAGTACGTGTCCTGAAGGTGCACGTCGGTCGCCATGGACGCCAGGTGTAGGCCCGTCAGGCCGCCGATGGTGAAGAGCCCCAGAAAGCCCAGGGCGTAGAGCATCGGCGTATCCAGCCGAATGGAGCCCTTGTAGAGCGTCGCCGTCCAGTTGAAGACTTTGATGGCGGAGGGGATGGCGACCACGAAGCTGAGGAAGCTGAAGACAAGCGCGGCGAAGGGCGACTGCGTGGTGGTGAACATGTGGTGGCCCCAGACGAGGAAGCCCACCACGGCGATTGCCAGGCTGGAGAAGGCAATCGGCTTGTAGCCGAAAATCGGCTTGCGCGAGAAGCAGCAGATGATCTCATTGATCACCGCCATGGCCGGCAGGATCATGATGTAGACCGCTGGGTGCGAGTAGAACCAGAACAGGTGCTGCATCAGCACCGGGTCGCCCCCGAGCTTCGGATCGAACACCCCCACGCCGAAGGATCGCTCCGCCACCACCAGGATCAGCGTGATGGCCAACACCGGGGTCGCCAGCACCTGGATGAGGCTGGTGGCGTACATGGCCCACACAAACAAAGGCAGTCGGAACCAGGTGAGGCCCGGCGCGCGCATTTTGTGCACGGTCACGATGAAGTTCAAGCCCGTGAGGATGGACGAGAACCCGGCCAGGAAGCCCGCCATGATCACCAGGGAGACGTTGTCGTAAGAGTACTTCGTGCTGTAGGGAACGTAGAAGGTCCAGCCGGTATCGACGCCGCCCAGGGTCACCGCGAGCACGCCCATCGTGGCGGCGATGACATAGAGATACCAACTGAGCAGGTTGATCTTCGGGAACGCCAGATCACGCGTGCCGACCGCCATGGGCAGCACGAAGTTGCCCAGGATCGCGGGGATGGCGGGGATGGCGAAGAAGAAGACCATCACGATCCCGTGGAGCGAGAAGACGCGGTTGTACGTCTGCGCTCGGAAGAGGAAGCCTTCCGGCTGCACGAGGTGGAGGCGAACCAGGAGGGCAGCCACACCGCCGATGGCCAGCATCACGATGACCGACACGAGATAGAGGACGGCGATCCGCTTGTGATCCAGTGTCAGCAGCCACGACTTCACGCCGTAGCCGGCGTTCAAGTAGTGATTGCGCGGCAACTCCTCACCCATCACGTGCCCGCTCGTGCTGGTCGTCCGGCCTGGGGAGATGCCCTGATCGCCGATGGTTGTTGCGCTCACCGCCCGTTCCTTTCCCGATCCTGCAATTCTGTCATCGCGTTTGGCCTGGCGTTTGGCCCGCCTGGGGCGTTCGGCCCGGAAGCGCACCGCTCTCGGCTGCCTCCATCGCCTTGAGGTTCTCCGGCTTGAACCCCGTGCGAGCGCGGTAGTCCTCTTCGCCGAGGGTGTTCGTGTTGTCGGACCGCTTATTGCCGCCGCTCGCGCTGCCGATTTTCATCTGGCGGATGTAGGCAATCAGTTGGAAGATCTGCTCTTCTGTGAGGCGGTTCTTGAAGGTCGGCATGATCGGCCGGAAGCCTGCCGCGACTTCCTTCTCTGGGAGCACAATGGCATCGTGCAGGTAGCGATCGTCGGCGATGATCGCCTTTGCCGCCGTCTGCTCCAACGGCTTACCGGCTTCGGGGATCTGCACCGGCACGGAGCGGCCGTAGATGCCTTCAAGCACGGGCGCCCGGACGGATGATCCCGGGTTGTGACAGCCGCTGCACCCGTTCTCGCGGAAGAGCTGTGCGCCCACGGCGGCCACGCTTTGTGCCGGGTTGCCTTCGTTCAGCCATCGCTGGTAGTCGCCGGGTTCCATCACGTAGACCGTTCCGGCCATGGTGCTGTGCTTCATCCCGCAGTACTCGGCGCAGAACAGGTGGTATTCGCCCACTTCCGTTGGCTTGAACCACATATTGGTGAAGGTTCCGGGCACCACGTCCTGCTTCATGCGGAAGGCGGGGATGAAGAAGGAGTGGATGACGTCTTCGGACGTCATCACCAGCCGGATGGCCTGACCCCGCGGCACGTGGAGCTCGTTGTTCTCCCACCGGCCGTTCGGGTGCTGGATCTTCCACATCCACTGCTTCCCGATGACGTGGATCTCGGTGCTGTTTGCGGGCACTTTGCTCTTCTGCAGAAAGAGGTAGGCCGACCACACGAAGATCCCGAGCACGAGGATCGATGGGATGGTGGTCCACACCAGCTCCAGTACCGTGCTGTGTACAGGTGGGTTGCTGCGGTCCACGCGCGAACCCTGGCGGTAGCGGATGGTCAGGAAGATGACGAGCAGGAAGATGAGCAGCGAGAAGACGATCGCGATGGCATTGATGGCGAACATCAGCATGTCGATCGGCGTCGCGGCTTCGGACGCGGACGGCGGCATGAATGGGAACTTTGCCAGGTGGGACGTCACGTTAACCTACCCCTGTCCGCGGGCGATGGATGGGGTGATCGGAAGGCGCGGGCGCTGCTTCCGGTTCATCACCCCGATGGAGACGGCGAGCACAAGGACGGTGGCCACGGCGAGGAACCGCAGGATCGCCATGATCGCCAGACCATACTTCCCCGTGCTCGGGTTGTAGTGGTAACAAAGAAGCGCCAGGGCGTCGAACGCGGTCCCGATCCGGCCGCGCGAGGCCTCGACCAGGCCCAGTCTGAGGTCCCTCGGATCGTAGTTCAGCCGCACAAAGTACCGGGCTAGCTTGCCCTCGGGCGTGGCGATGATCACGCCGTCCGGGTGTGCGTACTGGTCGGTGGGCCGATCGTAGACGTAGTGGAAGCCCACGGCCTCGCAGAGGCGGTCAATCGAAGCCCGCGACCCGGTGAGGAAGTGCCAGCCGCCTTCCGCCTCCGGTTGCGCGATGGCTTGCAGCGCAAAACCCTGCTTCTCTCGGGCGAGGTCGGGCCCCTCGCGCGGGTCGATGCTGACGGTCAACAGGGTGAAATCCTGTCCGAGGCGGAGTTTCAGGCGGCGCAGGCTGTCCTGCAGCAGCAACTGCTCCTGGTCGCACAGCATCGTGCACCGCAGTTGCAGCAGCATCAACATCACGGGGCGGCGGCCGAAGTACTTCGCCAATTGCACTGTCTGGCCCGTCTCGTCCTGAAAGCTGAGATCGGTGGGGATCTGTTCGCCGACCCGCTGTTCCAGCCGCACGGTCTTCAGGATCTGGTCCTGGGGCGTGTCTCGAGGCGCGCGGACCTGTGCCGACGCCACCTGAGGCGCCGCCAGGGAAAGGCCGAGGGCCATGCCCAGGAGGGCCGGCAGCGCTCGTCCGCCGCGGAGACAGGAACTCATCGCAGCGCGTCCTCCGTCGTCGTTCCACCGCTGGTCTCGCTCGGGACCGGCTGCAGCACCGTGATGCCCGCGGAGGCCGTGCTGCTCCCTGGATGGGCTTTCTCGATGAGAGCGGTCGGCAGCGCCGGCAGCGCCGACTCGCGGTCCATCAGCCCCAATTGCTCCAGGGCTTCATGCACCGGCTTCTCTTGCCGGAGGCGGTACTCTACCGGACCTTCGTGAGGTTCGAGAGGCCGCAGCTCCGCGTCGATGCGGTTCGGGAGCAACCGCGGCTCCGGCGGTACCTGCTGCACAAGGAAGTGCGGGGATGGCGCGTCGGTCAGCGACGGGGTCATCTTCTCGTAGACGCGCATGACACCGATGATCAGGCCGATGGTGCCGAAGGTGACGACGAAGAGCAGGGCCACCAGCATCATCACCGGGCGCATCCGCGCGTCGAGTGTCTCGTGCGCATGGTGGACGCCGTACGCCTGGATGCCCTGCGGGGTGGTCCTTTCCGGGACGCCGTGGTCGTCGTCGTGGGGGTCGGTGTGCGCCGCGTGCGCCGTGGGTTTAGCCATGCTGGGCCTCCGCATGCGCGGGAAGGTGCGACGTCAGCCGCGGATCATGGAGCGGAACGGCGCTCTTCGAACGCAGCATCAACCCGCCCCAGGCAAAGAGCCAGATGCCCCCGATGAGCAGCGGGGCGCCGATGTCCGCCACAGAGAGCGAAAACGTGGATCGAAAGGTCGGCTGCACCCACCAGAACAGATCGAACAGGCGGGCGATGACGATGAAGAGGGCCACGGCCCCGAGCTTGCGAGGGTTCTTCTTGATGGAGCTGCCGGTGAGCAAGATGAAGAAGGGGAGGAAGAAGTGGACGGGGATCAGGATGATGGAGACCATCGGCCAACCACCCCGCCACCGTGCGAGATACCAACCCACTTCCTCGGTAGTGTTCCCGGCGTAGGTGATGATCAATTGCGAGAAGGACATGTAGGCCCACAGCATCACCATGGCCAGCATCAGGTTCCCCAGGTCGCGGAAGATGCCGCCGGGAGCCTCTTCGATCAGCTTCACGCCGCGGCCGAGGAAACCGATTAGCGCGAGCATCACGGCCATCGCCGAGAGTGCGTTCGACACCACGAAGAGCAGACCGTAGATGGTGGAGTACCAGTGCGGCGTCAGGCTCATCACCCAATCCACGCCGGCAAAAGTGGTTGTCAGGGCGTAAATCACCAGCCCGCCCGCGCCCCACCGGTTCAGCCAATCGAGCGACTTCGCATCGTTGCGCTGGTCGAAGATCTCGGCACGCTTACTGATGGCGTAGCCAAGTCCCATCCAGACGGCGAAGAAGAACACCATCCGTCCCAGGAAGAAGGGCGCCTGGAAGAGGATCTCTTTCAGGCCGCCGAGGTGGGTGTCGGGCCTGTTCCACTCGTACAGATCGAACCCGAGAAGCCCGATGGCGACGGGAATGGCCAGCACCAGCGCCAGGCCGGTCAGCTTGGCCCCGGCTTCCAGGAACCGGCGCAGCATGAAGCCCCAACCGCCACCGACGGTGTGGTGGAGCAACAACAGCGCCAGGGAGCCGGTGCTGACCCCCGTCCAGAATATCCAGGCGAACAAGTAGCTCGGGAAGAAGCCCTTCTGGTCGGTTGCGAACCCGATTCCGGAGAGCACCGCCCCCACGACGAGCATCCCGAGCGAGAGGCTCCGCAGCCGGCGCAAGTTCGGGCCGATCAATTCCTCGACCTTCATGCTGAGTGATGCAGTGTCCACGTGCTGTTCCCCGGCCATTAGTGCGCCCCACCCGGTCGGACGCCCACGCCCGTGGTGGGAGACGCGGGTATGGGCTCCCCACCGGGCTCCGTCTCGTGCGTGGGCGGGTTGGTGTACCGTTCTTCCCGACCCGGATCGGCGATGCCCGTCAGCCGGGCCCGTCGCCGCTGGTCCTCGTACGGGTCCTTCAGGATCTCCGGCCGGCTCGCCTGGAGCACACGGATGTATGCGGCGATGGCCCATCGGTCGTGGATGGAAACGCTCTGGGCATACGAATACATCACCCCGTAGCCGTTGGTCATCACGTCGTAGAAATGCCCCACGTCCGCGCGCCGCAGCCGGCGGAGAGCGTAGTCCGGCGGGTGGGGGAAACCTCTCCGTACCGCGATGCCCACACCATCGCCCAGCTTGCCGTGACATGGGCTGCAGGAGATCAGGAACCGAGCCTGCCCCCGCTCCAACAGCGCCCGGGTAACCGGGATCGGGCTGGCGCTGACGAGCTTGCCGCCCGAACGGCCGGTGCGGATGGGATCATCCACCGCCAGTTCGTCCCGCGCGATGGTCCCCGGCGGCGGCAGCCGCGAGCTGCTCTGCTCGTTGGGAAGCGGGCTCGCCTCGTAGGGCTTGAGCCGTGAATCGTTCCACATGCGGATCGACTGCGGCCGGAAGTCGCGGGTGCATCCGGACAGCACCACGACCCCCGCGCCGACGAGGACCCATCCAATATGACTCGGCCGCATGCGTTGCTCCATCGTCATGCCTGGTTTTCCCGCCCAACTTCGCTCACGAATTCTTTTTCCAGCACCGGCGCCACGCGCAACCCGCCCAGGCCCTCGAGGAACGTTCGCGTCTCCTCCGGTGAGAATCTGGGGTCCGCTGCCTCGACGCCCAGGAAGAAGCGGCTGCTGCTCGCCTTGTCGAACCCCTCCACGTCGAAGAGGGGATGATGGGGCTCCGGTAGCCGGTTGATCATGAACAGGCCGATGACGCCAGAGAACGCCGCCAGCAGCACGGTGATCTCGAAGGTGACCGGGATCCACAGAGGGATGGGCAGCAGCGGCCGACCGCCGATGTTGAGCGGGTAATCCACACCGACGACGTAGGAGATGAACCCGAACCCCAGCACAGCGCCGCTGATCCCGGCTCCGAGCATGATCTTCGGCATCCAGTTGTCACTATGCCCCAGCGCCTCGAACACCCCCTCCACCGGGAAGGGCGTGAAGGCGTCGGTCTTCTTGTAGCCGGCTTCGCGGAGCTGCGCCGCCGCGGCGATCAACGGCTCCGGTTCTTCAAACTCCACCACATACCCGAGCAACGGCTCCTCCCGGGGAGGAGCGGCGGAGTATGCCGGACTTTCATGGACTGCCTGGGCCATCAACCTAACTCCCCGCCGCGTGCGCGTGGCCGCTGGACTGCCCATCCGAGCCGCCGTCGTGCCCATGGGACTTCTGGTGGTGGACGAGTTCGCTCACTTCCGCGATGGAGATTGCGGGCAGCACCCGCAGGAACAGCAGGAAGAGAAGCACGAAGAACCCGATCGTCCCGATGAAGATCGACCAGTCCACCAGCGTCGGGTAATACATCGACCACATCGCGGGCACGAACTCGCGATGCAGGCTGGTCACGATGATCACGAACCGCTCCAACCACATGCCGACCGTCACCGCGGCGGACACGATGAGCAGGCAGGGGATGCTGGTCCGTGCTTTCCGCATCCACAGCACCTGGGGAATGAGCCCGTTGCAGAGGATGAGTGAGTAGAACGACCAGGCATACGGCCCCTTCAGGCGGGTGACGAAGGTCATGTAGCCCTCGTACTTGTTCCCGCTGTACCACCCAAAGAAGAACTCCATCACATACCCGTAGAAGACGATGAGCCCCGTAGCCAGCATCACCTTGCCCATGTTCTCCAGGTGCTTCATGGTGATGAGGTCCTTGAGGTGCAGGAACTCACGCATCGGGACAGCGAGGAGAATCGTCATCGCAAATCCGGCGAAGACCGCTCCCGCCACGAAGTAGGGCGGGAAGATGGTGGAGTGCCACCCCGGGATGATGCCGGTGGAGAAGTCGAAGCTCACGATGGTGTGGACGGAAAGCACCAGCGGGGTGCTGAGGCCGGCGAGAAGCAGGTAGACCTGGGTGTACCGCTTCCAGTGGAGCGCCGAGCCGCGCCAACCCATGGCCAGCATCCCATAGATCCGCTTCACGAGAAGGTTCTGCGACCGGTCCCTCAGGGTTGCCAGGTCGGGAACGAGGCCGATGAACCAGAACACCGCGGACACTGAGAGGTAGGTCGAGATCGCGAAGACGTCCCAGATCAGCGGGCTGCGGAACTGCGGCCAGAGTCCCATCGAGTTCGGGACGGGGAACATCCAATAGGCGTAGAAGTGGCGGCCGACGTGGAGCAGGGGATACATCCCTGCCTGCACCACCGCGAACAGCGTCATCGCCTCGGCATAGCGGTTGATCGAGGTTCGCCAGTTCTGGTGCAGCAGCAGCAGGATCGCGGAGATCAGGGTTCCGGCATGGCCAATACCGATCCACCAGACGAAGTTGATGATGTCGAAGGCCCAGCCGATGGTGTTGTTGTTCCCCCACAGCCCCACGCCGAACAAGAAGACCAGGGTCATCCCGCCGAACAGGAGCCCGGTCACACCAGCCGTAGCCAGGACGGCCATCAGCCATCCCTTGGAGATCTTGTTGGTCAGGACCAGCGAGCTGATCTTGTGCGCGATCGACTCGTAGGTATGCCCGGGGGCGATGACCGCAAACGTTTCCTGATTCAGCGCATCGTCCGTGCGGATGTCCGCCATTCCTAGTGACCCTCGTGGCTTCCGCCGGCCGAGCCTGCCGGCCCGCTGATCGCGGGATTGGGGTTCTTCACGGCGGCCAGATAGGATGACCGCGGCCGGGTGTTGAGCGGCGTGAGCAGCGTGAAGTTGAGCGGAGACTCCTTCATCTGGCGGACGTGACTCCCCTTGCCGCCGTGGCTGAGCCGATCGTTGATGTTGCCGAAGATGATGGCCTCGGTGGGGCAAACCTGCTGGCAGGCCGTCTTCACATCGCCATCACGGATCAGCCGTTCTTCCTTCTCAGCCTCAATCCGGGCACCGGTGATGCGCTGCACACAGTAGCTGCACTTCTCCATCACGCCCCGGCTTCTCACCGTCACGTCCGGATTACGCATGAGTTGGAACGTGCCCGTGATCTGGTCGGAGAATTGCAGGAAGTTGAACCGCCGCACCTTGTAGGGGCAGTTGTTGCTGCAGTAGCGGGTGCCGACGCAGCGGTTGTAGGTCATCTCGTTCAACCCTTCAGCGCTGTGGCTGGTGGCCTCGACCGGGCAGACGGGCTCGCACGGGGCCTTCTCGCAGTGCTGGCACATCACCGGTTCGAAGAAGACCTCGGGGTTGTCGAGTTCGCCTCCGAAGTACGTGTCGATCCGAATCCAGTGCATCTCACGATTGATCTTCACCTGGTCCTTGCCGACTGTGGCGATGTTGTTCTCTGCCTGGCAGGCGATGGTGCACGCGTTGCAGCCAACGCATGCCGTATTGTCGATCACCATGCCCCAGGCCGGGATGGGCTGCCCGTTGTAGCCATCCCCCTCCCAGGTGCCCGCGCCGGGCTGGTCCATGTCTTTGCGGTCGGAGGGCCAGGTCGGCGGATAGAGAGAGGCACCTGGCTCGTGCGGCACCTCGTGCTCGTTGTAGGCGTGCGCCTGCATAAATTCCGGAGCAACCGGGTTGGCGTTCAATTGCTCAAGGTTGCCGCGCCGGAAAAGGTCGAAGTCTCTCCCCTCCAGGCGGAAGTGCTCCTGAGCCTGCACGATATCGTACCGCTCTCCGGTCTTCCGGATGTCCACCGAGCCGGCGATCCCGGGGTGATCCGACGTGCGCAGCGCGTAGGCATTGAAGCCCGTCTTCTCCGCCACCTTGCCGGCGCGGGTGCGGCCGTACCCCAGGCTTAGCGTCACCGAGCCATCGGCGTGGCCGGGGACGAGGCGCACCGCCGCTTTCAGCTTGCGGTTGCCCACGGTGAGCTCCACGACATCGCCGTCCTGCAATTGTTTGTCCTGAGCCAGCTTTGGGCTGACGAGCAGGGCGTTGTCCCAGGTCAGCTTGGTGATCGGCTTCGGCAGTTCCTGAAGCCATGGGTTGTTGGCAAAACTCCCGTCCCAGACTGTCGGGTCCGGCCGGAGTACCAGATCGACACCGGCTGCCGCGTGGGCGGTTTCGGGCAGTGCGAGGAGTTGTGAGGGGGCGGGAGCAGTGGGGCCGCCGGGTGTCGCTCGCGTCCCCGCGACCACGCCCGAGACGAGAGCGGAATGCCAGAATTTCTCGAAGGCGGCCGAGAGCGGACGGGCTCGAGTGGAAGCCCTGCCCTGCACAAATCCGGTGCCGGGGACGGAGTAGGCGGGGTTGGTCGACTGCCAGTAGGCGCGAACGATATCGTAGCCGGTCCGCTCGGGCTGCTGGGTGATCTCCGCCAACAGTTCCGGAATGCTGCGGGTGGAGTAGAGCGGCCGGATGAGCGGCTGGATGAGCGAAACGGTTCCATCGTAGGCCGCAGTGTCACCCCAGGCTTCGAGGTAGTGCGACTGCGGCAGATGCCACTGGCACTCGACGCCGGTTTCGTCGTCGTAGAGCCCCATATGGATGAATTGCGCGCCCCCGCGGGCCTGCTGCAGCGCATCGAGGAAACCCAGTTCGGCGGGGCTGTCGTACACGGGGTTGCAGCCGAGGATGAAGAGGGTCTGAACCTTCTGGCCCCGCAGGGCTTCCACGAGCGGCTTTAGCCCCGCTCCGACAGCCGGACATATCGGCTCGACCAGGTTGACTGTGGCGCCAATGTTGCCGAGCGCCGCGTTGATTGCGAGGGCTACGGCGTGGACGGCCGGCGGCTGGTGCGCTCCGGCGAGTACCAGGCTCTTCCCTCGATGAGAGCGCAGGTCCTCAACCACTCCCGCAAGCATGCTTGGAGAGATGGGGCTGCTTTCGCCCCCTGAAACGGTCACTCCCAACTGGCGGGCGATGGCGCGCGCCACACTGTCGATGGAGCTGGCGGCCACGGGGACCCGATGGTCGGCCTTCCCGCCCGTGATCGTGCAGTTGCTTTCGAACACGTAGAGGCGGTTCATTTCGGTCCGGCCGTCCCGCAGGCGACGACCTCTGGCGAAATCACGCGCGTAGCGCACGGATCCGGCTTCCTCTTCGAAGAAGTTGGCATCCAGCGACACGATCCGCTCCGCCTTGCTGAAGTCATACACCGGCTCCAGGGCGGTCCCAAAGGCAAGCCGGGCTCCCTCGATCGCAGCGTCCGGACCGACAGTGCGATACTGGTGGATCACCGCCTGCGGATACACCTTTTTCACGCGGGCGAGCGATGCGAGGAGGGTGGGGGATGAGGTGGGCCCGACCAGGAAGCGGAGACCGCTGCCGCCGGACTTGCGATACGCGAGCAGCTTGTCGCTGAACTCTCCTAGGAAGATCTCCCACGCCGAAACCTCGCCGTGATGCCGAACGGCCTGGGAGCGGTCCGGGTCATACAACTGGAGCAGGGAAGCCTGCGCAATGGCGTCGGTGGCACCCAGGCTGGCGACGTGATCGGGGTTGCCCTCCAACTTCACAGGGCGCCCCTCACTGCTTTCAGCCAGCAGGCCGATCCCGTAGCCGCCGCGCTCGAAGGCGGTGGTGTAGTAGGTCGATTTCCCGGGGATCAGGTTTTCCGGTTGCTCAAGGTAGGGGACGATCTTCTCGGGAGCCTGGTAGGCGCAGCCGCCGATTCCGGCCAGCGCCATCGTCGCCCCCATCAGGCGGATGAAATCGCGCCGGGGGAGGGGAGCCATGTCGCGAGGAGCCTGGTGAGGGAACTCCCGCTCCATGTAGCGCTGGAAGCCGGGCGTCTCGGCGACTTCTTCCAGCGACGTCCAGAGTTGCCGGCCGCGGGCACCCGCCAACTTGCGGCGAATTGCCTCGAGGTCCAGCTCGGCGGGGTCGGCAGCGCCGAACTGCGCGATCGGGATGAACGCGGCCGAACCGGTCCCTCGTTCAAGGTCGGTCCCCGTCGTGTCCCCGGCGTGGTGGTGGTGTTCCTGACCTGGTTTCAATTCTCTGAGTTCCGTTCCGTCTCAGCCCGACCTAGCGGTGACAGGTGGAGCAGTTGGTCATCTGAAATGGCGAGAGGATGTGGTAGTCGCGAACGAGGTCTTCGGGAACGTACTCCTGGCCCTCTTTCGGCTTCCAATTGATGTCGTACACGCGCTCCCGCGGCCGGACGAACTTCTCCGGGTTCCGGTGGCAGTCGAGGCACCACGCCATGGTCAGGTCCTTCTCCTTGTGCACGAGCGGCATCTCGTCGATGCGGCCGTGGCAGGAGACACACCCCACGCCCTTCTTCACATGGATGCTGTGATTGAAGTACGTGAAGTCGGGCAGATCATGGACGCGGATCCACTCGAGCTGCTTCCCGGTGCGCGCGCTCTCCCGGACCTTCGCCAGGAGGGGACTGTCCTTCCAGATCTGGGAATGGCACGTCATGCAGGTCTGCGTAGTGGGCATGCCCGCGGAGGCGGCCTTGTCGACCGAGGTGTGGCAGTAGCGGCAGTCGAATCCCTCGTCTCCCACGTGGTGCAGGTGGCTGAACTCCACCGGCTGCTCCAGCGGAACGCGCATTTGGGTCATCACGTTCTGGTTGAAGAGGTAGCCGGCACCGCCGAGGATCGGGAGTGCCGCAACGATGCCGGCAATCGTGATCTTGGACAGGTAGTTGGTGGCGGGATGGAAGAGCTGAGCCATCGGCGGGGACTCGTTTTGGGGCGGGGCGGTTAGCTGATCGTGACGCGGTCGACCGCCAGCGCGAGGAAGAGAAGGGCGAGATAGAGCATCGAGTACTTGAACAGGGACCGCGCTCGTTCGATGGATGGGTCTCGGAACAGACTGGAACTTCGGGACAGCAGGGCGCCGTTGAGCAGGATGATTGCGAGGAGATAGAGCCAGCCGGTCTTGCCGGCCCCGGGGAGGAAGAAGGGTGCCGCCGTGAGGATCGCCGTCAGCACCGCGTACCAGAGGATCTGGGTCACCGTTGCGCGATCCCCCCGAACCACGGGGAGCATCGGCACTCCGGCCCGGGCATAATCTTCCTTCAGCACCAGGGCCAGCGCCCAGAAATGGACGGGAGTCCACACGAAGATAATCGCGAAGAGGCACCAGGCCATGAAGTCGAGCTCGCCGCGAACCGCCGCCCAGCCGACCAGCGGCGGAAATGCGCCGGCCGCCCCGCCGATGACGATGTTGTAGGCGGTCCGCCGCTTCAGCAGCAGCGTGTAGATGAGCACGTAGAACGCGAGCCCGGAGAGCGCCATGAGCGCCGTCAACAGGTTTGCCGCGCTCCAGAGCAAGGCAAAAGAGCCCACCATCAGCACCAGGGCGAACACCAGCGCACGTGGTGCCGGCACCGTTTCGGTCACCGTCGGACGGGATGCCGTCCTGCCCATCCGGTAGTCCAAATCCCGCTCCAGCACCATGTTGATGGCGTTCGCGGCACCGGCGCTCATCGCCAGCCCGAGCCCCACGGCGAGGCACAGCGCCAGATTCGGCAACTCACGTCCGGCGGCCCCGATGAACATCGCCGTGATTGTGGTGAAG
>CAZSRZ010000050.1:0-18823 GCA_964609085.1 uncultured bacterium | reverse complement strand
AAGATCAGCAAGCTCAGAACGCGAGGCTTGGTCAGCGCCATGTACTCGCGCCAGCCGGCAGTGCCGGTCTGCGGGGTGCTGGGAATCTCGGCGGGGAGCACTGACTCCATGTGCGGGGCGTCGACCGACAGAGACGAGGCGCAGAACAGCACCAGGCTGATCCAGAACAGGTCGGCCAGCAGCAGGTGCAGGAGCTGCATCCATACCGGCGCGAGTAGCGCCAGATTGAGGAATCCGCATCCCAACTGCACCAGGAACAGGCTGATGGTGGTGCGAGCCCAACGCCGAACGAGCGGCGTGGGGCGCAGGTGCATGGCCAGCCCGGCGGTCACGGCGAGGAAGACGCCGCTGCTGACAGCCATCAGCGGATGGTACTTCCGGAGCCCGATGAGGAAGTGCGAGGCGGGATTCAGGTCCTGCGACAGCCCGTGCATCAGGGTTGTTGCGGGGAAGAGGGTGTCGCCGAGTGCGGTCAAGGCGCCGCTGATGCCGAGGAAGGTGGCGCAGATCAGCGTGCCGGCCATCATCGCGCCGACCGCGCCCTGCCCGCGCCATCGGATCGCGGGGTAGCCGCTGCTCCACCAGGCCGTCAGCGTGAGGCACGCGATCAGGATGAAGGTGGCAACCAGGTGGCTCGGCATGGCGATGGCCCGCCGTACCGACGCGTCCGTACCCACCAGCCGCAGCAGCACCAGGGCGGCCCCGATCGCCACCTCCACCAGCGTGAGAATCAACACGCCCGTCGCGGCCTTGCGCACCCGGTCGCCCCGGGGGTAGTCGCAGAAGGCCCACACCACCATCGCCACCACCAGGGGGACGAGCAATGCCGTGGAGACCCGGTGGCTGAACTCGATCACGGTCTTCAGGGCCGTGAATTCGGGCACGATAGACCCGGATCCACCGCAGTGCGGCCAGTTGGCCCCACAGCCGTCACCGGAGACGGTTGCCCGAACGAAGGCGCCACCGAGCACGACAGCGAGGTTGTAGCCAAGCAAACCCCAGGCGAACTGATGGAACTTTGGTCTCACGTCGCGATTGGCCACCCCGACCGGTCGAATCCGGCCTCACCGTCAACTTATCTCAGCAACGCGGGTTCTCTCGCCGTGTTCGTCCGGCGCGCTCGCCATCATTGCGGTCGCCTCGGCTCCTCTTCGATCCGCAGGAGTTGGTTCGGCACGACGCCGCGGAGCCCGGTCGTCGCACCGCTGGGCCAGCGCACCTCGACGTCAACCGGGTCGCCTGTCCGCGGCAGACCAAAATGCAGCACGGGATCGTTGGCCGCAAGATAGCTTCGCGCGGTTGTCAGCAGGCGAGCCTGATTCGACGCTCCCCGCCGCACGCGCACCGTCGCTCCCGTGCCGTCCCGAGGTGAACGTCGCCCGACGAGTTGGATGCGCAGGAAGTCGCCCGCGGGCGTACCGATGTTGTGCCAGAGTCGAACCGGTCCGCCGTTCTCAAACGCCAGGAGATCGAGCCGCCCATCGCCGTCGTAGTCGGCCGACGCGAGGGCGCGCCCCACCAACGGCCGGTCGATCCCGGCCGCTGGGGCGACGTCCGTGAAGTTCCCGCCGTCTCGGAGTTGGAAAACCTGAGGGGGCTGCCGGTAGGGCTGGCGGCTCTGCTCCGCCGCGGTGACTTCGTCCAGATGTCCGTTGAGCGCGACGATCTCGGAATGTCCGTCTGCGTCGAGATCGGCAAACAGCAGCCCGAATGTGGACATGGAGAGCGTCGCCGCGTTCAGCCCCGACTGCGTGTCGATGTGGTCGAACACGACCTCCGGCCCCGCCTGCGGCCTGAGGAAGAAGCTCATTCCCTCGGCGACGAAGGTGCCGACGGCCAGGGCGAGCCGCCCGTCCGCGTAGGGGGTGGCGGCGTCGATCCCCATGCTGCCCGTGACGCCCCCCCTTGCGGAGTGAGCGACCCCTGCGGAGATCGCCCGGTCCTCGAACGACTTGCCGTCCCGGTTTACCAGCAGTACGTCCGGCTCGGTGTCGTTCGCCACGAAAAGGTCTGGCCGGCCGTCGTCGTTGACATCCAGCACCAGCACCGCCAGCGACTTGGTTGGGTGACCCAATACGCCTGTCTCGGCCGAGACGTCGCGGAAGCGACCATTGCCCAGATTCTTGTAGAGTACGGGCGGAGCGCCCTCGTAGTTGAGCGGCGGGCAGTACTCGGGATGCCCGGGCCGACCGCACGGCACCTCTCTTGCGGGAGGCCAGCGCACGTAGTTGGCCACGAAAAGATCCAGCAGGCCATCCCCGTCGTAGTCCAGAAAGGTCGCCCCCGTCGACCATCTCGCCTTGCCCACTCCGGCAGTGGCAGTGATCTCTACGAGCCGTCCCCGGTCGTTCCGATAGAGCCGATTCTGATGGAGCCCGGTGACGAAGAGGTCGGTCCATCCGTCGTTGTCCAGGTCGCCTGTCGCGACGCCCATTCCGTAGTCGCCCTGCCGCAGTCCGCTCTTGTCGGTAGCGTCGACGAAGGTCCCGTCACCCCGGTTGAGGTAGAGGGCGTGGCGGGGAATCGACCCCCGGTATCCGGGCAGCGGGGCGCCGTTGATGAGGATGATGTCCAGGAGCCCATCCCCGTTCAGGTCCAGGAATCCGCCGCCGCCGCCGTAGGTTTCGGGGAGCAGTTTCTTCCCGGTTCGGCAGGGCGCGTGGGTCCACTTGAGGCCCGCGGAGGAGGCTACCTCCTCAAAGCGGATGGCACCCGCACCGACTCCGGTCGTCGTGGCGACGCCACGGGGCGGGCATCCCGCGATCAGCGGTGCCAGAACGACGGCAACGACGCCGGGCAGAAAACGCGTATGTGGAGTGGGCATCGGGACCGTGGCGTCGAAGGAACGCCCACCCACAGTTATAGAACGGTGGGCACACCGTCCCCACTCCCATTCAGGTTTCCATGCTCCGCTTGCCACGCTGTCTGCTGCTGATTCTTGGGATGGGTCTCGGGGTGGGGGGGTGCTTCGGGCCTGCCCCCGTGGTCCCGCCGTCCGCTGGCAACGCTCCGCTCGCCGCGAGAATTGCCGCGCTGGTGGCGAGGGAAGCCGATCCGCAGGCTCGGAGGGCGTTGATCGAGTCCCTGGCGACCGCAGGCGGCACGCTCGCCGCGGCGGTGGTGGGCGCAGCGTCTCCCTCCAGTTCCGATGTGCCCGAGTTCGAGGGGATGCGGCTCGAAGCTGCCCGCCGCCTGGGGGGGCTCGGGATGCGCACGGACGCCATCGCGATCTATCAGGCAGCCTTTGGTGTCCGCAGCGGGGAAGACGCCGCCGTGCTGGCCCCGGCGCTGCTGGAGTGGCTCCGCGGGACGGGTCAGCTCCAGACAAGCTTCCTGGTTGCGGATGCGGCCGCCGCCGGATCGCCCGCGGATGATGGGTTGCGGCTCTCCCGGCTGCGGGCGATGCTCGAACTTGGAATGTATGAGCGGGTGCTGACCGTGGGCGCTGCCGATCTGAAGGAGTTTGATTCGCCCGAGCTGCGTCTGATCATGGCGTGGGCAGCGGTGCATGAGGGACGGCCCGCGCGGGCGACTGAGATTCTGGAGCCTCTGGGGAAGGACCCCCCCAGTCCATGGGTGGAGGTGGTGCGGGGTCGAGCAGCCCTGGCCAGAGGGGAGGCTGCAAAGGCCGAGACCTTGCTCCAACGAGCGGCTGGGGCTCTGCCGAACGCGCCGGAGGCCGTCGGCGACTACGCCCTGGCGCTGGCTGCGGCGGGGAAGTGGGGAGAGGCCCTCCCGGTCGCCCGCCAGGCCACGCAGATGCGTCCCGAGCGCGCCGGTCCCTGGGATGTGCTCGCCCAGGCATTCCTCAAGACAGGTGACGCTGTCCGCTCCGACTGGGCGCGGGGCTGCGCCGCTCTGGCAAGGGAGGAGATCGACGAAGCCATCCGCCTGATTGAGAAGGCCCGGGCCGCGCGACCGGACCCGGACTTTTCGCTGGACCTGGCCCGGGCCTACATCGGGGCGGAGCGGCTGGACGACGGGCTCCGTGTCATGGAGAAGGTCGCCGAGGGCTCTCGGGATCGGCTGCGACTGACCTACTTCCTCGCGCTCGGTTCCGGGCGCCTGGACGTGGCCGCCCGCGTGGCCGTGGGCTTGCAGTCCGGCTCTCCGCCGGAAGTTGGGGAGGGGCATGCCTTTGCCGGGCAGGTCTACTTCCGTCAGGGCCGAGCGGCCGACGCGGCGGCTGCCTACGAAAAGGCGCTCGCCGCGCAGCCCGGTCAACCCGCCTACCGGCTAGAACTCGCCCGCGCACAGCTTGCCGTCGCGACGGGAGCAGCCCGGGCCCAGGCAGGGTCGGCTCTGCGGGAAAGCCTGGGTGCCGCTGGGGCTGCCGCCTCGCCCGGGGCCCACCACGACATCGCCCTGCTGGAGATGGAGGCCGGCCGTCCGGCGGAGGCGCTCGCGCCGCTCTCCCGCGAAGCTTCCCTGCTGCAGGGCAAGGGGCTGGAATCGCCATTGTCGACACTGGCCACCATCTTCGCCCGCCTCGGGCTCAAGCGCGAGGCTGAGTGGTGCGAACAACGCTCGCGGCGAGCTCAGAATGCCGGCTCCCTACTGCGGCGCGCCCGGAATGCGATCGTGCGAGACCGCAGCCCGGATGCCTACCGAGCGCTGGCTCGGGCTGCCGGAGAGAGCGGCGATGTCAACCTGGCGCGGGGCGCCGCGATGCGACTGACCCAACTGGCTCCCGGTGACCCCAGCGCCTGGCTGCTGCTGGCCGGCTTCTGCCAGCAGATGGGTCTGGGCGACGAGCGGGCGACCGCAGCCAACCGATACCAGGCGCTGTTGCGGAAGTCCGGGAGCCGGGCTCAGCCGGGTCCATGACCACGAAGGCGCCGGTCGGGTTGACGCCAACCGGGTGTTCTTGAAGGGATGCCTGGCTGCATGGTCGGCGGCGTTGACGCTCTCCGGCAATCGTGCTACGGTTCCGCATCATCGGGGTGGCTGGCCCCTGGAAACGTGCACACCATGTCCACTCCGGATCTCGAATCATTCGTCGAAGAGACGGCGGAACTCTACCGAGATCACCTCAACCCCAACCTGCCCAACCTCCTCAAATTCATGGGGTTCGGCACGGTCAGCGACCACACCGAGGGCATGTTCCTCACTGATGTGGAGGGGAACGACTGGCTCGACTTCCTCGGTGGGCTCGGCGTCTTCTCCCTCGGGCATCGGCATCCACGCGTGGTGGCGGCGGTGCGCGAGCAGCTCGACCGGATGCCGCTGACCATTCCGATCTTCTTCAATCGCCAGCAGGCGGATCTCGCCGCCCTCCTCGCCCGGGTGACCCCGGGACGCCTGCAGTACTCCTTTTTCTGCAGCAGTGGGACCGAAGCCGTCGAGGCCGCCCTGAAGCTGGCGCGCGCGGCCACCGGACGCACGGAGATCATCCACGCCGATCGGGCCTACCACGGCAAGACGTTCGGTGCCCTGAGCAGTTCGGGTCGCGAACTTTACAAGTCGCCCTTCGAGCCGCTGTTGCCCGGCTTCCGCCAGGTCCGCTGGGGTAACCTGGAGGACTTGGAGGCGGCGGTGGGAGCGGACACGGCCGCCGTCATCCTCGAGCCGGTTCAGGGAGAAGGGGGCGTCAATCTGCCGCCGCCCGGCTACCTGCAGGGGGTGCAGGCGATCTGCCGTCGGTCGGGAGCCCTGTTCGTGGCCGATGAGGTCCAGACCGGGCTGGGCAGGACAGGCAGGCTCTTCGCCGTCGAGCACGCGGGTGTGGAGCCGGACATGCTCTGCCTCGCGAAGGCTCTCGGCGGGGGCGTGATGCCCCTCGGAGCGGTCTGCGGCACCCCCGAAGTATGGGAGGTGTTTCGCGCCGCCCCGTGGATTCACACCAGTACTTTCGGCAGCCCGGGCGGCAATCCGATGGCATGCGTTGCCGGGATCGCCGCCATCAACGCCATCATCGAAGAGCGGCTGCCCGAGCGCGCCGCCGAGATGGGTGCCTACTTCCTCGACCGGCTCCGTGAGCTGCACGCGGAGTTCCCACAGGCCATCCGCGAGGTGCGGGGACAGGGTCTCTTGCTGGGCCTCGAGTTCGTGGATGAGGATGTCGCCGGTCTCACCATCGCCGGCGTCGCGCGCCGAAGGGTGATCGTCGCCTACTACCTCAGCAACCCAAGCGTGTTCCGCTTTGAGCCTCCGTTGATCGTGACGCGAGAGCAGATCGACCGCGCGGTCACCGCCCTACGGGAGTCGCTGGCCGAGACCCTGGAGCTGCTGGAGGGAGTGGAACCGGATTGACGTCCCAGGTCCATCCGCGAACCGCCATGGAACCGCAGCCTGCGGTTCGGACGCACGATGCACTCGCCGAAGAGCGGCTGGCGGCGCTGCTGGCGGCGTTCGCGCACCGCCGCGCCCTGGTCATCGGCGACTGCATGCTGGACGAGTACCTATGGGGGGCGGCCACTCGGATTTCCCCCGAAGCTCCGGTAATGGTCGTCGAGGAAGGGCATCGAACCTACGCGGCCGGAGGTGCCAGCAATGTCGCCGCAAATCTGGTTGCCCTGGGTGCCCGGACGACGATTGTCGCCGTCGTCGGGGATGATCAGGCAGGGACGCAGCTTCGGCGGGTGCTGCACGAGCAGGGCGTCGAGCATGAGGGTCTGGTGACCAGTCCGGACAGGCCAACGACTCTGAAGTCACGGATCATGGCCCACCACCAGCAGGTGCTGCGCGTGGATCGGGAGCTGCGCCGGCCACTCTCCCCCGAGGAGGAACCGCGCGTGCTCCGAGCAATTCAAGAGTGCCTGCGGGAGAGCGACCTGGTTGTGCTTTCCGATTACAGCAAGGGCCTGCTGGGACCATCCCTCGTGACCCAGGTCATCGGCCTTGCTCGTGCGCAGTCCGTGCCCGTCTTCGCGAACGCCAAGCCGGCGTCGGCCCGGAGCTACGCGGGGGCCGCGCTGGTCTCGCTGAACCAATCCGAGGCCGAGGGCGTGTTGGGGCGCCAACTTCCCGACATTGGGCTGGTGGCCGGTGCGGTGGAAGAGTTGGTTGCCGAGCTGGGATGCGTGGCGGTGATGATGACCCTGGGCGGCCGGGGCCTCGTGCTTGGGGACGCGGAGCACGGGGCGCGTCATTTCCCTGTGATGCCCCTGGACGTCTACGATCCCTGCGGCTGCGGCGACAGCGCCATCGCCGCGCTCAGCCTTGGCCGGAGTTCCGGCGCCAGTTGGGACGAAGCCGCAGTCCTCGCCAATCTGGCCGGAAGCGCCAAGGTTCGGAAGCTCGGCGTGGTGCCTGTCACCCGCGACGAGATCCGGGCAGTCTGGGGGCTGCGGCCGACCGACATTCATCCCCGGGAGACCCCCGCACCGCGTCCTGCCCGGCACCCGAGAACGCACGCATGAACCTGATCCGCTTTTACCTGGACGACCTGACCCGACTGGTTGAGTCGCTGCCCGGCGACACACTGGAGGGTTGGTACCGCGAGCTTCGGTCGGCATATGAGGAAGGGAGGCAGGTCTTCCTGCTCGGCAATGGTGGCAGCGCGTCCACCTGCTCCCACATCGTCAACGACCTGCAGAAGTGCATCTACCTGGCCAGCGGCCGGACCTTCAAGGTCATGTCGCTCACCGACAACATGGCCCTGGTGATGGCGTGGGCCAACGACACGAGCTACGAACGGATCTTTGCCGAGCAGCTCCGCCCCTGGGTGGAGCCGGGGGACCTCGTCTTCTGCGTCAGCGGGAGCGGCAATTCGCCCAACGTCCTCGCCGCTGCCGAGCTGGCTCGCGAGGCCGGAGCCAGGGTGCTGGGCCTGACGGGCTATCAAGGGGGCCGACTTGCGCCCCTCTGCGATGAGTCCATTGTGGTACCGAGCGACAACATGCAGCGCATCGAGGACTGCCACATGGTGGTGCTCCACCTCATCTTCTGGCGGCTGCTGCAGGATCTGGAGCGAGCCGGAGGGGAGGCCTCGCCGTGATTCGATCCAGCGCTCCCGGACGGTGCGGCATCGTGGGAAACCCCACGGATGGCTACGGCGGCACGGTCGTCGCCAGCTCCCTGGCTGAGCGGGCCGTCGTTGAGATCGAACCTCACGATCGCATTGAGATCGACGTATGCGGGGCACACGCCACGATTGGCTCCGAGGCCGATCTGGCTCTGGAGAAGTCCTACACCGACGTCGCGAGGGCGGTGCTCCTGCGCCACCTCGCTGCCGTGCGAGAGCATAAGTTTCGGCTCAAAGCCTGGACATCCGTGCCCACCGAGTCGGGGCTTGCCGGCTCGACAGCGATGTTGATCGCGATCCTCGGCGCCGTCCAGAGGATGCTGGGGCTCCAGCAAAACCCCTACGAGATCGCCGAGACGGCCCGGATCATCGAGTTTCACACGCTGGACGTGGTGTGCGGCTTCCAGGACCAGCACATGGCGGTGTTCGGGGGCTTGAACCTGATGGATTTCCGGGGGAAGGAGCCGCACAGCGCCCGCCATCCCTACGGTGTCGTCGAGCCGCTCGTTCCCCTGCTCGTCGCTCCGGATCGCCTGCCACTGGTCCTGGCAGCCACGGGCCTGAAGCGCCACTCGGGAAGCGTCCACGCCAGCCCCCGAGAACGGTGGATCCAGGGCGATCCCGCGATCGTGCGCGGGTACGAGGCGATCGCCGGGTTGGCTCACGAGGCCAAGAAGGCGCTGATCCGCTCCAACTGGGCGCACCTCGGTGAGCTGATGAACGAGAACCACGAGATTGCCCGGGAACTCGGCGGCAGCGGCGACGCCAACGAACGCCTGATTGCCTGTGCGCTGGATGCTGGAGCATGGGGTGCGAAGCTGGCCGGCGCCGGCAAGGGCGGCACGATCATCGCTGTCCACGAGGACCCGGAGTACCTCTGCCGCCGCCTCACCGACGCCGGTGCCGTGCGCGTGATGCCAGTCCGCCCCTCCGCCGGGTTGACCGTCGAGGGCGAGCCCTTCTGATCAGGAACCGCGACGCCCGGAGATCCGTTTGTTCCTAAGTGGGTGCAGTAGTCTGGAGCAGTGATCCCGTGGCAGAGGACGCCCGTCCGCATCTCTCGATTGTCATTCCGTGTTTCAATGAGGAGAGACGGCTTCCCGCGACTCTGACGCGCGTGCTCGCCTTTCTGGACACGCGGCCCTACAGCGCCGAGGTCCTGGTGGTGGACGATGGGAGCGTCGATCGAACCCGAGACGTCGCCTCTGCGAGCGGCGATCCTCGCGTCCGGCTGTTGCAATATGGTCGGAATGAAGGCAAGGGATTCGCTGTGGCCTACGGGTCCCTCCGCGCTCGAGGGGAGTGGGTGCTCTTTTCCGACGCCGACCTCTCCACCCCGATAGAGGAGCTGGACCTCTTCTTGCGCACGGCGGAAGCGGGAGCGGACGTCGTGATGGGCTCTCGCGCCATCGCCGGCGCGCGGCTGGAAGTCCGTCAACCCTGGTGGCGGGAACGCGCCGGCCGCGCCATGAACCGTCTCATCCGTTGGACGAGCGCGCTGCCGTACGCGGACACCCAGTGTGGCTTCAAGCTCTTCTCCCGCGTCGCCGTCCGCGACATCTTCTCCAACCTGACGGTCCGGGGATGGATGTTCGACGTCGAGGCGCTAGTGATCGCCGCGAAATTTGGCTACCGCGTTGCGGAGATACCCGTCCGATGGGTGAACTCCGGGGACTCGAGGGTGAGGCTGTCCCACTCCCCCGGCATCCTGGTGGAACTCCTGCGGATTCGCTCATACTGGCTGGTAAGGCAGCCGACCCGAGGCAGTGACGACTCGGGTCTGGCGGTGGACTTGAGTCGCTAGCCGGCCAAACACGCTCCGAGGCGAAATGAATCCCGGTGAGTATGCGCGCATGCACGCGCTGGAGGACTGGTACTGGTGGTTTGTGGCGCGTCGGCATGCCGCGGCGACGTTTGTCCGTGACTACGCGCCCGACTGCCCGACCCTGAACATCCTCGACGCCGGTTGCGGTACCGGGGGGATGCTGGACCTCCTGGAGAAGTGGCCCGGCGCCCGCTGCATCGGGCTGGATGTCTCCGCGGACGCGCTGGAGTTCAGCCGGGGGCGCGAACAGCGTCGCCTGATCGCCGGAGACCTGACGCAACTGCCGCTCGCGGACCACGCCTTCGAGGTGGTGACCGCCCTTGATGTGCTCGAACACGTGGGGGATGACAATCGGGCGGCCGCGGAGATCTTCCGGGTCCTCCGGCCGGGCGGCATTCTCGTCGCCAGTGTCCCTGCCTACCGGTTCCTGTGGGGCCCTCACGACGAGGCCCTCCACCATCAACGCAGGTACGGCGGCGCGGAGTTTCAGCGGCTGCTCACCGGTGCGGGCTTTCGCGTCGAGAAGCAGACCTTTCTCCTCAGCCTGCTGTTCCCGGCCGCGGCCGTCGCCCGGCTCGCTTCACGCCGCCGCCCGAAGGATGCGGAGGGGGGGAGTGCAGCGCTCCCAATGCTGCCTGGGCCGATCAACCGCGCGCTGATCGGTCTCCAGGCCCTGGAGCTGAGCGTCGCGCGTCGCCTTTCGCTGCCCTTCGGCCTGAGCATCCTGGCCGTGGCGCGCAAGCCGGAACCGATCCACGTCCGCCCGTCACTCGCGGCGGAGGATGCCCTCATTGCGCCGGCGGTGGCTCCGAGCGGTTGAACCGGTTCATACTCGCCGCCAGTCCTTCCCGCAGCACGAGTTCGACCGCGTCGGCGGCCCGCTCAACGGCCTCCCGGACGATCTCCTCCTCTGCGCGCGAGAATTTCCCCAGGACGTGATCCGCCGTTTCACCCCGTTCACCCGGGCGTCCGACTCCGAGCCGGATCCGCGGGAACTCGTTCGTCCGCAGGTGCTGGATCAGGCTCTTCAGCCCGTTGTGCCCGCCCGCGGACCCGCTGGGGCGGAGTCGCAGGCGGCCGATTGGCAGATCGACGTCATCCGAAACGACGAGCACTCGTTCGGGCGGTACTCCGACTTTTCCGGCGAGCGGGCCCACCGACTCCCCGCATAGATTCATGTAGGTGATCGGCTTGACGAGCAGGGCCGCGCGCTCTCCGATGCTGCCGGTCCCCACCTGCGCCCGCGACTCTAACCGCTTCACCGCGACGCCCGCCCTGCCTGCGAGCAGATCGATCACCCGGAAGCCGACGTTGTGGCGTGTCTGCGCGTACTCGGGGCCCGGGTTGCCCAGCCCCACGACCAGCCACTCCACCGGTGGCAGGGGATCCTTTCGGCCGAACAGCCGCATCAGTCGCGGGGGCGATCGAGGTAGGGGAGGAAGAGTTCGCTCACGCTTGCGTCGCGATGGATCCGATCGATCGCGTCGGCGAGGAGCGGGGCGACGCTGAGGGAAACGAATTTGTCCGTCAGCTTGCCGGCGGGCTGCAGGATCGTGTCGGTGATGACGATGCTCTCGATGGCGCCGCAGCGGTCCAGTCGCTCCACGGCCGGCCCCGATAGCACCGCATGGGTGCACGCCACAATGGCGCGGTCCGCCCCTTCGGCGATCAGCGCCTCCACCCCGGCGACGACGGACCCGCCCGTGTCGATGATGTCGTCGACGACGATGCACGTGGCACCGTCCACCTCGCCGACGACGCTGATGACCTCGCTGCGGTTCGGCTCCGGCCTGCGCTTGGCGATGATCGCCAGTCGGGCGTTCAGGTGCTGCGACAGGGTCTGCGCGCGCCCCACACCGCCGACATCCGGAGAGACCACGACGATGCCCGGCCCCATGAAGTCGCGGGCAGTGAGGTACTCCGCGATCAGCGGCCCCGCGTACAGGTGGTCCACGGGAACGTTGAAGAAGCCCTGAATCTGATCTGCGTGGAGATCGACGGCAAGAACGCGGTCTGCGCCTGCGAGCGTAATCAGGTCCGCCACCAGCCTGGCGGTGACCGGTTCCCTCGGCTTGATTTTCTTGTCCTGGCGCGAGTAGCCGTAGTACGGGATCACCACCGTGATCCGGGCGGCCGATGCACGGCGCACGGCATCGAGGATGATGAGCAACTCCATCACGTGCTCGTTCACCGGATGGGAGGTGGGCTGGATGACGAACACATCCATGCCTCGCAGGCTCTCCTGGATCTTTACGCGGACCTCGCCGTCGCTGAATCGGGTGACCAGCATCGCCGAGGCTCGCGTGCCGAGATGGGCCGCGATGGCGCGGGCGAGGGGTTCATTGGCCTTCCCGGCCAGAACTCTCAGGTTGTCGTTTCGCACGAACCCGACTCCTGCGACTCCCGTCGCCGTTTTGCCCATCCCTCCCGGCTCACCTGCCGGCTTCGCCCCACCGCAAGGGCGTCCGCGGCAACGTCGTGGGTGACGACGGTTCCCGCTGCGACGAAGGAGCCGTCGCCCAGGGTGACCGGAGCGACGAGGGTGGCGTGAGAGCCGACGAACACCTTCTTGCCGATCCTCGTGCGATGCTTCCGATGGCCGTCGTAGTTGCAGGTGATGGTGCCGGCGCCGATGTTGGTTCCCTCACCGACCTCGGCGTCCCCCAGATAGGCGAGGTGCCCGACAGAAACTTGATCGCCGATGTTGGCGTTCTTCAACTCCACGAAGTTGCCGATCTTTGCGCGGCTGCCCACCCGGGTGCCCGGCCGGAGCTGCGCGAAGGGCCCCACTCTCGCGCCGGAACCCACCTCGCTGCCGCTCAAGACGGCGAACTGAACCCGCACACCGTCCCCCATTCGGCAGTCGGCGATGCGCGTGAAGGGCCCAACTTCGCACCCCTCGCCGATGGAGGTGGCACCCTCGAGGAGGGTGTGCGGGTGGAGGATGGTGTCCACTCCCAGCGTCACCTCAGGCCCAATCTGCGTGCTGGACGGATCGACGATGGTGACCCCGGCGTTCATCCATCGGGCGTGGATGGCGGCGCCGATCTGCCGATGCGCCGCGGCCAGTCCGGCTCTGCTCGTGATGCGGAGGTGCGTGGCCGTGGGCCGATAGAACAGCGGTTCGTCTGCGGCGTCGTGGAGATCGAACTCCCCGGTCCCTTCGTCCACGGCGATGGTTCGGCCCGACAGCTCCGCGCCCCGTGCCACCGTCAGGAGGGAATAGACTGACTCGTCCAGGGTGAGCGCGCGGGCGCGCCCGTCCAGCCGGGTTGCCTGGAGCATGGCGCTGCAGTCCGCGATACCGTCCCACAGCAAGGAACCGGATTGCAGGACCACCGGGCCGGCTTCTCCTTCCAGGGCCGCGGCCGCCACGTCGAGAGCGCTTTCCCCGCCGACGCCTCCAAAGAACTCTACGCCTTCCGGGACGCACTCCTGGTAGGCCGCCAGAGGTTGGCCGCTGATCAACAGGACTCGCCGGGGGTGGAGCATGCGCACTTGCTCCACCACGTAGCGCAGCAGCGTCCACCCCAGAATGCGGTGGGTGAGGCGCGGGTGCCGTGACGGAAAGCTCGGGGAGGTTCCCGGAGCGAGCAGCACGGCGGCGGCGAGGGCAGATTCGGTCAACGCACGGGGCCTCGTCGGATGCGCCCCCCGGTCGGAGGGCTTGTCAAGTCTATCATCCGCCGGACCCGCCGATCAGTCTCGGGCAAATCGGCCGGGGTCGAACCGAGCGAGATCCATGCCGGGGTTCTCCCCGAAAGCCAACTGCGCCGCGAGCTTGCCGAGGAGCACGGTGAACTTGAACCCATGTCCCGAGAGGCCACCGACGTACACCACGCCCGGTAGTTCGGGGAGCCGACCCACGAGGAAGTCGGAATCCGGAGTCATGGTGTAGAGGCACACCTTGCGATGGCCGACCTCGTCTGAGAGGCCCGGGAGCCGGCGTCGGGCATAGGCCAGCAGCCCTTGCTCTGCCTCCTCGCGGGGGGTCCGATCGGCATCGTTGGGGTCCATCTCCGGCCCCGGCACATGCAGCGCCAGCTTCGCGCCCGGGGCGTCGTCGTTTTCCGGGAAGCCGTAGTAGTACTCATCCAGGTCGATCCAGACCGGAAAGCGACCCTGCGAGAACTCGCCCCGGGTCCGCGGGATCAGGTGGGCGTACTGCTGCCGCGTCACTCGGAGCGGCAACTCCAACCACGGCCGCAGTAACGCCCCCGTCCAGGGACCCGCGGTGAGGATGACGGCGTCGAACGATTCCTCGCCCGCGCTCGACGTGACCACGGTCCTCCCCGCGCGGGGCTCCAGGCCGAGGACGGGACAACCGGTGCGAACCGTGGCCCCGCCTGCCAGGGCCAGGCGCAGATTCGCGCACACGCACTTCGAGGCGCGCAGGTACCCGCTCTCGGCATCCAGCAGCGCGACCGATCCCCGGTCCAACCGGAACTGCGGAAACCGCTCCCGCAGCTCGCGGTCATTCAGCAGCTCGAAAGGTTGGCCCACCTCGGTCAGCGCGGCACACGTCAGGCGCAGTTCGTCATTGCCGGCGGCGGCGAAGTAGAGTCCCCCGGTCAGGTGGATGAGTTCCTCCCCAGCGGCAGACTGGAGGTCGCGCCACAGGGGATAGGCGGCCTGCATCATCCCGGCATAGAGGGCATCCGGGTAAACCTTGCGGATGATGCGCGAGCCGCCATACGAGCTGCCCCGGTCGTGGTCGATCGCGTACTGCTCGAAGCCGATGGCGGAATGGCCGGCGTTCGCGGCGAATCGCAGCGCGGCACTCCCGACGCCGCCCAGGCCCAGCACCGCAATCCGCATCACCCGGCTGTGTATCCCGTGGTCAGCCCGCGGTCAAGGGCCGCGGAGTCAGGGGCCGCTGAGTCCCGGGCTGCGTCGTCACGGGTCAAGGTGACGGCGCACCTGATTCAGGACTTGCTCGCGGGCGGACTCAGCGGAGCCGGCGCGAGCCTCAAACCCCTTGCCCTCCGCGTGGAGTCCGCTCTCAGCGGGAAGGTAGACCCAGGCGAGCCACTCACCGAGCCGGGAAGACTTCCAGCGGACGATGAGCCGCCGGTCCTGGACCGTCACTTCTTCGGACTGGGCGGGAACGGGCATAAGGAGAGTACTCCGAGGCTAGCCCGCCTCGACGGGGTTGCGCAGGACACCGATCCCTTCAATCTCAATCTCCGCGACGTCGCCGTCCTTGAGGAAGATGGGGGGCTTCCGCGCGAAACCAACTCCCGGCGGCGTGCCCGTGAACACGCAATCTCCCACCTCGAGGGTCATAACGTGCGAGAGGTAGGCGATCAACGCGGGGATTTGAAAGACGAACTGGCTGGTGTTGGAGTCCTGGAGGGTGCGGCCGTTCAATCGCGCCCGGATCGGCAGGTTGTGCGGATCCAGACCCGCATCCGCAGTGACGAGCACCGGCCCCATCGGCGCGAAGGTGTCGAAGGTTTTGCCTACCATCCACTGCCCGCCGCCGCGCCGGATCTGGTAATCCCGGGCGCTGACATCGTGTCCGACGGTGTATCCCGCCACGTGTTCCATGGCCAATTCGGCGGGAATGTTTCGCCCGGGCTTCCCGATCACGAACACAAACTCGGCCTCGTAATCCACCTCCGTGCTCTCCGGGGGCAGCACGATCGGGTCACCGGGCCCGATCACGGCGGTGCCGTACTTGCAGAACAGGACCGGCTCCGTGGGTACGGCGAGACCGCTCTCGGCAGCGTGGTCCCGGTAGTTCAGACCGACGCAGATCACTTTGGGGGGTCGCGGAACCGGCGCGCACCGGCGGATCTGATTCTCGTGGTAGAGGATGGCGCCGCTCCCCGCCATGTGCTCGGTGACACCGCCCGGGAGGGATGAGAGAAACGCGAGGCTCTCCTGCGCACGGCGGGCGGCCGCGGGGCCGCCGCGCAGGTGCTCCACCATGTCCGAGGGAAACGCCGCGCAGTACTCCGACGCAGCGCCGGCACCGTAGGTCACCAATTCCTGAAGTGCGCCGGCGTTCTGGAGGTCGACAATCAGCCCATTCCACTCGGCAGCGAGCCGCCGTCGGCCCGCGCTTTCGAACGTCAGCAGGCGCATGCATCCCTTTCCATACTTGAGATTTCCGGCCGGAATCGACCGGGAGCTGGGGCGGCTACTTGCGCCGCTTCTTCTTGCCACCCAGCGTGTCGAGTTCGTCGATCACGACGGGCGGCGGTGGGGTATTCGTGCGCACCGTCCCTAGGTCCGGGAGGGTACCGGTCGTCACCACGGGTGGCGCGGTCGTCACGACGACAGGCGGGGTTCGGACGGGCGGAGCGGGCACGGGCGGGGTGGGGGACCCGGTGCCTCTCGGGGTCCCAGTTCCCGGCGAGCGGGTGGGTGCTCCGGCGGGACCGGCCGTAGTGGGTGTGACCGGTGGTGCCGAGGCCACGCGCTCCATCGGAGGGGCGGCGACCACGGGAGTAGCGGCGCTCATCCCCACCGCACTACCCGAACCCGAAGCGATCTTCTCGCCTGCGGTCCCGCCAGGGGGCGTCGCTGCGTCCGTTCGGGCGGTGCGCGTAGGACGCACGGGCGGCACGGTCGGGGTCATCTCCGGTGAGGTCGGCGTCGCAACAGGGGCGGCGGCGATCTTCGTGTCGCTATTGATGTAGCCCACCGGCACCTCGAACTCATGGGCAGGGATGGTATCAAGCGAGATCTTCACCACCTCGCCGGACATCACGTTCAGTCGCCTCGCCGTGGATTTCTCGTCCTTGCTCTGCGCCAGGGCCTCCTCAAGGACGGTAGTCGAGACGGAGAGCGGATACCCCCCGAGGGCACGGACCCGATCATTGAGCGCACGGATGTGGTTGACGAATGGGTCGTTCCACTCGCCCGCCATCACCTCCACCTGCGAGAGCGTGGCGGCCGTCCCGAAGACGTCCACCTGCGCGTCTTCCGCGGCCCGGATTTCGTTCACCAGCCGCTCATCCCGCGTGATCCAGACTTCCTGATCGAAGGTGAAGCGCAGGTCCTTGCCGGTGCGCACATTCTGTGCGCCCACCACAAGCCGGGCGATCAGTTGCTCGGTGTCGAAACCGGCAATCTTCTTCGTCTTCCCCGTCGGCACCACTTCGATGGCGGTCGTCTGCGAAGTATAGCTGGACCGCAGAGGCTGCTGATTCGCATCTCGGGGAAGCTGGATCCCACGCTGCAACAGCTTCTTAAACTGGGGCTCGGTGATTTCCCGGTAGGATTTCTCCTGCGGATCAATCTGGTAGATGAGTTCTCGATCCGGCCGCGCGACCTCGACGTACAGCCCGTGACGGGCACCGGCGTCGTAGATCGGTCCCACCGTCTGGGCACGCGTCACCACGGAGCGGAGTCCGCCCTTCACCATGGTCCAACGCGAGACGTCCGAGTTCAGGGTGGTCAGCCGCTCCTGAATGCGAACATCCGCCTGTGCGGGTGCCGCCAAGGTCACAGCGAGGGCGGCGACGGAGAGGACGTAGACTCGATTGCGCATGGTGAGCTTCCCTCGACCCGGGGGTGTGTCGTTTCGTTTCTGTTCTTTCGGCGCGCGGGGGGTCAGGTCCTGCGCCCGTGATGAGATCAGCGATTAGACGCTGCCGAAGAGCGCAGGTTGTAGGATGATGGTCTGATCTCGTCGCCGGCCCACGCTGACGAGGCCCACCGGTGTCTCGAGGAGGGCTTCAATCCGGCGCACATACGCCTGCGCGTTGGCCGGCAGTTGCTCCCAGCTCTTCACGCTGCCGATCTCCTCCGACCATCCCGGGAGGTGTTCGTAGACGGGAACAGCGCGGTTCAGCACTCGCCCATCGGCCGGCAACTCGGTGATCAACCGGCCGTCCACCTCGTATCCGGTGCAGAGAGGGACTTCGTCGAGCCCGCTCAGCACGTCCAGCAGCGTGATCGCGAGGCAATCCAGCCCATTCACCCGGCAGGCGTAGCGGAGCCCAACGATATCCAGCCAGCCGATGCGGCGTGGGCGGCCGGTCGTGGTCCCGTATTCGTTGCCCCGCTCACGGATGCGCTGACCGACCTCGTTATCCTGCTCGGTGGGAAAGGCGCCGGCACCGACCCGCGTGGTGTAGGCCTTGCACACGCCGATCACGTCGGTGATGTGCCGCGGTCCGATGCCGGTTCCCAGGCAAGCCCCACCGGCGATGGGGTGGGAGCTGGTGACGTAGGGGTAGGTGCCGTAATCGATGTCCAGCATCGTGCCCTGGGCACCCTCGAAGACGACGTACTCACCGGCGCGTACGGCGGCATTCACCTCGGCCCAAGTGGAGGCAACGTAGGGCCTCAGCTCCTCGCCGAAGGCTTCGTAGTCCCGACGAATGCCCGCCTGGTCGATGCCCTCTCCGCCGTAGACCGCGCGGATCAGGCGGTCCTTATCCGGCAGAAGCTGGTCGAAAGCCGCGCTGAGTCGGTCGGGATCGATGAGATCCATCATGCGGATGCCGACGCGCCGGGCCTTATCCTCGTAGGCGGGTCCGACTCCCTGCATGGTTGTGCCGATCTTGCCGTTTCCCTTGCGCTCCTCGTCGAGCCGGTCGATCTCCTTGTGGTACGGCATCACGACATGCGCGTTCGGGCTGACGCGGAGGTTGGCGGTCGAGATGCCGCGCTCGGCGAGGCCTCGGAGTTCCCGGACGAGGGCGGAGGGGTCGATCACCACCCCGTCCGAGATCACACAGCGGGTATTCGGGTTGAGGATGCCGCTTGGGATGAGGTGGAGCTTGACCAGGAGATCGCCCACCGCGACCGTGTGTCCCGCATTGCTCCCCCCGGCATAGCGGACAACCAGGTCCGCGCGCTGGGCGAGCAGGTCCACGATCTTGCCCTTCGCTTCATCACCCCATTGGGCGCCCACCACGACCACGGCCGGCACGCGACACCTGCCTTCCGGGCCGGCTCGGCATCCCTCGGACGATCGCGGCCCCACTAAGACGAAAGGGATGGCCGACGCCACTCGCCAGTCCATCCGGCCCGGAGTATACCGAGCCGCCCAGCGAGGGTCAAGCAACGCCCGG
>CAZSRZ010000049.1:30244-35988 GCA_964609085.1 uncultured bacterium | reverse complement strand
CCACGCCGCTCATCGTCTGGCTGGGAGGGCGTCGACTCAGCCACCTGCCCGGCCACGTCCCGCATGGCCGCACCAGCTTGGTCTAACCATCGTCAGCCGGCCAGCCCCGGGGTTGCTGGTGCCGGCGAGACGCCAGCGCTCCCGGGGGATTGCCCCCGGTTCAGAGGAGCTGAACCTGTCGTGCCTCCTCGGACCGGCACGGCCTATAATTAGCGGCTTCCTCCTACAGCACGCGCCCCGAGTCGCTCTCGCCCATGTATGCCATCAACTTCTACACGTCGCTCTACGAAGACATGCTTCAACGCGGCCGCAAAACCGCCACCGTCCGGCTGGGCGACAAGTCGAGCAAGTATCAGGCCGGAGAGCTGGTGTGGATCACCGTCGGTCAGCGGTTTGGTCGGCGGCGCAAGCTCTTTACGGCCATCATCGACGGTGTGACGGTGAAGACCATCGCCGAGATCACGCCTCGCGAGCTCGATCGGGAGAACCCCGAGATGCGCGCCAAGGAAGAACTCTGCAAATTCCTCGGGATGATTTACGAGCGGTCGGTGGAGCCGGAAGACACGATCACCATCGTCCACTTCTCTCAGGTTTCCGAATAGCCTTCGCGGCCCGGACTAAGCAGACCGGCCATCCAGGCGGCGCTCGCTGGATGGCCGGTTCTACGCGTGGGATGTATTGGGATGAGTGTTAAGTGTTACTACGCGTAGCCAGTAGCGCGCCGCGGTTACCCCGTCATCCCCTCTGACAGGGCCCCCGCAGGACGGGTTCCATCCCGGCCTGTGAACTGCCTCACACCTCGATCAAAGCGCGTCGAGCACTTGCTCCGCGACGAACCGCAGAGTCGTCGCCTGGACGTCCAGATCCAGTGACGGCACGCCCTCCGGCGCCTGATCGGCCAGGAGCGGCATGTGGAGGAACAAGGCTGGTGGCGCGCTGGAGCTGCCCGCCTGCCGCAGCAGCGATCGGTAGAGCACGTGGTTGCACAGGTAGCAACCGGCGTCGTCCGACCGCACCAGGGGCAGCCGGGCCTCCGCCGCGGCGGAGGCGATGGTGTCTGCCGGCAGCGTGGTCTGGATACTCTCTGGCCCGCCCGGAAGGATGGCCACTCGGTCCGGCGTCCGGGCAGCCACGGGGTCGGCACCTGGCGCCGTCTCCACCAGGCTGCTCGGTGCGTAGCGGAGGTTTCGACCTGTGGCTTCCAGCCGGATCTCTGCTGCCCCTGGGGCCTGCCCCGTGTGGATCAGCGCATCCGCGTGGAACTCGTCGAGGGCCCGTTCGACGAGGCGTGTGTCCTCATCGTAAACGACGGGAAGCACCACCAGCATCACGTTGCATCGACCGGCGATTTCGAGCGCGTGCCTCGACATAAACCGGCGGCAGATTTCCGCGCTGGCGTTGCGGCCCGTCGCCTCGTACGGCGCGAAGGCCGTCAGGAGCAACCCGGCCACGGCTCAGGCCGAGAGCTTCTTGTCGAATCCGGCCTGCAGTTGTGCGGGAATGGCGTCGAGCTCCCGCCCCGTGAACACCACCGTGCATTGGTCCTCAAGCAGGCGCGGCTTCGCATCCCGCAGCCAGTTCTCGATCGCCGTCGTGAAAGTGTCGCCCCTGCCGTGGTGCCCGGCCCATTGCTTGAGCGCTTTGTCCAGCTTGTCCAGATAGATCACGCTCTCTCGCTGGGAACTGCAGAGACGGAGCAGGTTCTCCAACTGGTGCTCCGGCTCATCGTAGTCGAACAGTTCCATGAGGTTGCAGAGCAGGACATTGCGACCGAGGCGTCGGGCCAGGCGGCCCACGGCGGCGGCCTTCCCGGTTCCCGGAGGCGCGGTGATCAGGATGGTCGCATCCGTCGCCCCGACGGTCGACAGCCAGTCCCGCAAACCCGGGATCTCCGCGGAACCATCCAACTCTTCCGCGCTCACGTTCCGAAACCGCATATGCAACTCCTAGCAGGGTGCCCCGGTCCAATCACCGGTGGTGGCTCCCAAAGCACGCTAAGTGTTCCCTTTCCGGCTCCCCGGTGCCCACTTTCCTCCCTCCGGACGCCCAAATCTCCGACTCCGGCGAGCGGGTGTTGAACTGGGATGGCGGTCGTTCACTCAAACGCAAGGAACGACGGGCAGAGGCGGAGGGTCCAACGAACCGAGGATACCTGCCGGCCCGCGCTGACCGACTATGGACGGTGAAGCAGGCGAATCTCTTCGAATCCGGCGGAGAGAGTATCCGACGGGCACTCAGCAAGCGTCTATTACGTTGTAAGGGTAACAGCTCATCCATATTCCATGGATCCCACCCGTGGGCCATCGGCCCGGGGAGGTCAACTAGTCATGGCGAAGGCGATCCCAACAATGGAACGGCTCTGGCCGACCTGGAAGTCACGGCGGGCCGGGGAAGACGTCCTGGTCGACCGCACCCCGGGCCGTCGAGTCGGTCGACCATCCGCCACGGATCCCACCGGTCTGCCCTCGCTCGCTTACCCGACGCACCACCGGCTGCTGACGGCAGCGGAGGAAGTCATCCTCGCACAGCGCGCCCGCAGCGGCGATCTGGCCGCCCGACAGCGGATGATGGAAGCCAACATCCGGCTGGTCATGAGCATTGCGCGGCGCTACACCTGCAAGACGCTGACGTTCGAGGACCTGGTGCAGGAAGGGATGCTCGGGTTGCTCGAAGCTATCGGAAAATTCGACGTGACCATGGGCAACCGCTTCAGCACCTACGCCACCTACTGGATTCGTCAGGCCATCGTCCGCGCCATTGAGAAGCAGGACCGGATCATCCGGCTGCCGGTCTACGGCTGCGACGCGTTCCGCAAAGCGGAGCGGGCTGAACGTGCGCTCACCGAGTCGCTCGGCCGACCGCCGACACCCGAGGAGGTGGCCAAGGAAACCGGCCTGCCGCTCCGGTTGATCCGGAACATCGCCCAGTACAGTCAGGACCCGCTGAGCCTGGATGTTCTGGTCGGGGAAGGCGGGGACACTCTCTTCGCCGATCTGGTGATTGACACCGAAGCGGAGGACCCGGCGGAAACCGCCCTGAGCGGGATGGAGCGAGACGCGCTGATGGAGCAGGTGGATGCGCTCGAAGAGCGCGAACAGCTCGTGATCCGCCAGCGCTTCGGCCTTGTCGACGGCAAAGTCCGCACGCTGAAGGAGATCGCGGAGCAACTGAAAATGTCGCGCGAGGGCGTTCGTCATGTCCAGCTTCGCGCCCTCCGCAAACTCCGGGACGCCCTGCGCGCTGCCCTGCCGGCCTGACACAGCAGCCAGCTCCGAGAAAGCAGGTATCATCGTGACCGCCCACCGCCTCATCTGTTCCGCTCTCGCCGGGGCGGTCGCCCTGTTCGTGTGCGCTGTCCCCGCGCACGCCCAGAAGGAACTGAAAGAGCTGACCCAGCCCGAGGTCCGCGATCTCTACGCGGAGATCAACGTGATCTCAAAGGACGACGGCGCCCTCCGCAAGATCAGCAAGACCTATGTGGACGCCATGGCCATGACCCAGCAGGAGATCTGGTGTCGCGAACCCGGCCAGGTCCGCCTGCAGGGCAAACGCGGGCTCTTCACCGCTCGCTTCATCACCAACGGCAATCGCAAGCTCATCGAGGTGCCCACCATCCGCTTCCGTGAGGTGGAGGACATCACCGACGCCCCCGGGAAGGGCGACAGCATCTCCGATCTCGGCATGCTCACCACGAGTTGGGTGAATTCAGTGAACAGTCGCTGGATCCGCACCGAGCCGCGGGACGGCAAGACTCTGCAGGTGTTCGAGTTCTTTCACCCGCGGGACGCCGGGCTACGTCACACGATTTTCGTTGACCCTGCCACCAGGACCGTGGTGGAGCACATCGTCCACAATCGCGGCCGGCGGAGCACGGGTTTTAAGAAGCGGATTGTCTACAGCGATGTGAAGACCTACGGTGGCGTGTCGGTCCCCACGCGGGCCGTCCTCTATAACGGGGAAGGCAAGCAGGCCGCCGTGATGAGCTACGAAAAGATCAAGATCAATCAGGGCGTAGCCGAGTCTCTCTTCAAGATCTAGCCTTCCACCTCCTGACCGGAGGGCCCTCCCGAAGTGTCGCCCCCTCACTCGCGAGCCCGGATTTCGCGACTGCACCTGAGGTCCAGATATCCGATGCGGCTTCGATTCGCGAAGCCGCATCGGCAAGCTCCCGCCCTGGATCTATCTCTGTATGCAGGATGCCCACCACAGCCATGTTGTGGGGGGCTTCCTCGTCTCTGCGCCGAACAAGCTGGGAGGCTGAATCGGTGACCCGTCGGGAATTGTTGCTCACATCGACGGCTCTCGGCACCGCTCGGTTGAGCGCGACCCCATCGGAGCCGCACAACTACCCGAACCGCGAGGATCTGCTCCAGGTTTGGGACTCGGATGCAGTGTTGGTCCCGGTGCGCGACCCCAGGGCATGGGGGCGCCGGCGATCTCACATCCTCGAGAACATGGAGCGGGTGATGGGTCCTTTCCCGGGTCCAGAGTTCCGGGTGCCCCTGGAGATCGAGGTGCTTGAGGACCGGGTCGAGGCAGGGATCCGCCGGATCAAGCTAAGCTATCAATCCGCCCCGGCCCAGCGCGTGCCGGCCAGGCTGCTGATCCCGGTGGATGCCCAAGCCGGCCGAACGCCGGCGGTGCTGGCGCTGCATCAGACTGTGGCGATTGGTAAGGATGAGCCCTGCGGCCTTGGGGGTTCCTCGCAGCTGCACTACGGCATCGAGGCGGCGCAGCGTGGCTACGTAGTTCTCGCGCCGGACTATCCAACCCTTGGCGAGCACCAGGTCGACGTCTACCGGCACGGATGGGCGAGTTGCAGCATGCGAGCGATCTGGGACAACGTGCGCGGGCTCGACCTGCTCTCCGACCGGCCGGAGGTCGACTCCACCCGGATCGGTTGCCTCGGCCACTCCCTGGGCGGGCACAACACCCTTTTCACGGCTGTCTTTGATCGCCGCGTCCGGGCTCTGGTCTCCAACTGCGGTTTCACGGCGTTCGGGCGCTACTACGGCGGCAGAATCGCCGGCTGGTCAGGCGACCGCTACATGCCACGGATACGAACGGAGTTCACCACTCCCGAGAAGATGCCCTGGGACTTCCACGAGGTGGTGGCCGCTCTCGCACCGCGGCCGTTCCTCGCGATCGCCCCAGAGCGCGATGACAACTTCGATCTCACGGGTGTGCGCGAAGTAATCGCCGCGGCCCGACCGGTCTACCGGCTGCTGGGGCATCCGGAGAGACTCGCTGCCCGGCATCCGGACTGCGCCCACGCCTGGCCGGACTCGGAACGGGCTGCCGCCTACGCCTGGCTCGATCGCTGGCTGCGCTGACCGCCGGACTCAGCGTCAGGGCGGCGATTTGGCCTGGCCGCTCAGGCCGATGGAAGCGTTCGGGCGGCGCGGATCATCACTGTGCAGGCGGAATCGCCGGGAGGAACTACCTCTTCGGGTGGGTGAGAACTGTACCAGCAACCGGAGTCGTGTTCGCGGCGGCAGTACCAACCGCTCATCGCCAAGTTGCCGAAGCGTGCCACCGGAGCCTACGAGGAGATAGTACGGGGCGTCGGGAGCAGAACCCCACACCGTCAACGGCCCGTCGCCGGTATTGCGGACGGTGAGCTCGCGTCGTCGCCCGAGACCCACGCAGACAGAGCCAAAGTCGAGTTGACCGGGTGAGACGGCAAAGCGTCCCGTGGCCGAAGCGGTCCCTAGCACCCGAACGGTTCCCCCGGAGAGCACGGC
>CAZSRZ010000049.1:0-30144 GCA_964609085.1 uncultured bacterium | reverse complement strand
GGCGGCTGATTCGGCCCCACGGCCGCGATGCTCGGGGGGGTCACCGAGACATTGCCGAAGATATCGGAGGCGGTGACCACCGCCGCGTACTGACGGACGTTCGTCGTCGGGTTGCGGGGCAGCGAGATCGAGGATCGATAGAGTGTCCCCCCAACCGGCGACATCACCGTGACGATATCCACTCCCGGACCCTGCACGGACAGGCTGACCAGTTGGACCCCGGTCTCATCGGTCACGTCCGCGTCCACCTGAACATCCCCTGCCGGAGCGGGCATCGCATCCGGCGTCAGGGTTAGCTGGACCGTGGGACCGGTTGTGTCCGGTGCCTGGCGTACGGAATCGCAGGGGGCGCGGGTCTCGTTGCCGACCGTATCCCGGGCGATGATGCCCACATCGAGGACCCGCTCCTGGCCGCTCAGGTTCAGTCCGGGATTGAAGGTGCCGGAGAAGGTCGTCGGTCCTGTGGGGGAAAGCTCGAAGAAGCTGACCACTGAGCCCGATTCCTGGACCTCGGCGAAGACCTGCCCCACGCCGGCAGGATCACTCACCTGGGCGGTGACGGTGACGATGCCGCCCTGGACTCCCAGGGACGTCGGTGTGGCGGAGCAGCCGAAGATGTTAGGTCCCGTAAGATCCGGGCTTTGCGTCAGCACCCCCGCCTCGAGACGTGTCGAGTTCCCCAGGCTGTCGGAGGCGCGAATGAACACCGTTCGAACGATCGGGTCGGCCGTCAGATTTGGTCCGAAGGTGCCCTCGCCGGTGAACGAGAGCAGCGGCGGCGTGAACGGCGCGGACGGGCCCATCCCCTCCACCTCGGTCAAGGGGAACTCGCGGAGGCCCTCAGGTCCGACGGTCTCGGCGGCGATGGTGGCGACACCCGCAAAATCGCTCGCCACGGCATCGAACCGAACCAGGCCACCGAACGACGGGAGAGTGCGGGGGTCCGCCTCCCGCACGGGCAGGAGGGGGCCGATCAGATCGGCGTTCTGAAAGAACTCCGTCTCCTGGTAGCGACAGTTTCCCTGCAGATCCATCACCGCGATTCCCGCAGAGCCTGTCCGGGGGGAGAGGCTGACGTTGGGCGGCACAGAAAACTCGCCGCGAAACGTGCCGAAGCCGTCGGGACTCAGTAGGACCGTGGAAGCAGCCAGTCCGGGGATGGTCACGGTGGCGAAGAGGCGACCCTGAGCGTCCGTCGCGATCCCGTCCGGATCAACGGGAGTCACCGCCAGTGCGACCACCTCCTCGCCGTCTGAGGAAATCAGGTTCGGCGATAGCGCCATGTCGACCCGAGGTCCCACGGGGTCCAACACCACGGCAACCTGGTTCCCGACCGCGGTTCGGCCGATCCCGACGATCTGGCCGGCGTCGTTGATTCCGGTCGCACGCTCGATCGTCACTCCCGTGCTGGCGTCAACCTGATCATTCAGATCGATAGCACGGGAACCAACCCCACGGTAGAACGCATGCTGCCCGAGCGCCGGCAGCACGAACGAGCCAACGATTTCTCCACGGTTGTTGATCATCTCGGGGATGACCGAACTGCCGAAGATGGGAGGAACAATCGGCTGGAGCGACCCGGAGGTTGCGTCGAAGACGAACGGAACGACATCGGCGACGCCGAACATGGCGCCCACCATCACGCCCGATTCGTTGACCGCCCTTGCCCCGCCGCCCGTGGTCCCCGGCAGCAGTGGGATCTGGTGCAGGCCGGTTCCATCCCAGAAGACAGGCTGCGTCCCGGTAGGGGATGAAGCTTCGCCGACGATGACCCCCGCGTTGTTCAGATCGCGGGCTCGGCCCCCCGATCCCAGCGAAGGCAACTGGTTGAATCCGCCCGACGTGTTCCAGAGGGCAGGCGACTCGGCACCGGACACCGGGTTGGCGATGAAGCCGCAGATCAGACCCCCGTCATTGATGGCGTAGGCAGTGGCAATGGGTTCTGGGGAGTTGAGCCCCACCATAAAGGGACCCGGATGAAAGAATGCCATCGAACCAGCGGCTGCGGCCGCTCCCCCGACAGCTATGCCGGCGGTGTTGATCCCGAACCCGTTGCTCTGTGCGCCGGTAGGGAGGGTGCCCAGGTCCTGTAGAGTTCGGGGCGGAGGCGATACGCGAAAGGCGTGGAAGTCCGGCCCGACGGCGTCCAGCGTGACGACGATCGCTCCGTTCTGGTTGACCGATGGTCGGTTCTCATTCTCCTGGAGCGTGGCCTGGGGTCCCAGAATGGAGACCGTGTAGGCGATGCATGGAGGGTCTGCCGCGGAGATCCGGCTGGCCGGAAGGGCACACAGTAGCGCCGCCAGGAGGGAAATCAGGCAAGGCGTTCGGCTGCGAGAGTGGGACATGGGCCGCAATCACCTCCGGCGCCGGTCGCGAAAAGCGCCGCACGGACGGCAGCAGGTTCCCCGTCGCCCGCGCTCGAACCTCCGCGAACGTCAGGCGCCAGTGGCCAGCTTCGGGAGGCTGCTGATGTCGAGTTCCATCTCGTGCAGGCCGTCGAGGTCAAAGCCGTCGTTGCGCTTGAGGATCCGTCCAGCGGCGTTGATGTAGACGGTATGGGGGATCGGGCCGATGCCGTAGTCGCGGAAGGCGGCGTCCGCACCGACGACGATACGCATCGGCAGCTCCAGCAGCGCCGGCTCGGCCTTAATCGTGGCGGCGGGCTCGCCCGTGATGAGGATCACCTGCAGCCCGCGGTCTCGGTAGAGTTGCTGCAGGCGGACGAGGTGGGGCATCTCCATCCGGCATGGCCCGCACCATGTGGCGAAGAAGCTTAGGATTACCGGGCCGCTTCCCTTGGTGGAGGAAAGCGTCCACTCTTCGCCGCGGACATCCTTTGCGCGGATCTCCGGCGGCAGTGTGGACGACGGCTTGAGCGTGACGCGGCTCGATGCGCCGCGGATGAGATCGGCGACGACGAATGCCGCGATCACGCCTGCTATTAGAATCGCCGCGCCCCTCACTTGTGGTTTCATCAACTGCCTGTCCCCCGGGTCATGCTACGGAGACGGGAACGCCGGCATCACCGCCCATCCCCGCCGAGAACGGATTCGTAGGCGCTCCAGGTGAGCTCAGCCGTCCGGTCCCACGAAAAAAGGTGGGAGCGCGCCGCGCCGCGCGCCCCGAGTTCCGCTCGCAAATCGGCATCCGCCAGCATCCGTCGGAGTCCCTCGGCGATGGCCGCCTCGTCGTGGGGATCCACAAGGAGGCAGGCGTCACCCGCTACCTCCGGGAGAGAAGAAAGGTTGCTGGTGAGCACCGGCGTGCCGCACGCCATCGCTTCGAGCACGGGCAGACCGAAGCCCTCGTACAGGCTGGGATACGCGAAGAGATCGGCGGCCCGGTAGAGATCGGGCAGGAGGTCGTCCTCGACGTAGCCCGTGAAGATCGGGCGGCGAGCAACGGGGATCTCGGCCACCGCCTGCTGCATGCCGGATTCCGCCCAGCCCTCTCGTCCCACGATGACCAGACGGTACGGCACGTCACCAGCGATGCGGCCGTACGCGCGCACCAATCGCGCCAGGTTCTTGCGCGGCTGTCTCACGCCGACGCTCAGTATGTATGGCTGCTGGATGTCCAGCGCTTCGATGACCCGCTCCCGGGCAGCCTCCTTCGGTCCGGACCGGTATTCCCTGCCGGCGGCATAGGGCGTCACCACCACACGCTCGGGGCGGGCCCCCATCAACTCGACCAGGTCCCGCCGGGTGGATTCGCTGCCCGTCAAGACCAGGGCGGCCTGGCGGACGGCGAACGGGATGAGGGTGTTGAGCAGCAGCCTGTGCTTCAAGGGGAAGAGGTGAGGGAAGCGGCGGAAAGCGATGTCGTGGATGGTTGTAATGACCGGGCACGGTGCGCGGGGTGGGACCAGGTACTGGACATGCGCCACTTCGATCCCCCGTCGGGCAAGGTCCCGCGGGAAGAGCAGCGGCGTCCAGAGCCACCGGGGGGAGGCGGCGAGCACCACCTCGAGGCCGGCTGGCGGACCGGGCAGCAAATCGCCCGCCGGTTCCCACGTGTACCAGGTCAGCGACTCTGGGGGAGCTCGGCGGGCGAGGGCGTTGGCAAGCTGTAGAGCGTAGGTGCGATCGCCGGTCTTGTGGGCGGTAATAGTGCGGCAGTCAAGGGCTACGCGCATCACTCCGCCCCGCGGTGAAATCCGGGGACCGCTGTTGCCCTAGAAATCGATGAAGACGACGCCAGCTACGCGTCCGCGCAGTTGGAACGCCTCAACGAGCCCACCCTGGTAGAGGTCGATGACCTCCTCCGGGTTGGAGTAAAGGGTGTCCCGCAGGTCGAGCACGTTGCTCTTCTGATCCGAGATGATGAGCTTCGTGTTCTTGTCGAGAATGAGGTCGGCGAGGCGGCCGGTCGTGGTCCGGATGATCGAGATGATGACGTAGCCGCCCTCGGGCCGCATGTCCTGAATCGTGCCCTTAACACCGGTGCCGCGCTTGGGCAGCTTCGGCCTGCGGGCAGCCTCGGCGGTGCCGCCATCGGCTCCGACCGCAGCGACAGCCGCGACGCCCACGACGGGGACGGCGGCGGCAAGCTTCTTCAAGAGGTCTCGTCGATCCATCATCAACTCTCCGTGCTACGGATGGGAAGGCCAGAATACCACGTCAGCGTTTGCCCGATCAACGGGCCAGACGAACGCCAAGCACGTATTCAAAAGCCAGACCGCCTACTGTTTCTATCGGCAGGTGCCCTTTTCCTCTTCAATTTCTCGGTACAGCTCGATGGTCCAGCGTGCAAGCGACCGCACGTCATTCTCGCGAGCGTAACGACGGGAGGCTTCCTGAAGGAGCGCCACGGATTCCGGCCGGCCCAACAGGCTGCTTACTGCCTCAGCCAGCGCCGCAGAATCCCCCGGGGCCACGTGACGCACGCAGGGTAGCTCCGCCAGGTCCCCGATGCGTGAGGCGACCACGGCCTGTCCTCGCGCCAGACAGAAGCGCACCGATGCCGAAGCGCTCACGGATGTGAAGGGAGCCAGGCACAAAGCGGCCATCCCAATGGCCTGCTCCATGCGTTCCGGGCTGAGGTACCCTGTCACCCGAAAGCGGTCGGCCAGCCCCATGCGGGCGGCCTCGGCAACCAGCGCCGCCGCCGAATCGGTTCGGTCTGCGGCATGTTCGCCCCCGGCGGCCACGAGCATCACCTCTTTCGGAAGCCGCTGCAGGGCCCCCAGGGCGACCTCGTAACCCTTCCGGCGCGACAGGAATCCCGGAATCACGAGCACCTGTCGCTCCCCCAGCCCCAGCTCGCGCCGAAGGGGTGCGGAATCGACCGGGCCGGTCGGCGGAGGCGGCACGGGCAACGGTCGGTAGCGGATGTGGTCGGCGGGAGCGCCCAGTGCAGCCAGGGAGTCGCCCAGCGACCCGGCGTGCACCACCCATCGTCGGAGGGAGGGGTGGAGGAATGTCCGCCGGTTGATCACCGCCTTCATCGCGCGTTCGATTCCCGCGGGGAGACCGAATAGTCCGGTGGCCGCATCGTCCAGTTCGTGGACAGTGATGAGCGCAGGGACGCGAATCGCGCCGAGGACCGCGCCCCATCCCGAGCGCAGGGGGTTCATGCCCCCGTAGAATGCGTAGCTGTGTTGGATATGGGCGATATCCATCCCATTCAGCGACTGGCCCATTGCCTGGTAGGCCAGGCGCGGCGCGGGCCCGAAGAAAGCCGGCGTGACCTCGACCGCGACCCCTTCTCCCCGCAGCGCCCCTACCAGATCCGCGGAATAGGCGGCAATGCCGCAGCGATCATCCCAGGAACTTAACAGGCTCACACGCACGGACGATCCTCCCCACGCACCGCCGGAGGTGAGAAGATAGCTGCGGGCGCAATCGTGCCGTCGCCCGGTTGGAGAGGGATGAACGCACACGCCGCGGTTGGCAGTTTGGATGGGTCGGGGACGCCCAGATCTGCCGGCCCCCCCGCTCTCTTACCATGTTGCACCGCATGCGGACGGCGAGCATGACGGCGAGTCGGTCCCGAGCCCTGCTCCTACTCCTTCTGGCACCCGCGCTGGTGACGACGGCCGCCCCCACGAGACGTCGGGTTGCCGCCAAATCCACCCGACCAGCTCCGCGTGCTAGGCCAGCGGTCAAACCGCCGCCGCCTTCATCACCAGCGAAGCCCAAGCCTCCCGTCGCAGTCCCCCGGCCCACAGCGCCCCCGCCGCTGCCGCCTCGACCTCCCGCCACTGCATTTCAGACCAATCGGCCGTACCAGCCGGAGCTCGATCTGAAAACGGACTTCGTGCTCTTTCACGGCCAGGGGCTCCCGGCGGAAGCAGCCCTCGCCGCGATCCGATCCTGGAAGTCCCAGGGCTATCCCGTCCATCGACTCTTCTTTTTCGGATCCGACGCCGGCGAGTACTACACCTCCGGGCGGGCGGACGGTTCCCCGCACACCGGCGAGATTGACCTGGATGCCGAAGGGCGGCGGCTGCAGTTGGGGTCGCGACCCTACATGGTGCCGACATCCGGATGGCACCGGTACCTGGATGGGCTCATCGCTGCTTCGATCGAGGCCGGCGCCGAAGGGATTTGGCCCGAGGAGCCGTTGCTCCACGCGTCCGGGGGCTACTCACCTGCCTTCAAGGACGCCTGGCAGGCCTTCTACGGTCGTCCCTGGGAACCGCCGCATGCCTCCCCCGCGGCCTTCTTCCGAGCATCCCGCCTGAAGAGTGAATTGTTGCTTCGGGGTGTGCGGGAGCTCTCGGAATCGACCCGCACACGAGCCCTGGCGGCGGGTCGTCCGGTGCGGTTCTACCTCCCGGTGCACTCGCCGATCTCTTATGCATCCTGGCGCTTGCTCTTCCCCCACGCCGCCGCCGCACAGTTGCCGATGGATGGGATGCTGGCGCAGGTGTGGACAGGCCCCGCCCGCTGGCCGCTGACCGTGGACGGGGTGACGCGGAGCCGCGCATTCGAGAGCAATTGGCTGCTTTATGGCGCGTTCGCGGGGCTAGTGGAGGGGCGCGCCGATCGCCACCTCTACTTTCTGGCCGATCCGAGCGAGGACGATGCTCGCGGGGGCTGGGCGGAAAGTGAGCGCTGGTATCGCGCCGGGCTCTGCGCTTCCCTGTTCTTCCCACGAGCTGATGGCTACGAGGTGATGCCGTGGCCGGAGCGCATTTACCCCTCCGGAACAGTTGGGGAGAGGGGCCCCGCGCCCGACAGTTACCGAACCGTCCTTGGCAGCGTCGTCGCGGCGCTGCGCGAGATGCCCGCTGCGGCGCCGGTGCGGTGGGGCACTGCAACCACGGGGATCGGGGTGGTGACCTTCGACACGCTGCAGTGGCAGCGAGGAGGGCCCCAGGGAAGCAATATGCGCGGGCTCCACGGCCTCACGCTGCCGCTGCTCACGCGGGGAGTCCCGATCGAGATGGTTGCCGGTGAGAGGATGACTGAGGCGGGCCTGCTCGACCGATACCGCATCCTGCTGCTCTCCTACGACATGCAAAAGCCGCTCTCTCCGGATGTTCACGGGGCCCTGGCGAGGTGGGTGCGGGCGGGGGGGACCCTGCTGCTGTTCGGCGGTGAAGACGTCTATAACAGCATCGACGAGTGGTGGAATCAGGCCGGGTTTGTGGGTCCCACCGAGCAGCTCCTGCACGAGCTGGGCTCGCCGGCTGACCTCGCGGGACGGTCGGTGCAGGGAGGCCCGGGGCGCTTCCGCTCTGCCCTGCGCGCAGAGAGCCGCGTGAGCGACGGCAGCAACCGTGCTGTTCTCACACTTCCGCTCCCCGCTGCGGCGGACCGGGTGATCGTGCGCTTCTCCGATCGCTTCGCCGAGGACGGGTGTGGTCCGCGAGTGGGGCGAGTGCGCCTGAAACAGGGCGATCGCGTGCGTGCGGAGTTCGTCGCCGGAAGCGCTGGTGAGCGCCCGTTCCTGGTGGATGACCATGGTTCGCAGACTGGCGAAGGGTATCGGTTCGCCGATGGCGACGCCTCCTGGTCCTATCGCTTCGTTCGACCGGGCGCGGGCAGCGTGCTGGAGGTGGAGGCGGCCAACCAGTACGAGATCTCGATCGCCGATGAGCAGACCCCGGAACGACGCCTGACCGGTGCCCCCAGCGAGAGCTTTTCCGTGGGCGTTTCCGCGGAGTATCCCGTGGTGACCTACCCCGCCGCTGCGGCTCAGGCCCTGTACTCCGCCGGCAACCAGAGTGTTGTCTGGAAGGCACCCGTCGGGGCGGGGCTGTTGGTTTACTCCGGGCTTCCCGCCAGCTTCTTTGCCGATTCTCCCGGTGGAGGAGAGCTGCTGCGGCGGCTGGTGCGGGTCGGCGCTGAGGCGGAAAAGCTGCCCTATGGGGAGGGTCCGATCATCCAGCGACGAGGGCCCTATTTCATCGGGTGGTCGGCCGGGCAGGCTGTCGAACAAAAGGGGCTGTTCCTCGACCTCTTCGACCCCGACCTCGCAGTGCGCCGGAATCCGTGGCTACCCTATCGGGATCCGGTGCTCTGGAAAGAGGTGAAGCCGAATGGTAAGGCCCCCAGTCTGCTTCACGCGGCGCACCGGGCCCGCGTGCTGGAGGCCTCGCCTGCCAGGATGCGGCTCCAGCTCGAGGGTCCAGAGGGTGGGAAGGGCATTGCACGTATCGGGCTTTGGGCGATGACGCTCGCCTCCGTGGAGGCCGTTGACGCGGCGGGCCGACCTGTGCGCGTGGAGGCGACGATCGAGTCGCCCACACTGCGGCTACGGTACCCGTTAACGCCGGGGGGGATCACCGTCACGTTCCGATGGATGCCGATGGAAGAGCGGCTGACCCGCTGAGCGGAATGTTGACGACCGCCCCGACGCTACAGCATTCCGCGGGCGTTCAAACTCACCCAGCGCCCGTCTCCGATGATGACGTGGTCCAACAGCTCGATGCCCAGCAACCGGCCGGCCTCGGAGATCCGCCGCGTTGACGCCAGGTCTGCGGCCGACGGCTCGGGATCGCCGGAGGGGTGGTTGTGCACCAGCGCGATTGAGGCAGCGTTGTGACGGATGGCCTGAGCGAACACCTCGCGGGGATGCACGAGGCTCTCGGTGAGCGTGCCGACGGTGACGGTGCGGATGTGCCGGACCTGGTTGCGCACGTCGAGCAGCAACACCACAAGGCGCTCCTGCTGCTCGTAACTAAGTTCGGCCATCATCAACTGCGCGATATCCGCTGGGCCGCGCACCGCCGGACGAGTTTCCTCCGTCGCCATCGCGAAGCGCTTCCCGAGCTCGATCGCGGCTTTCACCTCGATCGCCTTCACCCGGCCAATCCCGTGGGCCCCGGCCAGCTCCTCCAGGCTGGACCCCGCAATCCCAGCCATCCCTCCGAGCTCGCGCCACAGGTTTTCCGCCACCTGGACGGCATTCTGGCCGGCCGTCCCCGTGCGAAACAAGATCGCGAGCAGCTCGGGGGTGGTCAGGCTCTCGGCGCCCGAAGCTTCCAGACGCTCCCGGGGACGGGACTCCGGCAGCATGTCCGCGATCCTCTGGCCGGCCTGATCCGTAGGGCCACCGTGGCGTGTCCATACGCCGGCACCGCCTGGGGTGCCCTGCGCTTCGACCTGCACTTCCTCCCGCACACGGGGCATATGAAGACCTCCCGCTCACCGACCTCGGTTTGCATACTATAGTTTGCTCTTCTGTCCCCGGGTTCCTCCTGATGCTACTCCGAGCGTGGCGTCGCACATCGACAGGCGACGTGGATTGGCCTTTCTAGCCGGTGACCGGAGCGGCGTGCCTCAGCGAGCCGTGACTGGCTGACCGAACTCGTCGACCACGAGTGCCCGACTGTCCTTCGGCAGGATTCGAAGCGACTTCAGGAACTCCACCACGTTGCGGCGATTCGCCTCACTCAACCCGGCGAAGGCCGTCCGGGGCCCCAGCGCCTCGCCGCCGTGAGCCAGAATCGCCTCGCTGATCGTCGTCGCTCTGCCGTTGTGCAGGAAGTGCGGCTCGCTGAAGAAGCCCCATAGCTTCTTGGTGATGAACACGTTTGTCGGCACGCCTCCCTGGACTACCCTTTCGTTGTTGATCAGCGGGTGGTCGCCCAGATTGTGGCGCTTCAGATCGGTGAACGCCCGGACCACGACCTTTTGGCCTCGGCGCTGCAGGCGGGGCAATTCGCCCTCGCGCGTCATGTCGAAGCGAACCGGATTCTGTGTATCGGCGGGACGCAGGTTGCCGGCCGGGTTGAAGGGGTTGGGTTCCACGAAGAGGGGGGAGTTCAGTGTCAGCTCCGGCCGGTGGCAGGTGCCGCAGCCGATGGCCATGAACGTGGCTTCTCCCTGTCGGATCGCGCGGGCGAACTTCTCCGATCGGGGGATCACCTGGCCGGGCACGCCGAGCGCGGCCTGGTAGATCGTGGTCGCCGTGATGTCCCCGACGGACAGTTCGTTGACGACGCCGTCGCCATCCGAGTCCGTACCGGCACCGAAGCGCTCCACGGGCTGGAGCCCGTGGTGATGGGGGAAGGCGTTGTTGGTGAACTCCCGCAGTGAGACCACAACCCCCTTCTGGTGGAAAGGTCGGATGATCAGATCGGCGTTGACTCCTTCGACTCCGGTGGTGTCGACTGTGCCGTCAGGGTGGGCCACCAGCGTTCCGAAGGAGACCCCCTTCGCGGCGAGTGCGGCTGGCTGATCCTGGCTGGTCTGCTGGGCGGTCGCGATCGCGGCCTGGCGCTGGGCCTGCAGGTCGGTTGTCATCTCCCGGGCAAGCATCTCAACCGCACCCGAGCCGAACATACCGAGGGTGTTGCGCTCGTCGGCGGCTCCGCGGACAGCGAGCGGCGCGGCGAGCCCGTTCTCATCCGGTTGGGCGGGGTCGTCGAAAAACGAGAAGCGCTGGCCCAGGACGAAGACATTGGCCACGTTGTCACCGCCGCCTCCGTCCCGGGGTTTGTTGTGACAGCCGGAGCAGGAGTCGGCATCCGGGGCGGAGATGCGGTTGAAGTTCTCCGGACCGAACCTCGGCTGCCGGTTCAGTGGGGGGAACACCCCGTTGTGGTTGGGGCGGCCCTGGCCGTCCACGGAGGTCGCCGGCCGGACGAAGAGCGCCTTGCCGTGCTCGAAGACGGTGTTGAAGTCGAAGCGGCCTGCCTCGATGGCGGACTGATCAAGGTGGCGATCGAAGGCATTCTCATCGCCGACATTTCGGCTCACATCGAAGAGGCGCCGGCCGCCGCCGAATAGATCTGCCCAGGCGGTCGCCGTGAAACATATCGTCGTGGCGACGATGATCACGACGGCACTCCGCCGGGTGCGATGGGTGTGCGGTTGTGCTTGCGGCATGGGGATGTTCGGGCTCCGGTAGTGGTTACTGAGTTATGTGTTGCGGCTTTCCCCGCGTACGGTTGGCCCTCCTCCACGAGCGGATGAGGTGAACCAAAGCCGATTCTTCCTCAGTCGCGCGAGGGTGCCGGGCAGCTTCCTGGCTAGATACCGCTGCCCGGACCCTCGAACTCAGGCGCGGCGGCGAAGGGGAGCGGCGCGCAATCGTTGGCGCGGGCCCATTCCTCGTCGCCGTAGCTCCAGTGCCACCACTCGGGGGTGTAGTTGACCAACCCGGTCGCCGCCAGGGTGCGGTGGAAGACCACCTGGGCTGCTGCGCCCCAGGCGTCTGTCGGCGGCAGGGCGCGTCCGAAAACGTCGATCGGTGTCACATCGACGGCACTCCCCGTGCTGTGGGGCGGCACCCCGGCCGGATTTGCCACGAGGAGGCCGAGGAGTTCGTCCCGCTCCGACGGGGACAGCTCGGGGTGCCAGAGGCGCAGCGCGGCCACGCCGTCATCCCAGAGCTGCTTCTGCACCGCCAGCGGTCGCCACCCCTCCCAGAACCCGAGCCGAAGGTCGTCGGGGAGTTGCCCGGCAGCGGTTTCCAGCCGTCTGGCCAGTTCGGGCTGCACGAGAAACCGTGCCGTGGGGTGGCACCAGACGGGCGGCAACAGGGGGCGGACCGAGGGCGCCGTCTCGCGGATGTCGACCAGCGCCTGCGGCAGCGGGCCTACCTCCACACAGCGGCCGAGGGAGGACGGCCCGGCCAGGTGGGCGCGGAGTCGCGCGGCTGCCGCTTCGAGTTCAACAGAATCCCTTCGTGCCGGCAGTCGATACCGTCCTTCCTCGCGGCCCCCGGCGCGACTCCCATCTTATCCGAAGGGCGGCTCGGCTCCGAAACACGGCGTGGGCCGTGCCCGGCTGCATGGCCGTCAGTCAGCCAGTGCCGCCTCGAGCCGGCCGAGCGCGAGCTCGAGCTCCGCGTCCGTGAGCGTGAGGGGCGGGGCGAGCCGGATCACCCGGTCGCTGTGCAGGGTCCATCCCAACAGCACGCCGCGCTCCCGGGCGGCCCGCACAAAGCGCTCTGTGCGCTCAGCACTCGTCATCTCCAGGCCGATGAGCAGGCCGACTCCGCGCACCTCCGACACACCGCCCTGCCTCTCCCCCGCGGCCATCAAGCCGTCGCGAAAACGCGCCCCGAGGGCTGATGCGCGACTTCCCAGCCCATCTCGCTCGACAATCTCCAGCGCCGCCAACCCCGCTGCGCAACAGACGGGGTGGCCGCCAAAGGTGGTGACGTGGGCCAGCGGCGGATCGTGCGAAAGGCAGCCCAACACTTCCGGCGCGCCGATGAAGGCCCCGAGGGGCATGCCGCCTCCCAGCGCCTTGGCCAGCACCAGGAGGTCCGGCACCACATTCCAGTGCTCCCCGGCGGACCACGTGCCCGTGCGGCCGAGCCCCGTCTGTACTTCGTCGAAGATCAGCAGCGCTCCCGTCTCCGTGCAGCGGCGACGAAGGGCCGGCAGCCAATCCGACGGCGGTACGCGGACCCCGCCCTCCCCCTGAATCGGCTCGGTGATCACCGCAGCGGTGTCGTCCGGGATCTGTTCCAGCGCCGCGAGGTCGCCGAAGGGCAGGAACTCGACATCGGGCAGCAGCGGCAGGAACGGATCGCGGTAAACGCCGCGGCCGGTGACGGAGAGGGACCCGCACGTGTCGCCGTGGTAGCTGCCTTCGAAGGCGACCAGCCGGGTGCGGCCCGTAAGCTTGCGCGCGGTCTTCAGCGCCCCTTCATTGGCCTCGGTGCCGCTGTTGGTGAAGTAGACCGTGGAGAGCGGCGCCGGCAGCAGGGATGCCAGCTTGCGGGCCAGCAGCACCTGCGGCTCCTGCACATACTCCCCGTAGACCATGGCGTGCAGGTACCTACCGGCCTGTCGCTGCACAGCGCGCACCACTTCGGGATGCGAGTGGCCGACGGCGTTCACGGCGATCCCTGCAAGCAGGTCCAGGTAAGCCCGGCCGTCGCGCGTGTACACCCAAGAGCCGCGCGCGCTTTCGATCTCCAGCGCAAGCGGGGAGTCGGAAGTCTGACAAACGTGCCGAAAGAATCCGGCGCGGAGGTCGTCCGTCACCCGAGCTGCTCAGGCAATCACGGCGCGGGCAACGATCCCGGCCACGTCGGTCAGCCGGTAGTTCCGGCCGTTGAAGAAGTAGGTCAGCTTTTCATGATCCATGCCGGCCAGGGCGAGGATGGTGGCGTGCAGATCATTCACGCTCACACGATTGACTGCGGCCTTGTGGCCAATCTCGTCGGTCTCTCCATAGCTGACGCCGCCGCGCACGCCGCCGCCAGCGAGCCAGGTGGTGAAGGCATGCGGGTTATGGTCGCGCCCGGTGCCCCCCTTCTGGACGATGGGCAGCCGCCCGAACTCCCCACAGCAAACCAGAAGCGTGCTCTCCAACATCCCGCGCTGCTTCAGGTCGGCCAGCAGCGCAGCGATCGGCTGATCGGTTTCGCCGGCGAATTGGCGGTGATTGGCCTCGATGTTGGAGTGGCCATCCCAGCTCTTCTCGTTCTCTTCGCCGCCGCTGTAGATCTGGATGAAGCGGACTCCCCGCTCCGCCATGCGTCGGGCCATCAGGCATTGCCGGGCAAAGTGACCGCACCGCGGGCTGTCGATGCCGTACAGGCGCCGGATGTGCTCGGGCTCGGCGGACCAGTCCAGCGCCTCCGGGGCGGACATCTGCATGCGGTAGGCCAGTTCGAAGCTCTCTATTCGCGCGGAAAGCAGGGCATCCGGGCCGGAACGGCTCAGGGAGCGTTCGTTGAGACGTCGGATAAGATCGAGTTGCGCCCGTTGTCCCTCCGGGCCAACGGTCCCTGCACGCTCCAGGTTGTCGATCGGCGCACCCTGCGGTTTGAGGGCCGTCCCCTGGTAGACCCCCGGGAGGAAACCCGCGCCCCAGTTCTGCGCATAGCCCTTCGGCAGCCCCCTGCCCAGGGTGTCGTACATCACGACGAAAGCCGGCAGGTTCTGACACGGCGTCCCCAATCCGTAGGTGACCCACGCGCCAACGCTCGGAAACCCCATCCGGCTCTGCCCGGTGTTGATCTGGAAGAGAGCCGGTGAGTGGTTGTTGGTTTCCGTGTGACATGCGTGCAGGAACGCCATGTCGTCCACGTGCTCGCCCAGCCTGGGGAAGATCTCGGGCACCCACTTCCCACACCGGCCGCGTCTCTCAAAGCGAAAGGGCGACTTCATCAGCGGGCCGACCTGATCGACAAAGAAGCCGGTGTCCTTGTCGAAGCCCTGCAATTCCTGGCCGTGACGCTTCTCTAGCTCGGGCTTATAGTCCCAGGTGTCTACCTGGCTTGGGCCGCCATTTAAAAAGAGCCAGATGACGCTTCGAACCCGAGTGGGCAGATGGCCAGGTCGGGCAGCGAGGGGATTGGGTCCGACGGCGGCCAGGCCCTCCTCCTCGGCAAGCAAGGCTCCCGCCGCCAGGGCACCGAATCCCAGCCCCGCCCGAGCGAGAAACCGCCGCCGATCCGAAAACTCCGACCGGGGTTGAACCGTGATGTGCGGCCGGGACTCAGTGCTCATGGCGCGGGGGTGTTCGGCTGCCGTCGCTCCGCGGGTCGTGCATGAGTTCGTTCACCATCTTTCACCCGATGCCACGTCTCACATGTGGCGGCGTCGGCGAAAAAAGGGACACGAGCCGCCGCAAGAAGTCGCGGCCATCTGCGTTGCATGCAGATGGAAAGCGACGGCAGCCCACCAGGCTCCGTTGAGGACCAAAACCCAGTGAGACCCGGACACGACGACGACGATTTTTTGGCCACGGAAAGCCTGCACGGCAACGAAGACGCCTTTCGCGTGCTGGTGAACCGCCATCGTGGTCGGCTCCACTCGCTGGCATCCGGAATCCTCCACGATGCGGACCTGGCCAGCGACGCCGTGCAGGATACCTTTCTGCGCGCCTATCGCTCCCTGGGCGACTACCGCAGCCACGGTTTCTTCGGTGCCTGGCTCCGGCGCATCCTCGTCAACCACTGCATTTCAGTGCTCCGTCAGCGGCACAGCTATCTCCCCCTGGACGAGCTGGACCAGGAACTGGTGGCGCGGGACCGGGGCCCGGAGGAAGAGGCGCTGGCCCGCAGTGAGACCGACCGGATTCGACGGGCGATGGGCCGCCTGCCCGGGCATCACCGCACGGCGCTCGTGCTGCGCGTGCTCGAGGGCCTCAGCTACCGGGAAATCAGCACCCTGCTGGGAGTACCGGAAAGCACCATCGAAACCTGGATCCACCGGGGCCGCCTGCGCATGCGTACGCTGCTGCAGGCAGATGCTCCCGTCCGAACTTCGGTTGCGGCGGCGGGTCCGCCACAGCGTTCCGAGAGGATGCCCGAACCATGACCTGCAGAGAATTTCGCGAGCGTCTCTCCGCCCTGGAGGATGGGGAGCTGACCCGGTGGCGCCGGTGGAAGGTGGAAACGCATCTTCGCTATTGCCCCGACTGCTCCCAAACGCGAGATGAGCTGCAGGGGATCGATGAAGGGCTGCGCGCCCTGCTTGAAACGGATGCGGGTCCGGCCTACCTCACGGAGTCGGTGATGCGGCGATTGCCCGCCATGCCTCCGGCTCCTCGCCATGCCGGCGGCCTCCGACCCACGCTGGGCGGGCTCGCCCTCGCGTGCGCCCAGGTGGCGGCGCTGGTGGGCGCCTACTGGTGGGGCTACCAGCACGCCGCGAGAGGGGCGGGCGGGATGGAGCGCACCGGGTTGACCTCCGGCCTCGGGATCTCGCAGGGCCGTCGCGAGGCAGGAGGCCCCGGCGTGCTGGGGCCCACCACCGGCGTGTTTGGTCCCGTGTTTCAGTCCCGGCCCTATCGGCCTCCAGCGGTGGGGCAGGATGAGCCCGAAGAAACGCCGGCCGCCGCTAACCGGACCGACCGGCGTCGTCTCCCTATGAACAACGGCCCTGTGGCCGTACCTTCGGGAGCTCGTTGATGTCCTTGCTAACTGCCCCGTGGCCGAGCGCCACCGCGCTACCCGGGGAGCCTGCCCCCCGTGAACTGACCCTGGCGGAAGCCCAGTCGCAGCTCGTCGGCTACCGGCGTGCGCTGGTCAGTCACCTGCGGCGAAAGGGTTTCAGCCCGGAAGAGGCGGACGATCTCACCCAGGAGACCTTGCTGCGGGCCTACTCCCACCTCACCGCCTTCCGAGGATACTCTCTCAGCGCCTGGCTGCATCGAATCGCGGCGAACGTCGCCATCGATCACGTGCGGCGGCGACGCCTGGAAACGGTGTCGCTTGATGACGTCGCTCCTGCTGAAGAGCAAGAACCGTCCTGGCTCGAAGCCATCGACCGCGAACGGCAGCAAGGGTTACTTCTCGGTGCCATCCGCCGTCTCGCACCCTGCCACCAGCGGATTTTGATCATGCGCTACTATGAGGACCGGTCGCTTGAGGAAATCGCCGCGCTGGTCCAGTGCACCCGCCCCGCTGCCAAGCTTCGGGTCTTCCGCGCGGTCAGCGCTCTCCGCCGCTACTGGAAGAACCATCCCCTGGAAACCCACTAGGCGAGTGGGCCGGAGAGGTGCGGATGCCCCTCTATCTGCGGGAAGATGACGTCCGCCGCCTGGTGACGATGGCGGACGCGCTCGAGACGACCGAGGCTGCATTCCGCCATCTGGGGGACGGTCTCGCCACCAACGAGCCTCGCAGGCGGGCGCGCGTCCCCGGCGGTGTGTTCCACGTGATGTTTGCGGCCGACCCGCAGGCAGGCGTGCTTGGCTTGAAGAGCTACACCTCCTTTGCGGCCGGCGCCCGGTTCCACGTGCTGCTCTACTCGGCGGAGAACGGTGAGCTGCTGGCGATCATCGAGGCGGCAGAGCTCGGGCGGCTGCGCACCGGCGCGGCGACCGGCGTGGCGACACGCTACCTCGCCCGCCCGGATGCGGCGGTGGCCGCTGTCTTCGGGGCCGGCTACCAGGCTGCGGCGCAAATTGAGGCACTCGGCCACGTCCGAAATCTGGCCGAGGTGCGCGTCTTCAGCCGCGATCCCGTGCGGCGCAAGGAGTTCTGCGCCACGCTGTGCGCCCGACTTGGGCTCTGGGTGCTGCCGGTAGAGTCACCCGAGGCCGCGCTGGACGGGGCGGACGTGGTCACCACCATCACCAACTCCGCTGAGCCGGTCTTCCCAGGGCTGGCCCTGGCTCCCGGGGTGCACGTGAACGCGGCCGGCTCAAACTCTCTGGTGCGCCGGGAGATCGACACGGAGGCGGTCCGCAGGGCGGATCTGGTGGTCGTGGACGACCGGGATGCCGTGCCTCTGGAGGGCGGGGATCTGCTTCCCGGGCTGCAGCGCGGCCTGCTCTACTCCGAGGGGATTGTGGAGTTGGGCAGCATCGTTGCCGGGAGCCACCCCGGCCGGACGGACCCGAACCAGATCACCCTCTTCAAGAGCCATGGCATCGCCGCAGAGGACATCGCTCTCGCCCAGCGCGTTTACGAGCGGGCGATCCTCGCGGGCGTCGGAATCTCACTCGCCTGATGAATCCCCGGGGAAAGCCGCCCAGGCCACCGGCCGAATCCCGACCATGTTCGCGGAGGATGCGCAGGTGAAGGGTCCTTCGCGCACCGGCACCGCGGTCGGCGAGCTTCTCGGCCGGCTCTCGAAACGGCTGGTCGACGTCGTCTACCCACCGCGCTGCCTGCTTTGCCACGCCATGGACGAGGCCTTCTGTTCCTCGTGTCGGGCATTGCTGCCTGAGGCCCCGGTCGCCCCGGTGCCGGAGGGGATCCTCGAGGCTCTGGCGGTGGCGGAACACGATGGGCCCGCCCGCGACGCTGTCCATCGGCTCAAGTTCGGCCGTCAGTCTATCCTCGCGGAGCCGATGGGCGAGATGATGGCCGGTGCCCTCGTGCGGGCGCACTTCTGGTCTTACGACGCGCTGGTCCCCGTACCGCTGCACTGGGTCCGCCACCTATCGCGGGGGTACAACCAGTCCCAACTGCTCGCCGAGGAGGTCTCGCGCCGGCTCGGTGTTCCCGTGGTGTGCGCACTGGCGCGGCGCCGCTACACCCGGTCGCAGGTGGGGCTCCCCGCGGAAGAGCGACGACGTCGCATCATGGGTGCATTCGGCACCACCAGGTCAGTCGTGGGGCGTCGCCTGGTGTTGATCGACGACGTGTTGACCACGGGCGGCACGGTGACGGCCGCCGCGGAGGCACTGCGTGCCGCCGGTGCCGCGGCGGTCTACGCGCTCACTTTTACTCGTGCGGGCGCCCCGAGCGCAGGACACGCATCTGCAGATCCGCCAGCTCCGCCGTGAAGTAGAGGACCAACGCGGGCCGACCGGACGGCCGGTACTCGATCGCGGCCTGCCAGTAGTCCGGACGACCCCGGCCTCGGCGACGGGCAAACCACGCAAAGTCGGAGTTCTCCCAGCCAGGGATCGCCACCGAGAAACGGGCGACTCCGGGCTCCACCTTCAGCGTGCCCTGAACGGTCAGATGGGTCGCGGGGACGGAGATTCTCCCATCGGCACCCAGCCCCTGCTCCACATGCACCCAGAATTCCGCCCCGTCGTATTGACGCAACTGCTCAAAGAGCGTCGGGGCAGTGGGACAGAGCTCTTCCCAGATCTCGCGGTCGAGAGCGCAGAGAGGCATGTCGGATGCGACGTCAGGGGCGAGACGAGGGTTTGTCAGGGAAAGCGGCCCCGATCCCGCCGCAACATGTTCGACGGGGCGACCCTGGAAACCCTCCGCGGTACGGTCATCGACCGGCGCGATTTGGCTCCCGCATCTGATAATCCGTCGGGAGCGAAGGAACTCCCCGAACACCTCGGCGATGGGGATGTCCATGGTTGCACCGGCAAGGAGGCGGTGGCGGCTCATTGGGATTGCCGGCGCTGCCATCCTGGCGGTGGCGTATCTCTTCGCCCGCGCCGGGTGGGTGGCAACCCCGGATTCCCTCACCCGAGGAGGCGCTGCGAGTCGGGCCAGAGTATTGCGCGGCGCCGATCTCACCCTGGATGCTGCTTGCCGAGCGGCGCGGGTGCCGCCCCCGGCGGTACACGGCCGCCTCAATGGGTCTCGACTGGTCGTAATCAAGTCCGGGCGCCTGCTGACTCTGTTCGTTGGTGACGTGCCGGTGAAGGAGTACGCCATCGGACTGGGCACAGCCCCGACAGGGGACAAGGAGCGGGAGGGGGATCGCCGCACGCCGGAGGGCGAGTTCTATCTCTGCTATCGCAACCCCACCAGCCGCTTCCACAGATTCCTCGGTATCAGCTATCCCAGCAGCGACGACGCCGATCGCGGCCTGCGGCAAGGACTGATCTCCCGCGACCAGTATCGGGCCATCACCACGGCGCATGCTGCTCGCCGCCAACCGCCCTGGGATACGCCGCTGGGGGGCGAGGTGGGTATCCACGGCGGCGGGTCCGGGTTGGACTGGACGTGGGGATGTATTGCCCTCGAAAACGCGGCGATCGAGGAACTCGACCGGGCCCTGCCGACAGGCACCCGCGTGACCATCCAGCCATGAGCGCCGCCCCCAGGACCGTGGGTGTCACTCCCGCATCCCGAAAAAAGGGCATCCCACCCACCCGCCGCTGCCCTCCAGCCGTCGAATGTGCCGCGAGAACCTCGACCTACGCGGGCGCCCGCCCGGCACACTTCTCTCGAACCCGAAAAGCTACCTGGTTGACCCCATACCCTGCCGGCAGCGCAATCAGAGTGAGACCGTGCTCCCGGCAGTACCGATAGACCTCCCTCGACTTCTTGCGGTTGAAGCGGGTGAGGAAGACCAGCTCGGCGTCGCCGATTGCCTGGAGCATCTTGCTGGGGGGATCGCTCTCCTCAAGCTGCGGCCAGTTCAGGACTGAGAGACCCAGGCCCTCACGGATCTCCCGACGGCTCTCGTCCCGGGGGACGCCACCCAGGAGCACGCCGCGTTTCCCACGCGTGTGCGGGAGCACTTCGTTCAGGAGCGGATCCTGATCGATGCCCGGCTTTGTCCGGGCGGCGCTGACCGTGGCCTTGCGTTCGAGCCGCTGGTTTTCGTCGTCCACGGCTTTCAGCAGCCGCTCCAGCCGGGGATCCTCCTCGACGGCCCACGCGTACTCCAGCAAGGGATCGCGCAGCCGCTTGTCCGTCACGGGGACCCCGGCTGTCAGGCAGTCGGCTGCGAGTTCGGCCAGCGATTCGGCGGCATCCTCGTCGGACTGCCAGTCCGGCCGGGCGAGGTAGGCGTGGAGCAGATCCAGGGCGGCCTGGCATCGGACGCGCTTCTCGAGACGCTCCTGAAGTTGCTTGAGGTGCTGCGCGAGCTTCCCGGCCGTGATGGCAAGCTCCGTATCCTGGACACGGTCCTCGCCCTGCAGCGAACGGATGAAGATGGCATGCTGTCTGCCGAGGGTGATCAGGCGGTCGTACAGGCTGTGCTGCTGGTCGTCGTGATGCGGCGGAGCAATGCGGGCGAGGCGGCGGTAGAGCTGGTTGCAGACCGCAGCCACGGACTCCAGGCAACTCTCCGCCTCCTTCGGGGAGCTGAGCGCAGATGCCTCGAACTGCGTCTCGATCCAATCCAATGCTTCTTCGGCCTCAGCCAGAGAGTAAAAGCGCCCGGCGATCTCCTGCCATTCGTCCGGCTCAAGAGAGAGATCCGCAAGTGGAATCAGGAAACAGTTCGCCCAGTGTTCCCGCTGCCGATCCCGAAGCGCACGGTCGAATTTTTTCCAGGCATCCTGGGAGGATGCGTGCCGCTCTCTGTGCCGCCGGCTTGACCGGAACCGAGCAATCAAGCCCTTGAACCGGGCGAGGTCGCTGAGACTATGCCCGGAGGACCCATCCAACTCGGACCGCATACCCTCCAACTCCGTCTCCAACTCCTCCAGTGGGCGGGGATCCCAGGGCGGGCGGGCGGGTGGTGTCGGAATTGGATCGGGCAGGGGTCCCGATGGGGCGGCCTCTGCGGCCGGTGATGCGGTTCCCGTGTGCGCTTCAGCCGTGACCTCGACACCCGGCCCGGAAGGCTCCGCTCTATCACCGACTGCGGGTTCCCCGGCCACTTCGGTCGTGGGGATTTCCGCCGGCTTCGGAGGGTTGCTCGGCCCCACCGGCGCCAGTGCATCCAACAGGCTCAGCCGGTCATCCAGCAGCCCGATGAGGAGCTTTAGCCGGTCCGTGGTTGGATGATCCTCTACAAGCACGGAGATGCGCATGAGGGCCTGGGCCCGCTCACGCTCGGCGGCCGTGCTGCGGAAGAAGTCCCTCGCGCGGTCCGCCAACGCGGCGGCGATCAGGTCCAACTCTTCGCCGATCGTGGCCAGGTTGGTGGAGGTATCCGAGGCGGAAGCTGGGAGCACCCGCGTCACATCAGAGAAGTCATACATGTATCTAACTCCTATGCCTATAAGAGGAGACAAGACAGTTCAGGAATCCCTCCGAATATGCCAGAGGGTCAAGAAGCGTCCGACCTATAGATTTTGTTACCATTTAGTCCGACACATGTAAACTCGCGCGCGAGAATTGCCGGAAGCAAAGAGTCATCGCAGCCGGGCCCGGGCTCGCGAACTGCCACTGTACGGGATACCCACGCTCACCAGGCCCGGGGCGGCACTGGAGCTCGACCTGCCGCTCCAGGATCGCCGCCGCCGACTTGCTCGCTACGGTAGCTCGTGGCGGGGCTCGACCCCCAGGAGATGCCGCACCAGGAAGTCAGCCCTGCGGCGGGTGCCGTACGGCGTCTCGGCAGCTCCGTGGCCTGCGCCGGGGATGATGAGCAGCTCGAAGTCGCGATCAGCCCGGACGAGGGCGTTGACCACCTGCATCGTCGACGCCGGATCGACGTTGGAGTCCAGTTCGCCGACGACCAGCAGCAGCTTCCCTTGCAGCTTGTGCGCATGCGTCACGTTGGAGCTCGCCGCGTACTCCGGCCCCAAGGGGTATCCCATCCACTGCTCGTTCCACCAGACCTTGTCCATCCGGTTGTCGTGGCAGCCGCAGTCCGCTACGCCCACTTTGTAGAAGTCGCCGTGGGTGAGCAAACCCGCGAGGGCATTCTGCCCTCCGGCGGAACCACCGTAGATGCCGACGCGGTCGAGGTCCATCTCCGGGTTGCGGGCCGCCGCGGCGCGGATCCAGGCCACCCGGTCGGGGAAACCGCCGTCGATCAGGTTCTTCCAGCAGACGTCGTGGAACGCCTTGCTGCGCCAGTTGGTGCCCATGCCATCCATCTGCACGACGATGAATCCGAGCTCGCACAGGTAGCGCTGGCCGTGGTAGGGTGAGAAGCTCTTCGGCACAAACTGCCCCTGCGGACCGGCATAGATATTCTCGATCACCGGGTAGCGCCGACCGGCGACGAAGTTGGTCGGGCGCCAGATCACCCCGTGAATCGGGGTCTTGCCGTCCCTCCCCGGCGCGACGAACCGCTCCGGATAGCGCCAACCCCCTGCCAGCAATGCGGAGGCGTCCGCTCGTTCCAGCTCCGTGACCAGACGACCATCGCCGGCTCGGCGGACTTCCGTTACGGGCGGCAGATCCACCCGGGAGAAGGTGTCGATCAATGTCTCCCCATCCGGGGAGAATTGGACGGTATGGGTTCCGTCCCCCGGAGTCAGATCGACAAAGCCGCTGCCGTCGAGATTCACCCGGCAGAGATGCCGGTAGTACGGGTCCTGGCGGGGGTCGACGCCGACAGCCCAGAACCAGACCTGACGTCTCGCGATATCGACCCGGTGGACCTCGCGCACCAGCCACTCCCCACGCGTAATAGGGTTCTTCACCGCCCCGGTTCGCGCGTCGTAAAGGTAGAGGTGGTTCCAGCCGCTGCGTTCGGAGGCCCAGATCAATTCCCCGGTCGCGTCCAGGTATTCCAGGAACTGCTTGCTGGAGTAGTCGATAAACGTGGGGCTCTGCTCGTCCACGACCGCTCGCGCCGCTCCCGAGGCCGCGTCCACGCTGATCACCCGCAGCGCCTGATGGCCCCGCTGGTTGTAGACGAAGGTGAAGGAAGCCGAGTCTGGCTGCCACCTCGCGGGGCTGATACTCCACGGACTGGGGAACAAGGTGCCGGCGATGGGGATTTCGCGGCCCGATTCCGCCTCAAACAGACAGGGAAGCGAGACGGCAATACGATCGCCCGGCTTCAGGTAGTCCAGCGTGCGGAGCTTCGGCTGCACCTGGTCGGTGGGCGAGGATTCGACCAGGTAAACCTTGTGCTCCTGGCCTGGGATCGTGCGGGCGGCAGCCAGGCGGCGGCTGTCCGGTGACCAGGAGAAAGGGCCTCCCAGGCTCTTCGCCGCCGTGCCGTCCGTTGTCAGGGCGCGTTCCTTGCCGGTAGCGGTCTCTCGCAGCCAGAGGTTGTTCTCCCGCGTGAAGGCAAGCCACTTTCCGTCCGGCGACTGCGCCGGATTCCCGCGAGCGGACCGGCCCTCGCCGCGACCACCTGCCGGCGTGGACACCGGCCCCTTGACGATCGCGCGTCCCGGAGCGGGCGAGGCGACGAAGGCGGCGAGCGGACGACCAGCGTCATCGGTAACCAGCCAGGCATGGCCGGCAAAGGTGTATTGAGATCGCATCCCGCCCGCCGGGATCTCCCCGTAAGCGCGACGCTCCCCGGCGGAGTCGAGCCAGTAGAGCCGGATCGTTCCCTTCGTCTGGTTGAGGAAGGTGAGATCGGTTTCGTCCCCGCCGTCAGTGGATCGACGGACGGCTCCCGGCGGTTGGGCGGTCAGGCCGGTCGGAGTGGTCGCTCCCGGCTCGGACACGTAAGGGGTCTTCTTGCCGGATCGAGCATCGACCAGCCACCGCTCTTTCTTTCCCCCAGGGAGGTCCAGCTCGTACCAGAATCTCCGATCGTCGAGCCAGCGGGGGGTCACGCGATCCCGAAAAACCTTGCCCTGCGAGGCGCCTCGCAGCGCGCCGGCCCGTTCGTAGTCCCGACGGCTGCCTTGCGCTCCCGCCGGTCCAGTGGTGCAACCGAAGGCCAGGAGAAGAAGCGCGGGACGAGTGAGAGAGGAGAACATGGGCGGGACTCCCAGGGGTTGGGGGATGTGCCGAAGAGTTGGGGCGGAGGTGGCCGGGGTCGGCGGAAACAACCTTCCTTCGAGATGCGAGTTCCGCGCTCACCGGCGGGAAACCTCGCTCCCGGGAGGGCGTCCTGGGTTGAGAACGCCTACCCCCGGGCGGCGGAGAAGGAGCAGACAACATGCCGTGCCGTGCCTTCCTGACGCTGCTGGTGTTGCTCGGCGTCAGCGCGATCGCGGGCCGATCTCAAACTCCGCCACCGCCGCCCGTACCTCTGTTCACCGCCGACGTGACGCAGGTGCCCGAGTTGCAGCCCTGGGGCCGGGCGGCCGAGGCCATCTGTCGGACGTGGTACCCCATCATCGTCGCCACCCTCCGCAGCGATGACTCCCTCCGTCCCCTCCGCGCGGCACCGAGGCTGGTCTTCGAGAAAGAGATGCAGGGCGTCGCTTACGCCGCAGGCGCGGAGATCCACATCTCCGCGGCATGGGTGAAGGCCCATCCACACGACTTCGGCATGGTGGTCCACGAGTTGACCCACCTCGTCCAGCGCTACCCCCGCAACCGGGCCGGCTGGCTGGTGGAGGGCATTGCGGACTACATCCGCCTCAGGCACTTTGAGCCGAAGGTCGAGGTGCCGAAAATCGACTTCACCAGGGCGAAACACACCGATTCCTACAAGACCACGGCCGCCTTCCTGATCTGGGTCGAGGAGAAGCACGGGGCCGACGTCGTGCCGAAGCTGCACGCCGCGCTGCAGGCGGGGACCTACACCGACGCGCAGTTCAAGACGCTCACCGGACGCGAGGTGACGGACCTGTGGGCGGACTTCCGCGCCGCCCGCGCCGCCCCACAACCCTGATCAGGGCAGAGGCCACGGTTGTTGCCGCCAACCAAGTCTTCGGCGTGCGGCCGTGGTGTCCACGGACGGGAGATGCGCGTCCACCAGGTCCAGCGTTTCGCCGACAAGCCGCTCCAGATCTTCCACGGCGGCCGAGTCGCTGGTCGCGAGCAACCATTCCAGTCGCTCGTCGAGGTTGGGTGGGGCGAGGCGCAGCTTACTGGTGAAGCGGCGCATGCGCTTGAACTGGAAGGATGCGTGGTAGACGCGATTCAGCCCGGCCAACACCCCGAGGATGTTGAAGGCAGCTTCCAGCAGCGACTGCATCCGCCAGAGTGCGGCATCGCGCGGTAGGAAGCAACCCGTCATGCCCCAGAGGGGAAAGAACTGCAGGTGATGGCGCACCATCGCCTCCGCCAGGGTGTCCGGGTACGCTGCCGCACGGCTTCGCCAACGTTCCAGGATCTCGGCTCCGTGCAGGTCCACGCCCGCCAACAACCCCGAGGCTACTTTCTGTGTCGGCCCGCCGACTTCGTGCCCGGAAAGGATGGCCTCGAGAGTCGACTCCATCGACTCCATCGTCGCCATCGCGGCCTGAACCTGGATGCCGTCGACCTCGAAGGCTTCGGCGATGGACCCGTGCTCCGGCGATCCCAGCACCCAGATGCGCGGCCCGCCGCCGGCTGCGTCACGTGCAGCGGCCAATGCCGCCTCGCCAGGCAGGGATTCAGCGTAGAGGATGAGGTCCAGGTCCGAGTATCGATCGGCATGTCCCTCGGCGGCGGAGCCCGTCACCATCGCGGCGCGGAGTTCCGGAAGGGCGAGATAGTGCCGCACCACACGCCGCGCCAGATTCAGGATGTGAGCGCTCTCCGGTGTCACGCAGCCTCCACGGGGTCGTTGGGGGACACGTCGGTCCACCCTCTCATGACGGCGTTACTGCCCGCAGGAGTGTAACCCTGGCGCCGCGGGGCGCATCGATCCATGGAGACACGCTTACCGACCTAATCCCGTCTCGACCTGATCCCGTCTCGAACGACCTCGGAGGCAGATTCACCATGAACCGATCCATCAGCTCCCTTGCCGCGTCGCTCCTCGCTGCCCTGGCTCTGGTGGCGCTTCCCGGACCCGCCACGGGTCAGAACCAGGCCGGGGACGGCAAGCCCCACATCGATGTGGTCTTCGCCATCGACTGCTCCGGCAGCATGGGTCCCGTCATTGAGACCGCCAAGCAAAAGGTCTGGACCATCGTCAACGAGATTGCCCGCGCCAAGCCGTCGCCCGTGCTCCGCATCGGGTTGCTGGGGTATGGCAACGCCGATCAGACCTACCGCAAGTTCCCGCTCTCCGCCGATCTCGATGAGGTCTACAAGAACCTCATGACCTTCAAGGACGAAGGCTGGGGCAGGGAGTATGTCGGCCGGGCCATCGATCTGGCCACGAGGGAGATGGTCTGGTCATCCGGCAAGCGGACCCTCCGCGTCCTCTATGTTGTCGGGAACGAGACCGCACGCCAGGGCCCCAGCGAGCACGACTATGCGACGACTGCTCCGGCTGCCATCAAGCAGGACATCGTGGTGAACGCCGTCTACTGCGGCAACGCCGGCGGGCAGGACACCTGGCGCGAGTTCGCGCGGCTGGCGGACGGGCAATACCTGGAAATCGCCGGCAATGGAGGGGCGGTCCTCGTGCAGACTCCGTATGACCGGCGTCTCGATGAGCTGACCCGAAAGATCAACACCACCTACCTGGCCTACGGGAAGGCGGGAGAAGAGAAGCGCCTCAACCAGCAGAAGCAGGATGAGAACGCCCGGACCAGCGGCGGGCTTGCGACCTCGTCCGATCGCGCGGCCGCCAAGGCCAGCCCCCAGTACGACAATCGGCTCTGGGATCTGGTTGACGCCAGCCGGGAGAAGGGGTTCGACCTGAGCAAGATCGCCGAGGCGGAGCTTCCGCAGGAGATGCGCGCCATGACGCTGGCGCAGCGGAAGGCTCATATCGAAAAGAAGGCCGCGGAGCGGTTAGCCATCCAAAAGGAAATCCAGACGCTCAGCCGTCAGCGGGAAGAACACGTCCAGGCAGAGCTGAAAAAGCAGTCGGCGAATGGACAGAACTCGTTGGATGCCGCGATCCGGAAGAGTGTCACCGAACAGGCCCGGAAGAAGGGCTTCCGTTTCTGATCGCGCGCGACCCCGGGCCGGGATCGACGCTGGGGCATTCAGCCCTTCAGGTCGGTGCCGGCCCCGGGGATCTCGGTGGTCTCGTACACTCCCGCCCGGACCGCTGCTGGATGGGTGAAGTGCTCCCGCAGGTGCGGGATGTGTTCCAGAAACGTTGCCTCCACCCCCAGGGCAATGTGGTTGAACAGCACCAGATGCTGGTGGAGTTGCCCCATGTCTCCGACGTGGGGCACAACCGGCAGCCCGTGGCGGCGGGCCAATAGGCTGACCACCAGGAACTCGCTGACCCCGGCAAGCCGGACGGCATCTGCCTGCACGAAGCGAACCGCCCCGGCCTGGATGAAGTTCTTGAACAGAACTCGGTGCGGGACGTGCTCACCCAGGGCGATCGGCACCGGGGCAATCGCCCGGGCGAGGGTCTGATGGGCAAGCACGTCGTCCGGATGCGTGGGCTCCTCCACCCAGTAGGGGTCCATTTCCGCCAACGCGAGGCAGTTTCGCACGGCCTGCGGCAGGGTCCATGCCTGATTGGCGTCGAGCATTAGCCGGATGTTCGGTCCGACCGTTTCCCGCACCATCCACGCACGACGGATGTCCCGGTCGGGATCAGGAGATCCCACCTTAAGCTTGAGCGCCGTGAACCCCTGGCCGACCGCCCGCCGGGCGTTTTCGCGGATCACCTCATCCGGATAGCCGAACCAACCGGCCGAAGTGTCGTAGCCGGGATACCCGCGCCGGAGGACGTCGGACCGTGCCGCCCTCGACGGCCACTCGCTGCGGAGCAGCGCCAGCACCTCGGCTTCGGTGAGCACGTCCTCCAGGTAGCTGAGATCGAGGACCCTTACGAGGGCTTCTGGGGTGAGATCCAGGAGCAGGCGCCAGAGGGGGAGATCGCGTGACCTCGCCCACAGGTCGAACACGGCGTTCGTGATCGAGGCGAGTGCCAGGTGAACCACTCCCTTGTGCGGCCCGAGCCAGCGGAAACGTGGGTGATCCGCGATGCTGCGCTGCACGCTGCCCCACTCCGCCATGAGGTCTTCGATCTCCCGACCGACCAGCGGCAAGGCCAGCGCCTCGATCGCCCTGCAGACGAGATCGTTGCCATCACCCAGCGTGAAGGCGAGGCCTGTGCCGCGGAGGCCGGATTCCGTCAGCAGCCGGGTGGCGGCGTAGGAGTATTGGGGATCGCGGTGCACGGCATCCACACCCTCCCCCGGCACCAGGTCGAAACGGGCATCTCGGGTGGTGACGGCGCTGATCGTGGGCATGGCAGGCTCCAACCGGCCGCTCGCCGCGGCCCGGCATTCACGTTGCGCCCGGCCGGAGTCTGCTCCTGCCACCCGGCCGGACTCTTCCACCGCCGGGCTCCGGCTCGGTCCGCAAAGGGAGCCGCGTTTCCGCCCCGCAGTGCAGGAGCGCCGGGACAATGGGTAAAACTGAGCTGCACGGCCACGGGTCTGCAGCCACCACGGAATCGCTGGAGCGGAGCCGCGGAGCCTGCGCGCGGGCCGCCATCTTTTGACTGACCGAGGCGGAGATGAACCCAACCACCATTGATCTTCCGGAGCTGGACGAAGCGATCCGTCCGGATGAAATCCTCGAAGAAGCCCCCCCGATCTTCGGCCGTTGTCCGGTGTGCGGCAAGCCGCTCCGGCCCCGGTGCAAGCTCACGGGGGAGCCACGCTGCCCGCCCGTCGGCACCGGGTACGAGAGCCGGGCGAAGTGCGGCGGATGCGGCACCATCCTCGTCTACCTGGGCGGGGGTCGGTGGCGGGTGATGAGCGCGGAAGACTACACCGACGACGACCGCTTCGCCGACAGCATGGGCTTTTAGGATCATGGAGAGAGATTGAGCCCTTCGCTCGCATTCTCGGGGTGAATCGTGGGTCCCGTGTCGGATTCTGATCCCTTCAGTGAGATGACCGGCTTCTACGAGCTCTCGGCTGCCCGGGACCACGGGTGCCTGCAACTTGAAGGTTGGGACGGGCAGTTTGACTTCTGGGGGCTAGTACGTGGCGATGCGGTCATCGACAGGCTGCTAAAGATCCGTCGAAAAGTGGGCAGCGGAATCCGACACATCATGGGGGCAGGGGGATCAGATCTTTACGTTATCTCCCAGGATGTGAGAGACGCACTGACAGCGCACGCGATCACTGGGTGGAAGACTTACGCGACGGAGATTCGCCTGTCTCGAACGGAGACTCTGGGGAATTACGCCATGCTCGCAATCACAGGTCGCTGCGGCCCGCTTGATTTCTGGCGAGGCGATCAGGTTAAGCGACCCAACTACCGTCCCGGGAAACCGCCCGTCACGTATCAGCGGGGGCTGTGGTTCGACATTGCCTCCTGGGATGGCTCCGATCTGGTTCTGCCAGGAGAACGTGCGCACATCCTTTGCACTGAACGAGTTCGAATGGCGCTGGCGCCTTTCACAGGCAAAAATCTGACCTTCACACCGCTCCCGGACGTCGAACTCGAACCGATGGTTGTGTGAAACCGGGTACCGAGAGCTGCCTCTCAGCCCCGAGTCGGTCCCTTGGGGCATCGGTGCTCAGCGTGGTTCATGGCCTCGAACGAGCAGGAAGCTCTTCGTCCGTTACTTGGTACTCTCTTCCGAGGATGCGAGAACCGCTGACCATAGCTGGGCTGAGACCGAACTTGAGGGGACGATTGTCAAGCACCCTCGGAGACTGACTAGCTTTCACGCCGGACTCACCCCGATGCAGTTGCGTCGTCCACGCCGACAATAGGGGTGTGACACGCACAAGGCAGTGAGCAGGATGTGGGCTGAGTTCCGAAAGTGCCATCCCG
>CAZSRZ010000048.1:0-36820 GCA_964609085.1 uncultured bacterium | reverse complement strand
CGGCCCGGCACCGGGCACCTCACCCTCCAGACCCATGGCGGCACGGATCGCTTCCTGGACGGCGCGGTGCAGATCCCAGTCCCGCACAAATCGCACCTCGGTCTTCGCCGGGTGGACATTGATATCCACGAGTTCGCGGGGGAGCCGGAGATGCAGCACGGCGTACGGGTGCCTGCCGGGGGGAAGGGTGGACCGGAACGCCTCGGTCAGTGCGTGCGAGAGCGTTCGGTTCCGCACCCACCGACCGTTGACAAAGAAGTGCTGTCCGCCCCGCGTGGGGCGGCTGTGCGTGGGGCGCGACACGAAACCCGTGATGGAGACATCGCCCCGCTCCCACGAGACCGGCAGCAGTTCTCGAGCAAGATCGCGACCGTGGAGTTCGGTGATCGTGTCGAGCGGGTCCCGGGCGGGCGCAATATCCAGAACTGTCTCACCATCGGCGTCCAGCCGGAGGGCGACTGCGGGATGACTGAGGGCCAGCCGTGCGACCACGTCCGAAATCTGCGCCAGCTCGGTGCGGGTAGACTTGAGGAACTTGCGCCGGACGGGCGTGTTGAAGAAGAGATCGTCCACGGTCACCGTCGTCCCGACCGGTGCGCCGATCGGATCAAGCGCGCGGATCTCGCCCCCCTCCGCGACCAGAGTGTTACCCTGCGCTTCCTCTTCCGTGCGGCTCACCAGCTTCAACCGGGAGATTCCGGCAATGCTGGGCAGTGCCTCTCCGCGGAACCCCAGAGTACCGACGGAGGCCAGATCCTCGGCCTGGGTGATCTTGCTGGTCGCGTGGCGCTGGAGCGCCAGCACCATCTCCTGCGCCGACATTCCGCACCCGTTGTCAGAAACGCGGACTCCGACACGACCGCCGTCGCGGACGTCTACCCGAATACGCGTTGCGCCTGCGTCCAGCGCGTTCTCCACCAACTCCTTGACCGCGCTGGCCGGTCGCTCGATGACCTCGCCTGCCGCGATGCGCCCGGCGACATCCTCGTCCAAGATGCGGATGCGGCATTCGGTCATGGGGCGGTTACCCCGCCCGCTGCTGGAGTTGGTAGAGCTTCGTCAGCGCCTCAATGGGTGTGAGTGATGACAGGTCCAGGCCGCGGATCTCTTCCACAATGGGGTTTTCGGACAACTCGAAGAGGCTCAACTGGACCGACTTGCGGGTCGCGTTGACCCGCGTTCCGGCCGGGGGAGCCGGCTGTCCGGACTTCCCCGCCTCCAGATCCGCCAGGACCTCGTGAGCCCGTGCCACGACCTCGGGCGGCAGCCCGGCGAGCCGCGCCACCTGGATGCCGTAGCTGCGGTCGGTGCCGCCGGGGACGATCTTATGCAGCCAAACGATCCGGTCGACCTCTTCACGGACGTCGGCTCGGAAATTCCGCACGCCGGGCACCCGCTCGGCGAGCTCGTTGAGATGATGATAGTGCGTGGCAAAGAGGGTCTTTGCGCCGACGGCCGCCAGGTGTTCGGCGACCGCCCAGGCGATGGACAACCCGTCGTAGGTGCTCGTCCCGCGGCCGATTTCGTCGAGGATCACGAGGCTGCGAGGACCGGCGTTGTTGAGGATGTTGGCCGTCTCCGTCATCTCCACCATGAACGTGGACTTACCGGCCGACAGATCGTCGTGGGCACCGACGCGGGTGAAGATCCGGTCGATGACACCCATCCGTGCCCGCTGAGCGGGAACGAAGCACCCCGCCTGCGCCATCACCGCGATGAGCGCGGCCTGCCGAAGATAGGTGCTCTTCCCCGCCATGTTCGGGCCGGTGATGACCATCATTCGCCGGTCAGCGCCGTCCATTGTCAGATCGTTGGGAACGAAAGGATCCCCGCCGAGCCTCTCAACCACAGGATGGCGGCCGCCCACAATCTCGATGGTGTCGCCGGCATCCACCTCCGGCCGGCAGTAGTCGCCGCGCACGCTCTTTTCTGCGAAAGACTGAAGCACGTCCAACTCCGCGGCGACGGCGGCGATGCGCAGCAATGCGGAGGCGCTCCTCGCCACCCGGAGCCGCAGATCCTGAAAGAGGCGCTGCTCCATCTCGAGCATTCGCTCTTCGGCCCCCAGGATGAGCGCCTCACGTTCCTTCAGCTCCGGGGTGATGAAGCGCTCGGCGTTCGCCGTGGTCTGCTTGCGGATGTATTCAGGGGGGACCAGCCCGAGATTTGGGCGCGTCACTTCGATGAAGTAGCCGAAGACACCGGTGTAGCCGACCTTGAGGCTCTTGATCCCTGTGCGGTCGCGCTCGGTGGCTTCGAGGGCCGCAAGCCACTCCTTCCCACCCGAACTAGCTGCTCGGAGTTCATCGAGCGGCGGATGCACGCCGTCCCGGATGATGCCCCCCTCCCGCATCACGGCCGGGGGCTCCTCCACCAGGTAGCGCTCAAGGTGGTCGGCCAGCGCCTCGACTTCCTCCTCGGGCTCCAGGCCCATCCGGAGAGCCGACAATCGTTCGGAGCGGCAATCCGCGAGCAATTCGTGCAGACCGGGGAGCTTGCGGAGGGAAACCCGCAGGCTGCCGAGGTCACGCGGGGAGGCGGTGCCCGTGGCGCACCGGCTGGTGAGTCGCTCCAGATCGCTGACACCCCCCAACCCTTCCGCTACGTCGCCGCGCAACAGGGCGCTGCCCGTGAATTCTTCCACGGCATCGAGGCGGACGCCGATCGCGGCCGGGTCGAGGAGGGGTCGCTCGATCCACCGCCGCAGCATCCTGCCCCCCATCGCCGTGCGGGTGGCGTCAAGCACCCCCACGAGGGTGTGCGCCCTACCGGTTTCCCAAAGCTGGTGGGTCAACTCCAGATGACGCCGGGCGATGCTATCCAGGGTCATGCACTCGCGCGTGGAGTAGGTCGCGAGCGTGCGAAGGTGGCCGCGCACATCCAACTGCCGGTGCCCGGCGTAGGCCACGACGACGGCCGCGGCTTGAATGGCGAGCGGCATCTCCGCACAGCCGAAGCCTTCCAGGGAGGTCACGCCGAAGTGCTCCAGGAGAAGCCGCCGGCCATCGGCCGGGCCCGGCGTCCGTCCCATCGGCGAAACCGCCCACGGACCGGCACCGCGGAGGCGGTCGCCCCACGCCAGCTCCAGGTCATCAGCCACGACCACTTCCCTGGGTGCCAGGCGGTCGAGCTCATCCATAGCTCGCGACGCGGCTCCCGGTCCACGGAACTCGGTGACCAGGAACTCACCCGTGCTCACGTCGCAAACGGCCAGCCCGACTTCGGCGCTCTCCCACTCGGTCGATGAAGAAGTGAGCGCTACAAGGAAACTACTGGCCCGGGCCTCGAGCATCGCCTCCTCGACAACGGTACCGGGGGTCAGGACCCGCGTCACCTTGCGGCGGACGAGCCCCTTGGCGAACCGAGCGTCCTCCATCTGGTCGCACAGTGCCACACGCTGTCCCGCCCCGACGAGCCGGGCCACGTACCGCTCGACCGCATGGTACGGCACTCCACACATCGGAATGCGCTCGCCCCCGAAGTGGTCCCGGGAGGTCAGCGTGATCTCAAGGATGGCGGCGGCGCTGACCGCATCGTCCCCAAAGAGTTCGTAAAAGTCGCCGATCCGGAGCATCAGCAGCACGTCCGGGTATTGACGTTTGATCTCCCAGTATTGCTTGAAGAGCGGGGGGAGCTGCGCGTCGGCGGCTGGCTTCATCGGGGAAGTGGCGACAGTGAGACGAGAAAGGTATGGAAGGGTAACACGCCCTACCTGCGCGGACGAAGCCGGGCTTCGAACCGCGCGGCCCGAGTCACTTCAGACCGCTGCCAGTATGCGAAGGGGGTCGGCGATCGGTTGGATCAATTCCGCGTGGAAGCCCCACTGTGCCGCGCGGATGGCGCGGACAGTGAGAGTCTTACCCACGAGCCCTGCGTGGCCGGGGAGGTGAACGGTCTTGTTCTCGCGGGTGTAGCCGGTGAACATCCCGTCGCCGCGGTCGCTTGGCCCTTCCACCAGGACCTCGAAGCGGGAACCGAGGAGGGCTTCGTTCTTCTCCCGGCTGATGCGATTCTGTAGTTCGACGAGCCGGTTGAGCCGCTCGATGGCGATCGGATGCGGCACTTCGTCCGGCCACCCGTAGGCGGGGGTTCCGGGGCGCGGGCTGTAGGCAAAGGTGTAGGCCCCGTCGAATCGCACATCCTCGACCAGCGACAGAGTCTGGTCGAAGTCCGCGTCCGTTTCTCCCGGGAATCCAACGATGATGTCCGTCGTCAGGCTGCACCGAGGCATCGCCGAACGGATCTGGCGGACGCGGTCGAGGTAGCGCGCACGATCGTAGCGACGCGCCATCCGCTTCAGCATCCGGTCACTTCCACTCTGGACCGGCAGGTGGATCCACTCGCACGCCTTGGAGCAATCCGCGACCGTATCGATCAGGTGGTCGGACATCAACATCGGATGCGGGCTGGTGAACCGCACCCTTTCGATGCCGTCAACATCCTCAATCATCCGGATGAGGTCGGCGAGGGAGTAGACCCGGGAATCCGGCGGGTCGTCTTGCCGGTAGTGCGCTTTGTAGGCGTCGACCGTCTGGCCGAGCAGCATCACCTCCCGGGTGCCTCGCTGCGCCAGCCCGCGGATTTCACCCAGCACCTCGCCCAGGGGTCGACTGCGCTCCGGGCCGCGGGTCGTGGGGACGATGCAGTAGGTGCAGGCGAAATCGCACCCGAGAATGACGGGCACAAATGCCTTGAGCCGAGCGGGGCCGGACGCCGATTCCGGCAGTAGCTCCACCAGGTCGGTGGTCATGTGGGGGGTCGGCGCCATCCAGGCCGGGGTTCCCCGGCGAGGCATCTCGAGCGCGACGACGCGTTCCCCCGTCGCCCGCACCTGACGCACCAACTCCGGCAGGCGCTCGATGTTGGCCGTGCCGACGACCAGATCAACAAACGGCGCCCGCTGCAGTATCTCCTCGCCCTCTCGCTGCGCCTGGCAGCCGCAGACACCGAGCAACATCCCGGGGTTGGCGCGCTTCAGCCGACGGAACTCCCCGAGAAGGCTGTAGACCTTCAGCTCGGGGCGCTCCCGCACGCTGCAAGTGTTGATCAGGAGCAGGTCAGCCTCTTCGGGGCTCGACGCTGCGGTCGCGCCGGACCGCATGAGCAACGCCGCCATCCGATCGGAATCGGCGACGTTCATCTGGCAACCGAAGGTCTGAATGTAAAAGCGCATACGAGGGCTCGCGAACGGGCCGATTATAGGAACGTGCTGCGCAGGCGGTCAATCCACGCCAGGTGTGCGGGTGGTCCACCTGGGCGGGCTGACAGCGGCTGGTGGCGATAGACGGAGGCCGAGTCCGGCATCGAACCCTCTGGATGACGAACCCGGTCCCGACCACCTGACGGAGGCACGCAGCGCGTGGGATTCTCTCGGTGACGAACCCGGCCTCGCTCGATGAACCCATCCGGAGGACGAAGCCCGCGCCGAGACGCTTCGCGGCGAAACCGGGGCCACCTGGCCACCGACGCCAGCGTCGAGTGCCTCACTGTCCGAGCCGGGTATCCGGCGTTACTTCGCCATCACCTTGGGATTACTTCGGCGTGAGCAGCATCGTCATGCGCTTACCGTCCAGAGACGGCGCTCGCTCGACGACGGCGATGTCCGCAAGCTCCTCGGCCAGCCGGTCCAGCTTTTCCTTGCCGATCTCCGGGTGAGTGACTTCGCGGCCACGGAAGATCAGGGTAACTTGCACCTTGTTCCGCTTGAGGATGAAGTCTCGCGCATCCTTGGCCTTGTAGGAAAAATCGTGGATGTCCGTGCCCGCGCGGAGTCGGATCCCCTTGATCTCGACGTGGTGGGCGTTCTTGCGAGCATCCCGCTGCTTCTTGGCCTCATCGTACTTGTGCTTGCCGTAGTCGAGGATCCGGCAGACGGGCGGTTGTGCGGTCGGCGCCACTTCAACCAGGTCCAGCCCGGACTCCTGGGCCAAACTCAGGGCCTCGCGGGTCTGCATGATCCCAAGCTGGGACCCATCTGCGCCGATGACGCGAACCTCGGGGACTCGGATGCGGTGGTTCAGGCGCGGGCCGAAGTCCCGGCCGGCACGCGGGTCAACATTTCGATTGATAGGAACGACTCCTGTGGGATAGGAGCGCGGAACCATTCCGCGCTGCCAGGCACGCCCTTTCAACCGAAGACGGTCAAGGGACCATGCCGTGGTACATATACCACGAGAATAAGGGACGTTTCCTCTATCTTATCGGTTCCGCTCCTCTCCCCACCGAGACCTCGGGGGTTGGAGCAGGTCGATCGGTCCGGAACGACCGGCGGGAGCAAGCTGCGTGCGCATCACTGGGATCGAGACGCTCATCTGTCACGCACGGATGCGCAATTGGGTGTTCGTTAAGGTGCTCACCAGCGAGCCGGGCCTCTGGGGATGGGGCGAGGCGACGCTGGAATGGCACACTCGCTCCATCGTTGGAGCGATTGAGGATCTGTCGCCAATGCTCATTGGCGAGGACCCACGACGCATTGAGCACCTATGGCAGGTCATGTTCCGTCAGCACTTCTGGCACGGCACGGGGGTGGTGCGCGGCACCGCGATCAGCGGGATCGACATCGCCCTGTGGGACATCCTGGGAAAGATACACGGCGTGCCCTGCCATAGGTTGTGGGGTGGCCCCGTGCGGGACTACGTCCGTCTCTACTGCCATCTGGGCGGCGGGCGGATGGAGGACTTCTACGAGACATCCCCGGCGGACGCGGGTCGATTCGCCGATCTGGCCCAGGCTGCCGTTGCGGACGGCTTCACGGCCTTCAAGTCCATGGCCGTGCCGGAGACCATGCCCCTCGAAGGGCTGCGGCCAATCCGCTACGCCGAGGCATGTGTGGCGGCGATGCGCGAGGCCGTGGGGGACAACATCGACATCATGGTGGATTGCCACGCCCGGCCCTCTCCCCGCATGGGGATGCGGTTCGCACACGCTCTGGAGCCGTATGGGCTTTACTGGTTTGAGGAGCCGTGTTGGCCGGAGACAATGGATGACATTGCCTTGATTCAGCGATCCGTCTCCACGCCAATCGCCACTGGCGAACGGCTTGTGGGGCAACACGCCTTCCGCGAGTTGCTTGAGAAGCGGGCCTGTAGTGTGATTCAGCCGGACATCACCCACTGCGGCGGCCTGAGCGAGGCGCGGAGGATCGCCGCCATGGCGGAGGCGTATCGCGTAGCTATGGCACCGCACAACCCACAGGGTCCCGTGAGCACGGCCGCCAGCCTGGAGTTCGGGCTGGCGACCCCCAGCTACATCATCTGCGAGAGCGTACACGGGGATGTGCCGTGGCGCGAGGACGTCGTGCAGGACGCCCGCACCGTTCTCAAGGAAGGGCGACTGGCGCTTCCACACGATAGACCCGGACTCGGGATCGAGATCAATGAAGCCGAGGTCCGCAAACACCCCTTCGAACAAGAAGTGCTCCAGCGGAGCTTCTGCCCGGACGGCAGCGTTACGGACTGGTAGTCCGGGTGGGGAGCTCGTAGATTTCGCCGAATTTTCGGTGCAGGTAGGCGAGGTAGGGAGCCGTCTCCATCGGGCGCCCGGTCACCTGACGCACCAGATCCTGTGGATCGAGACGGCGGCCATGGCGGTAGACATTCTCCTGTAACCAGGCGAGTAGCCCGGCGTACTCGCCCGTGTCCAACTGGGCCGCGAGGCCCGGCTCCGCGGCCAGGGCGGCCTCGTAGATCTGCACCGAGAGCAGGTTCCCGAGCGAATAGGTCGGGAAGTAGCCAAAGATGCCGATCGACCAGTGGACATCCTGGAGGACGCCCTCCGCGTTGCTGGGAGGTGTGAGACCCAGATAGGACTCCATGCCTGCATTCCAGGCGTCGGGCGCATCGGCGACGCTGAGTTTCTCGCTCAACAGGTCTCGTTCCAGGTCGTATCGGAGCAGGATATGCAGGTTGTAGGTGACTTCGTCCGCCTCGACACGGATGAGGCTGGGCATGACGCGGTTGATGGCGCGGTAGAAGGCCTCAGCACCCACGCTGCCGAGCGGGCCCGGAAAGGTGTCGCGCAGGCGGGGAAAGAAGCGCTTCCAGAATGGTCGGCTGCGGCCGACGAGGTTCTCCCAGGTGCGGGACTGACTCTCGTGCACGCCGAGGGAGGTCCCGCTGCCGAGAATGCTGCCCTCCAACGCCGGATCGGTGCCGAGTTCGTAGTGCGCGTGCCCCATCTCGTGGAGGGTACCAAAGATGGACTGCGGCAGATATCCCTCGTCGTAGCGGGTAGTGATTCGCACGTCGTCCCGAGAGAAGTGGGTGCAGAACGGATGCACGGCCCGGTCCTGGCGACCACGACTGAAGTCGTAGCCGAGCTGGCCCAGCAGCCACTCCCCGTATTCCTGTTGGTCCCGAGCCGGGTACGTGGCGTACAGGAATGAGCCGTCGACGCGATCCGACCGATCCTGGATAGCCTGCACGAGTGGCGGGAGGGCGGTGCGGAAGTCGGCGAAGAGGCGGTCGAGTTCCCGCGTGGTCATCCCCAGTTCATACTGGTCGAGCAGGGCGTCGTAAGCGGTCTCCTGATAGCCGAGCGCTTCAGCCACCTGGCGGGTCAGATCGAGGAGCCGCTGGAGCCAGGGAGCGAATCCCTGGTAGTCATTCGCGGCACGGGCCTTCGCCCAGGCCTCCTGGGCGAGCGAGGTGGTCCGCGTCAGCTCTACCACCAGCGCCTCGGGTATACGGCGGGCTCGATCCAGGTCCCGTCGTGCTACCCGGATCAGGTCCGCATCCTGACTGCCCGGAGCAATCCCCTCGGCGGTCGCCGCATCCAGGAGGCGGCTTGTGGCATCATCCACGAAGATCCGATGACACATTCTGGCCAGAACGGCCTTCTGCTCCGAACGAGCATTGACGGCGGCTGGGGGCATGAATGTCTGCTGGTCCCAATCGAGCACTGCCGCGGCCGCGCGCAGGTGGGCCAGCTCCGACAAACGTTCCCTAAGTGCCTCTATCGACGATCCCATACTCTTCCCTCATGGCGGCGAGGCCGTCATCCCTGTCCCGACGTGAGCGGGCCGCACCACTCCGAACCCGGGTGGCACGGCCCTGATTCCCGGCGAGACGTCTAACGTCGGTTCTCGTTCCCCAACCCGAGCAGCGCCGCGAGGGGGTTGGGGGCAGGTGCGGGAGCACCGCCGATGGTCTGCACCGTATTCAGCGCCCGGTTGATCCGCGTGAGGGATTCTTCGAGGTGAACCCTCGTCATCTCGTCCGGCTTTCGCGTGAGCCCGGATGTGATGCGGGAACGGATGCGGCGGAGCTGGTCCCAGGCCAGAGCGCGTGCGTCCTCAGGGACCGCCGTCGTGCCGATGGCCTGACCGATCATCGTCTCCAGATGGGCTCGCTGCAGCCGGCGCCGCAGGGCCGAGATCGATCTGCCTCCTTCCAACTCCGACCAGATGTTGGCACCCGTGTTCTGGTAGAGGTTCACCAGGCTGAACATCTGGTCCGCATCCTCGCTCTTGAACTCGTTGTTGGCAACGCGGTTCAGGACGCCGCTGGAGAAGATCCGCCGGAGGCCGGATCGCTGCAGGTTCGACAGCGTGTCGAGCATGGGGAAATCGGCCGACACGCCCCCGATGAAGCTGCTCTGCTCGGGGAACGGGTTGTCGGAGAGCTGGGTGAAGTAGCTCTTCGGCAACCGAAGCGACGACTCGCTGAAGAGATAAGTGTTGAGCAACTGCAGCGCCTTCCGCTGCTTCTCGCCCGACACCGGGACGCGAGTCGGTTGCTCACCGGCATCCCCCTTGTGGTTGTGGTTGGCGTGGATGCCGCCGATGTAGCGGCTGATCTGTGCGGCGGCCGAGGAGTACTGCGACATCAGGCCGTTGAGAGTCCGCGTGAAGTCCCAGTAGCTCTCGCCTCGCCGAGGTTCACGCTGGCCGAGCGACTTGATGAGGAATGCCGTCACCTCGATCAGGCGGGTGTGGTACTCCAGCGGATCGCTGGCCAGGTCGAACCGGGTGATGTGGGGATCCCACTGGTCCGCCAGTTGATCGTTCTGGAAGGCGTGGCCAGGGACGTTGCCCTGGGAGGCGATTTGCCGGAGCTTGATCAGCTCATCCTCCGGACGGGTGCCGACGGCGGGAGAGTAGCCATACTCGATGGCCCACTTGTCGTACGGGCCCGCTGCGCTCGGCCAGTAGTCCACGTTCTTCAGCTTCAGGGCACTGATGTTGTAGGGGAAGTACTCCATCAGGGACCCGACCAGGCCCCGTTCCTTGATCTTGGCAGGGTCCTTCAGATCCGTCAGCGAGAGCTGGGTGCTGGCGATGAAGTTGTGGAAGAGCCCCAGCGTGTGGCCCATCTCGTGACCGACGATGCTGCGGAGGAAGCTGTGGACGTAGCCCTTCTCGTCGATGCCCGTGGCCCCCGTCAACTGCATCGCCGTGAGGCCAAACCACGCTTGATCCTGGATGCCCGCGCCCAGTTCACACCGGCAGGGGTGCAGGGAGCGAGCGGCCCCGGACTCCATCTTCTCCAGCAACTCGAACTTGCTGGCCGGTTCGACCAGCCGGCGCCGCTCCAGCTTCGTGCTTCGCGCCAGGATCGCATCGACGGTGATGCTGGCGTTGACGATCTCACCGGTGAGGGGGTTTACCCGGAATAGAGAGATCGCCCCGTAGGGCGGATCTTCGGTGGTGGACCAGCGGATGGTGTTGTAGCGCATGTCGCCGATGGTCCAGTCGGCATCGTCGGGCATCTGCTTCACCTGGATCGCGTCCTTGATGCCGGCCTTCTCGAAGGCCTTGTTCCACATCAAGATCCCCTCGCGCGCCGCATCGCGGTACTCGAGAGGCATAGCGTTGTCGATCCAGAATACGATCGGCTTCTTGGGGGGCGAAAGCGCCGCCGACGGGTCCGCCTTCTCGATGTCCCAGCGGATGATGTAGCGCACCATTTGACTGTCGCGCCCGTCCTCAGTGAAGTCCCGGTATTCCGTGTAGAAGTAGCCGACGCGCGGATCCGCGAGGCGGGGCCGATATCCCTCGCTGCGGAGGGCGAAGAGGTTGAATTCCACCTTCAGCGGCAGACTGCGCGGATCCGCCAGGTTGGTCGGCCCTCCGAACGGCGAGCGCTGGCCTCCTCGTGTGAAGTGGTAGGCGGTCTGGACGCAAAGGTTCGCAGGGAACATGCGCACGGAGGCGAGGATGGTCTTGTCTCGGTCCAGAGAGTAGGATCCTCCCCCACCCCCCAGGCCAAGCATTCCGCCGGAAGAGAGAGTGGGGCCGACCTGTGCCGGATCGCCGCGGAAGTAGTCGCTGATGTTGATGAGCAGCGACTTCCGCTCAGCTTGTCGGGCCTCGATCTTGAATGCCTCCAGGTAGCCATCCGGAAATCCTCGCTCCACGGATCGGGCGATGGGCGAATTCGGCGCCGCCCGGAAGTTGATCCGCGGGGCCACCATAAAAACGCGATCGTCCGGCATCAGGCGGAAGGAGAACACCTGGTCCATCAGGGGATCTCCGGCGATGACGGCCTCGGCGTTCCCCGTTGCGGCTGTGGCCTGCAGCATCAGAAGCTGGTTGAGCTGGTCTTCCCGGAGCTCCAGGTAGAGCGTCTCGCGGCCGGACGTCTCCTTCTTCCGGTAGAGTGTGAAGAGTCCGCTCTCCTTCGTGTAGTCCTTCACGACTTCGTCGATCGTTTTCGGCTTGGCCGGCTCCGGCTTCGTCGTGCCTGTTCCGGATGAGGTGAGCATGGGGCCATCGCCGAGCGGGCTCCCGCTGATGCGCTCTTGATGGATCTTGCCGGACGCGGAAGCATCGCCCGCACCAGTGTCGAAGGGCAGGTTGTCCATCTCGAGATCCGACGAAACGACGTCGCCCGAACTCCGCTCCACCCAGAGAGTCCCCCGGCTCGAGAGCTTCTTCACCCCCTCCGTCTCCGTGAAGCTCAGCTTTACCCTGGCGGAATCGGCCCCGTTTGGTGACTTTTCGAGGGCGAGCAGCTCGAAATCCGCCTTGCCGGCAACCTGTTTCGTGGTCGGATCGGATTTGTACTCGTGCTGCCACTTGTCGCCCACGCCAACCGGTTGAGCAGAAAAAATCGGACTGCTCGCGGCGATCATCCTCACGGCAGTCGCCGCGTCGTCCTTCTCGTTGCTTGTGGACGAGTAAGAAACCAGGGTCCCATCCGGGCGGACCACCTGCGTGGATTTCTCGTCCTTACTGTCCGGGGCCGGCACTTTCATCCCATCGACCGTCAGCTCGCGATCCTCGGAGACGCGCTCGACCGTCACATTTCCGTCCGCCGCCACCGCCGTGAAGGTGACCTTCTCGGTTTCCTTGATCTCGAACGCCAGCTTCTGACCGCCGGCATCGAGCGAGATCTGCCCGGACATGCGATATCGGGCTACCTGCCCGGCCTTGGCCTTGACGGCCAGCTTCACCTTTTCACCCTGGGCGTAGGCCGTGAGAGTGAGCAGGAGAGTGAGGAGGGATAGGAATGCTGCGCGTTTCATCGGCTTTGCTCGGAGAAGTTGGGAGATACGGGCCTCGTGCAGGCACTGGGCCGACCGGACGCCATTAACCGCACGCCGAAGCGCGCGGTCCACTGCGGCCGCCGGTCATTGACCGGTAACATATACGCGGCCTATAATGGGCCGGTTTCCTGCCCACGTCCCACTTTTTTCGCCGCATGGCTGAACGCGTCGCCCTGGTTAATCTGGGCTGCCCCAAGAACCTGGTCGACGCCGAGGTCATGCTCGGCCACCTCCTCGCCGGAGGCTTCGAGATCGCCTCGGAAGTCGAGGCGGCGGACGTTGTCGTTGTCAACACCTGCGGGTTCCTCGCGGACTCCGCCTCCGAGTCCGTGCAGCGCCTGTTAGAGCTGGGTGAGCGTAAGCAGGCGGGACAGCTTCGCGGCGTCATCGCCGCCGGCTGCATGACCCAGCGGTACGGCGAAGACGCCATGACGGCTCTACCGGAGGTCGACGGCTTTCTAGGAGTCGGTCGCGCTGCGTCCCTGCCCGGGGTCGTTCGGCAGGTGCTGGACGGTGAGCGTGTGTCAGTTTTCGGCCCCCCCATGGCCGGGTTTGAGAGCTATGGACTCCGGCTCTCCGCCACTCCCGGCCACTCGAGCTACCTCAAGATTTCAGAAGGTTGCGATCGCAAGTGTGCCTTTTGCGTGATCCCGCACATCCGGGGGCCGATGGTGAGCAGAGCGGTTCAGGATCTGGTTTTCGAAGCCCGGGCCCAGGTGGCACGCGGCGTGCGCGAACTCATCCTGATCGGCCAGGACCCAAACCGCTTCGGCCTCGACCGGCAGGCTGGAGGGGGTAGCGGCCACCTGCTCCCTGCCCTGCTGGCCGAGTTGAACGCGATCGAGGAGTTGCGCTGGATCAGGCTGATGTATCTGTTTCCGGACAGGCACGTGGAGCGCGTGCTGGACGCAGTCGGCGAGCTGCCCCGGGTGTGCCGCTATGTGGACATGCCGCTGCAGCACGTGGCGACCACCGCCCTCCGGCGGATGAACCGGCCGGGAGGCGGGGAGCAGTACCTGGGGTGGATCCGCGACCTCCGACGGCGGTGTCCGGATGTCAGCATCCGCACCACCTTCATGGTGGGGTTCCCGGGTGAGACGGATGATGAGTTCGCGGAACTCGAAGCATTTATCGAGGCAGCCGAGCTCGATTGGGTCGGCGTTTTTCGTTTCTCCGCCGAAGAAGGGGCCCCGGCTGCGTCGCTGCCGGACCAGGTTCCCGCCCGGCTGAAACGATCCCGGTCCGAGAGATTGATGCGCCTGCAACAGAGAGTGAGCCGTAATCGGCTGCGACGTTGGATCGGCCGGGAGGTCGAAGTCGTGGTCGAGCACGTAGATGGCTTGACGGGGATCGGTCGCACCGAGGGCCAATCGCCCGAAATCGACGGACACACCCAACTCGACCTGGCCGACCTCCCCGATACGCGGCCGGGAGACTTCGTCACCGCCCGTGTTGCCTCAACCGAGGAATACGACTTGCAGGCCGCCGTGCGCGGCCTGCTCCACCGCCCGCCGCCTCGGCGAGCGGAGTTACTCCAACTGGGAGATTTCCGCTGACCACGTTCCGCGCAGGGATGACCCCTCGCGAGACAGAGATGTGAGAGAGCCTGACCAACAATGACAGCAAAAACTCGACTGGCAGCCGCGGCGGGGGAACAGGGCCTTCGCGACCGCGCACTCGACACCCTGAGAACGTTTGCCCTGGAGAGCATCCTGGCGTCCGACGAACCCTTGCGTACCGCCGACCTCGCGGTGCATGTCGGCCGCCGCCTGGAGATGAACCTGACTGAAGATGAGCAGGGCGGCCTGGCGTCCGTCGTGCGGCTCGTCCTGGATAGCGACCCGCTCTTCTCGCAGGCGAACCGACAGTGGGATCTCGCCCTCCGGCTGGGGCGAGCGGAGGGTGATCGACGGCGGCCGGTGGAGAAGTCGGTGGAGGACTTCATCGATCTCATCGGACATCCGGTTCACTCGGAGCCAGTTTCGATCCTGGTCGCGGCCGTCTACGGCCGAACGCCCGACTACTACGCACAGATGATCGAGCGCATCTCCCCGGACAGCAAGACGATCTTCATGTCCGCCGACGGCACGGTGGGCAATCGCCGCTGGCTATTGGACACCACGGGGGAGGAAGAAGACTACGTCCTGGAGGACAATCGCCTCACTGCAGACGACATCGCCCCGCTGAAGGCGGTTGCCGCCAAGATCAAGGCGAAGGACCCTGCCACCCTGGCGAAGGAGATCATCGCAGCATCGCCCGTGCCGGTCTGGAATCCCGCGCTCCAGTACCTCGTCTGGCTCCGGTTCCCGAGCATGGACGGCACCCAGCTCTTCGACGACCTCCTCGCCGACCCACAGCTCTACCTGGAGCGGGGTCCGGCGTGGTCCACGATCGCGATACGGGATGCGGTCAACAACACCATCTTGTCGCTCATTCGGTCGCCCGAAGCAGCCGCCGAGGTAGTCGCGTCAGCCGTCCCGACCGACGCTGACGAAATGGGCGGCATTGCCAGCACCACCATCCGCGTGTCGGATGAGGATCTGGACCAGGTGTTCGACTACATGGTGCAGGACGACTCGCGCTCCTATCGGGTCCAGGAACTCTGCCAGCAAGCGCTCGAGGCATTCCCCGGAAGTCGGACCTACCCTGCCGTCCACGCCTCCCTGACCAGCCGATTGAAGGAAGACACTCGCTTCCAATGGCTCGGAGCGGAGCGCTTCCGAGTGGCCGGGCATGTCCCCGCCGAGGTGCATGTGCTGCCCGAGGGCCTCAACTTCGACGACACCGAGTACGAGACACCTGAAGGCGAATCCGATCGCCTGGTGGACTCCCGGGAGTGGAAGTACGCCCTGGACGAGCAGATCCGAGAGCCGGCCGTCCAGGACGTGGGCGATGACTGCACAACCACGGTCGTCGCTCCCGTCGCGAAGCTAGTGTGCAGCGTGCCACTGCACCACTACGTGGCGGGCACCTGCTACGTCCGCAATGCGGACCGCTCCTTCTTCGCCTCTACCCCGGACATCCTGCATCTGACCGTTCTGCCCAACAGTGGACCGAAGTTCGACGTGTGGTTCAACCATCGTCTCGGCCTGCTGATGGGGCTGAAGGAGTGGTACGATTCCAACCTGCCGTGGGTTGGTGGGCGGTTCACGTTGAGCCGGGGAGAGCAGTCGGATGAGATCCGGCTGGAGTACGCCGACGGTCGCGAGCCCGATATGGACATCCCGATCGAGCGGCTGCAGCAGCTCCTCGCCCTCCGCGGGCAAGCGGCCTCCGACCTGATGCTCCTGTCGTCCATCGTCGAGCAGTTGCTGCGGGCTCACCCGGACGGGATGAGCTTCGTGCGGCTATTCACCGAACTGAACATGGTGCGCCGCACGCGCCGGGCGGAGTTGGCCAGCGCCCTGAGCGCCCAGCGCTACTTCACCCAGAATCCGCAGAATGCCGGGACGTGGACCTTCGACGAGAAGCGCAAGGAGAAGACCCGCACCAAGAAGAAGGCCGGGCCGAAGCGTCCGATGCGCGGGATGGTGGACGACGAAGACGAGGAATTCGAATTCGAATGAGCGACACCCCGCTGAATCTGGCGGGAGCCGCGCTGGTCCCCTACCGTCCGGAGGGGGTGATCCGAACTCGGATCGCCCCCTCGCCGACGGGGTTGCCGCACGTAGGCACCATCCGGAACGCCCTCTACAGTTGGCTGCTGGCTCGCCACCACGGAGGCCAGTTCCTCTTCCGGCTGGAGGACACCGACCGAGATCGGTATGACGAGCGAGCCGTCGATGCGTTGAACTCCGCCTTCGATTGGCTAGGTTTAGACTACGACGAGGGACCCGGCAAGCCGGGGCCCTGCGGGCCCTACGTGCAGTCGCAGCGGCTGCCGCTCTACCAGGAGGCAGCCGGACGGCTGATCGCCTCCGGTCACGCGTATCGCTGCTTCTGCACGAAGGACAGGATCTCCGAGGTGCGAGACGCCCGACAGAAGGCAGGCATCCACCCCTTCGGCTACGATCGGCACTGTCGTGGGCTGTCCCAGGCCGAAGGCGAGGCCCGCGTCGCTGCCGGGGCACCGTTCGTGGTGCGATTCGCCGTACCGATCGAGGGGGAGACCGTATTCCACGACGCGGTGCGCGGGGACATCTCCTACCCCAATAGAGAACTGGACGACCACGTTCTGCAAAAGTCAGACGGTTTCCCCACCTACCACCTCGCGCACACCGTCGACGACTACATGATGGGGATCTCCCACGCGATTCGCTCCGAGGAGTGGCTCCCCAGCACGCCTCGACACGTGCTGCAGTTCCGAGCGCTCGGCTGGGAGCCACCGGTCTACGTGCACCCTCCGCTGATCATGGGGCGGGACCCGCAAAGCGGCAAAGTCAGCAAGCTGAGCAAACGGCACGGGGCGGTGCATGTCGAGGAGTACCGCGAGCAGGGTTATCTGCCGGACGCCCTGCTCAACTTCATTGCGCTGTTGGGGTGGGCTCCCGGCGGTGACCGTGAGCTGATGTCTCGGGACGAGATGATCGGGCTCTTCGATCCGGCCGGCATCGGGGCAAGCCCATCCGTATTCGATCCCGAGAAGTTGCTCTGGATGAACGGTGTCTACATCCGCAAGCTCACGACGGGGGAGCTGGTGAAGGCGGTGGAGCCGTTCCTGCGCCGCCGACCCGATCCGGCCGACCGGAGCCCAGATGCCCCGGACCCGGCCTATCTGGAGTCAGTGCTGGCCCTCGAGCGCGAGAGGCTCAAAACCCTCGCCGAGGCCCCAGCCGCCATCGCCTTCTTCTTCGAGGATCCGCCGGTGTATGACGACGCGGCGGTGAACAAGTGGCTGCGGCGGCCGGACTCCGTCGAGCAATTGAGCCGCATCCTGGAAGCGTTTTCCCAACTCGCCGAATGGAACGCACCGGCCCTTGAAGCGGCGATCACGAACCTGGCCCAGGCCGTGGGCACGAAGCGATCGGAGTTCATCCACCCAACTCGGGTGGCCTGCACTGGCCGGACCGTCGGCCCCAGCCTGTTCGATTCTCTGGCCGTGTTGGGGAGGGACCGGGTCCTCGGGCGTCTCAAGTATTCACTGGGGATGGCGTTGTCCGCGACGAACCCCGTCGTCTGACTCCGTCCGCCGCGGGGCCGTCGCTTCGCACCAGGGGAACCTCTACATGGCGATCGCCGACGCATACACCCTTCTGGGCGCCTGGCCGGAAACCGAGATCGAGCTGTCCGCCCACACGTTGCTCCGCGCCATGAAAGGACGAGGGGTCTCCCGGGCCCTCGTCTCGCACGCAAGCGCGATCTTCTACGATTCCGCGATCGGCAATCGTGAAAACGACGCGATCTGCGGCCAGCACGCTGAACTTCACCCGGTTTCCGTGCTCAATCCCCTCCGGTACCCCACCTGCATCGCCGAGGCCGAACAGGCGTTGGCCCAGGGGCAGCGGGCTTTCCGGCTTTGCCCGGGAGAGCATGAATACCCCTTCTCCGAGAGCGTCGGGCCTCTCCGCGAGTTGCTGCGCTCCCTGACGGGAGCCTCCGCGCTGTTCGTGGACGTCACGCGGCTCGCGGCGCCGGTGATTTCAGCAGGAGTGCTGGAGCTTCTCCCGGCGCCCGTTGTCTTCACCGTGGATGCGGGAGGGCTGGGCACCGTGCTGCATGCCGGCACTGTCTCCGCCCACGTTCGCGTGGAGACGTCGCGTCTCACCGCCGGCGGCGCCGTTGAGGCGGCCGCGGCCGGAGTTGGGATTGACAGGCTGATCTTTGGATCCGGCGCGCCGCTTCGAACGCTGGGAAGCGCCGTGATGTCCGTGCAGTACGCCGAGTTTTCAGAAGCTGACCGCGCCGCAATCTTTGAGTCCAATCTGGCCGGCTTGCTCGGCTGGCCAGCCTAACCGCACGCGTGGGCGAAAGGGGCCGCAATGCCCGGTGTAGATCTGCTGGCACAACTTGGAGCGGGGGCGTTCCTGGATCTGGACGCGACCCGGCTCAACCATGCGCTCCAACGCGCCCGCTACGACTTCATGGGGGTGGCGTCGCGCCGAGCAATGGAAGGCGATCTGGCCGGGGGCAATGCCGAAACGAAGGCGGTCCTCGACGACGCCGCCCAGTTGCGAGGCTGGGTCGTCATCAGCCCTGCCTATCTGGAGCAGTCCACTGAGTTGCTCCGCAGGCTGGTGGGGGGTGGGCAATGGCTCGGGGCCTACCTAGACCTGTCGCACAAGGGGGCAAGTCTGGTCTCCCCTGCCTGCCGCGAGCTCATCAACTCGTACCGCCGCTACGGCAAGCCGCTGATGGTGCCGGTGCATGACGAGACCGCGGTAGGGCAGATCGAGCAACTCGCACTGGAGTTCAATCAGATGAAGCTCGTGGCCGCAGGAGCCGGCGGGGATGCCTGGGCTAGTGCGGCCTACGCAGCAAAGAGGGCAGTGAACCTGTTCCTCGAACCCTTCTCCGGAGGCTACCACCGCGGCAAGCTGGAAGCTATCCAGGCCATCGTCGGCGGGCACCGATTGCTGTTTGCCAGCAACTACCCGACCGGAAACCCGGGCGCGGCGCTGGGGCTACTGCTGGACAGCGGACTCCCGGACGCCGAGAAGCAGGCTGTCTTCGGCGGCAACGCGATCCGGCTCTTCAGCCTCCGCAACCAGGCAGCGTGAGCTGTTCGCGGTCCGAGCGGTGCGGAAACGAATCTCTGACCGGATCCGTCTGACTCCACGACGTGCCACTCCCCTGCTCAAATCTCCCACGGATCTGCGTCACGCTCTGGCTGGTGCTTCCCTGGTTGGCCGTGTCGGGCTGTCGCCCGACGGCTGATGTCTCCCCGAATCTGATCTTCGGTGTGAAGGGCGATGCGGACGGTGAGTTCCGAATGCCGCGCGAGGTTGGATTCTCGCCGGACGGTTCGGAACTCTTCATCCTGGACCGGTCCCACCGAGTCCAGGTTTTTGACCCGGATGGAGAGTATCTGCGCGGGTGGCGAACTCCGCCGGGTCAGCTCGGCAATCCGCGAGGGCTGGCGGTCGCCCCAACCGGGGAGATCTATGTGGCGGACACCCACAACAACCAGATCCTGGTGTACAACTCCGCTGGGCAAATCTTGCGCAAGTGGGGAGGATACGGCCGGGATCCCGGGCGGTTCATTGCCGTAACGGACATCGCCCTGGACCACCAGGGCAATCTGTGGACTGTCGAGTACGGGGCTGGGGTAGACCGGGTGCAGAAGTTCAACCCGGCCGGAGACCCACTGCTTGCCCGCGGAGGCTTCGGCTCCAACCCGGGTCAGTTCAGCCGCCCCCAGGGGATCGTGGCGGGCCCGGATGGTCTGATCTACGTGGCGGACGCAGTCAACCACCGCATCCAGGCTTTGAGCCTTGACGGACAGGTGGTGCGAGTCTGGGGGCGTGTTGGCGCCGCCCCGGGCGAGCTGCGGTACCCCTACGACGTGGAGTTCGATCGGCGCGGACGGCTCTATGTGACCGAGTTCGGCAATTGCCGCGTGTCGGTGTTCACTCCAGAGGGACGGTTCCTCACCAGCTTCGGCAGTCCGGGCAGGGAACCCGGCCAGTTCGATCATCCCTGGGGCTGCAATCTTGACGCCCGCGACAGGATCTATGTTTCCGATACGATGAACTACAGGATCCAGCGCTTCCCCCCACTCGGGCTTCAACTGGCAACAGCCGGTGCACGTCGAGAATGAATGCCGACGCTTAGCTTCTCGCATCCCTGGTACCTCCTGCTGCTGCCCGTCCTCATCGGCGGCGCGGTCTGGCTGGCACGTCGCAGCCTCGCGGGGTTGCGGGGGTGGCGTGCGTCTGCCTCGCTCAGCGCACGCATCGCCATCCTGGCTCTCGCGGTCGGTGCGCTGGCCGGCCTGCAAATCAGCCTGCCCGCCCGGACGCTCGCGGTTCTCTTCGTCGTGGACCAGTCAGACAGCGTCCCAACCGAGCGCAAGCGGCAGGCACTGGAGTTCGTCAATGCTGCTTCCCTGCGCATGGGGGATCGCGATCGCGCCGCGCTCGTTGTGTTTGGGGGCAACGCCTACCTCGAGAAGGACTTCGAAAAGGAAGTTGGGAGGCGCCTGAGCGTCCGCCAAGTCCACAGCATCCCCTCGCGCGACTACAGCAATGTCGCCGCGTCCCTACGGCTGGCGCTGGCCGCCTTTCCCGACAACACGCAGAAGCGTGTGGTGCTGATTTCGGACGGAAACGAAAACCTCGGCAGCGCGGTCGAGGAGGCGGCGGGCGCGGCTTCGGACGATGTGGAGATCGACGTCGTCCCGGTCCAGTACGAGTACCCCAGCGAAGCTCTACTGGAGAAGCTGGTGCTGCCCAGCGAGGCAAAGGTCGGCGAACCGTTCGAGGTGCGAGTCATCGCTCGCAGCACCCGGGAGACCTCCGGGGTTATCCGACTGCTGCGCAATGGGGCCCTCATCGCTCAACAACGGGTGCGGCTGCTGGCCGGGCCGAATGTGATCACCTTCAACCAATCCCTGGAGGAGGCGCGCTTCCACACCTACGAGGCATTACTCGAGGCCGCCGACGATAGCCTGCCCGAAAACAACCGCGGCCTGGGATTTGTGCTGGTGAAGGGCAAGCCGCGCGTGCTGATCGTCGAAGACAAGGCTGCCGACGCACGATTCCTCACCGCCGCCCTTCGAGGCCAGAAGCTGGAGGTGGACGTCCGCGAACCGGGCCAGCTCCCCGCCACGCTCGCCGAGTTCCAGAGCTACGACAGCGTGGTCCTGAGCAATGTCGGCGCGTTCCAACTTACCCCAGACCAGATGAAGGCCATTCGAAGCAGCGTGCGGGATCTGGGCACCGGGCTGGTGATGATCGGCGGGCCGAACAGCTTCGGACCGGGGGCGTACAGAGGCACGCCGATTGAAGAGGCACTCCCCGTCGACATGGAGGTCCGCAAGAGCAAAGTCATGCCGGTGGGCGCCGTGGCGATGGTACTTCACACCTGCGAGTTCCCGGACGGCAACCGCTGGGCCCGCGAGACCGCGGCAGCCGTGGTCGACGTCCTGGGTGAGCGCGACAAGGTGGGAGTTCTGCAATACGGAATGGGAGGCGAGGAGTGGGGAATCCCCATGCAACTCGCCGCCAACAAGGAAGGCATCAAGGCGAAGCTTTACAACCTTGATCCCGGCGACATGCCCGACTATCACCGGATGTTGGAACTCGCCTACGCGGGTTTGACGACTGACGCCAAAGAGGCCGCTGTAAGACACATCATCGTGATCTCCGACGGAGACGCTTCCGCCCCCAGCGGGGAGTTGATGGGGCGCCTGCGAAAGGCGAAGATCACGGTCACCACCGTGGCGGTGTTTCCGCACGGCGGCGGCACAGGCACTCTGCAGGACATGGCTCGGGTCGGTGGGGGCGAGTTTTACAACGTCCGGCGCCCGCAGGATATCCCGCGTATCTTCCTGAAGGAAGCGCAGCGCGTGCTGAAGCCCGCGATCATCGAAGAGATGTTCGTCCCCAACCGGCTCAAGGACAGTCAGCTTCTCACCGGGATCGATCGGGTTCCTCCACTTCTCGGATACGTTTCCGTAACCCCGAAGGAGGCTGCGACGGTCGAGGTCGCCCTCACTTCTAAACGCGACGACCCCGTGCTCGCGTCCTGGCGATTTGGGCTGGGCAAGGCCGTTGCCTTCATGTCGGACGCCAAGAACCGGTGGGCGGCTCCCTGGTTAGGAGGTGGCGATACCTTCGCCCGCTTCTGGGCACAGACCATCCGTTGGACGGTGCGCACGACCGCGCGCGCTAACATCGATGCCCAGGTCGAGATCGGTCAGCAACAGGGTCGGGTCGTGGTGGACGTGGTCAATCCCAGGGGCGACTTCGTCAACGGCCTCGATCTCCGGGGAAGCGTGGCAGCGACGAACGTCTCACCTGAACTGCGGATGGCGCAGACTGCTCCCGGCCGCTACGAGGGCAGCTTCGACGCCCCTGAGAAAGGCCAGTATCTCATCGCGCTCCGATATCAGGATGCAGACGGGACTCCTCGAACGCAGTTGGTCGGCGCCTCTGTTGCCTACTCCCCGGAGTACAGGGATCTCAGCGCCAACACAGCGGTCCTCACCACGCTGGCCGAACGGACGCGAGGGAAGATCCTCGCTCCGGTGGGACCGACACCCCACGACAGCCACTTGCGGTCCCTCTGGGCTCACGATCGGCGGGCACACACCGCACCACAGGAGTTGTGGGCGGCACTTCTGTTGACCGCGGCGCTGCTGCTCCCAGTTGACATTGGGATTCGCCGCCTGATGGTCTCCCGCTCGGAGTGGTCCGCATTCATGCGTTTGATGGCGCAGGCCACCTTTGGGTGGCTGTTGCCGCAGCGCACCTCCGGGGCGGTCAGGGAGCAGGCGATGGGGACGCTGCTCGGGGCCAAGGCCCGGGCAGCGCGGCAGATGGGTGCGGAGGGCGACGCCCCGGAGAGTGCGGTAGCGCCGCTCGCCGACGTACCCCAGGCGGCCGAGGCCGCGCAGCCGACCGCGCCTGCGGTCGCGCGGACAATGCCGACGGTGCCCGGCGCACGCTCGGTCACCCCGCCGGTGACCCCTGCCTCGGGGACGCAGGCGGACCTCCCGCCGCTGGAAAGGCTGGATCCTGCTGTGACGGACGGAGCTGGCGCCGCCGGTGAAGCAGCGGCGGCCGCGGAATCGATGCGAGTTCCTCAGCCCGCCCCCACCCCGCCATCCACTCCTGCGGCACCCATCCCGACCCCGGGCGTCGTGGGGCACCGACCGGTTGAGGGCCGGGTTACGGAGCCGGACCGCACCGCGGCAGAGACCGTCCAGGGCCGCCCCGACGCCGGATCGGCGGACGGCGACACTGAGGCTGACGGCGATGCCACGAGCCGCCTCCTCCGGGCCCGGCGCCGGGCTCGAGGGAGCGAAGACTGACGTCGACGCACAAGGCTTCGGTGGGGAGATGGGCCGTCGCGCTGGCGGACCTCGGTGCCGGCGTAGCCACGGCCCTCCTCCTGGTTCTCGCGAGCCCCCCGACCGGCCTGTGGTGGCTCGGGTGGTTCGCTCCCCTCCCCTGGTGCGCACGCCTCTTCTCGCTTGCGGCGCGAGGGACGGAGTGGCGTGCGAGCGCATTCCTTCTCGGCTGCGGTCAGGGTGCCGGGACCATCCTGCTGCTCGTCCCGTGGTTCGCCGCGTTCAGTCCGTTCGGTTACTGGGCGTCGGCGCTGGTCCGAGGCATCGGGACCGGGTTGTTCACCCTTGTCGTCGCCTGGCTCATGCGCCGCCCGGATGCATCGCGCCCGCTCCTGGCGGCGGCGGGATGGACGCTGAGAGAGTGGTGTGAATCCCAGGGAGTCACCGCCTTCCCATGGGGCCAGCTCTCGGCCACGCAGCACGGCGTTCCGGTGCTCCTGCAGGGGCTGGACATCACCGGCGCCTATGGGCTCACCTTCCTCATGGTCCTCGTTGGTGCCGGCGCTCTTGGCTTCCGGACTCAGCCTGTGCCCGCACTGCTCGTGGCCACGCTGATGGTCGGTTGGGTCACGCGGGGGTTCCTGGTGCTCACTGCCCCGGTACGCACCGGCGAGAAGATACGCGTGTCGCTGATCCAGGCGAGTGAGTCCCGGAAGGCCCCGGGGGCTGCGGTGGTCTGTGTTTCGAACTGGGAAGACTACGCGGAATGGTCACGCCGCGCTTTAGCTGCGCGGCCGGACCTGCTGGTGTGGCCGGAGTCCGCCTCCGTGGCGGACCTGGCGCACTCGCCCGCAGCACGCGAGAAGGCTGTACGCCTGCTGTGGAATGGTTCGGCTCACCTGCTCTCCGGGAGCTTCGTGGTGGACCCGGAAACGATGCGATCGCAAAACGCGGCGGTGATGCTCTCCCCTACCGGGAGAGTTCTCGATGTCTACTCCAAGGTGCGCATCGTCCCGTTCGGGGAGTATCTGCCCTGGCGACCTCTCCTCGGATGGACGGAAGCGTTGGGAATGCCGCCGACCGACCTACAGGCAGGCCGCTCGTTCCACCCCATGCGGTGGGAACGTGGAACGGTCGGGACGATGATCTGCTTCGAGTCCGCGTTCGGCGACATCTCCAGGCGAATGGTGGCGGGCGGGGCCGATCTCCTCGCTGTGCTGACCAGTGATGGATGGAACGGCCGCACCGCCGCTGGACTACAGCATGCAGCCTTCGCCCCACTCCGGGCGGTCGAAGTCCGACGCTCGATCCTGCGCGCTGCGGCCACGGGCACGTCCCAACTCATCGATGATCGCGGCCGGGTCATCCGATCCCTGCCGATGTTCGAGAAGGGAATCGTCACCGGGGAAGTCGTGGCTCGCTCCGATCGGACGGTCTACGCGGTGTTGGGTGACTGGCCCGTGTGGATGTCGGCGCTGCTCTGCCTCGCAGTACTCCGGCGACCCCGCGCACACCGGGAGCATCCTCCCGTCCGGAGTCAGAACTCCCCGACGCCGCCGGCCGCATAGTCTGAGTGCCCGCCGGGGAGCTACCGGCGCCGGGATGACGGACCCGCCCGCCTGGGCTTCTTGGTGACGGCCTTCTTAGTAGAGGAGGGCTTTTTCTTCGCGACAGTCGCCGTCGTGCGGCGTGTCGGCCCTGGCGTTGGTCTCTTCCTCGACGTTGGCTTCTTCCGACTGGTCGGCTGTTTGCGCACGGGTTTCTTTGCGGCAGCCGGTTTCGCGCGACGGGAGGAGGTAGCCCTGCTCGGCTTCTTGGTGGGCTTCTTTGCGGGCTTCTTGGTGGGCTTCTTCGTGGACTTCTTCGTGGTGCTTGTGGAGGGGCGAGCGGCTGGCACCCGACCGCCGGATGTCGAGCGGGCGGCGGTCGGTCTTGGGCGGGAGTGGGTGGCAGCCGCAGTCGTCGGCGAAACCGGGTCGATCTGAAAGAAGATCGCCGGATAGCCGGCGGGAGGAGTCAGCAGCCCGTTTCGTCCCTCCGAAACCACTTCGTTGCTGCTCAGGAGTTTGCCGTTCGCCGGATCGAAGAGCCGAACGCGGAAGCGACCACGAGCCATCGGTCCGACCGGCATTGGCTTCCCCGGAGGGCCGACCAGCCACCCGATGTAGACCTTTCCATAACGGCAAAGGGCCCCAGGGATGTCGGGATCGAGAGCCTGACGGACAGGTGCCGCACCCTGGCTGAAGGGGATTTCCGACGCGACTCTTGATAGCACCCGGGCCTGGTTGAGCACGCCGTCGTCATCCGCGCCCGGAAGGTAAGGATGCAAGGGCAACCCCGTGCCTCCGAGCGCAAGATGCTGCCAATTTGTCTCGCCAGGAAGGGGTACCACACCCTCCGGCAGCGGACCTGCCAGACGGATGCCCGGTCGGAGTTCCGGCTGATCCCAACGCCACGCTCCCACCGAGAGATCCGCCCCGGCCCGGGGGCCGCCGGCGTGGGACTCCGGGGTGCACACCACGTGCCGATAGGCGTCCGCCTTTCGGACTGCCCGCACGACTGCCTCGCAGCACGCATCCGGCACGTCCGGAGTCAGTGGCGACAGAAACCAGGCCGCCACTGCCGGCGAATAGGACCATCGTTGGATCCACTCCTCGGTCTGCACCAGGTACTCATCCGAAGCCGCCTCGAATCCCAGCGGACCTTCCAACCGAAGCTGAACCCCAAGGTTGCCGTTCTGCTCGGCCAGCATCAGCAATTGGTCAACGGACCTGATCATGGAGGCCTTCTCGTCCGGGGTGAGCCGGCCGGCCCACTCAATCCCGACATCGAGGTAGTTGACCCCGGCCTGCCGCAGCCGCTCCAGCTCGGGCTGCCAGTTCGACTGAACGCGTACTGCCGCTGCATCGATGGAGACGCCGATCGGAAAACAGTGGCTCCCGGCGCTACGCGCCAGCACGCGGGGGGAAGCCGGATCGAAGCGATAGAACCCCTGCCCAACCGTTCCGCGGACTTGCACGACCGGCACGAGCCCAATCTCGGTCGAATCCTTTCGGTGGAGCACCACCGTCCCCGTAAAGCGACCCGCGCTGGTCGGGGTAAAGCGTCCGTAGTACTCGCCCGGGGTGCCGGTGGATTGCAGGAAAAAGGTCTGCCGGCGATCGCGACCGTCCGCCATCGTGACGGAGATCGGTCCGGGAGGGACATCCAACCCGCGGCGCGAGTCGGCGACGGTGATACCGACCGATTGATAGACAGCGGTGGTCGGGCGGGAAACCTGGATCTTGAGGGCGGCGACTGCGGGGGAGCCAAGCGTGGCGGCGCCGAGTGCGGCGAGGGTGAGCGCACACCGGCGCAGCACCATTAGGAAGCGCTCAGAGAACAGTGTCATGTCGCCAGGCCTCGTCGTCGCGGTTAGGGTGGTCGATGTTGTAGTGCAATCCCCGGCTCTCTTTGCGTAAGAGGCAGCAGCGGATGATGAGCTGGGCCACCAGGGTGATGTTGCGGAGTTCGAGCAAGTCCACCGACAGGTGAGCGGTCTCTACGAGACGGTCAACGGCAGGCCTTAGGATCTCCAGCTCGCGCTCTGCCTCCCGCAGTCGACGATCAGAGCGGACAATGCCGGCGTGATTCCACATGAGCGTCTGGACAAGCAGGCGCAATTGCGAGATGAACTCGGTCGAAACTTCCCCGGTCTGCCTGTCGGGATGGCTGACTCGCAGCCACTCTCGGCTGTCCTCCGGAGCGCCGGCTCGGCCCTCTTCTCGCAGCAGGCGCTGTGTATCCCGGGCCGCGTGATCGGCGAACACGAGCGCCTCCAGAAGGGAGTTGCTGGCGAGGCGGTTGGCCCCGTGCACGCCGGTGCAGGCGACCTCCCCGATGGCGTAGAGCCGGTGCAACGACGTGCGAGCGGAGAGATCAGTCATCACCCCGCCACAGCTATAGTGCGCGGCCGGCACGATCGGAATCATCTGGCGAGTGATGTCGATTCCGAATTGCAGGCACCGCTGGTAGATCGCTGGAAACCGATCCCGCACAAAATCGGGATCCAGATGGGTGACGTCGAGGAACACGTGATCATCGCCGCCCTTCTTGAGTTCCGCGTCGATCGCCCTGGCGACGACGTCCCGCGGGGCCAGCGAGGCCAGCGGGTGGTACTCGTCCATGAAAGTGGTGCCGTCACGGCGACGGAGCACGCCTCCTTCCCCCCGCACCGCTTCCGAGATCAGGAACGATTTCGCCTCCGGGTGAAAGAGCGTCGTCGGGTGGAACTGGATGAACTCCATGTTCCCGACCCGCGCACCGGCGCGGTATGCCATCGCCACGCCGTCCCCCGTGGCGATCCCCGGGTTGGTCGTGTGCCGGTAGACCTGGCCCGCTCCCCCCGTGGCCAGCACGGTAGCGTCGGCCCGGAGGGGCTCGAGCTGCCCCGTGGCGGTATCCAGGACCAGGGCACCGGCGGCCTCCCTGTTCGGTCCGGATGAGCACAGAATCGCCGCGGCATCCCGATGCTGGTGCAGCTCGATTCGTGCGTGTGCCTGCACGGCGGCGATCAGCGTGCGCTCCACCTCACGGCCGGTCAGGTCCCTCGCGTGGACGATCCGATTCCGCGAGTGACCTCCCTCCCGACCGAGGTCGAACTCCCCCGTGCTTGCGGACTCCGCACGGTGGAATCGGGCACCCCAGGCAACCAACTCGCGAACCCGTTCCGGCCCTTCCCGGACCATTCGCTCTACCGCATCCCGATGGCAGAGGCCTGATCCCGCCTGCTCCGTGTCCTTGACGTGGAGGTCCGGCGAATCATCCGGGGCCATCACGGCCGCGATCCCACCCTGGGCGTAGTTGGTGTTCGACTCTGAGCGGTCCTTTTTGGTGACCAGAATGACTCTGGAAAACTCTGCTGCTTTCAGAGCATAGGTCAGGCCGGCAATGCCGCTGCCGATCACCAAGACGGTGTGCTGCATGTGTGGGGAGATCGGCAGCGAGGGTGTTCGGGAGACCCGGGACGTCCTGACGCAGCCGTGCGGGCAGATTATCCGTCGGCCCCAGAGGCACAGTCAACCGCGCGACGGGGCGCCAGCGGGCCGTGCAAGGAGGTGTTTGCGCGGGGAGGTTGAACCGTTCCATGTGCACTCCGTGGCCGAGGGGGTATCGCCGGGCGAGCAGCGGGCGTCGTCAGCCAGCGGCCCGGGAGGCACAAGCGGGGGCTATTCAGTGGATAGAACCAGAGAGGGATCTCCGCGTCTTTATGCTTGTGTCGGGGCTGCGACGCCTGCACTGACCCAGGGGAGTGATGTTGTTTTCGTCCGTTCGTCGACAAATGGGACTACTGGTCTCGGTTCCTCTGGTTGCCGGAATCTGTGCCCCCCCGCTGGGAGCGGCGCAGACCGCCACCATCGAGGGTACGGTCATCGGCTACAGCGCTCAGAGCGCATTGCTTAACGTGATGACGCCCGTGGGCAGCCGGAATTTCCTGGTGAACACCGAAACCCTGATCATCCTGAACGGCCGCAGTTCGTCCGCGCAGCAACTCACGGCGAACTCCGAGGTCGAGGTGCGGTACGAGTACCCCAGCTACGTCGCCAGGCGGATTGACATCACCCGAGAAGCAAAGCGGTCCGGTACCATCCGCAGCGCCACCACGACCACTTTCGATCTGAAGATTCGCAACGCGGTCCTTACGATGCGGCCGGACAACAACAGCCGCATCGACATTGAGGGGCTGGCTCTGGACGACCGCCGGACGCTTGCCGGGCTTCAAGCCACGGTTATCTACGAACCGGGCACGCTCCTGGTCCTCTCGGCGGAGGCCCAGGCCCAGAAGTTCAAAGGGAAGATCACGGCACTGAACACGACCACCCGGGTCATGACCGTCACGGGGACCAGCATCCGAGATTTTACGGTGGACACGAATGCCACCATCCGTCGGGATGGAGTGACAGCGCAGATCACGGGTCTTGCCGTCGACGACAAGGTTACGGTCGTCTTCGTCAAGGCCGGTGCGGTGAGGCGGGCACTGATCCTGGAGGCGAAGAGCCCTCCGCCTGCCAAGGAATAGACATCGTTTGTCCGGGCCAACTGCCGTCCAGGCAGCGGCCCATCGAGGAGGAGATCGAATGAAGACGGTACGGATACTGGCCATGGGGCTTGCGGCCTGCCTGCTGGCGACCGGCGCCCAGGCGCAGGGTGGCGGTGGTCGCCCGGGTGGTGGACGGTTCGGCGGCGGCGGCGCGCTGCAGCTTCTGGGCATGATGGAAGTCCAGAAAGAGCTGAAGCTCGACGAGGCGGCAATCGACCTGATCAAGCAGCTTGGGGCGGAGCAGCAAACGAAAATGCGCGAGCTCTTCCAGGGCGGCTTCCAGGGCGGCGACCGCGCAGCCATGATGCAAAAAATGGAGGCGATGCGCGCCGACGAAATGAAGAAGGTCGGCGAGATCCTCGACGCCAAGCAAATGGGTCGCCTGAAGCAACTGATGCTTCAGCAGGCCGGCGCACGCGCCCTCACTCAGAAAGAGACTCAGGACGGCCTGAAGCTGACGGCCGAGCAGAAGACTAACATCGCCAACATCCAGAAGGCTGAGCAGGACGCCACTCAGGCGCTTTTCCAGAGCCTCATGGGCGGCGGCGGTGGCCAGGATCAACGCGGCGAGATGTTCCGCAAGATGACTGAGATGCGCCAGCAGAACGAGACGAAGCTCCTCGGAGTGCTGACGCCGGCGCAGAAGACCATGTTCGAGCAGATGAAGGGCGCCGCCTTCAAGTTCCCCGAGCGGCAGCCCCGACGGCCTAACAACTAGTCGCCCGTCGCTGTGGGGAGGAGCCGGACCGCATGCCGGTCCGGCTCCTCTTCCACTTAGCCCCCCGCAAAGAAACCGTAGACTCGCCTCAACCCTTTCACTGCGAGCCACGCTGACCGGGACCCCAACCAGTTGGAAGAGGCTGCGTCGTACAGGTTGTCACGCCTGGCCCCCGAACTCATTCGGGGGCCAGTGCCCGCCACACAGGGCCCAGCACCAGGAATCTCATGTCGGACGCGATAGCCCAGGTTCTCTTAAACAACGGCAAGGTCACCGCCGAGCGGATGCAGCGGGCCTTGCAGGAACAGGAGCGTTCTGGCCGTCCGCTGCCGGAGATGCTCATCAGACTGGGCTATTGCTCCGAAGAGGACATCCGCCGAGCGTTCGCTGAGAGCCTGGGCCTGCCCATGCTGGACAGCTCGACGCGTCCGGATCCCGAGGCAACCGCGCTGATCGCTGGGAGCCTGGCCCAGAAGCACACGGCGATCCCGATCCGGCGAGAGAACGGGAATCTGCTCGTCGCGCTCGCCGAACCGATGAACCTGACGGCTCTTGACGACTTCCGGTTGGCGACCGGGCTTTCAGTGCAGCCCGCCTACGCGGACCGCGAAGTCATCCTTAGATTGATCACCGACTCGTATGCCGGCGACGCTGAGGATGAAGACATCTCCGTGGCGCAGGAAGAGGGCGACAGCGTCGCCGAGCTACAGCGCCTGGCTCGTGAGGCACTCGTCGTCCGATTGGTGAACAACATTTTCCGGGAGGCCGTCCGGGGCCGATCGAGCGATATCCACATCGAGACGTTCGAGGACCGCTGCCAGGTCCGGTACCGCATCGACGGAGTGCTGCACGAGCAACCGGCACCACCTCAGCGACTCATTCCCGCCATCACCTCCCGCATCAAGATCCTCGCCGATCTCGACATCGCCGAACGTCGACTTCCGCAGGACGGCCGCATCAAAACCAGCATCCTCGGACACGAGATCGACGTTCGCGTGTCGATACTCCCCACCCTCCACGGCGAAGGCGTGGTGATGCGCTTGCTTGACCAGAGCAGCATCCAGCTAAGCCTGGAGGACCTGGGCTTCACGACGCAGCAGCTCGCCGTCTTCGAGCGGGCCATCCGCAAACCGCACGGCATGATCCTCGTCACGGGGCCGACCGGCTCCGGCAAGACCACCACGCTCTACGCTTCGCTCCGTCGCATCTTTTCGCCGGAGAAGAAGATCATCACGGTAGAGGACCCGGTGGAGTACCAGATGTCGGGAGTCAACCAGATGCAGGTTCGGGAGCGGATTGGGCTGACGTTTGCCCGAGGGCTCAGGTCCATTCTGCGGCAGGACCCGGACATCGTGATGGTCGGGGAAATCCGCGACCGCGAAACCCTGGAGGTGGCAGTACACGCGGCTCTGACCGGTCACCTACTGCTGAGCACCCTCCATACCAACGACGCCTCTGGGGCCATCTCTCGTCTACTTGATATGGGGCTCGAGGCATTCCTCGCCGCCAGTTCGCTGGAGTGTGTGATGGCTCAGCGCCTGGCCCGACGGGTGTGCCAGGAGTGCAAGGAAGAGCAGGAACAGACACGGGACCGGCTGATCATCATGGAGCGCGAGCTAGGTTACGCACCGCCGACGAAGCAGGCCGTGGGGGTGGGTTGCAGCGCGTGCCGCTTCACAGGCTATGCGGGTCGGCTGGGGCTATTCGAAATCTTGCCGATCACAGAGCGCGTAAGGGAGATGGTTTTGGAGCGCCGCTCCGCAACGGTGATCAAGACACAGGCCATGGCCGAGGGGATGACCACCCTCCGTCAGGATGGTTGGCGCAAGGTTCTCGCAGGGGGGACGACCGTTGAGGAAGTCCTTCGAGTGACCACCGAGGACGAGTGAGCGATCGGCCGCGGCCGGCTCCGCGGATGGGGATGAGGCGCAATGGCGGAGTTCCGCTACACAGCACTGGATCCGGCGGGACATGAGGTCTCCGGCACGATGAGCGGTGAGAACCGTTCGGCCGTGCTCGCGCGGCTGAAGAGCCAGAACATGTACCCAATGGCGATCGACGTCGCGTCCGGCGGTGCCGTCGCGATGCCGCTGGCTGCCGGGCCGGGAGCGGCACCCCGGGCATCCGGCGGGTTCCAACTCTTCGGGAACCGGGTACCCCCGGCCGAACTCACGCTCTTCACCCGGCAACTGGCGTCCTTGTTCAACGCCGGGCTGAATATGGCACGCTGCCTGGATACTCTGATGGAGCACAGCGAAAACGCGGCGCTTCGGAGGATCGTTGAGCAGGTGCGCGCCGCCGTGTCAGCAGGCTCATCTCTCTGGGAAGCCCTGAACGACCATCCGCGCGTGTTCAATGAGCTCTATGTCAATCTTGTACGGGCGGGCGAGTCCTCTGGCCAACTCGGCGCAGTCCTGGAGCGTCTGGCAGATTCGATGGAGCAGGCGCAGGAGCGACAGAGCCGGATTCGCGCCGCCCTCTCCTACCCCATCCTGCTCCTTTCGGCGGGCTTCAGCGCCGTGCTTTTCATCCTCGTCTTCCTGGTGCCACGCTTCGCGAAGGTGTTCGCCAGCCTAAACCGGGAGCTACCAGCTCCGACGCAGGCATTGCTGTCGCTGCAGAAGTTCATCGCTACACAGGGGTGGCTGGTGGCGATACTGATCGTCGCCGTCATCTATGGGCTGCGCGCCTGGGATCGAAGCCCGGCTGGCGGGCTGGCAATGGACGGGCTGCGGATGCGGGTGCCCGTGCTGGGGCCGATTGTCCACAAGGAGGCGATCGCCCGCTTCTGCCGCGCGATGGCGACGCTCGTGAAGGGCGGGGTGCCGATCCTTACCAGCTTCGAGGTCGCCGAGCGAGCGGTCGGAAACAGAGTGCTCCGGCAGGCGATTGAGCAGGTGCGCAATGCCGTGCGCGGTGGTGAGAGCCTCGCCGGACCGCTGCGACGAAGCGGCGTCTTCCCCGGGCTGGTCACCAACATGATTGCCGTCGGCGAAGAGACCGGAAACCTGGACGAGATGCTCGGACGGGTAGCGGATGCTTATGATTCAGATGTGTCGAACAAGCTGCGCCAGTTGATCTCGCTGGTGGAGCCGGCCGTCATCTTGCTGATGGGGGCGATCATCGGGACGATCGTCGTCTCGATGCTTCTCCCCGTGATTGACCTTACCACCGCCATCGGCTCGTAGGAAGCCGGACTGTCTCTGGAGAGCCCAATGAACCACCGAAAACCAGCCACTCCGCGGAGCCCGCGGCGCGGTTTCACCCTGATCGAACTGCTTGTCGTCCTCGTCATCCTGGCCCTGCTGGCTGGCATCGTGCTGCCGCGCTTCCTGGAGCGCTCGCAGGATGCCCAGCGCAAGGCTGCCATGACGCAGATCAGTAACTTCAAGCAGGCCTTGCAGCTCTACATGCTGGACAACAATGGTCAGCCGCCCACCACCCAGCAGGGACTCGACGCTCTGGTGAACGAGCCCACCAGCTCACCGCGACCGACCACCTGGAAGAAGTACCTGAACGACGCCCTCGAGGTTCCCAAGGACCCCTGGCAGAACGAGTACCACTACGAGTCGCCCGGGCCGGACAACGAGGAGTACTGGATCGTCTCCTACGGTCGGGACGGCAAGGAAGGCGGAACCGGTCAGGACGCCGACATCGACAGCATCGGAACCCAGAAGTAGGGCTAACCGCTCACCCGTCGGACAGATCCCAGGCAAGCCCGTCGTGTACACCCAGGCAGGAACTCGGAGAAAGGGGCACACTCTCACGGAGTTGCTCGTCGTGCTCTTCATCCTGTCGCTGCTCGCGACCATCGTGATTCCACGATTTGCAGCCACACTGCTGCGATCAAAACTGGATGTCACACTCGACGCGATCCGAGGCGACCTCAGCTTCGCGCGAAGCCGGGCGGTGGCCACGGGTGTGCGGCATCAGGTGCTGTGGGACGCGCAGTCCCGGGAGATCGTGGTCGCGCCCTTCAGGCCCGAAGAGGCGTCGGGGACAACGGCTGGCGGGCGCTCGCCTGAGGGCGGAACCTCGGTGGCACTTCGGGACAGGGTGCCCGAAGAGGTGGAGGTGGCGGTGTGGGACGCCTACCCGCTCGCCGCGTCCGGTGCGGGCAGCCCCGTCTCCGCGCAGGCGGTCGGCACGGTGATCACCTTCTATCCCGAAGGCCAGTCGGACAACGCCCGCATTGTGCTGACGAACAAGTCGCGCGACCAGGTTGGTCTCGAGCTCGACGGTAGCGCCGCGCAGGTCCGCAAGCTCTCTCGCGAGGAGATCGGCCAATGAGACGTGGTGTGACGATGCTCGAGATCCTCGTGGCGGCGATTGTCCTTTCGGTGGGACTGATCGCAGCGCTGCAGGTTTTCATCGCGTCGACGGCCGCCACCGGGAGAGCTGGCGACCATGCCAAAGCGATGATCTTCGCCCGTTCCAAACTTGAAGAGGTACTCAAGGAACCGATCCTCACCGTGGGCGAGGACCGGGGCCAGGGGGTGGATGAGACCACGAACTACGATTGGTTCGTCTCCATCGAGGAGACGCAGACGCCCTCGCTGGTTCGTGTTGCTGTGCGGGCCGAGAACCGGCAGACCCACGTGAGCGCCGTGATCGCCGCCTTGCGTCGACCGGATCTGCAGAACGCACCGGATCCGGCCGCCGTCGGCACGGGGGCCTCGACCCCCGCGGCCGCATCAGGAGGGACCGGACTTTGAGCCGTCGTCGAGGCTACACCTTGATGGAGTTGCTGGTCTCGATGGCGCTGGCCGTCATGTTGATGGCACTCATCGCGCAGGTGTTCCGTACTGCCGGCGCCACGCGGGAACGGCTGCGCAGCTTGCACGCCGATGCCGGTGCGCTGCGCGCCGCCTTCGAGACCATTCAGCGCGACCTCCACAGCATGGTCATCCCTCCGGACGATTCCGGACTCGCCTTCGGTCTCACCACGGAGGGAGGCACCGCGGGCACGAACGTACTGCAGTTTGCCTCCATCGTCGGTGAACCACTGCTCTCCAACCGTGTGTCGAGCGAAACCACCCTCATCCAGTACTCCGTCGTGGAAGATCCGCGCACCGGCAGACCCGGCCTGTGGCGAACCGCCACGGGCTACCCCGTCCCCGAAGGAGGCTCCAGCACGTCGCAGCAAGACTCCGTGCCCACGCTCCTTCTACCCGGGGTGACCGCCGCCACCTATCTCTTCTACAGCCGCGACCAGCAGAACTGGATAGAAAGCTGGGACCAACAGCCGGGGCTACCGCACGCGATCCGAATTGACCTGGCACTAGGCGGTGCCGGCACGGGTCCGGATGGGAAGGACGAGCCGGTCAGCCAGGAGAGTTGGATCATCAGCGTGCCCGCTGCCTCGTACGCGACGGATGCAGCCAACGCAGCCTCGGAGGCCGCCGCGGGCGGGACGACGGGCACGGGCGGAGCGACAGGAGGCACGCGATGATGTCGAAAACTCGGCGCCGGACCGTCCGGAGGCGACGAGGCATCGTCCTCGTCATCGCTGTCTGGGTGCTCGTGGTGGTCATTGTGCTCGCACTGGGGATCGCCTACGACACGACCCTCGCGACGAAGACGATCAGCACTCAGGACGACAAGGCCCGCGGGTACTACGCGGCGCTCTCCGGGATAGAGGCGCTGGCCGCCCAGTTGGACGACGGGGGCATCTACTACACCGCGCCCGGGCAACCCTGGGAGAAGGTTGACTCGGAGGATGAGCCTCTATCGGACGAAGCGTTGACGTTTGAATACATGGTGCTTGCCACCGACGAGTGCGCCCGCCTGAACTTGAACGAAGTGGATGAGGAAGGGCTCGGCAAGCTCTCTGCCCTGAGTCCCGAACAGGTGCAGGCGATCCTGGCATTCCGCGAACCCCCCGACGCAGCCAGCACCGCGAACTCCCAAGCAACCACGGCCCGGATGTTCAGCGGCCTCGACGACCTGCTGCTGATCGACGGCATCACCCCGGACATCCTTTACGGCGCGCCGGATTGGCAGAACCGGCTCAGCCCGGCAGAGACATTTCGGATCGATTGGCAGCAGCTTCAAAGCGGGCAGCCACTTGGTCCCCAAAACGCGGGAGGCACGACGACGGGAGAGTCGACAACTCCCGTCAGTGAGCTCTTTTCCGCTCACTCCAGCGCTCGCCAAATCGCATCCGACGGTCAGCCCCGCCTGACAGTAGCCACGGCCACCGCCAGCGACATGCAGGATCGCCTGCAGGCCATTTTCGACACTCTGAGCGAGGTGGGCTCGGCGCAGACGCAGGGTGGCAACGGACGACGAACAGGTCGGCAGGCGGATCCTGTCCGTTCGGCGATGACCGTTCTCCGAAATCGCAACCTACGCAACTGGGCAGACGTCTGGTCGGGGGCCAACAACAATCGAGACGCCGTGCGACTGCTGGCCGACGTGCTCGCGCTTCCGGATTCTGATCCCAACGCCACTGCCGCGCCGACAGGTGGTGGCGGTGGTGGCGGTGGTGGCGGTGGTGGCGGCAGACCCGGCTTCGGCGGTGGAGGCGGACGGCCCGGTGGCGGTGGTGGTCGGCCTGGCGGGGGTGGCGGCGGCTTCCCCGGCGGCGGTGGCGGCGGCTTCCCCGGCGGCGGTGGCGGCGGCTTCCCCGGCGGTGGTGGTGGTG
>CAZSRZ010000047.1:0-37868 GCA_964609085.1 uncultured bacterium | reverse complement strand
GGCGGTTCCATTGTTGCCGATGCTGCAGGTGGGGTTGGCGGTGGCCGTTCCCATGGTGTAGGTGCCGCCGCTCGGGCAGTTCGGGGTCGCCTTGATGTAGGTCGGGGACAGATCGGCGAGGGTCGGATAGGTCGTCGTCCGATTGTCCATCAGGTACTGCTCAGTCGCGCTGTCGATCTGCTTCAGGTTGGCAGTGCAGGCCTTGGCGCGAGAGGTGTTCCGAGCGCGAACAAAGTTCGGGATCGCGATCGCCAGCAGGATGCCGATGATCAGGACCACGATCATGATTTCCACGAGGGTGAAGCCGTGGCGGGCCTTCTTCACAAATCGAGACAGCATTCGAGGTCGTCCTTCGTCGAGTGAGTTACGTGGGGGCCGGAACCCCCCGGGTGGACCTGTGCCCACCTTGACCGAGTTCCCGTCACCTGGGCGCAGACCACCCGGTCTGAGTCCGCACCCCTTGCCCTTGCGGTCTCCGACATCGCCCTGTGGGCAGGGCTCCGTCTTCATCCGAAGGTGGTTATGCCTGAAATCTTGGAAAGTTTGAGAAAGAGTCTTTAGCTCTCCTTCGGCTCCCGGCACAGCGTATGGTTCGGTATTCCCGGCCCGGATCTGAACCCACCAATGGGTTGAGTTTCCGGCGGCTAACCCCATCGATCAGTGCAGGCGACGTGCAGAGTAAACGGATGAGGGGAGCGCCTCACGACGCTCCCCTCGGCGACCAACCGGACGTCGCCGACGCTGACTAGCTGGTGAGCACGTGGTCGTCCGACGTATCGCCGGCGGTTCCATTGTTGCCGATGCTGCAGGTTGGGTTCGCCGTGGCGGAGCCAATGGTGTAGGTGCCGCCGCTCGGGCAGGCCGGGGCTGCCTTGAGGTAAGTGGGGGTCAGCGCCGCCAGCGTCGGGTAGGTGGTCGTGCGGTTGTCCATCAGGTATTGCTCGGTCGAACTGTCGATCTGCTTCAGGTTGGCGGTGCAGGCCTTGGCGCGCGACGTGTTGCGAGCACGCACGAAGTTCGGAATGGCGATCGCCAGCAGGATGCCGATGATCAGCACAACGATCATGATTTCCACAAGCGTGAAGCCGTGGCGGGCCTTCATCACAAAGCGGGACAACATCGCAGGTTTTCCTTCGTCGAGTAGCGCGGGAGAGGGTCGACTCCCCGGGTCGTTTGGCCGTGCTGCCGAGCGTCCTTATCCGCGCACCCGGCCCGGTCGCGGCTGCGCAGAGAGTGCCCTGGACGCCTCGCCGTTGCGCGGTCCAGGAGCGGCACACGAAGGATTTGTGCCTGATTCCGCCCGGCGATTGAGATGGAGAAGCTGCGGTCTGTCGTAAACCATCCGGGAGTAGTTGGCTCCGACTAAAGTAGTAGCAGCTCGGCCCGGGCAGTGCGATGGCGGCATGGAGGGCGATGTCGGGGGAGGCGTGCACTCCCGTACAGGAGAAGGGAGGGGCCGCGAGGCCCCTCCCCTCCCTTTCAGCGCCGAGAGATCTCGATTAGCTGGTCAGCACGTGGTCGTCGGACGTATCGCCGGCGGTTCCGTTGTTGCCGATGCTGCAGGTGGGGTTGGCTGTGGCCGTTCCCATCGTGTAGGTGCCGCCGCTCGGGCAGTTCGGGGTCGCCTTGATGTAGGTGGGCGACAGCGCAGCGAGCGTGGGGTAGGTCGTCGTGCGGTTATCCATCAGGTACTGCTCGGTCGCGCTGTCGATCTGCTTCAGGTTGGCCGTGCAGGCCTTGGCCCGAGACGTGTTGCGAGCGCGAACAAAGTTGGGAATGGCGATCGCCAGCAGGATGCCGATGATCAGCACAACGATCATGATTTCAACGAGGGTGAAGCCTCGCCGGGCCTTCTTCAGCAGGTTCTTCATGTCCGGGTCTCCAGTAGGGGTCAGGGTGGACTTTTGTCCGTCTCTAGTCCGAGTGGTTCGCCGCCGAAGGAGGATGCTGTCATCCCCCCATCCGCGGTTGTGGCGGCCCGCCGCGGACTTCACGGTTTTCGCCAATCTCCCGCTCTGCTTCAGCTCGGCTGATCGGCTCCGTCTGAGGAGATTGTGCCTGAGACCGTCGCCGACTTGAGATCTATATTCGAGGGAACGCATGGACCTAGATCAGCTACGGCTCTTCCTGGATCTCGCGCGGGAAGAGAACTTCACCCGTGTGGCGGAGATCCACTTTCTGTCGCAACCGGCAGTCAGCCTCTCCATGCAGCGGCTGGAGGATGACCTGGGAGTGCGGCTGCTGGAGCGATCCACGCGACGCGTGCGCCTGACCGACGACGGCCACCTCTTCCTTGGCTACGCACGTGAAATCCTGGACCGGGTGGACGAGCTGCGCGACGTGCTGCACGACCGGCGCGAGCGTATGGTGGGCACGCTGCGGCTAGCCACCGTCCACACCATCGGGCTCTACGAACTACCGCCGACGCTCAAGGAATTCATCCGACGCTACCCTGATGTGGCGCTGCACATCGATTATCGGATGTCCGAGCAGGTCTATCGCGCCGTGGTCGACGGGCAGGCAGACCTCGGCCTGGTGGCGTATCCGGAATCTCGGGACGGGTTGGTCGCCGAGGCGTTCCTGTCCGATGAGTTGGTGCTGATCAGCGCTGGGGATCAGCCGATCGCGCCCACGGATGTGATCCCGGCAGAACTCCTAGCGGGGCGTCCCTTCGTAGCCTTTGCGGGAGCGATTCCGACGCGAAAGGCGGTGGATGAGTTCTTCGGGCGTCTGGGCGTCGCGCCGCGGGTTCGCATGGAGTGCGACAACATTGAGGTGTTGAAGAAGATGGTGGAGGTGGGGCTCGGCATCTCGATGGTGCCGGCGCACACCGTTCGGGAGGAACAACGACGAGGCACGCTCCGTGTGTACCGCCTGCACGAGCAGGCGCTCTATCGACCCCTTGCCGTCATCCATCGACGAAGCCGAACGCCGGGCCGATGTCACCAGGCGTTTCTGGACATCCTGATTCAAGAGGGGGCCTCGCTCCTGGCCGCGGACCTGGCGGACGAGCCCGACCTGCCGGCTGGCGAACCCTCCCCCGTCCACCCCCAAGAGCCGTGTGCGGAGGATTCGGGGGTCAGAAGCGGACGCCAACCCGAGCCTGTGCCCGGGAATCTTGCGGATTGAACTGGTGCCCCCCGAAGGTGTCCTGCCCGTACCCCACCTGGCCCTCGAGGAGGAGGTAGAAGTTCTCGCCCGCCTGGTGCGTGAAGCCAACCCGCAGAAGATCGCGCTGCAGCAGCGAGGCCAGCGGCGACTCCTCCCGGCGGACGCCGCCGAACATCTGCACGGTGCCCATACGGACAATGGCCATCAGATCCGTCCGACGCCCCGGCTGGGTAATGGCCGGCCCTTCCAGGTTGGAAAAGCTGCCCTGCAGCGTCAAGCTGCCGAGCCTCGTCTCCAACCCCACGGTGCGCTCGAATTGCTGCAGCAACCCACCGTGCTCGTCCTCGGGACGCGACGACAATTGCCCGAAAACGCGGAATCCACCGACCGGGGCCAGCATCAGCCTCAGGTCACTCCCGGTCGGGCCGGCCGGATCGGCGGCCAGAGCGCCCGGAAGGAGCGGCCGGCGGTAGAGTGCCTCCAGAGTGACGCCCCGCAGCGGGTACAGGGCAGTGCCGACAGCGCCGACCGAACGGTCGTCGACCGAGCTGCCGACCTTTCTGAGGCTGCCGGAAAAGGAGATGAGCCCCACCGGCCGAACCTCCATGCGGTAGAGCGAGTCGGCGTAGAGTAGATCCGACGGGCCTGTCGTGGAGGTGCGAAGTCCCGAGTAGCCTTCAAATCGCAGGTAGCGCTCTCGGCCGATCGTGACCAGCCACAGCGCATTCTGTGCGATGCCGTCCCGATCACTGACCAGCCGGTCGACGCCCAGTTGGACGCGAAGGGACTCCGAGGGAAGCAGCGCCAGGCGCAGGGTGCCGGTCCGCTCGCGCCCGACGGCGGACCCGGTGCTCTCGGAGAAGGCGGCCTCCAGCAAGCTGCGGGTAGTCGGTCGGGCCGCCATCCCGATCCCGAAGGTGGAAGCGGCCCCATACCGTTCGGAGGTTCGCTGGTTGGCCTGCATGGAGAGCTGTATTCGATCGTTGAGCGCCACACCGACATCCCCGCCGATCCGCGAGAAGTTGCCGTAGCGGTCCGACGATGACTGCCTGATGTCGAGGTTTGAATCGATGCTCCGGCCGGGACGCAGGGCCAGGCTCAGGCCAGATTCCAGCCCCCGGCCGGCGAACTGCCCTTCGCGGCCGAGAATGCTTGCCTGGGCCTCTGCTCGGCTCCCGATCAGTTGGCGAAAGGTGGCGATGGTCTGCGCGTTCCAACCCCGATAGAGGGAGTTTTCGTAGGCGAGCAGGCCCTCGACACTTGACGATGATCCGGGTCGGTGGCTGGCGCTGAGAGTGAGGGCATCCAGCCCGTTACCGACCCCATACGCGTTGCTCCGTCGGTGGTCCCACATCATGGCGACGGACGACTTTCCCCAGGTCTGCTCGAACTGAATCCGGCGGCGCTCTTCCTCTGCCATCGCTCCAGCAAACGGCGAACGGCGCATGAAGTGGGTATCCATCACCAGCCGTGAGAACCGTCCGGTGGGCAGGGCCAGGTGCGAGTCGAACTCTTCACGGTTCAGGCCACGAAGGGACGGGTCGATGGCATCGGTCCGCACATACTGGTAATTCCCTTCACTGCGGGGCCCGCCGGTAAAACTCTCGTCGGCTTCCGTCAGACGCAGGCCGCTCTGCAACTGCTCACGCAGGCCTCCCGTGGTTGAACGGTCAGCAGAAACCTGTTCGCCGGACCCGGGCAATCCGGCGGCGGCGGCGCGCAGCTCTGTCGCCAGCGCCTGTCCAAGCCGCGATTCGCCCAGGGCGGTGCGCGAGCGGCGTCGATTCTCCGACCCCGGCTGGGTCGCCGCCTCGTCGTCGCCCAGGGTCAGGTTGGGCTCGACGAGCACCGCGGGAGCGGAGTAAACCAGAACGAGGACGGACCGTCGCGTGGCTCTGCCGGCTCCAAGCAGCCGCACGAGCCCCGCCGCCGTGTCGACGGAGTAATCCCGATCCCGCTCGAGCCGCCGCCCGTCCAACAACGCGCGCTCTTGCCCCCAGGGAATCCCTCTCCGACTCAGGACCAGGGAGTCGGTCTCCGGGCCAACCAGGTATAGATCGCGGACAAACTCGCCCCGCATCGTTTCCGATCGGGCGGGGATTTCTACTTCGCCGGCGCGAACCGGAGGCGCACAGGCAGCGGAGGCGAGGATGCCGGCAGCCAGCGCGAGGGGGGCAATGTAGCGGCGCATTGTCCATTAGACTCCGGACCGCGCGCAGGGTTTGTTGCGAAAGCTATGGGCGATTGGGGGGACGGCCGCCATTGGCCGGATCCTGCGTGCGCGAATCCAGCGGTCGAGAACGGCTTCCCGGCGACATCAGCGGGATGCGGAAGTCGAAGAAGAGCTCGGCACGGCGGACGCTGTAAGTGAGCCGTGGCTCGATGCAATGGAATAGCCGCGAAACTGCGAAGACCTGATCGTACAGCTCCGCGTTGTTCCCACGGAGGCGAGCGTAGTAGGCGAAGTTGAATCCCGGGGTGTGGTATTCGAGGCCGGGTCGCCACTCCTGCCGTAGCTCCACGGCATCGAAAAGGAACGGAGTCGAGCCGGAGGTCCACTGATCAAAGCGCTGGACGGACAGACGGAGATTGCCGAAGTAGACGCGTTTCCCGATCCCCGTCCCGAGGACGGAGTAGGCGTCTCCGCTGCCGTAGTACGTCTGTCGAGCCATGAATCGCAGATCGTTCAGCCGCAGCGGCCCCAGCTTGACGTATGGCAGAACCGCCTGACCCTGCACCGTGCCCCGGGTGTCCTCGTAATCTCCGCCGGTGCGCAGGGAGGACGCTCGATCCTGATGCTGCATGAAGTAGCCGCCGGAGATCTGCATCGCCCATTTCCAGCGATCCGAGAATTCCAGATCTTCGTCGAACCGCACGCCGGTGACCTGGTGCGACAGGAATCGGCCGATTCGTTTTCCCTGAGAGTTGCTCCAGATCAAGCCGGCCTCCGGAAGGCGGCTGACCTTGAGGTGGCTTGACCGCTGGTTCTCCGCTTCATCGCGGAAGTAGGCTGAAGCCACCCACTGAAGTCGACCGCCTGATCCGAAGAGGACACCGCCGGAGGGCAGCGTCTGGGTGTTCAGGCGCAGCACTCCGTCCAGGCCGTACGGTTTCCGAACGAAGTGGAAGTCCTTCTCGGCATAGAACCCGTCCACACTGTTGTAGCCGAGCGCCGGGTAAAGAGAATCCTCTTGCTTGGCGGCGGGGCCAAGCGGCCGGGTGATTTTGGGGATGGTGACCAGGCGGGTGGAGAGGAGCGTGATGTCCGCTTGCCGGGCTACGACTCGCTTCTGGGGGAAGAGGAGCACCGAACGGGCTGAGTACTGATAGTGCGGGTGCAGCTTATCGCACGTGGTCCAATGTGCCTTGCGCGCATCGTAAAAAGGGCCGTCCACGCCCGCCTTGATGTAGATAATGTCGGCCTTGACGAAGTAACCTTCGTAGGCCGTGGTCGCCCTCTGCGCTTCGCCCTCGCGAGTGTCGAAGGAGTAGGTGAGGCGGTTGGCGCGGAGTTCCTGCCGCTCCTGCTTCAGGTAAACTTCGCCCTCGGCAGTCACCAGCCGATTGCGCGGATCGATGACTAACCGAACGGCGCGGAGTTCGTCGTTGCCTTTCCTGGCGACCGGCTTCCCGAGGACCGTGAGTAGCCCTGTCGCCGGGTCGGTCTCGAAGGATTCTCCCGTGATGACGACGTCGCCCAACGACACCGTCTCCGGATCCGCGGCGGTGGTGACGGGTTGTGCCCCGACACCCGGCGCGGCGATGTCCGATTGAGCGAACGCCGGAGCGGAGCCGATCAGCAAGGCGACCACGGGTGTCACCGCAGGCAGGAGCCTCGCCGGGGCGACCGATGCCCCGAGGGCGCCGAGAAACCGTCGCGCCGCGGCAGGCGAAAGCGAAAAGAGTGCGGGCCGGTTAGCCATGGAGAAGGGCCGTTCGAAATCGCACGATCGGGGGGAGATAAGAGTTGGCCCCCGGTTTCCCGGGGGCCAACAGTTGACAGCCGGATTGTCCAGCCGGATCTAGATCTAGAACCGGACCTGGAACTGGGTGCCAAGGATGCTGGACCGGTACCCGAAGCCGGGGAGGTCCAGAGCGCCGTTGCTGCTCACGTCCAGATACTGGTAGAGGAAACGGAAGCTCATGTTGCCGTTGAACCGGTGGGTCCAGCCGAAGTTGTAGTAGCGCTCGGTCCGATCGAGGGCCCCAGGGCCGTCCGGATCGTAATCCACCCACTCGATGCTGGCATCGAGCGTGTTGCGCTTACTCATCTGGTACTGGAGACCGGCCTTGCCGTAGAACAGGTCACTGTTCGGGGCACCTACCCGGCGGTAGCCGAAGTAGTTGTAGCTGCCACCCTCAAGAGAGAGCGCCAGCTTCTTGCCCAGGCCGAAGTCCGCGGTCGCGCCGAAGCCCTCGATGGCACGCGGGTTGATCCAGTTGCCGAAGCGGCCCCAGGACCCGGGAGCATCGAAGCCATCGCCGATCTGCTTCCAGAACGCCGACAGGCGAGTGGACCCGAGCGGCAGGCGGATGCCCACATCGTAGGCGCGTCGGCTATCGTCACCGATGCCGAAGAGCGCGCTCTGCGAGTTGGACAGGGCCTGACCACCCCACTGGCTTTCCGTAACCGCGCCGTAGAGGGCGAAGTTCTTGGCCACATCCCAGTTGAAGTCCACGCCATAGACCGACAACTGACGGAAGAGATCCGTCATGTTGTTGACCGGGTCGCTGTCGTTGTTTCCAACCGCCGTCAGGTAGGTTCCACCAAACTGGAACTTCTTCCCGGCGTAGGTCGCCCGAACGCCGGCACTCTGCTCGAGAAGGACCGAGCCGGGGAATGCGCCAGCGAAGGCGAAGGAAGCACCGAACCCACCCTGCGGCTGGAAGGCGAACAGGTCGAGGTTCGAGAAGCCCGGAGCACCACCGAAGAGACCAGCGATCAGACCGGGGTTGGCCGCGCCGGAGATGTACAGGCCGTGAGCGGCGAAGCCCGCGGTGCTGTTCAACTGCGCGTAGTCGTTCTGATGCAGGCCGGCGTATGCGCTCCAGTTGAGCCCCAGCATCCGGAAGTTAGCCCGGGCGCCGGTGATCGGATACGCACCGCTGTCGGTCTTGTCGTTGTAGAAGTAGCTGTCGACGTCGACCATCTTCAGGGTGTAGGGCGTGAACTGGTGGCCGAACTTGCCGACCGTCAGTTGCGCGTCCAGCCCTGCCACCTTCACCGGCGTCTCGATGTACAGGTAGTACGGAACCACGTCTTCCATCGTGAAGTTGGGAGTCGCGGAGGTGCCGTCCACACTGTTGTCGATCAGCGGGTTGACAGAGCTGATCCGGTTGCCCAGGTAGCCCTTCAGGTAGTTGCCGGCGTTGAGGAGCAGCCGCGCCGTGGCGACATCACTGATCGGGGCGGTAATGCCCAGGTCGATGTCGTAGAACGCGTTTGCTCGGTTCAGCAGGTTGCTGTTCGGGTTCAGCAGGCGACCATCGCGGTCCACCACGCCCGGAGCCGTGGGGGGAAGCAGGCCGTTGACTGGCGGGTTCAGCGGGACCGTGCCCCGCTCGAATCCGCGGATGCCCGAGGTCGCGTTGTCGAAGCGGCCACCGATGTTGACGGTGCCGGTGATCTTCGGCATCTTGGCGAACGCGTTCTCCAGCTTCGTCGTGCGCTCGGCGAGAGCCGCCATGTCACGCTTCAGCTTCTCCACGTCCGAGCCGAGCATTGCCAGTTCACTGCTGAACTCCTGCGCCAGCTTCTGCAGCGCGGTGACATCCGTGCGCAGACCAGCGATCAGGCGATCCAACTCCGCGAGTCGTGCCGGCGGGGTGCCGGACGGTCCGGGAGGTCCTGCGGGACCAGTGGCGCCGGCCGGGCCGGGCACACCCGCCGGTCCCTGAGGTCCGGCAGGCCCCTGCGGGCCGGGCTTGAGCTGGATAGCGTTGATCTGTCGGCCAACTTCCTGCAGCATTCGCTGCAGAGCCACCGCAAATTCATAGCGCGTGAGCGCTCGCTTCCCGCTGAACGTGCCATCAGGATAGCCGGTGAACACGCCCTTCTTGGCGAGCTCGTTCACCGCCTCGTAGGCCCAATGCTCCGACGGCACGTCCGCAAACGGGCCGCCACCCTGAGCCTGGGCTCCGGTCTGCAGGATGGCTCCGGCCGCAACGGCCGCACCAGCCCACAGAGCCCATCGCTTATTCATTGAGTCTCCTCCGTTATTGAGAAGCCGGACGGTACGTTCAGCCTTCAGATCTTGGGGAGTATCCATGTTCCCTTCCCTCGACCTCACCGGCTTCCGGCGCCGCTTTACGGCTTGCCCCCACCGACCTGCTGGGTGGCACGTGCCACCCCACAGTACATCGTCGGTGGAATCTTCTAACCGCTGTTGGTTTTACCATAGACATCCCGCCCATGCCTACCCCGGACGGCGTCCGAAGGACAATCGGCGGGTCTGTTTCCGGTGGCTACCGATCTCTTCTTACCCCTGGATCGCTGCGATCCCTTCGCCCGCCGGTCTTTTCGAAAAGTGCTAGAAAGGCTCAATCTTTCGGCCGAGCGCTGCGACCTCAGTACCGCACCACATCCCCGGCCGAACCACGCTCCCGACCAGGAAGCGCCACACGCGCCAGATCCGCCTGTGCCCCGGCGACGGCGAACCGGATGTCCGAAGCGATGGCCATGAACCGGAACCCCTGCTCGACCCGCCGGTTGCACATCTCGCTGTTCGCGGTGTGAATCCCAGCCGCGATTCCGTGCCGCGTTGCCGTGTTCAGAATCGTATCGAGGGCGGCGACGAACTCAGGATCATCGCACTCCATCCGCGGCGTCTTGCCCATCTGGCAGAGCAGGTCGTTGGGACCGATGAAGACCGCGTCCACTCCCGGCACGCCCATGATCGCGTCCGCGTTGCTCACACCTTCCGGGCTTTCCGCCTGGAGCACAACGAGGATTTCCTCGTTGGCGCGGGCGTAGTAGGTCGCGGGATCCGTCCCGAAGTTCATGGCGTGCAGGGACCCGCCGACGCTGCGGATACCCGTCGGTGGGTAGCGCGCGGCGGCCACGGCGGCCTCCGCCTCGGCGCGGGTGTTCACCATCGGCACGACGATGCCGTAGGCCCCGCAATCCAGCACGCGCTTGATGTTCTCCGCCGTATTCCAGGGAACTCGGACGAGCGGCACGCACCCCGCGGAGGCAATGACGGCGAACATGTCCGCCGCCGCCCCCAGGTCGATCGGCATGTGCTCCATGTCGACGCAGAGGTAGTCGAATCCGACCTGGGCCATCACCCGCGCGGAGAGGGTGTGCGGGATTCCCAACCACGCCCCAACGACGGCCTCACCGGCCGCCAGTCGCTGCTTCACCTTGTTGCGGATCATTCCGTCCTCCCCGGACCCGCTAGGCGGGCATGAATGCGTCGTCTTCGCCAACCAGCCCGAGGGGACGCAATTCGACCCGCTTTCTTGGGTCGGCGGTCACTCTGCCCAGCAGCCAGGATTCCAGGCCGTGCCGGGATGCAATCGCGGTGAGGCCGTCCACGGCATCGGCGGGGGCGACAACCACGAAGCCGATGCCCATGTTGAACACCCGATACATCTCCGCGGGGGCGACGGCGCCGGCTTCGGCGATCAAGCGAAAGATCGGCTGCGGCTCCGGAAGTGCCGTGATCTCGAATCCGAGGGGCGACTCCCCGCGGGTGAGATTCAGCAGGCCGTCACCGGTGATGTGGTACAGACCGTGGACGGGAAGTCCCGACTGGATCATCTCCCAGACGGGGCGCACGTAGATCCGTGTCGGCTCCAGCAGCTCTTCGCCGACGGTGCGGCCGAGCTGGGTAACGCGGCTCTCTACCCCCAGTCCGGCCTGGTCGAACAGCGCGCGACGCGCCAGAGTGAAGCCGTTGCTGTGCACCCCGCTGCTGGCCAGACCGATGACCGCGTCCCCGGGCACCATGCGATCCCCCAGGATCATGCGGTCCGTCTGCACGACGCCGACGCAGGTGCCCATCAGATCGATTCCGCCACCCGGTGTGTGTCCCTGAATCATGTCGCGGAGCTGAGCCAGCTCGCCACCGGGGATGCTGATGTTCGCCTGGCGGGCACCTTCGTAGAGCCCTTTTCCGATCGCGGTCAGCACCTCTGGGCGAGCTTCCTGCACCGCGAGGTAATCGACCATCGCGATCGGTTCGGCACCCACGCAGAGCACGTCGTTGACATTCATTGCGATGCAGTCGATGCCCAGCGTGTCGTACTTCCCGAGCATCTCGGCGACCAGGATCTTCGTCCCGACACCATCGGTGGAGATGGCAAGGCCCAGCGTATCGGTCAACCGGAGGACGTTGGCGTAATAACCGATCCCGAGCAGCGCCCGGCCGACATCCGGACGGAAGGCGAGGGTCTGGTTGACCCAACCGAGCAACCCCGCCAGGGGTCCCCCGGCGGTGGCCACGCCGGCGGCGTCGTAGGTGAGAGGTTGTGGGGCGGGCATCGCCCGCAATTCTATCCCGGCACCTGGGGCAATGCTGGGGCGCGGAACCGTGTGGGGCTATCCGCCCGGCACCGCAGTGTAGCCGCCGCTCCGCAGAAGCCGAACGATCGCAGCGGAATCCAGGGGAGACCGCCCAATCAGGGAGAGCCGGCCCACACCGGATCGACCCGGCACCGGCTCCAGATCGGCGGCGGTGATCCCGGGCTGCCGCAGCAGATCCCGCCGAATCTGAGCGGCCTGAAGATCGCTCCGGATGGGCGAGACGAGCAGACTCAGCCGCCGGGGGTCGTTTCTGCCGGTCGAGCCCGCATCACCGCTGGTCGACCCGCCGGACATGGATGACTGCTGCCGGCCGGAGCTGGATTGACCGGCTGCCCCGGACGAGGAGCCGGATTGGCTGGATCCGCCGGAAGCAGAACTGCGGCCGGAAGTGGACCCGCCGGAAGTGCCCCCAAAGCTGCCGCCTCCGAGGGGGCCTCCAGCGCCGAAGCTGCCCGAATCGCCGGATGAGGACCGAGCCTGGGAGTTGTTCTTCAACTCAAGGGCGCGAATGAGGAAGCCCATGTTTCGGCACTCCTGCGCCAGTCGATTCCCGTCCACCTGCTGGGTGGCCCGAACCTCCAGCACCACGGTTCCCGGATCGCGATCCGCGCGGACCAGCACTGTTCCGCGGCCGGCCAGACGCTCTAATGCCGCGCGGATACGCTGCGAGTCGCCGTCTGCCTTGAGCCCGCCGACACGCAGCATGACGTAGCCGGCCTCCACCCGCTCGGACTGCCGCACTTGCGCGGTGACGGGGATCGACGGCACCCCGACCAGGATCGTCCCGAGGGCGAGTGCAGCGACGTGGAGGCGAGTGGCCATTCTTGCAGTCCTCTCGGCACCGGTCTCAGCTCACACGGCACCAATCGATGGACGCAGAAAGCCGCCGCAAAGTTGCGGGGAGCTGGGGCGCACCCATCGCCGGACCGGCAGCGCCCCGGACGCTCAGCCACCCACCGGGGCGGGTCGATCACTGCGGATGCGGTCGCAGCGCATGACAAGATAATGGAACGGGGTATTCGCCGGCGGGACCCGGCCTATGGCTTCACCCTGAGCCACCCCCATGAGTCACTACCAGGAGGCACCAGCATGCGCCGCACCGCACTCATCCTGAGCCTTTCCGTCCTCGCGGCCATCCCCGCGACATCCCTGGTGCGCGCCCAGCAGGGCGAGTCTGCCGCGAAGCCGCAGTCCGAAGTCGCGGCGAAGTCCAACTTCCAAACCGTAAAGGCGGACGCAGACGAGGTGAAGAAGGCCGTCCCGGCAGTAGACCTGGCGGGCGCGAAAAAGCTGCTCGGGAAGGACGGCGCTTTCACCGGAAAGGTCGTCAAGGTCTACACCCCCGATTCCAATACGGTGATCATCCTCAACTTCGCCCAGAACTACCGCGAGGCCCTGACGGCAGCGCTGCGGGGTCGGGATTTCGCCAAGTTCCCGAACATGCAGCAGCTCAAGGACAAGAAGGTACTGGTCCGGGGCAAGTTCCAGGAGTACCGCGGGGCGATGGAGATCCTTCTCACCGACCCGGCGCAGATCGCCATCATCACTGACTAACGGGATGTCGGCGAGAGATGCGGTTCCCAGCATCCTGCGGCGAATCGTGGAGCACAAGCGGCTGGAGGTGGCCACCCGAAAGGCAGCGAATCCGCAGCCGGAGGGTGCCGGTGCCGTTCGCGACTTCGCCGCCGCACTGCTGCGACCCCAGGTGGCGCTGATCGCCGAGATCAAGCAGGCCTCTCCGTCACGCGGGATCCTGCGCGACGGGTTTGACGCACCCAGCATGGCAAGGCGCTACCATGCTGGCGGTGCTGCTTGCCTGTCCGTCCTCACCGACGAGGCTTTCTTTCGAGGCTCGGACGCCGACCTGATCGGGGCGCGCGCGGCGGTCCCGCTGCCGGTGCTGCGAAAAGACTTCGTCATTGACGCCTGGCAGGTGGGCGAATCGCGGGCGATCGGTGCAGATGCCATTCTGTTGATCGTCGCGATTCTCACGCCGGCGGAGATCCTGGAGTTCCAGGCAGAGGCCCACGCCCTGGGAATGGCCGCGCTGGTGGAGACCCACGCCGAAGCCGAGCTATGCCTCGCTCTTGAATTGGGCTGCCCGCTGATCGGCATCAACAACCGGGATCTGCATTCGTTCACCACTGACCTTTCCGTGAGCGAGCGATTGGGAAGCCTGATCCCCCGGGATCGTACGTGGGTGAGCGAGAGCGGCATTTTTACCGGCGAGGACGTGGCCAGGGTCGCCGCGGCGGGTGCCCGGGCCGTTCTCGTCGGCGAGGCGCTGATGCGGGATGGCGACCCCGTGGAGCGAGTGGCGGAACTCGCCGCGGTCCCTGCTCGGTGCTAGACGCGGAGCTGGCCCAGGAACTCTACGGACCGTGGCACGTGGACGGCTTCGATATCCGGATCGACTTGAGCGGTGGCCTCCGGCTCAGGGCGAATCGCGGCGGCCGGGACCTGCCTTCGTTTCCGGAGAAGCTGCGACGGAGCGCGGCGATGCCCTGGCTGCGGCTCTCGCTGAAGGCGGTTGCGCAGCGACGGCGCGCCTTCGTGGAACTGTTGGAACACGCCATGGTGGAGCGGATCGACCTGCGTGAAGCCGATCTGGGGCTCCTCCAGGCCGATCCGCTCGGCACCGCGATCGCCGCTGGGCTGTTGATGCGGGCCGGGCCGCTGCTCGGGCGACCCCTGCCGGACGATCGGCTGCTAGAAGTCCGGACCGGCGACCTCTGCCTCCTGGAGCCCCCCATTCGGCCCGTGCATCCGGTGGAACTTGACGCCGAGTCCCTGCTGCACTGGCGGAAGCGGTTCGGAGCGCAGGGGATCCGACAGCCGTTTCGTCAGCTCACCCGCCTCCACTTTCGGGCTGCTGACGATCCGATGCCGCGGGCCGGCGCCACTGCCCGGGCTTCCGGTGCCGTCATTCGGTGGGACCAGGCCCGCGCCATCCTCACCCGTCGAGGGTGGCGCCGGGTGACGCTGCACAGCGCGGAGCGTGGATTCCGCCGATCCCGGCTGGTGGCGCATCTGGAACTCGTGGATCCGACCGCGGGCCATGCGCCGCGCGGGTGCGCCCGCACGGGCAGAATCTACTGGCTCCCGGAGGGCGAGGCGCCCCGCTCATCCGCTTCCCCCGGACTCGATCCGCGTGAAGTCGACCCAATCGCCTATTCCGAGGCGGTGATGGATGCCCTGTTGATTCGGACCGCCGCTGGAACGACCGAGGGGGCATGGTGATGCCGCCGCTCAACCCTGCTCCACTCGATCTTCCGATCGCCGACCTGGCGGATGCACTACGGCGCGGAGAATTGACCCCGGTTGAACTGGCCGAGATGTCGCTCCAGCGGGTGTCCCAGCGGGAGCGGCAGCTCTTCGCCCTGGTCTCCGAGCCGGACCGCCCGACGCGGCTGTCCCGAGACGCGGCCACGCTGGCCGCCGCGCCAGGAGCCGCCGAGCTGCCGCTCTATGGGATCCCCGTGGGTGTGAAGGATATTTTCCGCGTCGGCGGGTGGGACACCGCCGCGGGTAGTCTGCTGCCGCCGGAGATCCTGAAGGGGCCCGAAGCCGAACTGGTCGGACGGTTCCGCGACCTGGGTGCCCTGTTCCTGGGGCGATGTGTTACCACCGAATTCGCCTACTTCGAGCCCGGCCCCACCGCCAATCCGGCGGCACCCGGCCACACACCCGGCGGGTCCAGCAGCGGGTCTGCGGCAGCCGTCGCCGCCGGTTACTGCCCTATCGCCCTCGGCTCGCAGACCGTCGGCTCTGTCCTGAGGCCCGCGGCCTTCTGCGGAATCACCGGGTTCAAGCCATCCCAGGGCCGACTCTCCATTCGCGGCGCGATCCCGTACGCTCCCAGCCTGGATCAAGCCGGCCTGTTTGCCAATACTCCGGCGGATATGCTCTGGCTTGCTGCCCGGGTGGTCGACTCCTGGGTACCCTCGTCGGCCGGGGGCATGCAACTGGGCGTGCCCGACGACGCCTACCTGCGGCAGGCAGAGCCCGCCATCCGCGCTCGCTTTGAAGAGGTGCTCGTATCGCTGCGCGCGGCAGGTTGGGAGGTTCGGCCGCTGCCACTGTTCCCAGACATCGACGCCATCAACGCCCGGCACGAGGTGATCTGTCGTGCCGAAATGGCCACCGTGCATGCCGAGTGGTTCCGGCGATTCGCCCCGCTGTACCGGCCCCGAACCGCGAGGCAGATTGAGGCGGGGATGGCCATCACCCCCGCCGAGTTGAAGCTCGCCCTCGGCGGTCGGCGACGGATTCAGGAGCGAGTCGTCGAGGTTGCCCGTGCCGGGGGCGTCGACTGCTGGATCTCCCCGGCGGCGGTCAGTGGCCCGCCTCCGGGGCTGTCGTCCACCGGCAGTCCGTTGATGAGCCTCCCGTGGACGCACGCCGGAGTGCCCGCCATCGCTATCCCCGCAGGCATGGATGCGAACTCGCTGCCTTTTGGGCTGCAGATTTCGGCTGGCTTCGGCCAGGACGAGTTGCTCCTCAGCTCTGCGGTGCGGCTGTGGGACACCCTGTGTGAGTCAGGTGATGCCTGAAGAACTCGCTCGTGTGGCGCAGGGCATCTCTCGCCGCGTGACCTCGGAAGCCATGGCCCTGACCGGGGTACAGCCGCACCTCCGGCGCATGCCCCGCTGCCGCCAGCCGCGCGCGGATCGCCTCGGCCGAGGCGACGGGGATGACCTCATCCTCGTCGCCGTGCAGAATCAGGACGGGCGGCATCTGGGGCGGCACCGTTACCTCCCGCGGTAGCCACCCGAAGTAGGCGGTGACCGCTTCCACGGGTGCCTGATGCGCAGCGACGGTGAGTGAGAGGGCGGCACCAAGCGATACCCCGAGTAGCCCGACTGGTCGCCCGCCCGAGCGGTCCCTGGCAGCGCCCACCACGCCCGCGAGTCCACCAGCCCAGACGGGGAACTGCTCCCGGATGTGCGCGTGCCGCTGTTCCCGGTTGGGGATGTAACGGCTCCCGGTCAGCCCGTAGTAGTCCGGGATGAGCACCTCGAACCCGGCCCGAGCCAACTGGCGGGCGAGCCCCCGGTAGAACATGCCGCCCATCTCCATGCCATCAGCCCCGTGGGCGATGAGAACCGTGGCGAAATCGGAGCCCCCTTCGACCCGGACCTCCTCGACATCCAGCCTGCCAGCGGACGTAGCGATGGTGCGGCTATCGCCACGTAAAATCGGTCGGTGCATGTTCGCTCAAGCGACTCCTGACATCGCTGGATTGCGGAAGAGGAATTATCTCACGCGGGCCCAAAAGACTCCTGACGAGCGGCCGGGCCATCCATCTCCGGCGTCGGAAGGAACCATCTGTGAAAGTCGCACTGCGAATGATCGTCGCCCTGGCCGTATGCAGCCTGGGCCTGGTGCTGGCGGGCTGTAACACCGGGGACGCCCCCGGCTCGGCGAAGGTCTCTCCCCAGGACTCGGAGCAACACATCCCCGGCAAGACCGCGCCCAGCTCGGGACCCGGCGGGGTTGGTCAGCCGGGCGTCGGCGCGGGCCGCCCGCCGGCTGGATCTCCGGGCGCTGGCCGCTAACCGTGCCATCGGGCCGGTAAGGGACGGCCCGCCGGGCCGTCCCTTACCGGACAGTCAGCGCTCATACCGCTGGTACCGAGTACTTCTCCACACATCGACTCGCTTGCGGATCGCGAGCCTCGTGGCTCGGAGCGATTGCGGTGACGAGAGGTCGCAACTGAGCGACATCCGGCTCCGCACGTGGGTGCTCGTACCGCCGAGGGACCGCCAGTCCGCTGGCATTTTGCTTGAACCCAACTGCAGGCTGCGGATCCCAATCCGGACGGGTGGAAACTCCCCCACCCCCGGGGCCTGAACGTGCACGGGCAGCCCGGTCTTGTCGCTCAGCCACACCTGCCAGGGGTTCGCCCCGAGTATCCTCCGCAGATCCGGCCGCAGCACGGTCTCGGGACAGTCCACCGTGCACGAGAGTTCGTAAAGGGTCCCCTCGGCGGGGCGCGTCACGGCGACCAGTCGGGGATTCCGCGCCCGCGTGAGCACCCACATCAGTTCGTCCAGCGGTGCAAAATCCCCCGCCTGCCAGCGAGGTAGCGCCACCCGGGAGGCGCCGCGGACCTTCACGGTCACGTTCAGCCAGGCGCCAGGCTGGTAGTAATCCCACTCATCGCCAGTCCATCGCTCGGTGTGTCGAAATCCGAAGCTGTCGGATCCCGTCACGATCAGATACTTTCCACGGGCCCACCACTGCCGCGAGTTCGTGGGACCGGACTGGGTGTCACCAGCGGCTATCTCGGCGTCATAGCTCTCCACCCGCGCCCAGCGCTCGCGCATGCGGTCGAACAGTTGCTCCGCATTCAGGGACGGCCCACGGAACGCCCCCATCGAATCCAGGATCAGCAGCGCGCCGATACCGGCCCCCAGCAAGCCGAACCCAGCCAGGACAAGGGCTTGACGTCGCCCGCGGATCACCATCCTAGCCGCCGCCGATGGTCGCTGAAACGGGCGTGGCCACGGTGCGATCCTCGGCCAGTTCCCAGTAGGCACCCGGCCGGACACCTGTGAACGTGGCGACCTTGCCGGTCGGCCAGGTGACCTGCACTTCGATTGGCCCGGCCGAGTCGCCGAGGCCGAAGTGGAGCCGGGGATCGTTTTCGGAGAGAAAGCTGCCGCCGCTGTGCCTGACGGCGGTCTGCGTGGTGCCACCGGACTTCACGCGGACAACCGCGCCGATGCCGTCCCGGTTCGACTGCACACCCCGCAGCCGGAGCCCAATCCACTGTCGCCCCGGCGGGAGGTCGTTTCGCCAGATCTCACCCCGGCGGTTATTCCAAACCACGCCGATCTCCTCATCGCCGTCGTTATCCAGGTCGGCGTGGGCACAGCCGCGCAGCACGCGTTTCACGGCCATCGCCGGGCCGGCTCTATCCGTAACGGGCGTGAAGACGCGGCGGGAGCTTCCCAGGAAGAGGAGCGGCAGTTGTTCGTAGGAGACTGCGGCGTCCTTCATCTGAACGAAATCGTCAATGTGCCCATTGGCGGCGAAGACGTCCTGAAATCCGTCCAGGTTTGCATCGAAAAAGAAGAGGCCGAAAGTCAGCGACAGAAGGCTGGGCTGCGCGAGTTGGGCGGGGTAGCTCACCTCACGGAACAGGCCGTCACCCGAGTATTCGTAGAGCGCCAGACCCTCGCGAGAGAAGTTCCCGATCGCGAGCCCAAAAGTGCCGTCGTTCTTCCAGTCCGCGGCGTCCATCCCCATCCCGGCCCGTGGGACACCGCCGGTGCTGAAGGCAATGTTCGCCTCGACGCCTCGCTCTTGAAACCCCTTGCCCGCCTGGTTGAGGAAGAGGAAATTCTCCATCGTGTCGTTGGCCACGGCTACGTCGGGCCAACCGTCGCCGTTGTAGTCCGCCACGGCGATCCCGAACGACTTGCCGATGCTGGCCGCGATGCCCATCTTCTCGCTCACGTCCTCGAAGCGCCCCTTGCCCTTGTTGTGGTAGAGCAGGCTGGCAACGCCCTCGAAGTTGTTCGGCGGGCAGTATTCCTTGCGTCCGTTCGACCCGCAGTAGGGGTCGGTCTTGGGGGTCCACTTCACGTAGTTGAGGACCATCAGGTCCAGCAGACCGTCGCGGTCGTAGTCCAACCACGCCGCACTGGCGCTCCACTTCCACCTGAGGCCACCCGGCTCAACGGGACGGCCCGCCACGCCCGCCGCTGCCGTGACATCGGTGAACCGACCACCGTCGTTCCTGTAGAGGACGTTAGGGCCGATGCAGGTGAGCAGCAAATCCGTGTCGCCGTCGTTGTCGTAATCAGCGCAGGCGACGCCCATCCCATACACGTCTCGGCGCAAGCCGACACGGAGTGTCACATCCTCGAAGCGCCCGCCCCCCAGGTTCCGGTAGAGCGCCGAGGAGTGGGTCTCCGCTTCCGCTCCCGGCCAGTCCGTGCTGTTGACGAAGAACACATCGATCAGGCCGTCTCCGTCATAGTCGAGAAAGCCTACGCCCGAGCCGACCGTCTCGGGCATGTACTTCTTCCCGCGCATGCCCGCGTGGTGCGTGAATCGAATCCCCGAACCCTCTGTAATGTCGACGAACGCCGGTGCTACGGCCGGCGAGGCTGGGGGCTTTCTCGCCGATCGGCAGCCGGCGGGGAACAATCCGAGGCTGACCAGTAGGGTTGCGACGAAGGGAAAACGCGTCACGAGGGGTTCGTCCCCGTGGACCGCGAGGCGGGCGTCAGTGGGATGTCGCTGATCCCTTCGGAACGGCCGATGCGTCGATAGAGCTCATCCACTCGCCTACTGGTCTGCCGATCGTCCGGGGTCAACTCGAGCACTTTCACGTAAGAATCCAGGGCCGCGCTGTGGTCTCCCACCCGTTCGTAGAAGGCCGCGATCCGTCGGAGGGCATCCACATCTCTGGGATTGCGCCGGATACGCGCTCGTAATGTCTCCCACGCCTGGTGGAACTGTCGGTAGCGCCGGAAGAGCGCGAGCGTCGCAGCGCCGTCTTCGCGCCGGCCCATGGCGATCAGGCACTCCCCGAGAGGTTGGTAGGGCCGGCCATCGCCAGGGTCCAGATCGACAGCGTGCCGGAGCGACCAGACCGCATCTCGCAGCCGATCCTGATAGCGGTAGGCCACGCCGAGGTGAAAGTAGGCCGCGGCGTTGTAAGGTGCCAGGGAGACAGCCTTCTCCAGGTGGCCGATCGCTTCCGACAGCTTGCCTGCGCTGGCGCGCCGTTCAACGAGGTGATTGGCCAACCGGATCCGGTAGAGGTCCGCCTCCGGCTGCAACTCCACTGCTTTCCGATAGTGCCGCTCCGCCTCGTCCAGCCGACCGGCTGTGTCCGCAATCGCACCGAGGCTGGCGTACCCCAGATCGGCGTTGGCGGGATCCGCAGCGATGAACCGGTTCCACATCGTGGCGGCCCGGGCCGGGTCCTTCGTCAGATCGTAGGCGCGTGCGAACTCCATCAGGAGCTTGGGCAGCGGAGTCTCCTTTTGGGCGGCAGCTTCCAACTTGGCGATCGCCTCACGATGCCTGCCCTGCTTCCCCAACGCCCTGGCCTGGTGGATGTATCCGTTCTGACAGCAATTATGAAGTTTCGAGAGTTTCTCATACTCGCGGATCGCCAGGTCGGGTCGCTGCAACATTTCGAAGTAGAGTCCGCGGGTGTAGAGCGCATTCTCCTGATCGCCGGCCTTCGCGAACGCGGTTGAGGCTCGACCGAGGGTCTCCGGCGTCGTCAGTGTGCCGCCGGAGGCGGCGCGAAAGAGCTCGGCGGCCCGCTTCCACTTCCCCTCGCGGAAGTAGATGGTGGCCAGCTCGTAATTGGTCTGGCTCGGGGCTCCCGGCCGACCGGCGATGTGCTCCAGCAGGGCTCGAAGTTCCCCGGGGCGAGCTTCCTTCGCGCCCGCCAGCAACGACCGCGCGCGGAGTAGTTGGATCGGATAATCGTCCGGGCGCCGGGCGAGCGCATCTGCGAAGTGCTCCCCTGCAGCGCGCGCCTGGCCTCTCCGCAGCAATTGGCGACCGTAGACGAGGTGCGCGTCGGCGTGTCCGGGGGCCACCGACAGGGCGGTGAGCGCCAACCGTTCTGCCTCGCGCGTTGCGCCAAGGGTCTCGTAGGTAGCTGCCAGCCTTGCGGCTCCGCCAGCGGGACCGTCCGGATCCAGGGGCAGGGGCAGGCCTTTCGGATCGACCGGGATGGCCCTCAGAGTGCGGAGCGCCTCATCCTGACGGCCCTCGGCCAGCAGCTCCGTGGCGAGCTGGAGGCGAGGTGCCAGGGCGTTGGGGTCGGTTCGGATGATCTCGCGGAGCACTGCAGCGGACTCCGCGTGCCGATCTAGGTTCCCGAGGATGATGGCGCGGTATGGGAGTAACCGACCCGGCGGCGCTCCCGCGGCGATGGCCTCATCCAGATACTCAAGCGCGGTCAGGTAATGCCCGGCCTCGTAGAACCAGAGCGCAAGCCGAGCGGTCCACTCCGACTCCCTGGGGCGCTCCTTACGAAGCTGAAAGAGTTCGGGCAAGCCGAGCGTACTGCGGAAAATCGGGGGCAGACGCTCGGCCGGAGGTCTGCGGGTCTCCTGGAACCAGAGAAGTCCGCCGATGACCACGGCTGCGCCGACCACCCCAACAATGGCCGTGAGGACCAACCGGCCCCGTGAGTTCGCACCTGCCGTCGCCGCCACCGAACATCACCTCTGGAACAAAGACGCCATCCCCGGCCCAGGGGGCACGGGGATGGCGCACGGATGTCACCGTATTGTAATCCGGAGCTTGAGCTCCGGATAGTTCCCGCCGGTTAGTTGCGCGGGTTGAACGCCTGGCGGGTGCCGGTCCAGTAGGTGTTGAAGTTCTCACCCGGTCGGATCCAGACCGAAGCGATCTTCACGCTCTTCACGTGGCCGTCGCAGAACGCCATGTTGCTGATCTGGCTGTGCCGGGAGACGGGAACGACAGTGTCGCACCAATCGCCCGCGCCGCCTTCCATCTGGCCGGGGGAGCGGAAGTAGATGCCGCGAGAGGCGATCGGCCTGGGCGCGTTGGCCGCGTCCGGATCGATCTTCCACGTGTTGTAGATGCCCTGGCTGCCGCCCCATCCGAGCGCGCCGCTGTCGGCAAACATCACGATGCCCGCAGGGCGCTCGATGATGGCCATGCTCGGGCTACTGTCCCAGCCGAGGTTGTCGTGGTTGTGGGCGATGCCCGTTTCCCACGTGTTGTTCGGGTCCTGGTCCTGCGTTTCGCGGCTCGGGCAGAGGGTGACGCCCAGGTTCTTCACGTAGGGCTGCACGATCTGGATCCAGGTCCGGGCAAGGCCCGGGTCGGGACCGTTGGGGTTGTAGTTCAACCAACTCGGCAGGAGCTTCTCGTCGTAGTCCTGTGAGTACATCTGAGCCCCGGTGGCGCACTGCTTCAGGTTGTTGATGCAGCTCGTCTTCCGGGCCGCCTCACGCGCCTTGGCGAAGACGGGGAAGAGGATGGCAGCGAGGATAGCGATGATGGCGATGACGACCAGGAGTTCGATAAGGGTGAACCCCCGGGATACGCGTCGTTGCATGTGTGATCTCCAGTCGCGCCGGGAGCCGGCGCACCAACCTTAGGTAAAGGTTGGTTAAGTATTGCAGATGTTGGGCTGCTTTTCCTCTCCGGATGTTCGCGGTTTTTTGCGTTTCTGCCCGGGTCTCTCTCGCTGGGAGCGATCGGGGCCGCACCAACGTCCCTTTCAGGCACGGCGGCGCGCTTCGTGCTACCTGGATCCGACGCCTCTAACGGGAATCTGAGTAGCCGGTCCGGGGATGGGAAGCCGCGGATGGTGCCTAGGTTCGCTGGTCCATGGTGCGGTACTGAATCGCCTCCGCGACGTGGCCGAGGACGATCTCGTCGCTGCCTTCCAGATCGGCGATGGTGCGGGCGACTTTGAGCACGCGATCGTAGCCCCTTGCTGAAAGCGCCAGGCGGGCGATGGCCGCCTTCAGCAGCTCGCCTGCGCCTTCGCCGAGTTTGCAGTAGGCACGAGTCTGGCGGCTGTTCATGGCCGCGTTCACAAAGATGGGGGAGCCCGCGAAGCGATGAGCCTGCCGATCCCTCGCGGTCCGCACCCGGTCACGAATCTGCCGGCTTGTTTCGCCCTGCGGCGGCTGCAGCAGTTCGTCGTGCTTCAGTCTCGGCACTTCCACGTGGATGTCGATCCGGTCGATCAGAGGACCGCTGATGCGCGCGAGGTAGCGCTTGATCTGCGCATCGCCGCAGACGCACCGCCGAACGGTGTCGCCAAGGTAGCCGCATGGACATGGATTCATTGCGGCCGCAAAGATGCACCGGGCCGGGTACGACAGCGAGGCCGCGGCGCGGGCGATCGACACATGGCCTTCTTCCAGAGGCTGCCGCATCACCTCGAGGACCTCGCGCCGGAACTCGGGTAGCTCGTCGAGGAAGAGGACCCCGTTGTGCGCGAGGCTGATTTCCCCCGGCTTGGGGATGCTGCCGCCGCCGATCAGGCCCGCGTCGCTCACGGTGTGGTGCGGGGCGCGGAAGGGCCGCTGGGTGATGAGGGCGCGATCACGGCCAAGCTGCCCGGTGACGCTGTAGAGTTTGGTCACCTCCAGCGCCTCGTCGAAGGAGAGAGGCGGCAGGATGGTCGCCAGCCGACGGGCGAGCATGGTCTTGCCGCTTCCCGGCGGCCCCACCATGAGGAGGTTGTGCCCTCCTGCCGCGGCGATCTCCAGGGCGCGTTTCACCTGGGCCTGGCCGCGCACGTCCGCCATGTCGATGTCCCATTCGGGATCGGTGAGGCTCGCCTCCAGGTCCTCGATGCCGACGGGACTCCCCTTGCCGGTGAGCGCCGCGACGGCCTCGCGGATATCGCGGACCGGGAAGACGGGCAGGCCTTTCACGACCGCCGCCTCCCGGGCGTTGTCGACAGGCAGCACCATCCCCAGCTTGCCGGCTTCTCGCGCGGCGATGGCCATCGGCAGTACGCCGGAGACGGGGCGGGTGGTGCCCTCAAGGCTCAGCTCCCCCGTGATGAGGAAGTCGTGGATCGGGGCTTCCAGTTGCCCGCTGGCCGCGAGGATGCCGATGGCGATGGGAAGGTCGAATGCCGGACCCTCCTTGCGGACGTCAGCCGGGGCCAGGTTCACGAGAACGCGGGTGGCGGGCATCCGGAAGCCTTGCGACTTCAATGACACGGCCACGCGCTCGGAGCTCTCCTTCACCGCAGCGTCCGGCAGGCCCACCAGCACGAACCGGAACATCCCGCCCCGGGCGACGTCCACCTCGACGTCGACCAGATAGGCATTCACGCCGAGAACAGCGCTGGAACAGGCGGCGGCGAGCATCTCTCAAGGGGGTCGAAGAAGCCGGAAAACCCGGACGCAGTTCTGCGGCCGTCCGCCGCTTCCCTGCGCACACCCCCGCCGTCAAGGCCGCGGGGCCGTGGTCCATCCGGCCCGGGGGCCTCAGAGAGTGGTGACGGCCCAGATCAGGTGGACGATGTCGTTCTTGAAGATGTCCCCGTGGCCGCCGCCGAGCAGCGGGTTCCCCTCGTAGACGAAGCGGCTGCAGTCGACGTTGAGCACGACCGCCCCGCCTTGCTGTGCCGGCTGGTTCGGCCAGTGCTGCTGCCGCCATGCGAGGATGCGGCGGATACTTTCCCCCAGCGGTGGGGGCGTCACGAGCGTGGCGTACTCGCCCTTGGCTCCCAGGAAGATGGGGAAGCGCTTCCTGCTGTCGCCGACCAGACCGACGTAGCCGGCCGCCATGCGGCTGTTGTTACCGAAGGGGTAGTAGAACCCGTTCGCCAGGTCGTAGCCCGAGTAGCAGCAGGCGATGGCGCCGCTGACCATGTCCTGGAGTTGCGTCTCGCCTTGAAGCCAACCACTGGCGACCGCCGCCTGCAGCAGCGAGATGCTGTGCACGTTCGGCCGATCGGCGACGGGGAGGGCAGCCAGCCTGCGCGCTGCGTTCAGCACCACGGACCCGCCGAAGCTGTGCCCGATCAGGTGAACCCGGGGGTCCCACGCTCCGCCGCCGAGCGCGGCAATCTCCGGGTCGGCGCCGAGCAGCTTGAGCCGACTCACGACCTGATGGATCACCTCGCCTGCGGCCTCGCCCGCGGACACCGCCTTCCGCTGCATCTCGAAGAACGCGAGCTGGTTATCCAGCGCGGCCGCTAGCCGACCCGCAATGCTCTCGCGAGGACACGCGCGCTTGAGCATGGCCACCGGCCAACGAGCCGGCACCGCCGCCGTCTCGCGGAAGGAGGGCGAGTTTCGCCGCGCGGGACCGTCGATCGTCGCGCGCTCCCGGTGGAGCAAGGTGATCACGCCTGCGAACATCCCGCCCAGGAAGTAGGTGATGGCGAGGTAGACCAGCACTGGTGCGGTGAGGAAGAGTTGGGCCGGCAGCCAGAAGAGGAGCGCCAGGAAACCGAACCCGGCGCCGACAGCTTCCCTGGCCCGGTGCTGCTTCTCGCGAGCGTCGCGCCAGTAGCTCTCCCAGCGCGCCATGCCGTACAGCAGCAGCATCCCGGCCGCCGCCAGCGGGAAGAACAACAACCACCCGAAAAGCGCGTGTTTCCACACGAACGCGATCGCCCCCATCAACGCCGCGACCAGGTCGGCCCGCCAATCGCCGCTGGTAGGCCAGGAGGGTGCCATTTCCCAGAGCCCGGCCAACCGATCCACCAGGGGAAGCTGCGTGTACCATGTCCAGAACTCACCCCACACGTCCGCCAGCCCGGCCTTCGCCTGGCCCCCGAACTGCTGAAGCACCAGCGCCATCAGCCCTCCGGCCGCGGCGAACTTCACTAGCGCCCGGAGTGCGGTACCCGGGCCGCCGAACGCCCGGGCCTTCTCCCCCTGGCTCAACAGCACCCGCTTCACCTGAGCCTCGTGGTAACACGTCCACACAACGGCAGCCTTTTCCGTGGCCGTGGCTCCCGGGCCGCCTCGGATTTCGTATCGCCGGTCAATGTCGTCCAACAGGCTGCCGGCGTCGGCCGCTATGCCCGGATCACTGAGGGCGTCCGAACCGGGTGCCGCCATCTGTGTGAGAAGTTGGTACAGTCGTTCGAAGTCGTCCAGGAACTGGGCGTCGGAGGTGCCTGGCCGAAAGGAGAATCCAGCGCGGGCGTTCTCCAGAAAGCTCGCGAGGTGACGCCTGCCGGAGTCGTCGACCCAATGGTCTTGATGCGGGTCGGAGTGCCAGTGGAGCGCGACGAAGACGGGGACGAAGGCGGTCCCGTCGACCGGCTCCAGCTTGCCTCGCCGGAACAGTCCTACGAAGCGACTGAACAGCCGGTCGTACGCGGCCACGGCCGCGAAGAAGTTCCGATGCCAGCCGTGGCTGAAGACGTAGACGTCGGTCACCCGCGTCTTCGCGGGCTCCGCGGCGGCCTGACGCAACACGGCCGCCTTCACCCATCCCGCCATCACCTCGATGCGGTCTGTCGTCTCCTGCGCTGAGGTGAGTTCCAACAGCGGCAGCAGGAAGTAGGGGCGACGTTCCCGGATGTCCTTGTTAGGCCCCGGACCGATCTCAAATCGCGCTTCGTGACTCATCGGACCAGCTACCTCCTCGTCGAGGCGACCGCGGCCACGGCCCGGGCCGTCACCAAAGTATGAATCCGGCCGTGCTGGATGACTGTGATATCAGTCACTTCTGCCCAACCCTCTCCAGGGTCAGGCGGGTCCGACGGGTGCCAGGTAGAGGACGTGGTTGCCCATCGCGTACTCAATGCCGGTGACAGCCCACACGGTCTCCGGGCTATCGCTGGAGCGGATGAGGAGATCCTGATTTGGGCCGGCGGGGACCGCTGCCCACGGTGTCCCGTCGAGGAACTCCAGGCGACGCCGACCCGACGCTTCGGTGACCTCCACCTCCACAGAGACGGGGCGCCCCGTAGCCTCAAGTCCCCCTTCGGCGGTGCGCCGCAGGGACTGCAGCGTGATGTTGTTCGGCATGTTCCCCCCCGTCAGTCCGGGACAGCGGTGACGGTCGCCGCCGGTCCCCGAGGGAATCCTACCACGGCGGCCGCGCTCCGCGGTCCCACCCTGCGGCGCGCGAATCGCGGGCATCCCTGGGGGACCGGCCTGGAATTGATCGCGTTGGGTCCGGCCCACGACGTGACGCCATGCGGAGTTCTGGGGAAAGCTGAGCGTCGGAACTCCGCTCCGCTTTCCTCGAAGCCCTCAGCATGCCCAACGCCATCCGTCTAATCCCTCGTCCGATCCCGCAAGTCGCCGCCGATCTTGGCCTCAACCCCGACGATGTCATCCCCTACGGGCAGTCGGCCGCCAAGGTGATGCTCCGGGCGTTTGACCGCCCCACCCCTCCCGGCCGCAGCGGGGGAGGGAAGCTCATCCTCGTCACGGCACTCACTCCCACCAAATCCGGCGAAGGGAAGACCACCACGTCGATCGGCCTGACGGACGGACTGCGACGGTTGGGCGCGAGCGCGGTCGTCGCCCTCCGCGAGCCGTCGATGGGGCCCGTATTCGGGATGAAGGGGGGCGGCACCGGCGGCGGTCGGGCCCAGTTGCATCCGTCGGATGCCATCAATCTCCACTTCACCGGCGACCTGCACGCCATTGCCGCCGCGAACAATCTGCTGGCGGCCGTGGTGGACAACCACCTGCACTGGCGCGCCGAGCCGCGGATCGACGCGCGAACCGTCACGTGGCGCCGGTGTTTGGATGTCAACGACCGGGCGCTGCGCGAGGCCGTCATCGGGCTGGGCGGTTCGATCCACGGGGTGCCGCGGGAGACCGGCTTCGACATCACGGCGGCCTCTGAGATCATGGCGGTGCTAGCGCTGGCGACCTCCCCCACCGACCTCCAGGAGCGCCTGGAGCGACTCGTGATCGGCACGGATGACGCCGGGGAGCCGGTCCGGGCCGGCAGCCTCGCCGTCGCGGGCGCCATGGCGGCGATCCTCGCAGACGCGCTGCTGCCCAACCTGGCACAGACTCAGGAAGGCACCCCCGCACTGGTGCACTGCGGCCCCTTCGCAAACATTGCCCATGGCTGCAGTTCCGTCCTCGGCACCCGGCTGGGGCTGCATCTGGCCGACTATTGCGTCACTGAGGCCGGCTTTGGCGCAGATCTCGGCGCGGAGAAGTTCCTGCATCTCAAGTGCCGACAGGCGGGGATCTGGCCGGCCGCGGCCGTGCTTGTGGCGACAGCCCGAGCCCTGAAGCTGCACGGTGGAGCGGCCGAGGATCAGCTCGCCGATGAGGATGTGGCCGCCCTGCGGTCCGGATTCGCAAACGTCCGCCGCCACATCCAGAACCTGGGGAAGTTCGGACTCCCGGTGGTGGTGGCGATCAACCGCTTCCCCACCGACACGGACGCGGAACTCGCCGCGATCCTGGCGATGGCGGCGGAAGCAGGTTCGACTGCGGCGATTTCGGATGTCTATTCCCAGGGCGGCGGGGGAGCTCTGGAGTTGGCGGCAGCGGTGCGCAGCCTGGCGGACGCGTCCACCTGCGTGCCGCGCTACCTCTACCCGGAAACGGCGTCGCTGCGGGAGAAGGTGGAGACGCTGGCGCGTGAGATCTACCGGGCCGGGCACGTCGAGTGGTCGCCCGCCGCGGCGGAGAGTGTCCGCCGATTCGAGCGGTGGGGCAACGGAGGCCTGCCGGTCTGCGTCGCCAAGACACAGTACTCCTTCGGCGACGATGCGAAGCTCGGCGGCACCCCGGACGGCCACACTTTCACCGTGCGCGAGGTGCGGCTGTCGGCCGGCGCGGGCTTCGTCGTCGCCCTGGCAGGTTCGATGATGACCATGCCGGGACTGCCGCGCACCCCCTCCGCGGCGCGGATCGGCGTGGATGCCTCGGGGACGATCTTCGGCGTCCGGTAGCCCTCCCGGCCTAGGTGCCTTTCCCTGCTTTCAGCAGGTCCCGGATCTCCGTCAAGAGCGTCTCTTCCGCCGTGGGCGCGGGCGGGGCCGGCGCTTCCGCCGCCGGGCGATTCAGTGAATTGATCGCCTTGATGAGGAGGAAGACGGCAAAGGCGATGATGACGAAGGTGACGATCGTGTTCACGAACGCGCCGTAGGCCAACACCGCCGCCCCCGCCTTCCGCGCGGCATCCAGCGATGCGTACGGTCCCGGGCTCTTCGGTGCATCGCGCAAGACCACGAACAGGTCCGAAAAGTTCACCCCGCCGAGCGCTAACCCGATCGGCGGCATCAGGACGTCATCGACCAGTGACGAGACGATCTTGCCGAAGGCACCGCCGATGATCACGCCGACGGCCAGGTCGACGACGTTGCCGCGCATGACGAACGCTCGAAACTCTTTGAGCATGTGGGGACGGTCCTTGATGGTGTGCGGCCGACCCTGCAGGGGTCGGCGAGGGGGGCGAGTACTCAGTCGGGCAGCGGCTTCCCGCGCGTCTCTGGGGCGAATGCAAGCCCGATGAAGCCGACGACGTAGATGGATGAGACGACCGTTGCCGCCATGCGGAATCCGTGGGTGGGGTCGCCGCCCGATGCGAAGACTCCAGTCAGGCTTCCCAGAGCTATGGGTGCCATCGCGGCCAGGATGCGGGCGCAATTGTAGCAGAAGCCAACACCGGTAGCGCGCAGCCGGGTGGGGAACAGCTCGGGGAAGTAGACGGCGTAGGCGGAAAACGGCGCCAGGGCACAGAACCCCATCACGAAGGCGAGGATGCAGGCCGAAGTGAGATCGCGCAACCCCCAGAAGGTGCCGACGACCGAAGCCCAGGCCAGCACGAAGAACATCCCGAGCGCCGGTTTCCGGCCTACGCGCTCGCTCAACAGCGCGTATGAGAACATCCCCAGGAGGGCCCCCGCCTGCTGGATAAAGAAGACGATGCTCCGCCATTGCGCGAGCTGCGCATCCCCCTGGGGCTTAGGCATATGGGCCACGAGCGGCTTCAAGACGCTGCCCGTGAGGTCCGGCAGGAAGAACCCTACGCCCCACAATCCGCCGACGCCGGCGGTCCCCAGCAGCACGCCGGCAAGCGTGTTTCGCCGAATCACCGGGTCGCGGAACAGCATGAGCATGTTGCCCACTTCGCCGGACTTTCCAGCGGCGGCGGCGGACTCGCGGGCCTCTTCCCACTGCTTCGGTTCTCGCACGCCCCGTCGGATCCACACGATGAGCAGAGCCGGAAGTGCCCCCACCATGTAGACGATCCGCCAGCCCAGCAGCGCCGATGCCGCGACGAAGTTGATACCTGCGGCCATCATGTTTCCCACGGCGGAAAGGGATTGCAGCGTGCCCAGCGCCATGGGGCGCGAGCGATTTGGCCACACCTCGGCGACGAGCGAGGCCCCCGCCGCGAACTCACCCCCCACCCCCAATGCGGTGAGGAATCGACAGGCCCCGTATTGCCAGACGTCGGTGACGAACGCGTTCAGGCCCGTGAACAGCGCGTAGATCAGGATGGTCAGCATCATCGTGCGGGTGCGCCCTAGCTTGTCGCCCAGGATGCCGAACAAGAAGCCGCCGATGGCCCATCCCACGAGGAAGATCGAGGTGAGATAGCCACCCACGTTCTTCGCCTCCGTCGCCAAATCGGCACCGGACAACCCCTTCGCCTTCAACAGCTCCTCCACCGATGGCTGTCGGACGAGGTTGAAGAGGTTCTGGTCCATGGCGTCAAACAGCCAGCCCAGAGCAGCAATGACCAGCACGATCCAGCAGTAGCGATCGATGCCCTGGTACCAGCGAAGTGGCCGGCCGTCAGCCGCAGTGGTGTTGTCCATGGGTTTCCTTGCAACGGGGCAAAGGAGCGCCGACCGCTCGCATCACGGGGGGGTGAGCTCGTGGGGGCGGAGCTCGCTCATCTCTTCGTTGGCATCCGTCCTCTTGCCTTCTTCCCCGACGACCTTCCGGGGGTTGGAGCGGGTGTACCGGGTCCGTCGCCTCCCGAGAGCCGGGTCGGATTCAGGTCGGGCCGGGTACGAGCGAAGGGCGACCTCGGGGGAGGTCGCCCTTCCGGATAGCCGGGACTGGGGCCCGGGGCTAGACCTTGATCATGTCGTCGGTGATGGCGACTTTCTTGCCCTCTTCCATGGCCTTGTTGGCGGAGACGACACAGGCCACATCCGCGAGACCGATGCGGCCGTCGCAGAACGGCTTGCGCTGACGTCGGATGCAGTCAGTCCAGTCCTCGAGCGAGAGCGCCCAGTTGTTCTTGCTGATGCCGCTCGCAGCGAGGGTCTGCCCGGCCGTCCGGTCCCGCTTGTCCTGCTTGGTGGTCGCTCCGGCGTCCAGAAGGATCGCCTGCTTCCCGCCCACCGTGGTCCGACTCTGGGAAAGCCGGGCGAAGTCGAACTCCTCGGCCGACTGCTCCTTGAACATCATGCTCTTCCCGGCGGCCTCGGAGACGATCAGAGTCCCCTTGGGGCCCATGAACTGCTCGGCGAAGTCGTCGAAGGCATTGGTGCAGATCGACTGGTAGGTCAGCTTGGTGCCGGTCGGGTACTCGAAGACGACCTGTACGTTGTCGAAGACCTCGCGGCCGTCCTTGTAGTAGTCCACACCACCGAGACCGACGACGGCCGTGGGGTGGGCTCCCATGAACCAGTTGGTAACGTCGATCTGGTGACTGCCGAGTTCCGCCATCAGACCCCGCGAGTACGCCCGGTACATCCGCCAGTTGAGCAATTGTTCCAGCGTCAGCCCGTTGATCTTCTCGGTGCTGCCTGTGGGCACGGCGCGGCGCCAGGTTCCGTTCCGGTTCCATTGCGCCCGGACGTGTGTGATCGGGCCGAAGTAGCCCTTCCGCACGAGGTCGAGCGCGTGATGGTAGTCTGGAGAGTAGCGCCGCTGGTGGCCGACCTGAAGGATCCGGCCGGTCCGGTCCGCCGTCTGGACCATCCGTCGCGCATCCTCGATGGTGTAAGCCATCATCTTCTCAACGTAGACGGCCTTGCCGGCGTTGAGGGCATCGATGGCCTGCGGTGCGTGGAGGTAGAGCGGCGTGGCAATGCCGACGCCGTCAATATCCTTCCGCTCAAGGAGCTTCCGGTAATCCGTGTAGATAGCGCAGTCCGCGCCAGCGATCTCCTTGCCCTTTGTCTGGCTCGGTCCGTAGACATCGGCGATGGCGACGATCTTGACGCCGGGCAGCCTAACAAGCTGCTTGAGATCGTTCTGGCCCTGCACTCCGCTGCCGATCCAGCCCAGCCGAATGGGATGCTCGGCCGCTTCTCGGGCCGCCTTGGCGGCATCCTGCGCGGCACCGGCGGGATCGGCGGCGTAGGCGTAGGCACGCTCGACCACCATCGGCAGCATGGCGGTGACGCCCGCCGCCAGAGTTCCCTGCCGGAGCAGATCGCGTCGTGAAACCCCTCGTTCCTCACTCATTGGCGTTTTCCCCCAGGATATTCTCCCCGAAAGCGCGCACCGCGTCCCATTTGGTGAACTTCACCTCGCCCCGAAGGTGAATCCTCCGTCGCCCGGGTTCCCCTTCCACCAGAATAGCGCCCCTCGGGGCCGCGGGCGAGAGGCGGTCCATTCCAGCGACTGCAAGAACGAACAGCGCTGTGGAGAGTGCATCCGTCTCTGCGGCACTGGGGGCGATCCAGGTAGCGCTGTGCTCCCCCTCTGTTGCGCAGCCCGTCCGAGGATCGAGGATGTGCCCGGGCCGCCGCTCACCGAGCTCGAAGTGCTGCTCGAAGTTTCCGGAGGTGGACATTGCCTGGTCACGGAGCCGGATCGTGCCCACGCGCACGGCTCGATCCGCCGGGTCGCAGAGCCCCACCTCCCATGCGTCGACGCCGGGAGGAGCGCCGAGTGCATAGAGACTGCTGGTGCCGCCGTGGATGAGGGCGGCGGCTACCCCCGCCTGCCGGAGCACGTCCACCGCTTCGTCGATGGCACACCCCTTTCCCACGGCCCCCAGGTGGAGCAGAACCCCCGCCCGTTCGAGGGCGGCGGTGCGCGAGTCGGCGTCCAGCCGCAGGTGTCGATAGCCGGTGACGTCCAGGGCGGCACGAATCTCATCGTCGCCCGGAAGACGGCCTGCCCCTCGAAAGAATCCCCAACAACGAACCAACGCGCCGACAGTGGGGTCGAACGCGCCGCCGCTCATCTCCGCCCACCGATGGGACTGCGTCAGAGATCGATACATCTCCGGGGACAGGGGCACGGGACCCGCGAATCCTCTGTCGTTCAGGTCGGAGAGTTCGCTGCTCGGACGGTAGTGGGACAACCGCTGCTCGACCGCCTCCACCGCCTCCAGGGCTTCCTCACCGGCCGTGATCAAGTGGTCTCGGTCCGGGCCCACAAGGTAGACCTCGAAGAGCGTGCCCATCGCCTGACGGGCCAGTCGGATCATCGCCGTATCGCTCACAACCCGGCTACAGCGCCTCGTAGTCGATGGGGCCGTGGGGATCGAGCACAGGCAGGTCGACGGGGAAGCACTCCGAGTACTTCTGGCCCGCACCTGTGTTGAAGAGCACCACGCGCTCGGACGGACGGATCCACCCCGATTCAAGCAGGTGCGGCAGGGCGGCAACGAGGGCGCCTCCTTCGGGACAGACGAAGATGCCTTCCAGCCCGGTGATCAGCCGCGTGCCCGCGTCGATCTCCGGATCGGTGACGGCAATCGTGGTCCCGCCGCTTTCTCGAACAGCTTGCAGGATGAGGAAGTCGCCCACGGCGGCGGGGACGCGGATCCCGCTGGCCATCGTAGCGGCGTTCTGCCAGGGATCCGCGAACTCCGTTCCCTCCTGAAATGCGCGGTGGATGGGGGCGCACCCGGTGGATTGCACCGCCACCATCCGCGGACGACGCGAGTCGATCCACCCGAGTGCCTCCATTTCAGCGAAGGCCTTCCACATCCCCACGAGCCCCGTGCCGCCGCCCGTGGGGTAGAGGATGACATCCGGGAGATTCCAATCGAGCTGTTCCGCCAACTCGTACCCCATCGTCTTCTTTCCTTCGACCCGGTACGGCTCCTTGAGCGTCGAGAGGTCGAACCAGCCCCGGGCGGCCGCTCCCTCGCGCACGAGCTTCCCGCAGTCGGTGATCAGCCCCTTCACGAGATAGGTTCGGGCACCTGCCGCCACACACTCGATGCGGTTGATTGCGGGCACGTCTTCCGGCATGAAGACGACGGCTTCCAGGCCGGCCCGCGCGGCATACTGCGCCATCGCTCCGCCGGCGTTCCCCGCGCTGGGGATCGCCACCGTTCGCGCGCCCAGCAGCCTGGCCATCGTGATCGCCACAGCCTGGCCCCGGGCCTTGAAGCTCCCGGTGGGCATCTGGCCCTCGTCCTTCACCGTCAGATGTTCCAGGCCCAGGTGGGAGCCCAATCGCGGGCACGGGAGAATCGGCGTCCAGCCCTCGCCCAGAGTCACCCGCTCGGCCCCATCAGGGACGGGCAGCAGTTCCTCATACCGCCAGAGGCTCGCTTCCCGGCCCCGCAGGTCTTCTCGCCGCATCGATCGGCGAGCCGCCTCCAGATCGTATCGGGGGTAGAGCGGGCGGCTGGAATCCGGGCAGAGGTTCCAGAGGCGGTTGGGTTCGAACCGGCGGCCGGTGCGGGTGCTTTCGAGATGGGTGAAGAAGGTCGGCAAGCGAGACTCCCAGCGTGAGACGGACGACGAACGGTATCGTGCCGGGAGCACCGCTGCCCCTGCCACGGGACTCAGTTCAGGCTGAAGTAGCCTGGTTTGGGTTTGAGCGGTCGCGCTGCATCCCCGTACCGGACGAGCAGATGCGTCTCGCGCTCGAGTGCATCGATCTGGGCGCGGAGGCGTGCCGCCAGGTCCTGCTCTTCCAGCATCTTCTGCCGTTCCAGCAGGTCCCCCTGGAGCAGTGCGCCGACGAGGTAGGAGAGGACGAGAGGATCTTCGGGGAGGTCCACGTCGCGACCTTCCACGCCATTGGCGGACAGCAGGGCACCGAGATAGGCACGGCTCCGTTCCAGGGCCAGCGCGGGCAGGTCACCCAGATCCGCCGGGTCCTCCGGGCTGAGGAATTCCACGTCGGCCTCCAGATAGGGCTGCTCGTGGAAGAGTTCGAGCACGCGAAACCGACGTCGGCCGATCGCGTGGATCTGGCGACGCCCGGCCTCGCCGACTTCCGTGAGAACAATTTCCGCCACCGTCCCCACATCCCATGGGACGGCGCCGCTTCCGACCTCGCGCCCGGACCGGATCAGGCAGACGCCGAAGAGCCGATCCTCGGCTAGGCAGCGGTCGAGCATTGCCTGGTAGCGCGGCTCGAAGATCACCAGGGGCAGCACCATCCCCGGGAACAACACCACGTTGAGCGGAAACAGCGGGATGCGTTTCGTCGCCAAGTTCACCACTCCCCAATCCGCAGCATGGACCGGCCAGCATCGGCCCGTCTGACCTCCTCCGAGGGGCGTGCTCAGACGCATGCTTCCGAGCAGTTGTACGTGATTCTTCCCGGGAACCGCACACGTCGGTGGCCGAGATCGGCGTCGCCGGGTGCGTTCGAGTTGAGCAGCCGAGATCGAAGGAGTCGTCACGCCTGGCTCCGGTGATCTTTCTGGCGCCTACCGTGCGGGGAGGAACCAGAATTGACACTCGAGAGTTCGACTCTGCCCCTGACAGCCCCGCACTCAGCCGTCGCTGTGTGGGAGCGTGTGGCCGCAGTGGTCGCTCAGCTCCGTGACCAAAACCCGGAGAACCCCCGCTGAGCCGCGACCGTGAGGGAGCGTGCAGCCGTTGCCGCCGTCGAATTCGACCTCCGCCTTGTGCCGCGATTCCCGCAGCACTCGCGTTCACCGGACAGGTACCCCGGGTGGGTCCGTCGATTGCGGCCGGGTTCCTCGTCGGGATCGTCATCCACGGATTAACGATTTCGGGAGGTTTCAGTGAGGACTGCGTTGTTCAGTTTTTGGCGCCAGGAGTGGCTCCGTCTTGCACGCCCGTCTTGTCCGAGCGTAGGAGGCGCAGAATCGCCCATCTCTCTAACGCAACGGCTTCATCCATCGGGCTGCGGCCGCTCGGCTCAACCAGACGCGGGTCTGCTCCACCAGCCAGGAGCACGGGTACCATTTCGGGAATGTCATACATCACAGCCCACATCAGCGCGCTGCCGTAGTATCCGACTCCGTTAGGATCGGCTCCGTACTCCAGGAGAAGCTTCACCGCCTCACGGTTCCGGGTCCCCACGGCTTCGCACAGCAACGTGCCGTTGTGGAAGCCCTTGGCACTCGGGTCAGCTCCCCGTCGAAGCAAGCTTCTTGCCTCAACCAGATCGGGGGCTGTTATCGCTAGGTATAGTCTATAGTTCAGACCAAAGAATGGTTTAAAAGTGCGAACAATGTACCATGTAGGCCAGGCAAGAATTGCCATCACCACGACAGTTGCGAATGCCACGTTTAGAAAAACACGGCCAGAGCTCGAATCTGATCGAGTGGAGATCATTGCAAGAACTGTGGAGGGTTTCTGATTTGGAGCTCAAGCGCCAGTGGGTCCGTCCGTGCTGCTGCGGTTGCCGTTCGCGTCGAAGGCGTGCGACAGTCGGTGTCCGGTCGGGGTGATGACGACGCTCTCCCGGCCCACCGCATCAAACTGATACTCGCTGTTGCCCGTGACGTCGCCCATCAGCGTGCGCTCACCCGCCGCGTCGAAGCCCCACGTCTCCCGCTCGCCGGAGAGGAAGAGCCGTCCCACCTCGCGATCGAGCGCGTCGTGGCTGTAGCTGGTCGGCCATCCCCGCGCGTCGAGCCGCAGGGAGCGATTCCCGTTGGGGTCATATTGGGATGTTACCCGGAATCCGAGTGGAACGGCGGTCCCAATCTGCCTCCGCCGGGCCGAATACTGTCTGATCTCCTTGCCCGCGGTATGTGGAATCCCATCTATACTGATAGGAGCTCTGCCAAACAACTCCATACCGGACAAGGATGATCACCACTTGTACGGTGGAAACATAGCATCATCTGCGCTGCCTGTTCGGGACCACAAGGCTTCGCACTCGACTGTCTTCCACCTTCCAGAGCCATATTCTATGGACAGAATCTGCACCAAATCGGTACGTTTGTCGGCGCCGAAACTTCTACCCACGATCACCGTCGCCCGAGCGTGCGGCACAAACTCCACGACCTTGTAGAGCTTTGTTGTTCCAGCTCCAGATCTACCAAGTGTTAGATACGCTTCACGCATGACACCTGGCCCTGAGACTCTAGTCAGAATCTCAACGTAGGCATACGGCCATGTTGGACAAGTCAGCCCGAGGATCGCACAACTAGCAAGGGTGCGCCGGCTGTACAAGGGAGGATTGCGGATTAGAAGCGAATAAGCCAGACCTATGATTGCACTCACTGTCCCAATCAGCATCAACGAGCATCGAATCTCTGACAAGCGCAACAGAGGATACGATAATGCGAAAACGGAGGCTGTAACGGGCACGATCAGTCCAAGTAGCAGGATCACCAACGCGGCGGGTTTGCGCAGGTCTTGTCGCAGCTGCGTGGCCCATCCAGTCGGCAGCCTACGATTCGTCACTGAGGTCGGTATCCGGGCTGGTCCCACCACCAATATGACACTGGATCTTCGTTGAATCTATGTGTCGGCTCCCGATTTGAGTAGCACCCGTAGTTGAGGAACATTGTAATGAACTCTCGGTAAGTCAGGTACTTCTGCCCATAGTCGTCAGGTTGATTTATTTTGCTTCGTTTCCCATAGGTAACTGGTTAGCGGCGACCCCGTAGCCTCCCCGGGGAGTGATGGTTCAGTTCCACGGCCCGAAGGGCGGGT
>CAZSRZ010000046.1:36369-39083 GCA_964609085.1 uncultured bacterium | reverse complement strand
GAGGACGCGCATCACTTCTTCGACGCATTCCTGCACCAGCGCCTGGCGATCGGTCTGGTTCGTCCCCTCTACCCAGGGTTCGAAGCCCAGTTCGGTCATGGCCATGGCGTGGATCGTGCCGAACGGCGAGAGGTACCGATGCAGGTGCTTCTTCATGTAGCCTTCCCACGAGGATCGCAGCACGCTGCGCGGCGCGATCAGCAGGATGTTGTCCTGGGCGTTTTGAGCGTCGCCCCGGCCGTAGTGCTCCATCAGCGCCAGCGCGATGAAGCTCTTGCCGAGGCCAACGCCATCGCACACCATCACCCCTTCTTGGCGATCGGCAATCTGGACGGCGCGCCGAAATCCCTCGTACTGATGGGGGTCGAGTAGCGGCTGGATCACGGAATCTTCCGGCTTTGCGCGTGCGCCCTGCACGTGGTCACCCCAAAGAAGCAGCGCCTTCACATAGAGGGAGTGGGGATCGTACAGATCGAGCTGTCGACGCAACTCGAGGCGAAGATCTTCGGTGACGATATCGGTGGATGCTTCTTGCCACCGCTCTTCGTACCAGTCGCGGAGGTGGTGGGCTTGCTCACGCGAGAGCTCGACATTCAACTCGATGTTGCGAGTCAGGCCGGGAAGCGTGAAATTGCCGCTGCCGAGAATGCCCGCCACGGGAGGGTGGGAGGGACGGTGGACCACGTAGGCCTTGGCGTGGAACCTTGCCCGCGCGTAGCACCGGGCTTCGACGCCGCCGCGATCCAACAGAGCCGCCTGCAGGTTCGGCGAGCGGGGCGTTCAGGCTATCAGGGAGACGTCCACAAGGGCACCTTTCGCTCGCCCTGAAACACCCCGAGCATTCCGCGGAACATGCGATCGCCCGGATTGTAGGGGGATGCCCGCTGTGTTACGAACAGTCTCACTGCTGCCCAATCGGCCCTGATGCCCACCGCGCTCTGGATCATGATGCGTTTCCGCAGGCTGAGGCGACCCAGAGGCATCCCGGCATCGCTCTCCGCCTTTTTTCGGTCCGCCGCAGGCAGTTCCTTCATCAGGCTCCAGAGCCAGCCGGCGCCACGAACGGAGGCCAGCTCGGACTGGAAGTGAACGCTCCCGTCGCGGTAGGCCCCCAGGCTGCAGAGCTGGAGTCGAGGGAGGGAACCCATGAGATAGATGTCCTCCAGCCGCAGGCCACGCCCCGATTGCTTGGCATGGATCCATTGCTCAAACCACGGCGCCGGCGCTTCTTCCTGATCACGGTCCGGCCAATAGATGCTTCGGCTCATCAGGATGCCGTCACGCACGGCGTAGACTCGCCCAAAGCGGCCGGAAGCGGCTTCCAACTGCTCGCGGACGGTGGCTCCCGCCGGCAGCCTAACCCGTCGAGAGCGGGAGTGGTGATCACTGACGAGCGGCAGTCCTGTCCCCTCAGCCATACTCTTGAGGAACTCATGATCGAGAGGGAACTCCGGCAGTGCGGGTCGAGCGAGCGCCAGCTTCTCGTCCGCAATCCGAACAGGGGGAGAAACGTTGCCGTCCCGCGTCGGAGCAGAACCCAAGAGTGCATCCGGCGGCGTCGCTCGTCTGGAGAGTGACGACAGAATCGCCGTCTGAATGGCCGTCTCAAGCTTTGCGGCGGACGTGCTCCGACCCACCGCGGCTCCGCCCCATCGATCACCTCCCGGCCCATAAAAGTACACGCCGATCGCGATCCCCTCGTCACCATCGAAGGAGAGGACTAGTTGACTCAGATCTCGAAGCCGTTCGGCCCAAACTGGTGAGAGGTCCGGCGCGCCCGGTTCAGGTAGGACCTTCCGGACGGCCTGTTCCTGGCGAGGCGTAAGATCCGTGAATCGCTTGATGAGAGGTGGGGGTGCTGGAGAGGGCACGTCTCCGTCTCGCAGCGGCGCCTGTTCGGCCATGTGGCAGACAATGGCCTCTAGCTCGGTCGGGCTCAAGGATGCCACCACACGCGCGTACCCCGGATCAACAACCGAGGCCGGGTAACTCTCGCCTGCTTCCACATCTCGACCGGCCGCATCTCGACCGGGTTGATTCGACAAGGCAGTCAGGCCTTCCCGGACATGTTGGGCAATGGTCTCGAACTGGACCTGGCGAGCTCGCCTCTCAGCCGCTCGGCGGGCCTGCTGCCACTCTGCTTCCCATGCGACGATTGCCCTCGTTCGACGGAGCTCGAATCGCGCCAGTTCGCCGGACGCCGTGCACCTCCACTCAGCGCCCAGGACGCCGGCCACTGCCGTGAGCACCCGATCTGCGGGCACGCCCGACGCCTGGACATCCAGCTTCAGGTTGGCGAGCCCTCCGGCCGCCGTGTACTTCTCGTTCTCGGTCTCCAGGCCGGCCAGGAGGTCACCGACGGCTTCGCCCACCACCTTCAGCGTGAGCGGTCGCTTCGGCAACTCGGGCAGGGCGGCCGAGCCACTACTCCTCGTGGCAAGCGCACAGGCCAGCGCCAACGCAGCGGTCCTGAACCAACGGATGCGAGTTGCCTGCAGAGAGCTCAATAGCAACATTAGTGTCTTCCTGCATGTTGGCAGTACTCGACGCCAGGAGTCAGCAAGTTCGGGGCTTCTCCTTCTCCTTCTCCTTCTCCATCTCCTTCTCAACGGGTGGAGATGGGTCCTTCCGTGCGGTGTCAACTGGCGGGGTCCGCAGACGCGCATGCCGAGCTGGAGCTCTGCGGTCCCAGGGTTCCGGCGCCCCGCGCATGC
>CAZSRZ010000046.1:21668-36269 GCA_964609085.1 uncultured bacterium | reverse complement strand
CGCGCATGCCGAGCTGGAGCTCTGCGGTCCCAGGGTTCCGGCGCCCCGCGCATGCTGAGCTGGAGCTCTGCGGTCCCGGGGTCTTGGCGCTGCGCGTACGCCGAGCTGCTCGCCCCAGCCGAGCCCCGCCGTCGCTAGAAGCGGGCGGCGCCGAACTCGACGATGAACCGGCCTTCTCGTCGCGACCAGTAGAGGCCCAGTTCCCGGTTGCCGATGGCCCGCGCGATTCCGACCTGGAAATCGAAATCGTTGAACCCGCCGAACTGGAACATGCTGTGCAGCAGGTCCAGACGCCACTTCTGGTTCAGGTTGTAGCTCGCCTGGAAGATGCTGTGGGTGTTGGGAGAGTCGAGTCCCATGGATCCGATGGCCAGCAGGCGAAAACGACTGGAAACTGGGTAGGTGAGGTTCAACGTGGCGTTGGTCCGCCCGGTCGTGGGCAAGAGGTCGGTGACCGACGCCAGGTGGTTGTAGCTGAGCCCGAAGGAGACAAGCCCGTTGTTGGGGAGTGTCTTCTGCAGCGAGGTCTCCAGGGCGGGACCGAAGCCGTTGCGTGAGCTGCCGGAGATTCCCTGCAGGGTGGCGCTGCTGTTGAGGCTCAGCCCCTTCCCAAGGTTGGCCGGCCGGGCGCCGATTTTTAGCCCGAGCGACTGATACTGGCTCTCGGCGACCGGCACCCGGAGTCCACGCGTCCCTGCAAGCCCGCGTGAGATCCTGAGTTCCTGGGCATCCCGTCGGTAGAAGCCCGCCACCGCGCTGAGGGCCAGGAGGCCGCTCGCGACCGGCTTCGGCTTGGTCTCGAATCCGAGCGACATGGTCTTCGCGAAGCCGGCGGAGTAACGGTTCTTCGCTGCGTTCATCGAGGCGCTGAAGGTGCCGATCGGCATTCCGCTGGTGAGATGGGTGCCGACGTAGATATCACGGTGTTCGGGGAACTGAATGTCCGCCGCAAGTCGGGTCGTCTTGGTGATCTGCTGGTTGTGGTTCCAGGCGAATCCCCACTTGTCGAACGACGACATATTGGTGAGCGCTGCCTGTCCCTCGCTGGCTCCAGCAAACCCGTAGCTCTGGACCAGATCCAGGCTGAGACCCTGGTTGCGGGTGAAGTTGCCGATGCCGCCGCTGCGCGAACCATAGCCGAACCGCAGGGCGGTAGCGGAATCCGGCGACATCCGTAGGTAGAAGGGAATGTCCACCGAAACCCCTTCGGTCCCGAAGCCGACGTATTGCTCCGTCTGATCGAAGCCCGCCTGCAGGTTGCTCTTGTGGAACGGCATCCTCAGCGTCTTGATCCCGCCCACATAGGCGCGGGCGTTTTGCAACTGCACCCGCTCGCCGACGATGTAATCCGCCGACTTCCCCACCCACATCACCTTGCTGTCGGAGAGATCAACCAGATCGAAGTCCGGATTCTGGTTCCGCGGCCGCTCGGGCAGCTCGGTGAGGCCGTAGGCGCTGAACCACTTCCGCACTCGCACAGCCAGGATGTAGCCCTCAAACGTCTTCAGATCGAGCCAGAGCCGTTCGCCGACAAGGGTCTTGTCCCCGCTGGCGATCTGGACCTTGCCGAGGGCCTTCACGTTTTCGCCCGTCACATCTAGCTGGACAGAGTTGGCTTCGATTTCCACGCCGCGGAAGCGGAGCTTTACCTGGTTGTCCGCCTGGATGAAGCGCTTGTCCTCGCTGTAGGCGACGTAGCCGGCGGTGATGCGCATCACCCTGCCTCCGACGCTGGCTTCCACTACTTTGCTGACCATCGGGACGACGATGACGGCCTGATCGACGCCGACGGCGACGCTCACGTTCGCCGCCTGTGGGATGCTGGAGGATTTCAGCGTGGCCCGGGCAACGCCGGCGGAGGTGAATGCGGCGGCCGTGATCGTGCCCGCCGTGGTGTAGAAGCGCACCTCGGTGCCGTCGCGCGCCGGACGGCCGCTGCCCATGCGCACCTCGGCCGTGATGGTCGTGGTGCTGATTCCGTCGGCCAGGAGCACGTTGGGGCTGGCGGACAGCCGAATCGCCCCCGCAGCGGACGCCGGCCGGGGCAACAGCAACAGAAGACCGAGGACGGCCAGCAGGGCCGAGAGGGCACGATAGAGGCGGACACGCATCAGAGAAAAGCTCCGGAAGGCACGTGACTTCCGATCCACTCGTTCCGGACTGCTGATTTGATTTCCTCCCACCTGATTTGGTTGCGCTAGCTTCCGAACCTTAAGGTGACTCCCGCCTGCTGATGAAGAATCATGTCGTGCCGTCGTCAGCCGTAAATGAAGCCTCCCCATGTTCCGCCGCCCGTTCGTCCTCTCCGCCGCGATTAGCCTGTCGGCCCTCGTCGCCACGCCTGCGCCATCCGCCTCGAGGCGGGATCGCGAGGGGCGACCTCGCCTCTGCGTGGTGATCTCCATCGACCAGTTCCGCGCTGACTACCTGACTCGCTTTCAGGATCTCTATCTGCCTCCGCGGACCGGACGCGCCGTCGGCGGATTCCGCTACCTTCAATCGCTCGGGGCCTGGTTCCCTGACTGCCGCTACGCGCACCATAGGACTGTGACCGGCGTCGGCCATGCCGTCATCGGCAGCGGCGCCCAGCCCGCCCTCAGCGGCGTGGTCGGCAACAACTGGTTCGATCGACACACGAAGAAGAGTGTTTACTGCGTCGACGACCCCAAGAGCACGGTGGTGGGAGCGAAACCCGACAGCCCGGAGAAACCGATGTCCCCGGCCAATCTCCTCGTCACTACCGTCGGCGACGAGCTCGAGCTCGCCACGGGGGGCGAGGCACGCACCGTCGCTGTCTCGCTCAAGGACCGGGCGTCCATTCTGATGGCCGGTCACCGAGCAGATGCCGTCGTCTGGTTTGACGAATCCGACGGCAGATGGATCTCGAGCAGCTACTATTGCAAGACCGGCAAGCTTCCGGATTGGGCCGTCTCCGTGAACGCCCTGCGTCAACCGGATGCGCTCCGCCAGACTCCCTGGACGCCCGCCGTTCCCGACGGCGCCATGAGACGGGTCTGGAAGCGACCGGGCGCGAACCCGAGCTTCTCGCACGCGCTGACCGGCAAGACTTACACCCCTTTTGCCGTCAGCCCCTCGGCGAATGCCTTCACCCTCGACACGGCGCTCGCCGCAGCGAAAGCCGAGGGACTCGGCCAGGACGAGATCCCGGACATCCTCTCGATCAATCTCGCCAGCAACGACTATGTGGGGCACGCCTACGGGCCGGACAGCGCCGAGGTGCTGGACATCAGCGTGCAGACCGATCGCCAATTGTCCCGCTTCTTCAACGAAATCGGGAAGCTGGTCCCCGGCGGGCTCGCGGCGGTGACGATCTGCATCTCAGCGGACCATGGGGTAGCGGTGATTCCCGAGTTGAATTCCCAGAGCGGCATCCCGGCGCTGCGCATCGTCGCGACCGCAGTTCGCGCTGCCGCCGAGGCGGCACTGGACAAGGCGCTTGGGGACGGCGACTGGATCCTGAGCTTTGAGAATGGCGAACTCTATTTCAACGATGTGGCTGTCAATGCGGCGGGCCACAATCGAACTCGGATGGAAGAGATTGTCGGCGACGCCCTGCGGAGTATTCCCGGCGTCCATTCCACGTACGGGCGCACCGCCATACTGCAGGGCCGGGTGCCCAACACAGCGATCGGCAGGCGACTGGGTCCCGGGGTCCACCCGACTCGCTCGGGAGACGTGGTGGTAATCCTGGACCCGCACTGGCTGCCGGGCACCGCGCCGGTCGGCACAGGCACCTCCCACGGAACGCCCTTCCCGTATGACAGCCACGTGGTGTTACTGATGGGCGGCCCCGGGATACGGCCCGGAACCTACGCCGGTCCGGTGCAGCCGGCGCAGATCGCCCCCAGCCTCAGCCACATCTTGCGCATCGCCCGTCCCTCCGGCGCGGACGAGCCCCTGCTCCCCTCGGCGGACGGCTGAAACGGTCGCAGCCGGTCTCGCCCGTGGCGTCCGCGCGGGTCACTTCCCGAAGCACAGCAGCCTTCCCTCGCTCGTTCCCAGGTAGACGCGGCCACCGACCAGCGCTGGGCTGCTGTAGAGCTCCACATCCGGGGCCGTGAGCGGGCGGATGTCCACGGCCGCCACGCGCCGACCGGTCGCCGCATCCAGCGCTGTGAGCGCTCCCGCGGCGGCAATGTACACGCGACGGCCGTCGCCGGCGGGCGAGGCGACAATGGGACCGCCGATCGGGGCGGTCCAACGACGTCTGCCGGTGGCGAGATCGAGTGCATAGACATTCCCGTCGCGACATCCGGCGATCGCCAACCCACCCTGGACCGATATCGCGGACAGCACGGCGTCTGGAAGCTCGGTGCGCCACGCCTGCCTGCCGGTTGCCGCATCCAGCGACCAGATGCCGCCTCGCGGGCTGGGCGAGCTGCTGCCGAAGTCCCCGTTGCCGATCCCGTAGATGACCCGGCCATCCTTCAGGGCCGGCGGTCCCCAGACGGGCAGGTCGCACGGCGTGGACCAGACCGGCTTCCCGGTCCGAGTGTCGAGCGCCAGCGCCCGTAGTCTGCCGTAGCCGGTCCCGAAGTAGGCCCGACCAGCGGCGACCAGCGGTGAGACGTCGATGTGCATGCCGGGCGAGTGCCAGAGCACCTTGCCGGAGGCGGCGTCTGCGGCGTAAGCGCCGTCGTCCCCGGCACCGAAGTAGATTCGGCCGGCCGCGATCGCTGGGCTGGACTCTGTGTGGCTGCCGGTCCGCACGCTCCAGAGCTTTCGCCCCGTCGCGGCGTCGAGACAGAGGAGCCGACATCCCGCGTCCGTGTGCAATCCCTCGCCCACGTAGACTCGGCCGCGATCCACCGCGGGGGAAGAGAAGCCCTGCATTTCTGTCTCGACCCGCCACAGTCGCTTCCCCGTGGCCGCGTTGAGCGCGTAGACCAGGCCGCCGGTATCGAAGACCGACGCTTGTGCACCCGCGAAGTAGACGCGACCCGCCACGACCGACGGGGATGAGGCGATGTCCATAACCCGAACAGAAGGGTCGGAGAACGACCAGATGAGGCGGGGGTTCTCTGGACCGGCGTGGCCATCACTGCCGCTGCGCAGGCCATCCCGGCGGAACATCGGCCAGGAGTCTCCGGGGGATGGGGAGGGTGGGGCTGCGCCGACAGCCAGTTGGGTCCGGCCGCCGCGAGGAAAAAGCACAGGCGCAAGGCAGAGCAGCAACCCTGCAGCCAGTAGGATGGCGACGCCCGTCCGTGTGAGCATGAACCGGCCCGCCGCCGCGAACCGCGCTCGCCAGGCAGGCACACCCAGGGCACCCGCCACAGCGGCGAGGAGGACAGGCAGTATTTGCGGCAGCGCCTGCGTCAGCGCCTGAATAGGGCCGGCAAGCCCGGGAATGACGGCCCAGGCGGGCGCAGCCCCCGCAAGCACCAGGGCGACAGCCCATCGCGCGAGAGCCGCGCACCGCCCATGGCCGGAGTTCGACGGCGGGACCGTCATCGGAGCCGGATCGATCCGCGCTGCTCGAGTGCCAGACGCGAGGCGATGTTGTCGCTGGCGGCCGGAGTGACCAGGACGGCATTCAGTCGGGCACGGCCGACGTTTCGCTCCCGCACGAAGGTCGAGAGTGCGTCCGGCGAGGTGATCCCGGCACTGGGAGGCCCACCGTCCGTCACGAGCACAACCAGGCTGACACCCGGGAAGGCCAGAGCCCGTTCCAACCACTGGCTCGTGTTCGTCCCCGGGCTGATCGTGAGGCCCCGCACCCAGGCTCGGGCCTGCTCCACTGCCGCCGGCGTGGCGACGCTCCAATCCGGCAAGAAGGCCGAGGCCGTGGCGGCACCCTTCAGTAGCGCAAAGCGATCGTTCGGCCCGAGCGATGCGAGCGTCTCCAGGACCTCCGTCCGCGCCTTCTCCAGATAGGGCGCCATGCTGGAGGAGGTGTCCACGATCATGACCACCCTCCGCGGCGTCGTCGAGGCCGGCGCGGGCTTGGCGGCAAGCACCGCCATGGGGCGGCCCGGCGTGCGCGTTGCGTCCGGCAGCGGGGCCGGGACTCGTTCCACGCGGACGCGTTCGCTCCGCTGCACGAGGGTCACAGCCTCCGGGCCTTCCGTGGCGGAGATTGGGTGGACTCGCGCCGAGGCCAGGTAGAACTCAGGCACGTATCCGGCGTCCGGCCGACGCGATCCAAAGGCCGGCGCAAAAACCACGCCCTCAGACGAGCCGTCGATGACGGCCTCATTGCCCCGTCGTGCCTTGTTCAGGTCCAGCACTGCTCGGGCGCACTCGCCCACACCGTCCAGGAAGGCGATGAGCTTCAGTTCATTGCGGCCCTCGCTGTGTCGCTTCCCTTCGGCCCTCGAAGTGACCACATCCACGCGGAGCAGCACGCGGTCGAAGCGTGCCATCGTGGGCTCGACTTTGATCAAGAGCGCGGGATCGGGAGCCAGGCTGATTGTGCGGCCGGCAGCATCAAGCACGCGGAGGCCAACATCGATGTAACGGGACGACCGGTTGATGTAGAACCAGCCGGCGCGGGGCTCACCGACGGCATCCGACTGATCGGGCACGTACACCTGGGCGACGATGAGGAAGCTGCGCGACTCTCCCTGGCGCACCTGCACCCACTCGTCGTCGTACCCCGCCATCGCACCGTTCCCGCCGCGCGACGCGCCGAGGTAGTCGCCCATGCCGGTGCCGAAACAGAGCGCCGCGCCGGAGTACTCGCCCGCCCGGGCTGCCAGGGCCAGCCCCGGCCGGGGTGGCAGGTTTCGCAGGGGGTTGGACTTCGATCCCGGAGCGGTGTAGACGACACTGCCGGGTCGCTGGAGACCCGTCACCCCCCCCAGCCAGCCGAACTGTCGACGCGCCAGATCCCAACTCCCTCCGGGCAGTGGCCTCCAGCCGACAGACTCCATGGCGATGTCACCCACCCCGGGTTCGCCCATGTCGATGTTCAGAACCGGCGGTCCGAGCTTCTCTCCGGGGTTGAGGGGATGCGGAAGCCTGGCCGCATCCTTCTGACGGACGGCGTCTGCGAGCTTTCGACGTCCCCACTTATCGTCGTCGAACATCGGGTCCAGCTCGTCCCAGGAGTAGCGGGTGCGCAGGCCGTGGATCAGCTCAACAGGATCCGTGACCGGAGTGAACAGTTCCCCCGCGCGCATCAACACGCCGCGGACATCCAGCCAGGAGAGGCGATCGCTCCGGTACTTCAGGTCGAGGATCTCCTCAGCGCTTCGCACCCAGGCGCGATTGCCGCCCCGGCCGTGGTCCCGCTCATACTGCAGGGCCCGTTCGGCGTCGCGGGAGCTGTACCGAGCCTGCGCCAGGAGGATCTCCACATCCTCGTCCGCGCGATGGTAGGTCATCGCAGCGCGTTTCACCCACGCCTGCTCCTCGGGGGTCAGCGGCCTGACGGCGATCCTGCGGATGGGGCTGCGCAGCTCCGCCAGAGCACGAACTACCACGGCGGGGAGTTCCGGGAGGGGCTTCGCCGGCCGGTAATCCCGCGGGGGCTCCGGCCCCCAGCCCTGACCCACGGCGGGATTGGGAGCGGGGGCCGTTCGCTTCCCCGAGACGACGTCGCGCAGGATGGCTTCCAATTCGGCGCTGGTGCCGGCAAAGGTCCGGCGCAGGAAGACCTCCGCGTGAGTGAAGCTCCAGGGCAGCGCGTTCTGGTCTGCCCGCGCGTCCGCGTTCACCGGCGCCGTGAGTTGGAACCAGGTCCCTTCGACGAAGCCAAGGACGACGTGACGTTGCTTCACCCGAGCTGTGAAGACGACGACGGGCACCCCCGGTACCAGGCGAGCCATCATCGGACCCGGATGACCCCAACCGCCGGGCGCTACGTTCACGGCCATCCAGCGATAGCCCGGATCTCCCCGGACGCACTCCTCGATGAGCAGGGCAGCCCGCATCCTGGAGCGCTCAGACGCGATCACCCGCCCTACGCAGATGGTCTCCGTATCCTGCAGGAGTTCCGCCAGGGAGTAGATCCGCTGATTGAGCGCCCGCGCGGGAGCGACACCGGCCAGCACCAACCCGGCGGCGGCGAGCAGCAACAGCACACGGGCAGGCATACGCATCGCGGCCACAATCATGGAGAGCTCAGCGGGCGAGGTTGATGTAGTTGAAGCTCCCGTCGTTATCCGCCGCGAGAGACTTCAGCAGTGGAATGCCGGGGAACTCCTCGCCGAGCCCAAGCCCCAGGGTGTGGATCTGCGCCGAGGCGCGGTTGCGCTGGCGGGCAAAGGCACGAAGCTGCTCGGTGTCGACGATACCCCGGCTCGGTTCTCCGTCGGACAGGATGAAAACATGCGTGACGCTGGGCGACAGCAGGGCGGCCTCGAGCGCGGCGGAGATGTTGGTCCCTCCAGCCAATCCGAGGCGATCAATGAACGCATACGCCTGCTCGATGTTCTGTGGGGTGGCGGGCAGGATGTCGCCGTGGAAGGGCGAGATGGTTCCGCTGAAGGCGATGATGTTGAAGAAGTCGCCCTGCTTCAGCTCCGAGATGGCCTTCTTCAGGGCATCCTTGGCTTTGCCGATCATGTTGGCGCGATTCATGCTGCCCGAGGCGTCGAGCAGGTAGACGATTCGCGCCTTTTCGGTCTCCCTCGGTCCGCCCCCGCCTGTTCCGCGGCCACCGAGCCCGCGGCCGGAACCGCCCGGCCCACCGCCGCGCCCGCCGCCGCCATTTGGATTTCCGCCGAGCAGCCCGGTGATGTCGCCGAACGGGATGCCTCGCGTCAGCAGCCGGCCCGAGCCACCCGGACCCTCCGTCCCCGTGCCGCTGCCGGCGCCGCCGCCGCGCCCACCGCCGCCTGTTGCGATCCCAGGGCCCGAGCCGGAGCCAAACCCAATCCCGGACCCACGGCCGTAGCCGGCCCCGGTTCCCCCGGTTCCGGGCAGGTCTGCGCCGGTGCCTCTCCCGCCACCCGGAGGCGCTGTCCCGATTCCGGATCCGGATCCCGCGCCGAGGCCGGAACCCGGTTTAGCTCGGAGCGTTGAGATCGCCAACCGTCCGGCCGGGTTCGTCCCCACGCCCGCACCGCGCCCCGAGCCGACACCGCCGGCGGCGCCGAGGCCGGCACCGCCGCCAACGCCCGGCCCAAGCCCGGCCTTTTCGTCGGAGACGAGATCTCGGGCCAGGGGGTTGGTCACGGAAAGCAGGGTACGCCCCCCGCCGCCGCCGATGCGCGGTGCCTCGCGCGGCAGATTCTTCCCTCCTGCACCGCCCCCGAGGAACATCAGATCTGGCTGCGAGCGATCCGGACCTCGGAGGCCGTCACGCCCTCCCGGGACAGGCGCGGGTGACGGCGAGCCGCCTCCGGCAAGGCTGGGCGCGGCCGTTGACCGGGCGAAGCGGGTGGCACCGCCCCCGGGACCTTTCGCCGCCCCGAGGGGGAGGGGCTTCTCATCGTCGGATGAGACAGATCCGGCCAGCGGGTTGTCGGCACCGGTAGCGGCACCGGCCATGCGGGGAGCCAGCTTCGGGGTACCGGTCGTGGGGAGTTCCTCCGTCGACCGGGATGGTGGCCGCGAGAGGTCCGGTTGCCGGGGAGCGAGCGCGAGTTGGGTGCGCTCTGCCTTCAGGCTGCGACGTCCCGTCGGCAGGCCAAGCGGGAGCGGCTGCTCCACCTTCGTGGGGTCCGTGCCCCCGGCGGTGACTGGGTCCGGCTTTCGCACCGCGGCTGCCTTCGGCACCCGAGGCTTGAACGGAGTAGCATGGGCAAGCTCTCGCGGCTTCGCGACCGACGGCTTGGGGGCGGCCAGGGGTTTCGAAACAGGCTCGGGCTTCGGTGGCGCGGGTTTCTCAACGGGCTCCGGATTGAGGCTCACCTCGATTTCGGTCGGACGCGGCATGGCCGGCGTGGACAGTCCCAGACTCGGCATCCGCCAACCCAGCACGCCATGGATCAGCGTCGAGTAGAGCGCGAACAGTCCCAGCCAGTACCACCGCTCAATCCGCATGTCAGAGTGTCCTCGGCAGGATCCAGTCGATCTAGCTGCGGGAGAGCCCCGCCGGTTTCGGGTCAGTTATCAGGCTGATGCGCGTCAGACCGGCCTGCCGTGCCATGTCCATCACATCCATCACCTTCCTGTAAGGGACATCCCGATCCCCCTTGACCAGGACCCGCGCATCCCGATTTCGCCCCGCGACCGCGTTCAGCTTCGCCTGGCACGCGGCGGCCGTGATGCGCACCGCATCCACGTAGATCTCTCCGGCCGCGTCGACGGATACCACCAGGTCCTTACTCGTTTCAGGCGCACCCTCACGGGTCGCGGTTTCGGGGAGTTTCAGTGAAACGCCCGGCGGGCGCACAAAAGCCGTGGTCACCATCAGGATGATGACGAGCGTGAGGGCGATGTCGATGAGCGGGATGAAGTTCATGCTCGACATCGGTTCATCTTCGGCGTCGGTGTTGCCGTGCATCGGAGTGCTCCTGGTTCCCCGCAGCCTCAGGCCGAAACGCGCTCGCGGTCCGGGGTGCCGGAGTGGGCGAGGAGGGGCGCAAGTCGCGCCAAGTGGGAGTTGATCTGCAGCAACAACGCCTGCACGCTGCCGAGGAGGTAGTTGTAGGCCACCACGGATGGAACGGCCACAAGCAACCCCAATGCGGTGGCGCTCAGCGCCTCGGAAATCCCGCGCATCAGCACGGAGCTATCCGGACCGCCTCCGGCGGCACCCATGTCCTTGAAGGCGATCATGATCCCGATGACGGTGCCGAACAGGCCTACGAAGGGGGCGGTGCTGCCGATCGTCGCCAGCGTGCCGAGATAGCGTCTCAGCCGGAGTCGCTGCAGGGCCAACGCCAACTCGGCCGCGTGCCGGACGGCTTCCTGACCGTGGCCGCGCAGGTCCAGCAAAGACAGCACAATCTGTGTGACCGGTGCCGCGGCGATCGCCGGATCCTTCAGCATGCTGTCGTCCCGCTTCTCGAGCGCGAGCTGCAGGATCATCGCGGCGCGGTCCTCAATGGACCGGATCTGGCGCAGCGTCCAGAGGCGCTCCAGGATAATCGCCAGCGCGACGATGGAACAGACCCCCAGCGGATACGCGACGACGCCCGCGTGCGTGAACAACTCCCACATTCGCCCGTCCCCCACCTCTCTCCCGCGGAAAGCCGTCGGGAAGATTCGCGCCTATCCCATCACAGCCTTCAGCGCTGCCAATCGCAGTTTCGCGGCATTCACGCGCGCATGCTTCGGGAACTGCGTCACGAGCCGCTGCAACCGGTCGATCGCTTCGGGCTTCTTGCCGGCCTTCTCGTGGGCGATTCCCGCCCAGTAGAGTGACTCGGGTTGATAATCGCCGGCCGACTTGTCCACGGCCACTCGATCCCACTCCGCCGCCGCCATCGCGTGCCGGCCTGCGTTGTAGTGGGAACTCCCCAGCTTGAAACGAGACTCCCCAACGAGGGGGCTCTTTGGGAACCGCTGCACCAACTGGGAGTAGCGATCCACCGCCTCGTCCCACTTCTCTGCTTTGAAGCGGTCGTCGCCGAGGTGGAGCAGTGCGTCGGCGGCATAGTCGCTCTGCGCGTGCTCGCGATTCAGTCGCTCCCAGAGCGGGAGGGCCTCGGCCTGCTTGCCCTGCTTTTCCATCGCCCAGGCCTGCGCGAAGAGGATGGTGGCGAGAGTTTCGGGCGGAGGGTTCCCAGCGGCCAGCAAGCGACAATTCTCAAGCGCCGCATCCCACTTCTCCTGATCGAGTTGAGCCTGGAGTTGGGCCAACCTGGCCTGGCGTTCGACGTCGGGAGCCGGGCTGAGGGTCAGCGCCGCGGCAGCCGCCTTCTCGGCTTGCGCCGCCTGACGCTGATCCAGGTGCAGCCACGCTAGTCGGGTCTGCGCCTCCGCAACCCAGCCGGACTTGGGTGCCCGCCGCACTGCATCGAGCAGGGCCGTGATCGCGGCGGCCGGTTTGCCCTGTGCCTCCAGGCTCAGCCCGGCCACATACTGCCCCTCACCCGCAATCTCCGGCTCAGGCGTGAGCTTCAGAAGGTCGGTGACAGCCATCAGCGCGTCGACGTAGCGCTTCTTGTCGAAGTAAAGGCGGGCGAGCCTGAGTTGGCCTCGGGGCCGGTCGGCGGGCGGCGTCGTCTTCAGGGCCGTGACGAGTTGCGCCGGATCTGTGAAGGCATCAACACTGGCCGACAGGGCTTTGCGAGCATCGGCCGCTTCGGGGGATTGCGGGTACGACGCTACCACCTTGCGGTAGGCGGCCGTGGCTGCTTCCGGCTGGCGCGCGCTCATCAGGGCATCCCCTTGCCTGAGTTGGGCCCGCGCCGCCAGCGCGTGCTTCGGACCGCGAACGACCGCCTGGCCGAACAGGACCGCCGCGTCGGCACCGCGATCCAGGGCCAGAGCGGCGTTCCCCGCCCAGAAGAGCCCTTCGAACCCGACCGCATCATCCGTCGATTTCGCGGCCTCGCGGTACGCTGCGAGTGCAGGATCGAACAGCTTCTGTCGGTACCGGCAGTGGCCTAGCGTGAGGTTCACGCGTGGGCGCGATGGCTCAGTGGCCAGCATTCGGGCCAACACCAGCTCCAACCGCTTCGCCGCGACGTCAAACTGCTCAAGCTCGAGGAGCACCGCCACCAGCGTCTCCTCCGCCTGCACCCGAATCTCGGCCTTTGCCGGGGTCGTCCCGATCTCCGCGAGCAGGAATTCGAGGACGGACTTTGCTTCCTGGTAGCGCTTCTGCTCGAGCTCAACCTGACCGAGGGCGAGTTGCGCGGACGACCGATCCGGGCTGGTCTTGAAGCGATCGATGACCGTGCGCAGCCGCGTTCGGGCTGCGTCCGGCTTCCCCAATCGCATGGCGGACAACCCGGCACCGAACCATGCGTTATCGACGAATTCGCTTCGCGGATAGCTCTGTGTGACCCGAACGTAGGCGTCTTCCGAGGCCTGGAACCTCCCCAACTGGAATTGAGCTTGCCCCAGCCAGAGCCACGCAAGCGGTGCCTGATCCGCGCGCAGCGGCAGTTTCACCGCTGCGTCCAGCGCCGTCGCCGCCTTCTCGTAGCTGCTCGCCTGCAGGGCGGCCTCTCCCAAGCCCAGCAGTGCAGGTGCCTGGACCGTCGGATCCTTGCTGGCGATGGATTTCTCGTAGGCGGGGATGGCCCGGGTGAATTGGCGGGTCTCCGCGTAGCAGCGGGCGAGCGCCAGGGCCGCGGCACCCACCTTCGCGTGCTTTGGGTTGGCCGCAAGGAACTGCTCGAGACGCACCGAGGCCTCGCTGTACTTCTTCGCATCGAAGAGTGCGGACGCCGCTGCAAGCTGCTCTTCAGGGCTCTGGGCAGCAACCGGTCGCACTGCGCCCACGCCAAGAAAAGCGAGAGCCAGCCAGAGCCACAACCACCGCGTTCCGGGCGTCATCGCCGTTCCTCCACGCATCATCCTCGCGCCAACAACCAGTAGCTCAACCACAGAACCGCCATCGCGCCGAGCAGCACGCCGAGTAACGAGAGGATCGCACCCACCCACTCCCGGCCACCCCGGTTCTCGCCTCCACTCGCTCGCTCGCTCTCGTCCGTCATGGTGATCCTACTGGCTTTCTCGCCTGTCATCGGGTGCGCCCGAAATCGGCCGATCCCCGCCCTCCGTACCCAGGACGCGGGGAGCCTCCGGTCGGATCCCGCGGAGCTGCCCCTGGGAGCTGGCCGCGATGGCGGAGAGCGTTGCCTCTCCCTCCGAGACGTTCGCGGGACCGGGCGAGATCGGGAGAATCCGCGCTCCCCAGCGGTTTTGACGCTGCACTGCGGAGACCAACTCCACCGGCCCACGAGCCCCGCTGGACGGCAGACCGTCCGTGATCAGCACCACTGCCGTGACTCCCGCACTCGCGAGAGCGGTACCCAGCGCAAGTTCCAGGTCGGTGCCGACCTCCGTCGTCAACCCATTCAGCCAGGCTCGGGCACCGGCGAGGCTGTCCTCCCCTGGAGTCACCGGACTCTCCGCGAAAGCCCGGACAGCAGACGAGAATGCCATCACGTTGAAGAGGTCGCCGGGCGGAAGGGCCTCGATCTGACGGAGGATCTCACGTACGGCCGCGGCGTGGTAGCCGCGCATGCTGGATGAAATGTCCAGGAGAAAGACCACGACGTGCGACTCGCTCGGGACCCGGTCTGCCGGCGCGGCAGGTTGAGCCGCGTCGTCGCCCAACTGGATATAGACGGTCTCCGGCGGGTTGGTGGACGAGGGGGCTGGAAAGGCCGCCGTAGCCAGCAGTTCCCGGACCGGACGGGAGCCAGGACGCCGCAGGCGGACTGCCTGCGCCGGCCGGCGAGCTACCAGCGACCGGGGCGGCCGCCGGCGTGGGTCGGCCCGCGCAAGCCGCGCCGGCGGGGCGGGACTCGCTGTGCGCGGCCGGCTTCCTAGATCCACAGCCAGGACGGATGACGCGATACAGAGGGACAGCGCAGCAGTGGAGCCGATCGCCAGGTGTGATGCGCGGCGACCGCCGGCCAGGATGGTGGTGATCCGCCGATGGAGGTCGCTGTGCCTCAGGCCGAACCGACAGACGACCCGGTCGGTCCCGGACTCCCGAGCGTGCTCCATCACCCGCAGCAGCGTTCGGGCGTAGGCCGTGCCGTCGCCGCCCTCGGCGAGCAC
>CAZSRZ010000046.1:0-21568 GCA_964609085.1 uncultured bacterium | reverse complement strand
GGACTGACCCACACATCCACGACGCCCAACACAGGCCCACCCGGTGCCCCCGTGGCGGGATGCTCAAGTCGCGTGGCCCCCCGACGCCAGCCGGCCACCACTGCGAGACCGTGAAGGAGTTTCGTTAGGCGGAAACCCGCACCCGCGGCGAGGAGGGCGGCGATGCACAATCCCCAGAACTGGACCGGTCGCGGGTCGGAGCGCAAAGGCAGACCGCGCGGGGCCAACGCAGGGCCAGCAGCCAGCGCGTGACCCGGTGCGGCGACCGGTCGCACGCCGGCCACAGATACGAGGGTCGGCAGCGTCGGTGGCGGCAAGGCTGTACGCGGCGTGACCGCGGCCTTCAGCAGCGGCAGGAGAGCCGCGATCAACAACGATGCCAGCAGCAGCCCGTGCCGTGCCCGCGGGCCGGCAGTGCCGATCCGGCTCAGTCCGAGCCCGGCCGCGAGGATCACCACGGAGCCCCACAGCCAGTTGGTCACGAGGAACCTCGCCCACAATTCGGCCGCGTGCAGCGAACTGCCGACCAGCACTGTCGCGGTACCAATCATGGCGCAAGCCCCTTCGCCGCGAGTTCGGCTTCCCGTTCCTCGATCAAGCGGCGGATGCCGTCCAACTCCGCTGGGTCCAGCGGCGCCGTCTCCAGCAACCGGGCAACGAGTTGCTCCGCGGATCCAGCGAAAATCCGGGCCAGCAATCCGTTCAGCGCTCCGGCTTCCACGGCATCCGGACCCACGACGGGCCGATAGCGATGCTGCCGGTGTTCCGGCGTGTGCGCCACCAATCCCCGGCGCTCGAGAGTCCGCAGGACGTGCAGGATGGTCGTGTAGGCGGGGCGGTCCGGCTCGGGGAAGTCCCGCAGCACTTCGTGGACGGTGCCGCTCCCTCGCTGCCAGAGCGACCGAAGCACGCGGATCTGGAGCGCACCGATCTCGATGTAGGCTTCGGTCATCTACTACGACCCCAGTACTGTCCCCATAGTAGACAGCGAGAACAAAAAGGCGGCCGGTCGTTCGGCCGCTCCGCCACGTGCAGAATAGACGCCGACAACCCCGAGATGTTGCGCCGGGTTTCGAAAAGGGGGATCGGGAGGGTTGGTGGTCGACACCGCCCCTCCCGACCACCGATCACGGGTTGACGATGATGTTCGTCTGCCGACGGACCGGGCGCTTGGCACCACTGAGGTCCCGCACCGTCAGCGTGACGACGTAGGGCTGAAGCTCGTTAGGCTGGCCGGGGACCGGACGGCTGCCGTTCCGGAAGACGTGGACCACGAACGGGCCTGTAGCGTCTTCCTGGATACCGTCTGAGAGGTCAAAGTCCCAGGAGTACTGGAGCGGAGAGATTCCACCGGTCGCCGCAGCAACGAACTCCGTTGGGTCGCCCACGGCGACTTCCAGTTCATCCAGCGCGTCCACGTTGATCGGCTCGTCGTCAGTGGTCGTGCGGATTTCGCCGACCCAGAACGTGTCCTTCGAGTCACCGAAGAGCCGGATTTCCTCCACCTTCAGCGTGTCGGATTTCTCCAGGCCCTTGAAGGCCACGAACGGCACGGCGACGACTGACCAGCCTTCCTCTTGGGCGCCCACAAGCGTCACGGGGAAGTTGGTAGCGATGAAAGTGCCCTCGGTGGCCCGCAGCACGATCTTCATCCGCCGCGTGTCCGGAGCCAGGGATTCGGGCGAGCCTGCCGGGCCGGGGCCAAATCCGCCGCCGCCGGGACCAAACCCACCGCCGCCGCTCAGGCCCATGTCGCCTATGCCCGCCGGACCGGGCAGTCCACCCGGGCCGGGCCCGCCCGACCCACCCGAGCCGGAGCGCTGACTGATTCGTCCGGGCTGGAACTTGATGGTGAACTGCAGGAAGCCGAAGGGATCGGCTTTCTGATCCGTAAGCTCGCGGGGCTTCACAAACTGGATCCGGGCTCCAGAGTAGAACCCGCTGGTCTCGATCTTGATCGATTGCTCACCGGGACCCTTCACGCTGCGGTCTTCCGTGGCTGACCCGCTCCCCCAACCGCCCAACTTCACGCCTTCGGCCTCGGGGTCGCCTCCGGTGTACAGTTCGACGTTTTTCACCCCCGGCTGCTGGGCAGTGCCCGGCACGGACAGCGCCAGTACCCCCGCAACCCCAAAGAGCGCGCTCAAAATTATCGCCGTCCGGCTTCTTCGCATCATCTTGCCCCCACCTGCCCAGTGACCTTACTGACTTCCGCCGATGCCGTTCCGTTCCAGGCCGGCGTGCAACTGCCACATTAGACGCACTCGACACGCTCCTGGATGCGCCGGATTCGGATCGCACGACCCGTCTCTCCGTCAACTTCCGCGACGACACCGCACAGCAACGCCCTGCCCTCCGCTACGTCGAAGCGCGCGGGCAGGGCACTTCGGAAGCGCCCGATACTGATCTCTTTCGCTACGCCGATCACGCTGTCCTCCGGACCCGTCATTCCCAGGTCGGTGATGAACGCCGTTCCGCCGGCGAGGATCCGCTCGTCAGCCGTCTGTACGTGGGTGTGGGTGCCCCAGACTACCGAGGCGCGGCCGTCCACGTAATGCGCAAAGGCGGCCTTCTCGGCGGTGCTTTCGGCATGGAAGTCGACGAGGATGACCGCGCTCGCCGCCGCGGCTTCCTCGTGAATCTCGTCGAACCGGCGGAAGGGGCAGTCGAGGCCCTCAAATCCATGGCGACCCATGAGATTGATCACAGCCACGTACCCCCCAGGAGCGTCGTAGACCCCAAATCCGCGCCCAGGTGCCCCGGATGGGTAGTTGGCGGGGCGCAGTAGGCGCGGTTCGGCCTCGAGGGTCGCGTAGATGGTGCGGTGCTTCCAGATGTGGTTTCCGCTGGTCAGACACTGAGCGCCGCTGCAGAAAAGTTCGGTGACCACCTCGGGCGTCGCGCCGAATCCCGCGGCGGCGTTCTCGCAATTCACAACGGTCCAATCAACCTGGTGCGCGCGGATGAGATCGCGCGCGAGAATCGAGAACGCCCGCCGACCCGGTTGGCCGACGATGTCGCCGATGGCCATCACTCGGAAGGAGCGTGCCGCCTCAGGGACCCTCGTAGCGGCGGACTGCCCAGACTTTGCTCGCCGCCACCGCCTTCTCCAACCCCGCCATCTCTGCCGTCAGCTTCCTCACGGCCTCCTGGTCGGCGGAACGGGCGGCCGCCACGCGCCGCCCCCGCAGCAGAGCCAGGCGTTCGTCCGCGGTGAGCGTCAGGGCGAGTATCTCTCCCCGTACCGCCTCCGCCTGCTCGGGCGACTTGAGATCGAGCTCATAGATTCCCTCCAGAGCCCCGAGCGCGGCCTTCCGCCACGCCGTGTCGGCGTAGCGGTTCTGGATCTGGCGGAGCGCGGCGACCGCTCTCTCGAAGAGATCGGTGCGAGTGGCGGTGCCGGCGGTCTGCGAACCGCGGACCTGCAACTCCGCGGCGGCGGCAAACTCATCCTGGGCCTTGCGCAGGCGTTCGGCACGCTGCCCCACGGCGATGTCGAAGCTCGGTTCCGTCCCCAGGGTGACAAGTGCCGTCCCGCCAGGACCCAACTCGATCTCCAGACTCGCCTCACCCCCTCTGACAGCGAGGTCGTTCTGCATCCGATCGGCGTCGAGTGGTCGCTCTCCGAGCATTGCCTGAGCGATGGTCTCGAGGGCGTTCTGCGATTGGCGCTGCCGCTCCGGCGAGTCCTCGGCACGAATCGTCGGCATCCCCGCAGCAGTCCACTGTTCGTGGACACCATGCAGTTCCGGTAGGTAAACGCGCACGGGAAGTTTGAGCAGCGACGCCGGAAGCCCGGTGAACCGCACCTTGAGCTTTCCACCCGCCGGGGCAGTGCCCGGATCCCGACAGAGGAGGAGCTGCGCATTGCTCTTCAGTGCCTTCCCGGCCGGCACTGTCGCCAGCGCCAGCACGCCGGAGGGCACGGAGGTCGCCACTCGTTCGCTGGACAGTTTCTCCAGCAGTCCTGCCAGGCGAAACGCGGGTGTGGGCACGGTGAACCGCCCCAGACGCGTGATCAGCGGACGATCGCCATCGAACTGTTCGTCGATGAGACACCCGCTGCGGAAGTACCAATCGACCGGCTGATCCGATGCGGCCGTGCGGATCACCACTGCCGCCAGCCGGGCTGCCTCCCCCACTCGGTCCGCCTCGGTTTCCGAGCCCGGACCACCCGTACTCTCCACCGCCGCAAACTCCAACCCCGTCAGCTCGGGGAACTCCTTGGCCACCAGGCGTCGCAGGGTGGCGTTCCGAGCAACGATGGCTTCGGGGGAGCCGTAGGCACACCAACTCACGAATCTGGGCCTCACCACCGGCTGCCCGGTGAACGCATTCTTGCCGGTCGTGCAGTGGGTCAGGAAGCGTCGGAGGAAGCTCTCATCGCCGGCAATCCCCGGCCCGCCAACGGCCAGGTTGCGATCGGCGGCCACGGCGGCTGCAGTGAAAGCATCGTAAAGCCGAAGGAACGGTGCGCACTGCGGCGCCTCGACCGGCGTGGCGAACGGCGCCGCTCGCCCGTGCGCCCAGGAGCCCTCGTGGTCCGGCTGGGCCCACGCCTCGAAGTACCACGTGCGGACCTCGCGCGCGCCGTAGGTCTTGAGGAGGCGCTTGAACATCTGCGTCAGCAAATCGCGGTACTGCTCGTAGTCGCGGGGAGCGTTGATGCCGCCTCCACCGTCATTGCGACGCACCGGACCCTCCGCGAGCGCGTCCGGCATTGCCCCGCACACGATCCACGGCTTGACACCGGCCGTGAGTAAGGCATCGATGGTCTGCTCCAGCGCCTCAAATCGCGCGGGGGCACCCGCCGCCGGCACGACCCCACATCCGCTTTGCCACCTCGGTTGGCTGCGAGAGTAGCCATCCCCCAGCCAGTTCCAGCATCGGACGTACGAAAGCCCTCTCGTTGCCCTGGCCCACTCGAGCGCGGCATCGGCCAGCGGCGAATTCAGCACGCCGTAGAGCCCATCGGTCGCCAGGTTGTTGAACCGCTCCGGCACGAATCGCCCCGTGACCTCGTTGACACGAACGACCACGTCCGGGACAGGAGCTCTGGCCTCCTGCCCGCGGGCGGCACTGAGAGCGAGCACGGCTACCGCGAACCCAAGGACCGGCACTAGCCGCACACGGGGCATCAGTATCCCTCCGCCTGGTCGACGAGATTGTGAAGCGGTGCGCCGTCGAGAAAGCGGCGCAGGTTCTCCAGGAAGATGGCGTCGGCTCGCCGCCAGTATCCGGGGTGCGATCCGCTGAAGTGCGGCGTGATGAATACGCGGTCCATGGTCCATAGCGGATGGCCCTCCGGCAGCGGTTCCGGGTCGGTCACGTCCAGCAGGGCTGCCCCGAGGCGGCCCGATTCCAGCGCAGCCACCAACGCGTCGGTGTCGATCGTCGGGCCGCGACCGGTGTTGATCACGATGGCGCCGTCGGGCAAGGCCGCAAACGCCTCGGACCCGATGAAGTGGCGTGTGCGCTCCGTCAGCGGGAGGGAGTTCATCACGACGTCCGCCGCAGCAAAGAACTTGAGCTTCTCGGCCTCAGTGTGCATCACCTCAACGTCTGGGTGCGGTTCACCGCTGCGCCGACAGCCGATCACTCGCATCCCGAAAGCGCGGCCTACCCGCGCACTGTGCCCGCCGATAGCGCCCACGCCGAGGATGCCGAGGGTTCTGCCGGACAGCAGGCTCACCTGGGAGGCGTAGTCGGGCCCGGTGTCACTCTTCCATCGCCCGGATTTTTGCTGGTCCCACGCGACGCCGAGGGCGCGGGTCACCATGAGGAGCATCCCGAACATATGCTCCGTGATCGGCTCGGCGTGGATGCCGCTGGCATTGGTAAGCAGAATCCCCCGGGCCTGAAACTCCGGGGTTAACAGCCCATTCACGCCCGCGCCCCCAGTCTGCAGCCACCGGAGCGCCGTGGCATCCTGAATCCGCGAGCGGGAGAGGCCTCCGTAAGCAACTTCAATCTCCGTCACCCGCTCCGGGGCTCGCTCCAACTCCCGAGCCGACACCGTCCGGATCCGAGGAGAGATCGCCCGGACGGCGTCAACCAGAGCCGCGTCATCTCTACCCAGCAGTACGGTCAGGGACGCCTCGGACATGCACGCACTCCACAGAGGTGGAAGCAGGCGACGCAAGGGTAAGCGCCGCGCGGGGAACCAGCCCGCTGAATCTAGCATGGTGCCGAGCTGAGTGCAGCGTGAGGGCGGCGATGTCGTGGCGCGTCACGGCCGTGCTGCCCGGCGACATACGCGGCCGGCTGGCTGGCAGGACCACGTCGCCGGCGCGCCGAGCATCCTCCCCGGCGGCGCCATGCAGGCTATCAACCGTCCCAATCAGCAACTCCGGCAATGGCGGCGCTGATCTCGCGGCAAGGCGGTGGGCCGCTTCCGCCTCACGCTTGCAGTGAGGCATTCGCTCCCCTTCGGGCTTTGGGCAGGGTAGCGGGCCTCGCGGCTCCGCTGATGCCGGCCCTACTTCAGCCCCTGCAGGAGTTCCAGAAGCGTGGCTGTGATCTTTCGCGATGCGTCCACCTCGAGGTAGCTCGACTTTGCGCGCCAGGTCTCGTAGCCCCCCAGGGCGTGGTGCTCGGGTGTGGGCAGATAACCGTTGTAGCCGTTGGCCAGTGACAGGGTGAAGGTTGAGCGAAAGGGGCTGCGGCGCTTTAGCTCCAGCCCGATCTCCACGAAGACTTCGCATGGAATGGCGCAGATTGCCAGCTCGCCGATCTTCAGCACCTGCAGCATCACGGGTACGTCCACCGGGTAGTCGGCAAGTTGTACGGTCTCGCGGGCGTAGATCTCGCGCTGCGTGCGGTAAGGGGGTGGACCGGCCGCGGCCAGGATTGCCCGCGCCTGCTCCACCTCTTCGGCCGTGGGCTTGCGCACGCGGAGCCGGATGGTGCGCGATGCCGCGGCCAGCCGCGGCTCCACAGCAGGCACAAGCCGACGGTGCACCTCCACAGCCTCTGCAGCCAGGCGGCCAGCTACCTTGCGGATCTGGCCGTACGGGGGCTGCGTGATGACAGGTCCGCGAAAACGGATGTTGTTGATGTCGCCGCTGGTGCCGTTGCTCATGATGGCGACAAATGGCGGGTCCTGCGTCTCGACGCCGAGCCGGCGCTCCACTTCCGCAGCGAAGGCACCGTAGTAGTCTGCGGAGACGTGACCCGGGCCCACGCCGCCCACATAGTGCAGCGAGTAGTTCGACAGCATGGCGATGGGCGAGCCGTCGGGCCGGGTCAGGGCGAGAACCCCCACTTCGGGATCCGTGGGGCCCGCCGGCTCCAGCAGGTCAGGGCTGCCGACCGGCGGATTCATTCGCACCTGATCCTGGCCGCCGAATGGGTTTGGCGGGATTGCGCCCGGTTTCATCCGCCAGCGCCGGTTGTTCACCTCTTCCGGCACGCTCCCCGATCCCCAGCCTGCCCGAGCGGGGGTCAGGTTGTTGGCGGCGCACCGTACGGCGTCGGCGATACGCCTGGCGACGAAGGGCGGGTAGTCCGCTTCCGGCTCACTCTGAAAAACCGCCGCGCTGGTGCCGCACGAGTGACTGTGCGTGGCGGAGATCAGCACATTGCCGGAGGGGATGCCTGTCTCGGCGTTGATCAGGCGGCGCGCTTCTTCGGTCACCGCACGAGGGAGCATGCAGCTATCGACCACCGCGATCGCCAGTCGGGTGCGACCGTCGTCCAGCACGAGGCAGCGCGCGCGCAGCTCGTCATGAATGTGGGTGGCGCGAGCGTCCGACATCCCGCCGTTGATGGAGGTCCCCAGTCGCGGCGTGACGTTGGCTGTGGCTGCGCCCGCTCGCAGGCTGGCTGCCCGTCCGCGCCCGATCCCCATGCCAGCGTTCAGCGATCCAGCCGCCGCAAGGATCAGCAGGGCGTGGGCGGCTCTCCGTCCCCAGCGAGACGACATGTCAGGGCGGGGTCCCTTCCTCGTCGTACGCCTTCAACTCACGCACCCAGATGTTGCGGTACCGGATCGGATTCGAATGGTCCTGCAGGCTGATCGGGCCCTTTGGTCCGTGGGGGACGTACTTCGGCGACTGCCGGTGTGACATCGGACCCAGCACTTCCACGTGGTTGTGGACGACGACGCCGTTGTGGAGGACCGTCGCATAAGCGGGAGCAATCAGCTTGTCGCCCTCAAATCGCGGTGCGGTGAAAACGATGTCGTACGCCTGCCATTCGCCCGGTCGACGCGAGGCGTTCACGAGCGGCGGGTACTGTCCGTAAATCGATGAAGCCTGCCCATCCGGGTAGGTCTTATTCTCAAACGAGTCGAGCACCTGGATCTCGTAGCGGTTGAACAGAAACACGCCGCTGTTGCCCCGGCCCTGTCCCTCACCCTTCACTTCTTTCGGCGTCGCAAACTCCACATGGAGCTGGCACGAGCCGAATTCGGCCGCTGTCTGAATCGGTCCGCCGCCGGGGGTTCCGGCAGCCGGGACCTCAAAATAGCCATTCCCGACCTTCCACCCGGCGGGCCCCCCGTTGGATGAACGCCAGGCAGCCAGGCTCTTCCCGTCAAACAGCACCACGGCATCCGACGGCGGGCGGCCGGGTTCGTCGGCAGTGCTGCCTGTCCCGGGGTCCACGATTTTCGGCTGGGGGCGGTCTCCGTCATGCACATGCCACTTGCCCCCGGGCAACAGGGGCGTGTCTTTGTAACCCAGGTCCTTCTTCTGTGCCTGCGCGGCGATCGAAATGGCCGCTGCAGCGGCCAGCGCGGCGATGATCTTGATGCGGGGGCCAGATTGGCGAAGCGGCATTGCGGCGGTTCCTCTCGTCGGAGTGGTTGCACTCCAGCCCAAAGTATCACGCTCGGCCCGGAGAGGGCACCGATGTTTGTCGACGCGACCTGATCGGAAAGCGGGAGAATCACGAGTATGAGAGTGTCGCTCCCACGGTGAGGATCCCGAGAATGCCCCCAATCGCTCTGCCGGCCAGCAAGGCGCACGTCGCGGCGCGTGTCACGCGCCCTGATCAGCCCTGCCGGCCGATCGATCCGGTCGAGATCAGCGAGATCCGGCGTGAAGAAGGAGTCGTTCTGTGGGTCGATGTCCTGGGTCCGGATGCCGGCGCCATGGCGATGCTGCGGGAGGAATTCGGCTTCCATGAGCTCGCGCTGGAGGACGTGCTCAGTCGCCGCCAGCGACCCAAGATCGATGACTACCAGGAGTACCTCTTTATTCTTCTCGAGGCTCCGCATGACCGAGCCGGCCAGTTCGAGACCGAAATGCTTGCCATCTTCGTGGGACGAAACTTCGTCGTCACCTGCCACGAGACGGCGATCCCGTGCCTCGAGGTGGCATCCCAGAGTTGGGAGAAGGTCCAGGAGCTGCCGACGCGCGACGTAGGTTTCCTGGTTCACCGGATCGTCGACGAAATCATCGACGCCTACTTCCCGGTGGTTGAGGCGATCGAGACGCGCCTGGACGAGCTCGAGGTCCGAATGTTTCAGCGCCGCTCTCGACTGGACCCGGAGGAACTGCTGCAGATCAAGCGCAGCCTCTACACGCTTCGGAAGGCGGTCTACCCGCTCCGCGAGGTGTTCAACCGGCTCCTGCGTCGGGACATCAGCCTCTTCACCGCGGCCACCTACCCCTACTTTCAGGACATCTACGACCACGTGCTGCGGCTCCTCGACGTGATCGACCTCGAGCGGGAGATGGCGACCGGCGCTCTGGAGGCCCAGCTCAGCATCGTCTCCAACCAGCTCAATGAGACGATGAGGCGGCTGACGGTGGTGGCGATCTGCGTCGCCATCCTCGGCGCGGTGTTCGGTGCCTGGGGGATGAACTTCACCCACGTTCCCCTGGACAACCTCGGAGTGCTGGGGTTTGCCGTGGTGTCGGCGGTCGCGCTCCTGCTCTCCGGGTTTTCCATGGTGGTGACCCGTCGGCTCGGCCTCTGGTGAAGCGGCGACGCCAGGGGCTCGAGCACGTTTCTGCGCGGTCGGGACCGGGCACCCTTGCTGTGGAGGTTGCACCATGGAGGGTCCCAACACGGCTGGCGTCAACTCCCCTACATGCCCGCTCGGGAGCGATTCGGTCGACATCGGGGGACTGGTCGAGTTCCGCCGTGGGGATCGGCGTACGGTCGTACTCACCAGCGCCGCGGCCCTGCTCAGAACGCGCCGTACGACCCAGGCTGCGGGGGTGCTTGTCAGCCTTGCAGCCATCGTTGGCGGGTGGTGGCACCCCGCTGTCTGGCTCGCAGCTCCCATCGGCTTCCTGGTGGCCGCCTACTTGCCCGGGCGCCTCCGGCAGGAGATGCTGCTCTTGCTCGACTCCACCCAGGGGATCATGCGCTCCAGTCAGCACGGGACCGACGGACAGGCGATTCCCCTGTCGGAGGTCACCTGCCTCCGCGGTGCCTATGAGACGCAGGGGTGGGATGGGCGCAGCGTCGTTTTTGCCGTCGATGCCGAGGGTGGTCAGCATCCCATTCTCGCGCTACCCGGCACCGACGAGGCCGCCGCCGCCCGGATCTGTGCGCTTCTCGGAGCACTGACCCAGAAGCCGGCAAGCTACACGGGACCCTTTGGCAAACCCCTGCACTTCCCGAGGTAACGTCGATGAGACCGGCGTCAGCGGGAGATGACCACGCGCCGGTGCCGCGCTGAATCAGCGTGCAACCGCGCGCCTCAAGCAGCATCCAAAGAGGGGTTGCGGTTTGAGGGGGTACGAGATGTTGACCATCGGTGGCGGCTCAGCCAGCACCAATTGCGCAGGCGCGACGCGACGCTCCGTCCTGCAGGCGGGCTTCCTGGGACTGGGCGCCCTCAGTCTCGCTGATCTGCTCCGGATGCGGTCAGCGAGCGCAGCTCCCAAAAAACAGACTGCTTGCATCGTCGTCTGGCTGGACGGCGGTCCTCCGCAGCACGAAACCTACGACCCAAAGCCCGACGCTCCGGCCGAGTACCGCGGTGCCTACAAGGCCATCGAGACGAACGTCAGCGGGATCCGACTGAGCGAACTGATGGCCCGCCAGGCGAAGCTGGCGGACAAGATGGCGTTCGTCCGGTCCGTACATCACGACAACGGCGACCACTTCGCCGGCGCCCACGTCATGCTCACCGGCCGCTGGGGTGCCACGGGTGCGGACACCACCCCCCGGTTCCCGTCCGCCGGCAGCTATGTTGCCCTGTCCCGTGGCGCGAACAACCCGTCGCTGCCCGCCTACGTCGGGGTGCCGAACATCCACTCCGTCGGCATCAGCCCCGGCTACCACGGTGCCAACTACCTGGGAGCGCAGTTCGACCCCTTCTTTCCCTACAGCGCGGGCGGCGACGGTGACAAGCCCGGCACGCCGACGATGTTCAAGCAGGCCGGAGACCGAAGCCGCCTCACACGTCGCGCCGACCTCCTGAAGCGATTCGACAACGTCTGCGGCGTCGTCGAGCGGAGCAGACAGGTCGAAAGGCTGGACGTCTTCACCCAGCAGGCGTTCAACACCCTGCTGAGCCCCACGGTCCGAGAAGCGTTTGATCTGGACCTGGAGCCGAAGCCGATGGTCGAGCGCTACGGCGATCACCAATGGGGTCGCTACGCGCTGATGGCGCGGCGATTGGTGGAGCGTGGCGTCACGTTCGTCACCGTCAATTTTGGCGGATGGGACATGCACGACAACATCGCCGGCGTCGTGAAGGGCCCGGCCGAACGCATGGACCAGGCGGTCGCGGGCCTCGTCGGGGACCTGTCCGACCGCGGGATGCTGGACCACGTCCTGGTGGTCGTGATGGGCGAGTTCGGGCGCACGCCGAAGCTCAATACAACGGGGGTGCCGGGGCAGACCGGTCTGCCGGGCCGGGATCACTGGGGCCAGGCGATGAGCGTGGCGATGGCGGGTGGCGGGCTGCGCATGGGTCAGGCGGTCGGCGCCACCAATGCTCTCGGCGAGTACCCCGCGGACAGCCCCTACACCCCGCAGGACGTGCTGGCTACCGTCTACCACGTACTCGGAATCAATCCGGCACAGATCCACCATGATCTGATCAACCGGCCCGTGCCGATCCTGGATCCGGGCTACCAGTTGATTCGCGAACTGGTGTGATCGGCGAGGAAGTTGTCCCGGATTCGGCAGACCTTAGTTTCCGACCGATGATCGCGGCCGACTTGCCGCGCCTTCACGCCTGGCTGCATCAGCCGCATGTCTTCAAGTGGTGGAAAGAGGCGTTCTCACTTGAAGAAGTGGTTCTCAAGTACGCCGAGCGGATCAACGGCACGAACCCCACACTTCCGTTCCTGATCCTTCTCGGCCACCGGGAGATTGGCTACATCCAGGTCTATCTGATCGACGATCACCCCGACTACGCCGCAGCCCTGGGTCTAGAGGAACCGGCGATCGGCGTAGACCTCTTCATCGGCGAGCCGGACCTGATCCACCGCGGTCTCGGTGCGCCCCTGCTGCGGCGATTTCTGGCGGAGATCGGCTTCCCGCGCTGGCCGGAAGCCCCCGCGTGCGTCATCGGGCCGGACGTGGCGAACGCGGCTGCCATCCGTGCCTACCGCCGGGCCGGTTTCCGCCCATTGAAGACAGTCCTCGTCCCCGGCGAGGATGCCCCAGAGTTCCTGCTGCGACTTCCTCGCGAGCAACTCGGGACTTGAGCCCGCGGCCGGGCTGCCACTGGATCTCATCGGTGCTCGCATGCGGCTTGATTTTTCCAAGAGACGCAACCATAATTGACCTCGGTTAATTCTCATCGGGTTTACACCTGAGTGACGGAGCCCGCAGGCTCGATGCCGCGGCGAGGCGCGACGGATGCACGGGGCGGCGGTTCAAGACTACCTGAAAGTCATTTTCAAGCTCACCGACAGCGGTCAACGCTGTCTTCCCTCGGTGCTGGCGGACCGGCTCGGAGTCTCACCAGCGGCCGTAACGAAGATGGTGAAGCGCCTGCAGGAGCTCAACCTGGTGCGCTACGTACGCACGCAAGAAGTCACGCTGACGCCCGCGGGGACGAATGTCGCGCTGGAGATGATCCGCCACCACCGGCTCCTTGAGCTGTACCTCAAGGAGGCCCTCGGCTACTCCTGGGACCAGGTGGATCACGAAGCGGAACGGCTGGAACACGTGATCTCGGAAGAGTTTGAAGATCGCATCGACGCCTTGTTGGGCTTCCCGACGCACGACCCCCACGGCGACCCGATTCCCACCCGCGACGGCTATCTGGATCCGACCCGGCACATGCCTCTGACCGACCTTGAACCGGGTCGGACGGCCGTGGTGCGGCGGGTGGACGACGGCGATCCCGCCCTGCTCCGCTACCTCGGTGGGATGGGGCTCTATCCCTCCACTTCCGTGCTGGTGCTCGCGGTGGAGCCGTTCGGCGGACCCTACCGTGTCTCGATAAATGGGGCCGAGCGGGCGATCGGGCCGGAGGTCGCTGCACAGGTCTTCGTCTCTCCCTGTGACAGCCCGGAGGAACAACAGTGACTGACCGGCGCAGACCGATCCCGGGCTTGGCGATCCTGGGCCTGGCGATCCTGTTGTTGATGGCGAGCTTGACCGGCTGCACGCCCGGCGGAGGGCGGGTTTCGGGCGGCAAGATTCGCGTTACCGCCACGGTCGGCATGGTCGGCGATCTCGCCCGGGTGGTGGGCGGCGACCGCGTGGAGGTGACGTCGCTGATGGGGCCTGGGGTGGATCCGCACCTCTACAAGGCTTCCGAGGGCGACCTGCGGCGGCTGGCCGAGGCTGACCTGATCCTCTACAACGGCCTCAACCTCGAGGGGAAGATGGGCGACATCTTCGTCAAGATGGCCTCGAGCGGGCGCCCGACAGTGGCGGTGAGTTCGACAGTCGACGCATCACTGCTGCGCGAGCCACCCGAATTCGCCGGGCACTATGATCCGCACATCTGGTTCGATGTCAGCATGTGGGAACAGACGCTGCCCGCCGTTGTCGAAGCCCTGTCGAAGATCGATCCCTCCGGCCGGTCCGCCTTCGAGGCCAACGCGACCGCCTATCGGGAGCAACTGAAGGAACTTCACGCCTACTGCGGGAAGCAACTGGCCACCATCCCCGAAGCCCGGAGGGTGCTGGTGACCGCGCACGACGCCTTCGGCTACTTCGGCCGCGCCTACAAAATCCGCGTGCTCGGACTTCAGGGCATCTCAACGGCCACGGAGGCGGGGCTGAAGGACATCCAGAGGCGGATCGACGAGATCGTGGCCGCTGAGGTGAAGGCCGTATTCGTGGAGTCCAGTGTTTCGCACCGGGCGATCGAGGCCGTCGTAGCGGGGTGCGAGGCCCGGGGTCGCAAGATCCGCATCGGCGGCACGCTTTACTCGGATGCCATGGGTGAGCCCGGCACCGAGGAGGGCACCTATCTCGGAATGGTCCGCCGCAACGTGGACACGATTGTCGGGGCATTGAAATGAGCGCCACGCTCGCGCAATCGCCGCCCTCGACCGCGGCGGGAACACCCGCCATCCCGGCCCTGGAGGTCCACGACCTCACTGTCGCCTACCAGCGGCGACCGGTGCTCTGGGACATCGACTTCACCATCCCTGAAGGCTTGCTGGTCGGCATTGTGGGGCCGAACGGCGCGGGGAAGTCCACGCTCATCAAGGCGGCATTGGGCCTGGTGGCACTCGCTTCCGGCTGGGTGAAGATCTATGGACGTCCGTACGCTGAACAGCGGCGGCTGATCGGCTACGTGCCGCAGCGCGAGTCCGTGGATTGGGATTTCCCCACAGATGCCCTGGATGTCGTGCTGATGGGACGCTACGGTCAGTTGGGGCTCTTCCGCCGACCGCGCGCCGCGGACCGGGAGCTGGCGCTGCACTGCCTGGAGCAGGTGGGAATGGCCGACTTCGCACGGCGGCAGATCAGTCACCTCTCCGGCGGCCAGCAGCAGCGCGTCTTCCTCGCCCGAGCTCTGGCGCAGGACGCCTCGCTCTACTTCATGGACGAACCCTTCGCCGGGGTCGATGCCGCCACCGAGAAGGCGATCGTGACCCTGCTGCGCCGGCTGAAGGAGCAGGGTAAGACAGTGCTGGTGGTCCACCACGATCTGCAGACGGTCCGAGAGTACTTCAACTGGGTGCTGATGCTGAACATGCGTCAGATTGCCATTGGCCCCACCGAGGCGGTGTTCACTCCCGACAACCTGCAGCGCACCTACGGCGGGCGTCTGAACGTACTCAGCGAGGTGGCGGAGGCGGTCGCCCGGCAGACTCCGGAAAAACGGATCGGGCGGTAGAGGGATGGGAGGTCTACGGCTCGACCAGAATGCCCAATGGGTGCTGGCCGGGTGCATGCTGCTCGGCCTCAGCAGCGGTGTGCTCGGCAGCTTTGCCCTGCTGCGGCGCCGCAGCCTGATGGGCGACGCGCTGGCCCACGCGGCCCTCCCCGGGGTCTGCATCGCATTCCTCCTGACGGGGACCCGCACCCTCGGGGTATTGCTGGTGGGGGCAGCGTTCGCGGGCCTCTTCGGCGCCTGGTGCATCGATGCCGTTAGCCGCCACTCCCGCGTGAAGGAGGACGCCGCCCTGGGGCTTGTTCTCAGCGTCTTCTTTGGCGTCGGCGTGGTCCTGCTGACCCTCATCCAGCACTCCGACCGGGGAAGCCAGGCAGGGCTGGACAAGTTCATTTTTGGGCAGGCGGCTTCCCTCGTCGGTTCCGATGTCCGCACGATGGCGCTCAGCGCGGGCGTTGTCTGCTGCCTGTCGGCGCTCCTCTTCAAGGAGTTCAAGTTACTCTGCTTCGACCCGGGGTTCGCGCGGGGGCTCGGCTTCGATACCGCGGTTCTCGACGGTGTGCTGATGCTCCTCATCGTGCTGGCGGTGGTGGTGGGGTTGCAGGCTGTTGGTGTGGTGTTGATGGCGGCCATGTTGATCACGCCTGCCGCCGCGGCGCGGTTCTGGACCGATCGCCTGACGTCGATGGTCTGGATCGCCGGAGTGATGGGGGCAGCGGCGGGTGCGCTGGGTACGCTCCTTAGCGCCGCCGCTCCCGGGATGCCGACGGGACCGCTCATCGTGTTGTCTGCGACGAGCCTCTTCATCTTCTCGCTCCTCTTCGCTCCCCGCCGCGGGCTGGTCGGCAAGGCGCTGCATCTGGTCCGGATGCGAGCGCGGGTGTCGCGGGAGAACGCCTTGCGGGCCCTCTACGAGATCGCCGAAGCCGAGCAAGCCTGGGACGTGAGCCTGACCCCGGAACGGCTGCGGACCCATCGGGGCGGGATCCATGCCCTCCACTGCCTCCCCAGGCTGGAGCGGGAAGGTCTCGTGGTTTCCGGACCAGGCGGCTCCCGACTCACGGAGAGGGGGCTCCACCTGGCGTACGAAACGGTTCGGAACCACCGGCTCTGGGAGATGTTCCTGATGCACGAGGGCCACTTCGGTGCCGACCACGTGGACCGGGACGCAGATCTGATCGAGCACCACCTCTCCGCCGACTCCGTCCGAGAGCTGGAGCGCCTACTGCAGGTCCACGGCCGGGAGTTGGAACTGCCTCGGAGTGTGCACCCAATATGAGCGCGCTCTGGATCATTCTCATCGCGGCGCTCGTCGCCGGTTCCGGCGCCATCCTCGGCTCGTTCCTGGTGCTGCGCCGGCTGGCCATGTTGGGAGATGCGGTCAGCCACGCGGTGCTGCCCGGAATCGTGCTGGCCTTCATGTTGACCAATAGCCGAGCCTCGGTGCCGATGTTCCTGGGTGCGGCGGCGGTCGGTGTCCTGACCTCTGTGATCGTGCAGGCGCTCTCGCGCGGCGGCGTGCAGGGGGACGCGGCGATCGGCGTCACGTTCACCGCGCTCTTCGCCCTCGGGGTGGTGATGGTCGCCCGGTTCGCCGACCGAGTGGACCTGGACCTCGACTGCGTGCTGATGGGCGAGATCATCTTCGCACCCTTCGACACGCTCACCGTGGGTGGCGTCGCCCTGGGTCCGCGGGCGGCGTGGGTAAACGGGGCACTCCTGCTTCTAAATCTCGCCGTCGTCTACAGCTTCTATAAGGAGTTGAAGCTGTGCGCCTTCGACCCCGCGCTGGCTGCGTCGCAGGGGATCCGTGTCAACTTTTTTCATTACCTCTTGATGGGACTGGTCTCCGTTACCACCGTCGGCGCCTTCGAAAGCGTTGGGGCGATCCTGGTGGTCGCACTCCTGGTGGTCCCCGCTGCAACGGCGTATCTCCTGACCGATCGGCTGGCACGCATGCTCGCCATCGCCGTCGGGGTCGGGGTGCTCTCCTCGGCTGTGGGTTACCTGCTGGCCCGGACACTGGATGCTTCCGTGGCCGGCAGCATTGCTGCGGTCGCCGGCGGGTTATTCACCCTCGCCCTGCTCTTCTCACCGTCGCACGGCGTGGTCGTGAAGCGGGTCACGCAGGCCCGCCTCCGACGACGGGTCGCCGAGGAGGACCTGCTGCTCTGGGCCGGCCGCGAGCAGGAAAAGCTGGGAAGCCACCGGTTCTCGCCCCGCGACGCCTCACTCGGGATGGAGCGCCTTCTTTCCGAGACAGAAGGAACGGTGAGGCGCCTCCTCGAGCGGGGACTGGTCGTGGAAACCGACGGCACATTCCGGCTCTCCGCAATCGGCATGGATCGGGCTACCGAGCTGCTGCGCCGGCACCGTGTCTACGAGAGCTACCTGGGTGAGCTCGGCTACCCGGTCGACCATCTGCACGCGGCGGCCGATCGTGTGGAGCACCATCTCGACGCCGCGCTAATCGACGCGGTGGACGCCGCGGCCAGCCGCCCCACGCACGACCCGCAGGGCAAGCCCATTCCGCCCTTGCCGGAACGGTAGCCGGTCGGCAGCCTGAGCAGGCATCCGACCCCCGGATGCCGAAAGCGCGGGTATGAGGCATCGGCAGCGCCTCCTGGGAGCCCGTCATGGATCGCCGCACCTTTGTCACCGCCTCGGCATTGAGCGCCCTGGGAGCTCGTGTGGATGCTGTCGCCGAGCCGGATCGAACCCGCACCGTGGCAGTGATCGGCCACACCGGTCGCGGGAACTATGGCCATGACCTCGATGCCGTGTGGCTCGATGTGCCGAACGTACGGATCGCGGCGGTGGCGGACGCCGACGCACCCGGGCTCGCGCAGGCCCGTCAGCGGTTGTCCGCACCGGCGGGCTATGCCGACTACCGCGAGATGCTCCGAAAGGAGAAGCCCGAATTGGTGGCCATCGCCCCGCGCTGGCCGGATCAGCACCACGACATGCTGCTGGCGTGCGCCGAGGCCGGGGTGAAGGGCGTGCTCATCGAGAAGCCGCTCGCCAGAAACCTGGTTGAGGCGGACGCGATGGTCGCCGCCGCCGGTCGTACCGGAATGAAGGTCGTCGTCACGCACCAGACCCGCTACAGTCCCCGTACCACCGTGGTCCGCTCCCTGCTGGCGGAGGGCCGGCTCGGCGACATCCTCGAAGTGCGCGCCCGGGGAAAGGAAGATAGCCGCGGCGGCGGAGAGGACATGATGGTGTTGGGCGACCATCTGTTCGACCTGATGCGGCTTCTGCTCGGCAGCCCGGAGTGGTGCTTCGCACGGGTGACGCAGGGCGGGAAGCCCGTGACGCCGGCCGAAGTCCGGCAGGGGGCGGAGGCGCTGGGGCCACTCGCGGGGGACACCATCACCGCGACGTTCGGGTTCCCCAACGGGGTCACGGCTTCGTTCGGCAGTTGCCGCGCCCGCCAGGGCGCAGGCAAACGGTTCGGGTTGAGCCTTTACGGCACCCGCGGTGCCCTCACGATGGGGACCGGCACCCTGCCTCCCGCCTGGATCCTGGAGGACCCCTCGTGGACTCTGTTCGCCGATCGCGGCAGTTGGAAGCCTGTCACCAGCGCCGGGATCGATCAACCCGAGCCGTTGAAGGACGCCTCACTCAGGGCGGGGAACCGCCTGGCGGTGGCCGATCTGCTGCGGGCGATCGACACGAACACCCAACCGCTCAGCGCACTGACGGACGGCCGCGCTTCGCTGGAGATGATCCTCGCGGTCTACGCGTCCCACTTCCGCGGCGGTCCGGTGCCCCTCCCCCTCGTCGATCGCCGTCATCCGCTCGAACGGATCCGGTCCGACTAAGCCTGCGGGCCGACAACCGGCGCGTAGCTCAACCATCCGACGAGGCGAGGCTGCCGCAAGGCGCGGCGCAGTGCGGCAGCCTCCCTGGGACGGGGCTACCTTCGCTTGGGCACGGGCTTGGTGGCGAGTGGTTTGCGCACGACCGGGGCAGGTGCTGGTGCGGGGGCCGTGCGCACCGGACTGTCCGGAACGTCCGCAACCGGCGGCTCGGCACCAACCCCAAGGGGACCTTGCATCATCCGTCGGCGCATCGCCTCCGTTTCCTTCGCGGCCTTCTCCGCATCGGCCAGCTCCCGGTCCAGATCGAACGCCCGGATCTCACGGATCGTGGCGATGTGCCGCACGTTCATCAGCGTGAGATGGACCGGTGACTCCGCGGTCACCTTCTCCACCGGCGGCAGATCAGCGCCCTGACCCGCCGCCATGAGGGCCGCGAAGTCCATGGGCTTCGAGAGCAGCCGGTAGGTCACCAGGTACGTCTCCGGCCCGACAGAGATCAGCTTCCCCTGGGTGAAATGGGCCTGCTGAGGAGAACCCGCCGGGCCGCCCATCATGCTGAACATCGCCGCGTACATCCCCATGATGCCCCCTGCCCCACTCTCATCCGCGCCGGGGCCGGTGATCGTAACCCGCTGCCAGGCCGGACCCAGCTCGCGCAGCTTCATGGTGGCCGGGGCGGACTTCCCAGCCAAGAGGTCCGCCAGCCCCGCACCCTGCCCCGCGGCCGGTCCGGCGGTGAAACCTGAGGCCGCAACGACGGCACCGACCAGGATCGAGCTAACACGCCAACCCTTCATCACTCACCTCCCGACTACGATGGCTCGGGGAGGCACTCCCGCCCCGACAACTGCCCCGTTTGTACATCCGACGGCAGTATAGCGCGCAGGGAATCCTGCCTTCGCCGATCTCCTGGCTCCGCCTAACCTGGCGATGGCGATCCGGGGACCTGTGTCGACGGTGTCGCGTCAGCCGAGCACATCAAAGGCGTACAGACGGGCATGCCGGAGGTTGAACTCCAGGCGGACGGTTTTTGCGCGGAGCGACGCGTTCTGCCCGGACCAGGCCAGCGGGTGATTGACGCGATCCCCGCGAACGGGGCGGCAGTCCGGGAAATCGAACCCCGCGATCGGTTTGCCCTCGTCATTGAGCACACGGGCGCGGAGCTCCCCCTCCGTCGGATCGACCGTTGCGTTGACCGTGAACTGCACGCTCGTGCCGAGGCGGCGGGCGGTGGTGCGAAGCAGGGCAGGTTCTGCCCCGGCGACATAGGCAACGTAGCGATCGCGGGGCATCTGGGCGAAGCCGATCTGGCGACCACTGAAACGCTCCGCCTTGTGACCCCAGCGATAGCCGCCGTAGTAAACGTAGGTGAAGTCGCCGACAAGGAGCTGGTCATCCCCCCAGGCCATCGCCCGGTCCCAGGTTCCGGGCAGGGGGTTGCGGTCAAGAAACGGCTGGGTCTCGCGCTCCCACGTCTCGCCGTCGCGGCTGTAGGCGACACAGGTGTACCCCAGGCCAGCGAAGGGGCGACCCGGGTCGCGGAGTTCGCGAGCGGTCTTGCCCGCCTCGCAATTCAGGTCGTCGCGGAGCACCTTCACCAGGGCGATCAGCAGCTCACCCCGCGCGAGCGCGCCGGCCATGCAGTAGAACTGCGTCTCACCCTTCTCGAGAGTTGCGTCGGGGTCGGGCCGCACCACCTGCCAGGGTTGCCGCCAGCGGATCAGATCGTCGCTGACGCTCTCGTGGGGCATACGCAGGCCCCTGGCCGGTCCGTCGCCTGGCACGAAAGACACGAACGCCAGATAGCGCTTGCGGATCGGATCCCAATCGATGGCATTGATGTCGTGGTTGTGGGGAAGCACCACGCCAGGCACGAGCGGCGTCCACTCCAGCCCATCCGCCGAGGTCGCGATCTGGAGTCCGCCGTCCTTCCACCACCCGTAACGGTAACGGCGTCGGGCATCAGGGAATTCGGGGCCCTCGTCCAGCACACTGGCGCCGAATTGAATGGGGGCCGGGTCACGCAGCACCCGATGCGGCCGCTGCCAGTGGATGCCGTCCTCCGAGTCGATGGTCGCCAGGCTGGACTCGCTGCCATTCATCGGCGTCCGAGGCGTGCCGTACCACATCCGGAAGCGACGGGTACGCGGGTCACGGATCACGGTGACGTACGGCTGGAAGCAGCCGTCCTCCTGGCCGGTCACGATGGGGTCAGGCAGCCGGGATGGCGGAGTAACCAGCCGCACGGCTCCGGAGCCGGGATCGACGAGCGACCGATCGAGCAGCAGGTAGGGCCCGGCCCGCCATTCGGCCGCATCGGCCCGAGTTCTCGCCGTCTCCAGGGCGCCAGCGGCCGCCAGCGCCAACGCCGACCGTCGGCTCATCCTGGGCATGAGGATCTCCCCCCGGGTCCGTTCGCGCTCGGAGCCGCAAATCCTCCACCCGAGCACCCCGCCTCCGGACTCAGCAGCCACCCCCGTACAGAGCCGAGCGCGTCAGCGCCGGGATGCAGCCCATGCCGAAGCAC
>CAZSRZ010000045.1:15277-39944 GCA_964609085.1 uncultured bacterium | reverse complement strand
CGCCACACACCGTTCTTCTCCGGCTATCGCCCGCAGTTCTACTTCCGCACAACTGACGTGACGGGGGTGATGAATCTGCCCGAGGGCGTCGAGATGGTGATGCCGGGCGACAACATCACCATCACGGCCGAGCTGATCGCACCCATCGCCATGGAAGAGGGGCTCAAGTTCGCGATCCGCGAAGGCGGCCACACGGTTGGGGCGGGCATCGTCTCCAAGATCAACGAATAGCACAGGCAAAGAGGGTGGCCCATCGGGGCCACCCTCTTTAGCTTGTCAGAGGTTCATGCATGCGCAGGCAGAAAGTACGTATCCGGCTCAAGGCCTTCGATCACCAGATCATCGACCAATCAGCCGGAAAAATCGTGGAAACGGCGAGGCGAACAGGCGCCCGGATTTCCGGACCGGTCCCGTTGCCCACGGAGAAGAACATCTTCTGCGTTGTGCGCGGGCCGACCATTGACAAGGAGTCGATGGAGCACTTCGAGATGCGGACGCACAAGCGCCTGATCGACATCCTCGACCCGGGCCCCAAGACCATCGATGCACTGATGCGGCTCGACCTGCCGAGCGGCGTGGACATCGAAATCAAGTTGTAGGCCCATCGGGCCGGTAGCGCCCGCACTGCGGGACCGCACACGACGCTCCAGCAGAGCGTTGGGGTTGCACCTTTATGGTCAAATCAATCCTGGGACGAAAAGTTGGAATGACGCAGATCTTCGACGAGAACGGGCGAGTCGTGCCCGTAACCGTTGTGGAAGCGGGTCCCTGCATCGTCACCCAGAAGAAAACGGTTGAGAAGGATGGCTACGAGGCCATCCAGGTTGGCTATGGCGCGGCCCGGCCGACGCCAGCCAAGGGTGTGCGAGGGCACCACCGGGGTTCGCTGAACCAACCGGAGTCCGGCCACCTGGCGAAGCACGATCTACCGCCGCTTCGGCACCTGCGAGAGATACGCATGCCTGGAGCGTCGGACCTGAACATCGGCGACCAGATCAAGGTTGACGTGTTCTCCGAGGGCGATCTGGTCGACGTTACCGGGACGTCCAAGGGCAAGGGCTTCGCAGGGGTCGTGAAGCGGTACCACTGGCACGGAGCCGATATGACGCACGGCTCGATGGTGCACCGGAAGCCGCAGTCGGCCGGGGCCACGGATGCCGCCCGCATCTTCAAGAACACGGGCCGCCCCGGACACATGGGGAACGAGCGCGTGACCGTGAAGCGCCTGACGGTGATCCGTGTGGACCTGGAGCGCAACGTGATCCTGATCCGCGGAGCGCTACCGGGGCCGAATGGGACGTTGCTGACGATTCGGGAGGCCAAGTGATGCCGAGTGCGCCCCTCTATAGTTCGGCCGGTGAGCAAGTCGGCAGTGTGGACCTGGGACCAGCGCTGTTCGGGCAAGAGTTCCGGAGCGATCTGATCCATCAGGCGATCGAGACGGAACTCTGGAACCGACGCCAGGGAACCAGCAAGGCCAAGACACGCGCCGAAGTACGCGGCGGCGGCCGGAAGCCTTTCCGCCAGAAGGGCACCGGCCGGGCACGGCAGGGAAGTACGCGCGCCCCGCACTACCGGCATGGCGGCGTCGTTCACGGCCCGGTCCCGCGCGACTACCGAAAGAACATGCCGCAGAAGATGCGGCGGGCCGCCTTCAAGAGCGCGCTCTCGCTGCGTGTCGCCGAGGACGGCGTACGCGTGGCGGAGTCGGTTGCCGCCACCGAGATCAGCACCCAGGCGTTCGCCGCCTGGCTGAAGAAGTTCAACCCGGGCCGACGCACCGTCGTGGTGTTGGCGGAACGGGATGAGAAGATGGCTCTGTCGGCGCGTAATCTGCCGAACGTGAAGGTGATCGTTCTTCCAGGCCTCTCCACGCGGGAGATCTTCCAGTCGGACACCCTGATCTTCAGCAAGGATGCCGTCGCCAAGCTTGAGGAGTTGTACGCAGCATGAGAGACGCGACAGAGGTCATCATCCAGCCGCTTCTCACCGAGAAGAGCCTGCAGCTCCAGCGGTTGAACCAGTTCACTTTCAAGGTAGCCCGGAACGCGACCAAGATCGAGATCCGCAAGGCGGTCGAGACACTGGGGCGGTGCGAGGTCGCGTCGGTGAACACCATCACTGTGCGTGGCAAGGTGCGACGCACGCGGCGAGGTGTGGGCCGGACGGCTTCCTGGAAGAAGGCGATCGTGACGCTGCCCGAAGGGGTCAGCCTGGGTGGCCTCCTGGGCCAGGCATTCGAGACCGGCTAGGGGAGCACGGAGTTTTCGTATGGCGATTCGACAATACAAGCCAACATCTGCGGGCCGTCGCTTCGGCACCGTCTCCACCTTCGCGGAAATCACCCGAAGCGAGCCGGAGAAGTCGCTTACCCACAGCCTGAAGAAGAGTGGCGGACGGAACCACAGCGGCCGCGTGACGGCGCGACATCGAGGCGGCGGCAACAAGCGGCTGTACCGGATCATCGACTTCAAACGCGACAAAGACGGTGTGCCCGGTCGTGTCGTCTCGATCGAGTACGATCCGAATCGCAGCGCGCGCATCGCGCTGATCAGCTATCTGGACGGCGACAAGCGCTACATCCTGGCGCCGAACGATTTGAAACTTGGCCAAACGGTTGTCTCCGGGCCTGAGGCCGACATCAAGGTCGGCAACTCGCTGAAGTTACGCAACATCCCGGTCGGCACCCAGATCCACGCCGTTGAGCTGGTGCCGGGCAAGGGCGCGCAGATGGTGCGCAGCGCCGGGACCGGTGCGCAGTTGATGGCGAAGGAAGGCAAGTACGCGCAGGTCCGGCTGCCCAGCGGTGAGACCCGGCTGGTGCTGCTCGAGTGCCGCGCATCGATCGGGATCGTCGGCAACACCGATCACGAGAATTTGTCTCTGGGGAAGGCCGGCAAGAAGCGGTACCTGGGACAGCGACCGCACGTCCGCGGCGTGACGATGAACCCGCGGGACCACCCCCACGGTGGTGGCGAGGGCAAGGCACCCGTGGGGCGCAGCGGACCGATGACGCCATGGGGCAAGCCGGCGTTGGGGTACAAGACGCGGCGCAACAAGTCGACGAACAAGTTCATCGTGAAGCGGCGAGGAAGCCGCTAGCGGGTTGAGGGGCTGAGGCGCAGGCCTCTCGCTCCCAAGGGATTGCAGGTGTAATGGGACGCTCACTGAAGAAGGGCCCGTACGCGGAGCCGAAACTGCTGGCAAAGATCGACGAGATGAATGCGCGTGGTGACAAGCGCATTCTGAAGACGTGGTCGCGCCGCTCAACGATCTTCCCGTCCTTCATCGGACACACGATCGCGGTGCACAACGGCAAGACCCACGTGCCGATCTTCGTCACGGAGAACATGGTCGGCCACAAGCTCGGTGAGTTCGCACTCACCCGCAATTTCAAGGGGCACGCGGGCGGATCGCGTGAGCGCTCGAGCGGCCTTCGCTGAGAGCCGGCACGGAGCGGGAGCAAGAAGAAGATGGGTGAGTACCAGGGAGGGCCGGGCCTCCGCAGAATAGTCCGGAAAGAAACGTCCAAAGCGCCGTTTGGGCGCGTGACGGTTCACGGCTCGGGCAAAGTGGCTGTGGTCAACGTACACACCGTCAAGCCGGACACGTTTGGCACACGACGGGGTGCCGAACTGGTGCCGGCGCTGGAGAAGCTTCTCCGGAAGTCTGTGACCATCGACGTCACGCCGGAAGCCCACGCCGTCCACAAGTTCATTCGGCTCTCCCCCTTCAAGGCGCGTCGCGTGATGGATGAGGTGCGGGGGAAGTACGTGGATGAGGCCCTCGCCATCCTGCAGTTCCTTCCGAACAAGGCTGCGCGGATCGTGGCCAAGCTGATCGGCAGCGCGGCGGCCAATGCCTACGAAGGTTGGGGAGCAGAGCCGCACGAGTTGCGGATCACGCTGCTCCACGCGGACGGAGGTCCGACGATGAAGCGGATCAAGCCCAGGGCTATGGGCCGGGCTTATCGGATCCTGAAGCGAACATGTCATCTCTCCATCGCGGTGAGTGCGGCACCTCCGAAGCCGTTCCGCAATCGCGACGCCCGAGTGCGCGGCCGTGCGGCCGTCAAGCGTGCCTGAGTAACGGGGTTTAACGATGGGTCAAAAAGTTCATCCAATTGGGTTCCGGCTCGGCATCATCCGTGACTGGGAGAGTAACTGGTACGCCGACAAGGAGTACGCTCTTCGACTGAACGAGGACTACCGCGTCCGCCAGTACCTGCGCAAGCGCCTGGCAAACGCCGGCATCTCCCGCATCACCATCGACCGCCAGGCCGACAAGTTGCGCGTGACACTGCACACCGGCAAGCCCGGAGTGATCATCGGTCGTGGCGGAAAAGGTGTTGAGGACCTGCGAGCCGACATCGAGCGCAAGTTTGGGAAGCAGATCAACCTGGTGGTGCAGGAAATCCGGCAGCCGGACCTGGACGCCCAATTGGTAGCCGAGTCGATCGCACAGCAGATCGAGAAGCGTGTGGCTCCGAAGCGCGCCATACGGCTCGCGATGCAGCGCAGCGCTCGCGTGGGTGCCAAGGGGATCAAAATTCTTGTGAGTGGCCGTCTGGGCGGCGCTGAGATGGCGCGACGAGAGACGGACAAGACCGGGAAGATCCCGCTGCACACCTTGCGGGCGGACATCGACTACGGTTTCGCCGAGGCCCCGACGACGTATGGCAACATCGGCATCAAGGTCTGGATTTACAAAGGTGAGATCCTGCCGGATCAGCGGCGCGAGATGAAAGAGCGGATGGCTCCCGAGCCGTTCGTCACGCGGCAGCCCCGACGTGCGGAAGACCGCGAGCGGGAGCGGGCAGCAACACGAGCTAATCGGACAAGAACTCGTCCGGCGGGCGGACCCGGCGGGGATCGCGATCGAGACCGTCGCGGCGATCGATCGTAGAAGTAGAGGTTTCAAGCAATGCTAGCACCCAAGCGCGTCAAACACCGCAAAGTGCACCGCGGCTCCCTTAAGGGGATCTCCAAGGGGAACACCGAGCTCAACTTCGGTGAATTTGGTCTCCAGGCCCAGGGCCGAGCGTGGATCACCAGCAAGCAGATCGAAGCTGCGCGCGTTGCCATGACTCGTCACGTGCGCCGCGGCGGAAAGATCTGGATCCGGATTTTCCCGGACAAGTCGTACACCAAGAAACCTGCCGAAACCCGCATGGGCTCCGGCAAGGGTGCGCCCGAGGGGTGGGTGGCCGTCGTGAAACCGGGCCGCATGCTCTTCGAGATGTCGGGGATCCCGGAGCCCTTGGCGCGTGAAGCCATGCTGCGGGCTTCGCACAAGCTGCCGATCCCCGTGAGGTTTGTCATTCGCGGCAAGGACCAGGGGCCCGGAGAGATCCTCCCGGTTGCCACTGAGCACAAACCCGCAGTGGAGGTCACTGAATGAGCCGCGCAGAAGACCGCGCCGCCCTGAGCCCGCTGTCCTTGATTGAGCTGCAGCAGCAGCTTCGCGAGGCGCGGCAGGAACTATTCCAGAACCGCATTCGCTATGCGACGCGAGTGCTGGATAACCCGGAACCCCTGCGCAAGGGGAAGAAGAAGATTGCCCGGATTCTCACCTACATCCGGCAGCGCGAGCTCGGCGTCGAGTAGATCCAGGCAGACCAAATATGAGTGATGTTGAGAACAGTGCAAACGAAGTGATCCGGGGCCGGCGCCGGGTGCGGCAGGGTCGCGTCCTGAGCGACAAGATGGACAAGACCATCGTGGTCGCCGTTGAGTCGCGCGTGAAGCATCCGCTTTACGGGAGGATTGTTCGGCGTACGACCCGCTACAAGGCGCACGACGAGACGAACCAGTACCACGTCGGGGATCTGGTGGAGATCGTGGAGTGTCGTCGGCTGGCGGCGACCAAGACATGGCGGGCAAGCCGGTTGATCGAGAAGGCACGCTAGTCCGCTCCCGCACTCCGGTGCGGGAAACAAGGGAGATTTGTGAGATGGTCAGGCCCTATACGCGACTGCGCGTCGCGGACAATTCGGGAGCCCGGGAGCTGCTTTGCATCCGTGTGCTCAAGGGAAACAGCATGACGGCCGAAGTGGGCGACGTCATCGTCGCCGCCGTGAAGTTGGCGCAGCCCGGCGCTGCAGTGAAGAAGGGTGACGTCGTGCGGGCAGTGGTGGTGCGGACGCACAATCCGATCCGGCGACCGGACGGTTCCGTCCTTCGGTTTGACGACAATGCCGCCGTGGTCATCCAGCCGTCGGGCGATCCGCGCGGCACGCGGATTTTCGGGCCAGTCGCGCGAGAGCTGCGCGACCGGCAGTTCATGCGCATCATTTCTCTCGCCCCCGAGGTCCTCTAGGACGCGCCGGGGCGTGGGTCAAGGATAGAGAAGTATGGGACAGACACGGAAACTGCACGAGCCGGGCGAACTGAAGCCGCACGTGCATAAGGGTGACCAGGTGCTGGTGATCGCGGGCCGGAGCAAGCGCCACACGGGGCGGGTCCTTAGCGTGGACCCGCAGCGTGAGCGCGCCATCGTCGAAGGCGTCAACATCATCACGAAGCATCAGAAAGCGCTCGGTTCGCGCTCGACCCAGCAGCAGCAGAGCGGCCGGATCCAGAAGCCGTCGCCGATCCATCTGAGCAACCTGATGGTGGTTTGCCCTGGCTGCAACCAGAAGACCCGCATCTGCCACGTGGCGGTTGGGGACAAGTTCGCGCGCGCCTGTAAGCACTGCAAGACAGTTCTGGACGGCAGGAAGTAACCTGCCTCACGTTTCGTGGCCGGACCGGGGCAGCCACACCCGATCGGCCGGTCACGCCTCACCCCCCGTAGGGGAACCAGTGGCGAAGGAGAGTTGGATGACACCGCGATTGAGAGACCGTTACCGGAGCGAAGTGATTCCGGCTCTGATGAAAGAGTTCTCCTATCGGAACGTGATGCAGGTCCCGCGAGTAGAGAAGATTGTCATCAACATGGGCGTGGGCACAGCAGTGGCCGACTCCAAGACGCTGGATGCGGCTGTTCGTGACATGACCAGCATCTCCGGACAGAAGCCGGTCATCACCCGGGCCAAGAAGTCGATCGCCGCGTTCCGGATCCGCGAGGGGATGCGCATCGGATGTAAGGTCACGATTCGAGGCGACCGGATGTGGTACTTTCTCGACAAGTTCGTGAACGTGGTTATCCCGCGAATCCGTGACTTCGGCGGCATCGACCCCAACGCTTTCGATGGCCATGGCAACTTCGCTACCGGCCTGAAGGAGCAACTCGTGTTCCCGGAAATCGAGTATGACTCCATCGATAGGATCCGAGGGATGGACATCTGCATCACCACGACGGCAGCCTCGGACGAAGAAGGCCGCGCCCTGTTGAAGGCCCTCGGGATGCCGTTCCGGGCAAGTGCATGACGGGTGTGGGGTGACAGGGGAAGGGCGAGACAATGAAGCGGTATAGCAGCGACGCCATCCGCAATGTCGTTCTGGCCGGACACCAGGGCTCGGGGAAGACTTCTCTGGCCGAGGCGTTCTTGTTCGATTCGGGAGCCATCGATCGACTGGGCCGAACGGATGACGGGACGGCGAAGACGGACTTCGACCCGGACGAAACCCGCCGCAAAATAAGCCTGAACCTTGCCCTGGCGCCGGTGGAATGGCGCGACACGAAGCTCAACTTCCTCGATACGCCCGGCTATCTGGACTTCATCGGCGAGGTGGCCAGCGGAATGCGGGTGGCGGACGCAGCCATTCTCACCGTCGCCGGCCCCTCGGGCGTCGAGGTGGGGACGGAAGCGGCGTGGGAACTGGCGGCGGAGCGACAGCTACCTCGTCTTATCCTCGTGAACAAGATGGATCGGGAGAACGCTGACTTCACTCGCGTGATGGCGTCCATCCAATCCGTTTTCGGGAACCGCTGCGTCGCCGTGCAGGTGCCGATAGGGTCGGAGCGGGCTTTCTCCGGCGTGGTTGACGTCATCCATCAGGTGGCGTACATCGGCTCCGGCAAGGACGTGGCCCGCGGCCCCGTTCCCGAGGATGTGCAAGCCCAGGTGGAGCAGGCGCGCGAGGCGCTGATGGAGTGTGCCGCCGAGGCTGATGACGACCTCCTGGAAAAGTACCTGGGCGGCGAACCGCTCTCCGACGATGAGCTGGTCCGTGGCCTGACCGCCGCCGTCAAGGGTGGTAACGCCGTACCGGTGTTCTTCGCGAGCGCGACAGCGAACATCGGCATTCAGGCGTTGTTGGACCAGGTCATCGAGTTGACGCCGTCGGCGGCCGAGGGCGGGGCTCGGGATTCCGACCCGCTGACCGCCCTCGTCTTCAAGACCCAGACGGATCCCTACGTCGGCAAGCTCACCTACTACCGTGTTTACAGCGGCACCCTGCGGGGTGGTTCGGAAGCTCACAATCCGAACCGATCGCACGACGAGCGACTTGGCCAACTCTTCACGCTGAGAGGCAAGCTTCAGGAGCCAATGACGGAGGTGGCTGCTGGCGACATCGGCGCCACTGCCAAGCTGAGCGTCACCTGCACCGGCGACACCCTGGTTGAGAAAGGCAAGGCGCGGGCGCTTCACGGGATCGAGTTCCCCCATCCCGCCTACAGCCGCGCCATCGTGGCGCAGACAAAGGCCGACGAAGACAAGATGGGGCCCGCTCTGGTGCGCCTGGCGGAAGAAGATCCCACCTTCAAATTCCATCGAGATCCCGAGACAGGGCAGACGGTCATATCAGGCCAGGGTGACACACACCTCAGTGTGGTCATCGATCGGCTCAAGCGGTTCGGCGCCAACGTCAAGGACGAGGATGTCCGGATCCCTTATCGCGAGACGATCCAGACCGCAGGGCGCGTCCAGGGTCGCCACAAGAAGCAAACGGGTGGCCGGGGCCAGTTCGGCGACTGCTGGGTCAGGTTTGAGCCGGTTGAGCGGGGGGGCGGATACCAGTTCGTCGATGCCATCGTCGGTGGCTCAATCCCGCGTCAGTACATCCCCGCCGTGGATAAGGGGCTGCAGGAAGCCGCGGAGCATGGTATCCTGGGTGGGTTTCCGGTCGTCGACATCAAGGCCATCTGCGATGACGGCTCATTCCACGACGTGGACTCTTCCGAGATGGCGTTCCGACAGGCGGCACACCTCGCGTTCCGCGCCGGCATGGAGAAATGCAAGCCGGTGCTACTGGAGCCGGTGCTGCTCATCGAGGTGATCGTCCCGGAAAGTTACATGGGAGATGTGATCGGCGACATGAACACCCGTCGCGGTCGGATCCAGGGCATGGAGCCGATCGGCAATGGCAGACAGTTGATCAAGGGGTCCGCCCCGCAGGCGGAACTGCTGAGTTACGCGATAGATCTGCGGAGCATCGCCCGCGGTAGGGGAAAATTCAGCACGAGCTTCAGCCACTACGAAGAGGTGCCGGCGCACGTGGCTCAGGCCGTTGTTGAGAAGGCCAGGAAGGAACGCGAGGAGCATGGCTAAGGTTTGCCTGATAGTGAAAGCCCAGCGGACGCCCAAGTTCAAGGTGCGGGGCTACAGCCGCTGCAAGGTATGCGGCCGAGCGCGGGGTTACTTCCGCAAGTTCGGCCTGTGCCGCATCTGTTTGCGTGAGATGGCGCTGCGGGGGCTAGTTCCCGGCGTCACCAAGAGTAGCTGGTAAGGAAGAGCGAAGAGCATGAGTTCGATCACAGACCCAATTGCCGATCTGCTGACCCGCATACGGAATGCGTCGCGAGCAGGCCACGAGCAGGTGGAGATACCCGGTTCACACCTCAAGCTGGAGATCGTGAAGATTCTGGCGCAAGAGAAGTTCGTCCGCGGCTATCAGTTTGTTCAGGATGACAAGCAAGGCATCCTGAAGGTCTACCTGAAGTACGGCCCGAAGCGCGAACCGGTGGTCAACCAGCTCAAGCGGGTGAGCAAGCCCGGCCTGAGGGTCTATGCCCCGGCAACCAAGGTGCCCCGGGTCTTGAACGGTCTCGGGATCGCCATCCTGAGCACCAGCGGCGGCGTCCTGGCGGACCGGGACTGTCGGCGTCGGAAGCTGGGCGGCGAGGTTCTCTGTTACGTCTGGTAATTGCTCAGCGTGAGCATCGGGTCCCGGACCGCGTCGGGTAGCCACGGCTGCCCATCGGGTTCGCCCAACGCACGGACCGGGGAGAGGAAGAACGACTATGTCACGCATCGGTAAGCTGCCCATCGCCATCCCCAACGGGGTGGAGATCTCCAGCAGCAACGGCCGTCTTCTAGTGAAGGGGCCGAAGGGAAGCCTCGAGCGATCAATCGCGCCCGGCATGGAACTCCGCGAGGAGAACGGCCAGGTGTTCGTGATTCGCCCGGGCGACGACCAGCAGTCCCGGGCTATGCACGGGCTGACACGATCCCTCCTCGCCAACATGGTGAAGGGGGTATCGGAGGGGTACGAGCGGGTGCTGGACATCGTCGGCGTGGGGTTCCGCGCCGAGCTGGTCGGCTCCGCCGTGCGCATGCAAATCGGCTACTCCCACCTGGTGGAAGTGCATCCCAAGCCGGGCATCACCTTCGAAGTCGGTCAGGAAACCAACACCCGCCAGTTCTATCTGCGAGTGAAGGGGATCGATAAAGAGGTGGTAGGCCAGCAGGCGGCGGAAATCCGCAGCCTGAAGAAACCCGAACCCTACAAAGGTAAGGGGATCCGCTACCGCGGCGAGGCTGTTCGGCGTAAGGCCGGAAAGTCGGGCAAGGGCGGTAAAGCTGGCGGCAAGGGCGGCAAGAAGTAAGAGGGAAAGGCAAGGAGCACGCTGATGTTGCGAAAGCACGAGCTGCGCGAGCGGCGCCACCGCCGAGTGCGGAAGAAGGTCTCCGGGACCTCGGAGCGCCCCCGACTCGCGGTCTATCGAAGTGAGAATCACATCTACGCGCAGGTGATCGACGACACCCAGGGGCACACCCTCGCGGCTGCCTCGACGGTGGATCAATCCCTGCGGGCGGATATCCCCTACGGCGGCAACGTCGAGGCGGCGCGGAAGGTGGGAGCCCTGGTTGCCCAGCGGGCGATCGAGGCCGGCGTCTCGCAGGTGGTTTTCGACCGCGGCGGGTTTGCCTACCATGGCCGCGTGGCCGCACTGGCTGAAGCCGCCCGCGAGGGCGGACTGCAGTTCTAATCTGCCCCGAGGACGGGACGAACGAGAACAGGAATACCGATGCCGAAGATTGATCCCAACACCCTGGACCTTCAGGAGCGGGTGGTCAAGACCAACAAGTGTCAGAAGACCCACAAGGGTGGTCGGACCCTGAGTTGGAACGCGCTGGTGGTGGTTGGAGACCAGCACGGACACGTGGGCGCCGCTATTGGCAAGGCCCGCGGGATCCCGGACGCCATCCGCAAGGCAGTCGAGGCCGCCAAGAAGGAACTCATCGCCGTGCCCCTGGATGGGACGACGATCCCGCATCCGATTGTGCAGTGCTACGGCGCCTCTACGGTGATGCTGAAGCCGGCTTCCCCCGGGACCGGAGTGGTCGCCGGCGGATCCGTGCGCGCCGTGCTCGAGGCAGCCGGAGTTCGGGACGTGCTGGCAAAATCGCTGGGTTCTTCCAACGCCATCAATACCGCGTGGGCGACGATCGAGGCACTCCGGAATCTCCGCACCCCCGAGCAAGTCGCAGCCCTCCGCGGGGTGGACGTGCGCCACATGCCCATCCGTCGGCAGGCAAAACCGGTCGGCACGGTGGAGGAGGGTTCGACCGATGGCCAGGGTTAAGATCACGCTCGTGCGCAGCCCTATCGGCTGCCCCCCCAAGCAGGTTGCCACCGTGCGTGGCCTGGGCTTGCGGCGCATGGGTAGCACTGTGGTCCAGGAGGCGAGCCTGCCGATTCTGGGAATGATCCGCCGCGTCGCGCATCTCGTCGAAATTCAAGAAGTCCAGGAAGAAGGCTAGACGCCATGAGCGAACACACATTGATGCCGAACGACGGCTCGCGGCATCGCAGCAAACGGGTGGGCCGAGGCATCGGCAGCGGCCATGGCAAGACAAGCTGTCGTGGCGCTAAAGGTCAGCATTCACGGAACACCGTCAGGCCAGGGTTCGAGGGCGGACAGACCCCTCTGCATCGACGCCTGCCCCGGTTCCGCGGCTTCAAGAACCTGTTCGCCCGCGAATACGCCACCGTGAACGTGGGTGCCCTTGCCGGGTTTGCGGCCGGGTCCGAGATCACTCCCGAGCTGCTGCTCGAGAAACGGATCATCCGCGAGATCAAGGACGGCCTGAAGATTTTGGGTGATGGCGAGCTGACCGGCCCCTTGACGGTGCGGGCCCATCGCTTCAGCAAGAGCGCCGCGGATAAGATCGCGCAGGCAGGTGGGTCCGCGGAGGTCATTGCGTAGATGCTTAAGAACCTGGTGGCGGCGTGGTCGATCCCGGAGGTGCGTGCGCGCCTCTTGTTCGTCATCGGGGCGATCGCGGTGTTCGTGGTCGGGCTGCACATCCCCGTCCCCGGGATCAACACGGCCCGGATGGAAGAGCTGTTCCAGAAGTCCGGCGGGTTGCTGAACCTGATGGACATCTTCAGCGGCGGGGCGCTGCGCAAGTTCACCATCTTCGCGATGGGGATCGGGCCCTACATCAACGCCTCCATCGTGATGCAGCTCCTCACCTCCGCGCTGCCCGAACTGGAGCGGCTGCAGAAGGAAGGCGAGACGGGCCGCAAGGTGATCGCGAAGTACACGCGTTACCTCACCATCGTCCTGTCCGTGGTCCAGGCCATCGGACTGCTCACCCTCCTGTCGAACCAGGGCGGAGCCGACATCTTCTCGGGCGGCTGGCTGACGCGCATCCAGGTGATCGTCACCCTCACCGGTGGCACGATGTTCCTCATGTGGCTGGGCGAGTCCATCTCTGAAAAGGGGATCGGCCAGGGCATCAGCATGATCATCTTCACGAGCATCCTTGCGCGGATGCCCCAGGACGTCCGGCTGACCATGACCCAGCTCTCCGGCGGCGGTGGTCAGGCCCTGCTTGCGGGGGCGGCGCTGGTGATCCTATTCCTCGGGACGGTTGTAGCTGTGATCTACGTCCAGGGCGGTATCCGCAGAATCCCGATCCAACACGCCAAGAGCCGGCCGGGTCAGATGCGCGCTCCGCAGAGCAGCTACCTGCCATTTAAAGTCAACACGGCAGGTGTGATGCCGATCATCTTCGCCATCTCGCTCATGCTGTTCCCTGCCCAGATCTTCGGCTTCTTCTACAAGCCGGGCGACACGGGGTGGTTCAGTCAGTTCGCCGGGTTCGTCTCGACGTGGACAACCCCGGGAGCGAGCTGGTTCGCGACTCTGATGTACGCCCTGCTCATCATGGGGTTCACCTACTTCTATTCGGCAATCGCCGTGAACATCACGGAACTGACCGAGAACCTCAAGAAGTACGGGTCCTTCATTCCAATGGTTCGCCCGGGTCGACAGACCCAGGACTATCTGGACCGAGTACTGACGCGCATCACGTTCGCGGGTGGCGTGTTCTTGGCGTTCATCGGTCTGACTCAGTACTGGATTCCAGCTATCACCGGCATCAGCACCTTCTCACTCGTGGGCGGCACGTCGATCCTGATCGCGGTCGGTGTTGCGCTCGACACGATGACCAGCCTGGAATCGCATCTGGTGATGCGCAACTACGAGGGATTCATCCGCTCTTCCAGCCGAAGGGGCGGCAGAACTGCGGCGTCTCCCCTGAGCTTGCGTTGAGTGTGGGCTGAAGTGCGGGTCGCCGGAAGCACCCTTCGGGCGACCCCCAGTCCCTCCCCCTCGTTGACGGCGTCGGCGAGCTTCGGTCAATGACGACCCAGCGTTGAGGCATCGGATGCGGCTTATCTTTCTCGGACCACCGGGAGCGGGCAAGGGAACTCAGGCTCTGATTCTGACTCGCCGAACGGGCGTCCCAAAGGTCTCGACGGGTGACATGCTCCGCGATGCGGCTGAGCATGGCAGCCCGCTCGGAATGAGGGCGAGAGAGTACTGCGACCGCGGTCTGCTCGTCCCGGATGACGTGGTGGTGGACCTGGTTGCCGAGCGCCTGGCGCAGACCGACGCGCAGCAGGGCTTTCTTCTGGACGGATTCCCGCGCACCGTAGCCCAGGCCGAGAGCCTGGATCACCTGCTGCGGGAGCAAGGGCAGCGGCTTGACGCCGTGATCAATTTCCTCGTCAACGACGAGGAAATCGTCTCCCGTATCTCCTCCCGCCGAGTGTGCTCCCAGTGCGGTGAGTCCTACCACACCGAAACTCGCCCTCCGAAGATCGAGAACACGTGCGACCAGTGTGGCGCTCAGCTTGTTCTGCGCGACGACGACCGGCAGGAAGTGGTCCGTGCCAGGCTGCAGGTGTACCACGACCGGACGGAGCCGCTGATCGGCTACTATCGGAGCAGAGGACTGCTCGTCGATCTGGATGCCACGCAACCCGTGGATGACGTGGCCGCCCAGATCGAGGGGATGGTCCGGGCCGAAGCCGGAGGATCATCGGTCCATGGCTAACATCATCCAGAAGACATCGCAGGAATTGGCGATCATGCGCCGCAGCGGCGAGATTCTCTCCGAGACGCTGGCAGCCATGCGCGACGCCGTCGCGCCGGGGGTTTCAACCTACGATCTGGATCAGCTCGGCCTCCGCATGGTCCGCGAGCGAGGAGGAGCCCCGTCCTTCCTTGGGTACAAAGGCTACCCTGCCAGTGCTTGCATCTCCCTCAACGCAGAGGTGGTGCACGGCATTCCTACCCGCGAGCGGGTATTGCGCGCTGGGGACCTTGTGAAGATCGACTTCGGGTGTCGCTACAAGGGCTACCATGCCGACAGTGCGCTCACTGTGCCGGTAGGGGAGATTGCCCCAGAGAAGCAGCGATTGCTCGACGTGACCCGCGAGGCACTGTGGCGGGGCATCAAGGCAGCGCGCTACCGTGGCCACCTGCAGGAGATTTCCCAGGCGATCCAGACCTACGTCGAATCCAACGGATTCAGCGTGGTCCGGGAGATGGTCGGGCACGGGATCGGGTCACGACTGCATGAGGATCCGCAGGTGCCGAACTACGTGGATCCGGTCCACCCCAATCCTGTATTGCTGGAGGGCATGACCATCGCCATCGAACCGATGGTGAACCTGGGCGGACCGGAGATTCGTTCTCTGGCGGACGGCTGGACTGTGGTCGCGGCGGACGGGCTGGCAAGCGCCCATTTTGAACACACGATCGCGATCACCCGCGGCGGGGTAGAGATCCTGACGCTTGGGCCGCATCTGCCGGCACCGTGAAACGGGGAGATGCACTTGAACTTCCGGCAGCCATTTGCTACTCTTGGCGGGTTGTCACCTTGATGAGCGCACGGCCCGCCGTGTGGTTCCAAGGGGGCGCACACAGGGAGAAGTTGCAGTGAAAGTCCGGCCGTCAGTGAAAAAGATGTGCGACGACTGCAAGGTCATTCGTCGTGAGGGCGTGGTGCGGGTGATCTGCAAGAAAAACCCAAAGCACAAGCAGCGCCAGGGATAGATGTTTGCGGGCCCAGCCCGTGAGGTGAGGAGCAGTCATCAGTGGCACGCATTGCCGGTGTGGATCTTCCGCGAGAGAAGCGGATTGAGACCGCACTGACCTACATTTTTGGCGTCGGGCTCGCAACCAGCCAGGAAATCCTGTCGAAGACGGGAATCAGTCCTGACCTGCGGGTGCGCGACCTCGCCGAGGGCGACGTCGCCCGGTTGCGCGAGGTGCTGGAGCGTGAGTACCGCGTGGAAGGGGATCTGCGAAGACAGATCCAGATGAACATCCGGCGGCTCTCGGAGATCAGTTGTTACCGCGGCATTCGACATCGTCGCGGGCTGCCTGTCCGCGGACAGCGCACCAAGACGAATGCGCGGATGCGCAAGGGTCCCCGCCGGACCGTTGGCGCCAGGAAGAAGAAAGGCAAGTAATTCGTGGCCAAGAAGCAAAGCACCGGCCGTCAGAAGGTCAAGGAGAAGCGGCAGGTCTCCATCGGGGTGGTTTACATCCAGTCGACCTTCAACAACACGATCATCACGGTGGCCGATCAGAAGGGTGAAGTGCTCTCCTGGGCCTCAGCCGGTTCCGTGGGTTTCAAGGGCACGAAAAAGGGAACTCCCTTCGCCGCCCAGATGGCTTCGGAGAACGCCGCTCGCAAGGCGGTCACCGAGCATGGGTTGAAGCGGGTGGATGTGATGGTGAAGGGCCCGGGTAGCGGTCGAGAGACTGCCATCAGGGCGCTGAACACCGCCGGGCTCGAGGTGACGTCGATCAGAGACTGCACCCCGATTCCGCACAACGGTTGTCGGCCGCCGAAGCGGCGGCGAGTGTAGCCTTCCTGCCACGCGGCAGGGAATGGATCTCGGTGGCGAGGTCCGGTTCCGGCGGTCGCCTTCGGGCGCAGCTACCGGGGCGCAATGTCGGCGCGAGCCAGGCAGCGCCTACCGCCGTTCAGCCGGGCCACGGTCTCGGGGCGTGATCCCGAGGAGTAAGTGAAGATATGGCAGTTTACAGCGGCCCGGTCTGCCGCCTTTGTCGGCGCGACGCCATGAAGCTCTTCCTCAAGGGAGAGCGGTGTCACTCGAACAAGTGCGCTATCGAGCGAAGGAAGTCCGCCCCCGGCCAACACGGCCAGCGCCAGCGAAAGCTCGCCGACTACGGGCGTCAGCTCCGCGAGAAGCAGAAGCTGAAGCGCATCTATCGGGTCCTCGAGCGACAGTTCCGCACCTACTTCAAAGAGGCCGTCCGGCGCAAGGGCGTCACCGGCACGATCCTGATGCAGTTGCTGGAGACGCGGCTCGACAACGTCGCCTTCCGACTCGGGTACGGTCTCTCCCGCAGGCAGGCGCGCCAGTTGGTGAACCACGGTCACTTCCAGGTCAACGGGAAGAAGGTGAACATCCCCAGCTACCGTTTGCGCGTGGGTGATGTGGTGAGCGTCGCCGAGAGCAGCCGGACCGCGGGTGCCATCGTGGAAGCCTCCGAAACATCTGCTCGTCGCCATGTTGTGGATTGGATTTCTGCCGACCGCGCGAATTGGTCGGGCACCGTCGCGGCAATCCCCACGCGCGACCAGATGCAGGACATTCCCGTGGATGAGGCGTTGATCGTGGAGTTCTACTCCCGCTAGGTTCAATCCGATGGCCGCCTCTCGCGTCGACGTGTTCGGCGGGGCGGCCATCGGGATCGGCCGCGGTCCGCCGCCGGTCCGAAAGCAAGTTAGGAGCACCGAAGCATGGAACATCAGGGCCCGCGAGTAGAGACACTGGAGCACACCGATACCTACGGCAAGTTCGTCGTCGAGCCGCTAGAGCGCGGTTACGGCGTCACCCTGGCCAACCCGCTTCGGCGAGTGCTGCTGTCGTCGCTCCGGGGCGCGGCCATCACCTCGGTCCGCATCGACGGTGTGCTGCATGAGTTCGCCACCATCCCCGGCCTTCGTGAGGACACGACCGAACTGCTGCTCAACCTCAAGAACCTCTGCATCAAGGTGGAGGAGGAAGCCACCGGCTTCCTCACCGCCGGCGAGGAACCGGGATTTTACACTCTGCGCATCGACAAGCGCGGCGAAGGGGATGTCACCGGCGCGGACATCGATTGCCCCACGGGCGTCGAGATCGTCAATCCGGAGATCCACCTGGCTACGCTCGCGGACGAGAATGCCTCCCTCACCGTGGAACTGACGGTTGAGATGGGCACCGGCTATGTGATGCCGGAGCATCAGGAGCGACACAAGGGGCAGATCGGCGTCATTCCCGTCGGGGCAGCCTACTCGCCCGTTCGCAAGGTGAACTTCGCTATCGAGCCCACCCGCGTCGGCAGCCGATCCGACTTTGAACGATTGACACTCGAGATCACCACCAACGGAACGGTGAACCCCGGCGAGGCACTGAGCGAATCGGCCCAGATTCTGGATCAGTACGTTCGACTGGTCGTGGATGTGAACACGGACCGTAAGGCTCGTGCTCTGGACGTCCCGCAGGCCGCCTCGCGCACCGCAGGGATCACCGCTCCCGACGTGCGGATCGAAGAGTTGGACTTCTCTGTCCGCACCTACAACTGCCTCAAGAAGGCGAACATCCAGACCGTGGCGGATGTTTGCCGCACCTCCGAGGAAGAGTTGATGAACATCCGCAACTTCGGCCGCAAGTCGCTGGTCGAGGTGCAGGAGAAGCTCTCTCAGTTTGGCTACGGTCTCGCCGGCGGATCTACGATCCGCGTCGGCGCCGACGATGAGGACTAGATAACCGCCATGCGACATCGCGTGCAAGGAAGAAAGCTGGGGCTCCCGAGCGACCAGCGGATCGCCCTCCTCAAGGGGCTGGTCAAGCAGGTCATCCGGAACGGGTTCGTGGTCACCACCGAGACCCGCGCCAAGGAAGTTCGTCCCATCGTGGAGCGATTGATCACGCTGGCACGGGAGGATACCATCCATGCCCGGCGGATGAGCCGGAAGTGGTTGTGTACCGAAACCCCGCGGCTCGCCGTGGCGAAGCCGAACGGATTCAACCGCCTGACTCCGATCCAGAAGGCGAAGGTGACGGAGCGGATCAAGGGCCGTCGACCCGTGGCGACCAACAACAGCACGGATGACTACATCGATCAGCTTTTCCGCCAGATCGCCCCAAAGTTCAAGGATCGGCCGGGCGGCTACACCCGGATGTTCAAACTGGGGTTCCGCCGCGGTGACGCGGCGCCGGTGGTGCGATTGGAGTTTGCACTGGAGGACTGACAGTGCGCAGGATCCGGCTTCTGCTGGAATACGATGGGACAGGCTACCACGGATTTCAGCGACAGCCGGAGGCCCGGACCGTCCAGGGAGACCTGGAGGACGCGCTCGGGATGATATGTGGCCACGCGGTCAGCGTTACCGCGTCGGGTCGGACGGACGCCGGGGTCCACGCGTTGGGCCAGGTGGTTCACTTTGACACTTTGGGAAGGATACCGGTGGACCGCATCCCGGCGGTTCTCACCCGGCTGCTTGGCGGCGGGGTAGTGGTCCGAGGGGCCGCGGAAGCGCGGGCCGATTTCCACGCGCGTTTCACCGCGTGTGATCGCACGTACCATTACTACCTTCGGCCCGGGACACCCCTGCCGATGCTGGCGTCGAGTTGCGGATCTGCGCCAGCCAGCCTGCCTGCCAGCGTCCCCACGCTTCGGCGGTCGTTGGCCGTCTTGCGGGGCACGCACGACTTCTCCGGGCTCGCCTCCGAAGAGGGAGAGCATCGGAGTGGCGTTCGCACTCTTCGGAGTGTCGGCATCAGGCGTGTCGGATCGTGCTATCGAGTGGAACTGACGGCCGATTCGTTCCTGCGCTGTATGGTGCGGAACATCGTCGGCTTTCTGCTGCAGATCGCGAGTCGTGAGGCGGGTGATGACGTGCTCGAAGCAGTGCTGAAGGGTGGGCCCAATCGCCCTCGTTGTCGGCCGGCTCCCCCGCAGGGACTTTTCTTGTTCCGCGTCCGGTATCCTGATCCACACGCAGATTGGCCGCACGTCCTCGCGGGCGGCGGCCCGGAAGTACTCCCCGCACCGCCCGTCGCGCGGCGGTGCCGGACGTAGGGAACGAGCAAGGAACGAGCAATGAAGACATATATGGCAAAGGCCGAGACCATTCAGCGAGACTGGTTGGTCATCGACGCCACCGGCAAGTCCCTGGGGCGGCTGGCCGTCGAGGCCGCACGCCTGCTGCGAGGCAAGCACAAGCCCACCTTCACCCCCCACATGGACTCAGGCGATCACGTGATCATCATCAACGCCGACAAGGTCGTGCTCACGGGAAACAAAGCGGGCGAGCTTATCCACTGGCACTCGCAGTACCCCGGTGGCCTCAAGTCCATCTCTCGCGGTATGATGCTCGCCAAGCGGCCTGACCGCCTGGTGGAGCGCACCATCAAGGGCATGCTCCCGCACAACCGCCTCGGAGCTCAGATCTACACGAAGTTGAAGGTCTACGCCGGCCCGACACACCCGCACGAGGCTCAGCAGCCCACCCCGCACGAGTTCTAGACCCATCACCCGAGCCGGCAAACACGCCGCGCAGGAGCACCCGCTTGGCAGAAGCACCGATCTCTTATTACGCAACCGGCCACCGGAAGAACGCGACCGCAAAGGTCTGGATCTTTCCGGGCGGCTCCGGCCACATCACCGTCAACGGCCGACCGCTGCCGGACTACGTGCAGCGCCGCGTCCTGGAGATGATTGTTCTCCAGCCACTGGAGTTCACGGAAACGGTCACCCAGTACGATATTAAGGCCAAGGTCCTCGGCGGCGGCGTCTCCGGGCAGGCCGGCGCCCTGCGCCATGGGATCTCCAAGGCGCTGATCGTGGCCGACCCGGATCTCCGTCCGCCACTGCGGCGAAACGGCTTCCTTACCCGCGACCCCCGGGTAAAGGAACGGAAGAAATACGGACGGAAGCGCGCGCGGCGCGGCTTCCAGTTCTGTAAGCGCTAACGGCGTCAGATGGCTGTCCCGTACCGGCGGTACGGGACGGCCACCGCCAGTCGGAGTCGCAGGAGATCCGCGCTGAGCGCTCGAAACTAATCCCATCCCATCTCCCCGGCCGTGAACGTCGTCTAACGTGGGAGAGCCCAACCACGTGAGCGCACGATCAGCCCATTCCGCCATTTGCCATCCGCACCTCCTGATCGCATGCCTGATGGTGTTGCCGATCGTGGGTGCCCGGGCGGACCTGGACGTGCCTCTCAAGCCGCCGTCAGGGGGTGATTCGTCACGGTCCCCCGCTCCGAGCGGAGCCAGCCGAGAGATAACCCGCACGATCGGTAAGCCCGCGGGTCGGGCTCGCGTCCCCATTCAGATCGGGGTCGCTCGGCGAGGTGCCCCTCCCGTGCTGCCGCCCGCCGACGGCACTCTGCCGGAAGGGTGGGACGACCCTGCGCCGCCACCCGGCAAGACAGTGTCGCTCGACGCTCGACTGGGCAAGATCCTCGCTCCCGTCAGTGACGTCCTGCGCATGCCGGATGCTCGCTCGCCCCGGATTGGGACGGTGCGGCAGGATCAGCAGGTCGCCCTGCTCGGGCTCTGGCAGGGGTGGCTTTCCATCCTGATGTCCGACGGCAGCCAGGGCTTTGTCCCGCAAGCCCACGTGGAATTGCTCCCCTATGTGGTGAAGAGCGTGCGCCTGTCCGCCCCGGACCCGCCGCCGAGCCCCCCGACGCTCCCCTCCCCCTTGGCTTCGCTGCCCCAGGGTCTCGCAACCCCCTCCCCTGGGCCCGCGCGTGCCGTGATCGAAGAGGCCTTCCGATACAGCGGCGTCCGCTATGTGTGGGGCGGCAACGACACAAGAGGGGTGGATTGCAGCGGCCTCGTGAAGAACTGCTTTGCGCGTGCAGGGATCAGTCTGCCCCGTCGTGCGAGCCAACAGGCCGCAGTCGGACAGCCGGTGCCGCTGGATCAGCTACAGGCCGGCGACCGGATTTACTTCTCGGTGAGCAAAAGCTTCGACCACACCGGTATCTACCTGGGCAACGGCTACTTCATCCATGCCGCCCGGTCGCGCGGTAGAGTGGGAGTGGACCACCTCTCCTCGCCACTCTACGGCCGCAGTCTCAGCGCCGCCCGCCGCCTGTAGCCGCCCTGGCCGTCAGGTGGAGCCGACTCCTCGGAAAGGCCGAGTCTCTTGACACGAATCGGAATCATTGGTGCTCGCGGATTCGCCGGGGGCGAACTGCTCCGGCTGGGATTGGCCCATCCGGAGTTCCGAATCAGCTACGTGACCTCGGAGTCCCAGGCTGGGCAGCGCGTCGCGAGTGGGTTCCCCGGGCTACGCGGGGCGGGAGATCTGAGTTTCGCCTCCTACGATCCTGGCACCGCCCTCGAACTGGCGGACGCGTTTTTCTTCGCGCTGCCGGACGGCGAAGCAATGGTGAAAGCTGGTCCGCTGGTGGAAGCAGGCCGCCCGGTCGTAGACCTCTCAGGCGACTTCCGGATTGCCAGTGCTGCGAACTATGCAAGCTGGTATGGCCGACCGCATCAGTCTCCGGAATTGCTGGCCCGAGCGGTTTATGGAATGCCCGAGGTCGGGATCGCGCTCGCGGGCGCACGCCTGATCGGCAACCCGGGGTGCTATCCCACCGCTTCGCTGATCGCCGTTGGTCCGCTGTTCGCGGCGGGGTGGGCGGAGCCGAACGGCCTCATCATCGACGCCAAGAGCGGTGTGTCCGGTGCCGGCGGCCGCGGAGCGCTAGACCCATCGTTTTCCTTTACGGCGATCCAGGACAACTTTCGGGCCTACAGCGTGACGGGCCACAGGCATACCGCCGAAATGGAGCAGGAGTTGTCGCGATTGGCCGGGGCACCGGTCACGCTCTCCTTCACGCCGCATCTACTCCCCCTGCCGCGAGGGATATTGGCCACCTGCTACGTACCGCTCTCGCGGTCCGCCAGCGTCGAGGATCTCTGCGACCTCTATCGGGACCACTATGCGGCGTCGCCGTTCGTGCAGTTCCTGGCTGACTCGCTCCCGGAACTACGGCACGTTATCGGCACCAATGTCTGCCAGGTGGCGGTGCGGCTCGATCAGCGCACCGGCCGGGCTATCTGCCTGGCGGCGATCGACAACCTTGTGAAGGGGGCCGCGGGCTCGGCGATCCAGAACCTGAATCTTGCACTGGGTCTGGAAGAGACCGTCGGCCTGCCCATGAACGCCATCGGACCATAGGCCCGGGATGGCGCGGCGAGACCTCGCGCGTAGACAGTTTCCGCACGCGCAACCTATACTCCCGCATCCCTAGCCCTGTGTCCGCCAGCAAGCAGAAGGTGGGACCCCATGCACTGCACCAATGAAGTTGCCGGCTCGATCTGCGCACCCCGCGGTTTCCGCGCCTCTGGGGTTGCTGCGGGAATCAAGTACAGCGACCGGCCGGACGTCGCCCTGATCTATTCCGATGTCGCCGCCAGCGCGGCCGGTGTGTTCACCACGAATCTAGTGCGGGCCGCGCCGGTGACCGTCAGCATGCGCCATCTGGCTGATGGCCGCGCCCGCGCCATCGTCGTCAACTCCGGCTGCGCCAACGCCGTGACGGGTGAGCAGGGGCTCCGCGATGCGGAGCGCATGGCTACGATCGCCGGTGCCGCTCTCGGGTTGTCCGCCGAGGATGTCGTGGTGGCGTCGACAGGCGTCATCGGTCGACACTTGCCCATGGCGCGGCTTGAGGCAGGCATCCACGCCGCCGCCGGTGCGCTGGGGTCGGAAGGCGGGGCCATGGCTGCCCGGGCGATCATGACCACGGACACGCGCCCCAAAGAGTACGCCGTGGAGGTATCGGTGGACGGCCGCCCGTTCCGCATCGGTGGGATCTGCAAGGGGAGCGGCATGATCGCCCCGAACATGGCGACGATGCTGGCGTTCCTCACCACCGACGCCGAGGTATGGCCGGAAGTCCTCCGGGCGGGCTTGCGCACGGTCACCGAGCAGACCTTCAATTGCGTGACGATCGATGGTGATTGCAGCACGAACGACACCGTGGTCGTTCTGGCTAACGGGATGTCGGGCGTGCGGGTCCATGCAGGCTCGCCCGGCTATCGCGCCTTTCTGGACGGACTTGCCGAGGTGTGCACCTACCTCGCCCGGGAACTCGCTCGTGACGGCGAGGGTGCCACCCATCTCGTCTCCGTACACGTCACGGGTGCCCGTTCCGTCGCTCAGGCTCGGCAGGTCGCCCGGTGTATCGCGCAGTCACCCCTGGTCAAGACGGCCATCTTTGGTCGCGATCCGAACTGGGGCCGCATCCTCTGCGCGGCCGGTTACAGCCGGGTTCCTCTCGATCCGAATCGCCTTGGCCTACGCCTCTGCGGCGTTCCGCTTGTCAGTGAGGGGCAACCCCTTGAGATGGACGAACCCGCCATGCGGGCCGCGATGGCAGCCTCGGAAATCTCCATCGAACTCGACCTGGGGCAGGGGAGGCAGGGCACCACGTTCTGGACATGTGACTTCTCCTACGACTATGTGCGCATCAATGCCGAGTACACCACCTAGCCCGGCAACAGCCCACGGGGAGACGGCATGAGCGAACACGACAGGGCACAGATCCTCATCGAGGCGCTCCCCTACCTCCGCGAGTGGCATGGGAAGACCGTCGTGGTGAAGTACGGCGGCGCCGCGATGACGGACGACGCGCTGAAGTTGCAGGTGATGCAGGACATCGTCCTCATGCACTACGTGGGAATCCGGCCGATCCTGGTGCATGGCGGCGGGCCGGAAGTGTCCCACATGATGAAGCGCGCGGGGAAAGAGCCGGTATTCGTCCGCGGACTACGGGTGACCGACGCGGAAACCGTCGAGCTGGTCGAAATGGTTCTCGCCGGCAAGACGAACAAAGGAATCGTGGCGCTCATCCAATCTCTCGGGAGCCGGGCCGTGGGGCTCTCTGGCAAGGACGGCGGACTGTTGCTCGCCAGAAAGCTGGAGACTGATGGGGTTGACCTTGGGTTTGTTGGTGATGTCTGCCGCGTGAATTCCGACATCCTGAACACCCTGCAGGATGGCGGCTACATCCCGGTCATCTGCAGCGTTGCCTATGGTGAGGCCGGTGAGACCTACAACGTCAACGCTGACCACGTGGCGGGTCGGGTGGCCGCGGCAGTCAGCGCGGCAAAGCTGCTGCTGCTGACCGACGTGCGCGGCATTCTGGCGGACGTGAAGGATCAGGGATCGCTTATCTCCCGCTTAACCGCGGATCAGGCACGGGCGCTCG
>CAZSRZ010000045.1:0-15267 GCA_964609085.1 uncultured bacterium | reverse complement strand
AGCAATGAGCTGATCGCCCTGCGTCACTCTTACCACGGGCGCTCGTTCGCGACGGGCAGGTGGATCGCGGGATGATCCCAAAGGTCGAGGCCTGTTTGATGGCCGTGGAGGGCGGGGTGCCGCGCGCCCACATCCTCGACGGACGTGCCGCCCACAGCCTGATCACGGAGCTCTTCACGCACCACGGCGTGGGAACGATGATCCAGCCCTGATCACGGCCCGCGGGTCCGCGACGTCGGCGTCGGGCTCCAGGTTAGCAGCGCCTGGGCACTGCTGCCTCGCTGGGGGAGATCGAGAGCGAGGACCGTCAGCCAGCGATGCCGGGTGGGATGCTGCCAGGCGGATCGCCATCCGGTGGCGATGCGACGGCCGGATCCTGGTTCCCCGAGTTCTTGCCTGGCGGCCACCCTCTTCCCGCCCTGCCAGCCATCGGCCGCCAGCGCCCGATCGTAGTGAGCAAGGATGTCCGTGGCCGATCCCTTCCTCACGCTGAAGGCAACGGAGCCTTCTTCACGCTTGAACACAATGCTGTGGTAGGCCACTCCGCCAGGGTAGTTCGGGAGACCGAACTCCGCCGGCTCTCGTCGACCGCGGAGCGGGATCTCCGCAGCGGTTGCGGAGCTGGGGCGCGGGGTGGGTTCGGCGGGAGACTCGCGGACCAGCGCTGCCCGCCACCACCAGACCCCCGTACCGATCAAGACAAGCGCGATCACCGTCACTGCGGCGCCGCCCAACGGGATGACGATGCCGGCGCGCCGGCTCACGGCAGTGCGGCCCCGGCGTTGGGCTTGCGCTTCCCACCACGTCGCTGGGGCCGATCAAAGAACATCACGTACTCGTGCTTGAACACGTAGAAACCGCTTCTCAAAGCTCGGTAGCGCCAGAGGTTGTTCGTGCGTCCCTTGCCGACCTCATTGCCCACGATGTTCTTCACGACGATCGATCGGGCCCGAAACCCGAGCTCCCGCATCACGCGCATGCACTCAAAACCGAGCGGCACCAACTCTCCATTCCGGTAGGCGTCTCCGATTACGAGGACGGCAAATCGGCCCGGTCGAAGGAGGTGCCATCCCGTGGCGGCAACCTCGCGAAATCGGTCGAGGAACTCCGCCGTCGTCGCTGCGTTGGAGAGACAGGCCGGTGAATCACTGAAGCGGATGATGTCGCCGTAGGGCGGATGGAGCATGACGAGGTCCGCCGCTTCCGCCTCCCACCCCGTGAGTGCGCCACGGATGGCCTCCCGGGTTTCAGGCGCGGCGCTGTCGCCGCAGATCACGCGGATCTGCTCCGGCGCGTGCGCAAACCGCTCGGTGAGCCGTTCGGCCAGCTCCGGGCGCAGCTCCACGCCAATGCACCGCCGCCCGAGCCGCAGCGCCTCTACCGCGCTGGTACCGGATCCGAGGAAGAGATCCACCACCACCTCCCCCTGGCGCGTGAACCGGAGGAAACTCTGAGTGGCGATCTGGGGGACAAAGTTCCCGTGGTATTCGAGGGCGTGCCCATCTCCCCGGGCCCGAGACGGGATGTCCCAGAGGGAATCCGTCCAGATATCGTCGTAATCCTGCCAGCGATCCAGCTCGATGTCGGAGTAGGGCACTTGCGCCGGCCCGGGCGGGCGTCGGGGTTTAGACATCGCGGAAACATCCTACCACCGGACAGGGACCGTCGCAAACGCCGAGCGCCGCGTCGCCGGCCTCATGGGCAGCCTGCGGCGACAGGGTGGCTCTGGCTCAGAGCCGAGCACGTCAGTGCCGGGATCCCCGCCACCGTCAGCCGACAAACCGAAGGGAAGGGTTTGCTGGGAACGCTGGGGTCTCGCCGGCCTCAGGGGCAGCCTCCGACGACAGGCCCGCTCTGGCTCAGAGCCGAGCACGTCAGTGCCGGGATCCCCGCCTCCGTGAGCCGGGTAGCGCGCTGGAGGCCGATCACCCATGGCTGGCAGCGCCAAACCCTGGGTCACGGACGGCGCCATGGCCTGCGGGGGGCTACCGATGCCGGCGAGACGCCAGCGTTCCCGGGGGTCGCGGACGACGCCACGGGATTCGCGGGTGGGGCACTTCGGCAGTGTTCCCGGGGTAGCATCCGACGACAGGCCCGCCGCGTTGGGGTAGGATGGATCAGATCCGTGTAACCGGCGGTGCGGTCGGGTGTCCGAGGTTCACGGCAACAATTGCGGGGTCGCCGGTCGGCCACGCCGCGGCCGGATGGAGTAGACGATGAAAACACACTGGCTTGCAGTGACAGCCCTCGCCCTGATGGCAGCCCGAGTTCAGGCGGCCCCGGCGATCACCGGCGACTACGTGGAGTCGCGTTCCGCAAACATCTACGTCGGTGCCTGCCACCACGAGGGCGAGTTGCTGACGACTGGTCGCAACGCCGTACTCGCCTGGAACATCACGGCTGGCGAGGTCGCGGGTGTTTCCCTCGCCGGGGTGCGTGCGCTTGCCGTGGTCGCGGCGGATAAAAACCTCGAGTTCGCGGATGCCCGCCGAAAGTCCGTGCTCTACATCGATGCTGCGGCCACTCCGGCCCAACGCGACGCGCTGGCCGAGCTTCTCCGACAGCGGGCGGACAGGGCCCTGGGTGAAGTGGTGGCCGTGAAGACCGTCGCCATCAGCTTTGATGCCACTGGCGGGCTCTACCGCATTGGCGCTCCCGGCGTCGCCGCGATGAAGATCAAGAAGCAGACGGAGATGCTCTGCTGCAAGCAGCCGTACGAGCTGTGGGATAAGCCGTTCGTGACGCTGAAGGGTGCCCGCGCGGGGTACTGCATGGGTGTGGAGTACAAGGACAGTACGCTGCTCAGCACCTGGAGCGCCACGGACCAGAACAACGCCTACTTCGGCACGTTCTCGCTCTAGCCGTGAGTGCGGTCCAGCAGCGGGAGCGTCCGCCGAGAATCCCTGCTGGAAGGGTTGAACCATTTGTCGGGCTGGTGCCACAGTAGCAATGCTGGGGCCCTTGACCCGGCATCGAGATCGACCTCACCCATGGACGACCTTCTGCTGGTTCGACGGTTTCAGAATGGGGATGAGAGCGCGTTCGACGCCCTCGTCGAGCGACATCGTCGCCGAATCTTCAGCCTCCTTTGCCGGCTAGCTGGTCCGGCCGAGGCCGAAGATCTGGCGCAAGAAGTGTTCCTGGCTGCCTACAAGGCACTCCCCGGCTTTCGCGTACAGTCCGCGTTCAGCACCTGGCTCTACCGCATCGCCGTGCACCTCTGTTCTCACCACCATCGCCGACGTCGGTTCGACCCCATACCCCTGGACGAGTTCCAGCGCGATACCATCCGCGAACACGACCCGGAAGACTCGGCGTTGACCGGGGAGATGCGACGCCAGGTCCATGCCGCCATTGCCCGGCTGCCGTATAAGCTTCGGCTCGCCGTCGTATTGCGGGACATTCACGGGCTCTCCTACGAGGAGATCGCTCGCGTCGCCGGCTGTCCCATCGGGACGGTGCGCAGTCGCCTGCACTATGCCACCCAGAGGCTGGCGAGTGAGCTCCAGCCCTACATGGATGCGGTCGGAGTGGTGCCCGGCGAAATCGCTGACCACGGGAGCCAGCTCCGTGGCTAGTTGTGCGCGAGTCCGGACGCGACTCCGGGCATACGTCGACCGGGAGCTGGACCCACGCACACTGCAGAGCGTCCAGGTTCACCTGGACGAGTGCTCCGGGTGCCGGGCTGCCCACGGCGCGATGCTCTCCCTTCTAACCGTAGTCCAGCAAACGCAGCAACTGGAGCCGCCGCCCCACTTCTCGGCGGGACTGCAGCTTCGGCTTGAGCCGCTGAGAGCTCGGCGTCGGCACCCTTTCGGCCGTCTGGGGGATGTGCTGCGACGCATCACGCAGGGGAGCCCGCGCTCCTGGGCGGGAGTGACCGCCCTGGCCACCGCCGCCATCTGCCTCTTCGCATTCACCAGGCCCATGAGTGCCGAGGAGATCGCCCGCCGAGCACAACTGGCCTGGACGCGTGTGCGCAATTACGGCTGCCGGTTTGTCAGTGAGGGCTACTATCAGGGCCAGCCACGGCACTTTGAGCAGACCCAGTTCTACCGCCGTCCCGCGGAATTCCGTCTGGAGACGTCACAGGACTATCGCCTGACCACGTTCGTCTCCGGGGATCGCGTGGTGCACTACCTGCCCGGAGGGGAGTGGGCCGGGCAGGGCCCCCTCGTCATCGTCCGGCCCCGCCATGAGGCCAGCGACGTGCTGCCCTTTCCTTTTGGCGTGACGTGGAACACCGGCGGCAACGTCAGCCTGGATCAGTTGATCCGACGCCTGGGCGAGAATCAGGCCGTCAAGGTTGTTGGGACCGAAGCGGTCGCCGGGCGGCAGTGCTACCACCTGTGGTTCCAGGCTGCGACGGCACTTCCAAACCGCGCACCTGACACCTACGACCTGTGGATCGACCGAGATTCATTCCTGCCAAGGCGGGTGCTCTGGTACCGCGATTCGCAGAACCGGATCGATACCACAGCCAGAGACTTGCAGGTGAACTACGACGTGCTGCCGGTGGGGACGTTTGAGTTCACTCCGCCCGAAGGGGCAGTGGTGGTGCATGGCGACATCGATCCGCACGTGCTTGCGCTCCCGATTCCCAGCGTGTCCGTGACGGGAGACGGGAGGGCGGTGCTCGCCGCTCGCGCCCAGGGCCAGGATCGATCTCGTCGGGTCCCTTTCCAGGTGTACTCTCCGCACTGGATGCCCGAAGGCTACGAATTCGTCCGGGTTCGAGCCCGCGCCGACCACTGGGTGGACATGTACTGGGTGCGGCGGGCATCCGACGGAACGCTCGAGGCGCTGAAGCTCCTGCAGCAGAGTTCAAGCGTCGGCTCGCCCGAGCCCAGATCGGAACGCACGCTGGCGTTGCGGCGCGGCATGTCCGCCTCCTTCCGGGACAGTAGAGAGCCGTTTGCGAACATGGTGCTGTCGTGGGTGCAGGGGGGAACACGTCTGACCCTGTATGCACCCGGCGCGGATCGTGACATGGCCGCCCGCGTCGCCGCCTCGATGCGGCGCGTCTTTGATCCGGAACCGCCCCTGGTAGCCGCCGCTGCTCCTCGCGTCCGGCTTCAGCGTGGCACGGGAGAAGTGAGCGTCATCCCCGAGCTACTCGCGGGGCCATCCACTCCTTCGCCACTCCTGCATCAGAGCGACGTTCCCGCTCCCCCTCCGATGATGCCCGACGTGGCGGACGAGGAGACGGCACGCGGATCAGCCGGTGGGTCCTGAGGCTCCGGTTAGAGTTCCGCCCGGGGTAGCCCGAGGTCTTCGCGCCCCGGGCGTCCGCCGCGCCCCCACTGGCGACGCATGCGCGTGACGTAGTCGGCGTCGTACTGGTCCAGATCCCCGGCGATCTCGTAGTGAAGCGCTGCCCGCAGCGCGTATCCCATGCGAGCGAACGCGTCGGCGAGGAGATGGTGATAGGTCGCGTTTCCCGGCCGCAGCCGAATGGCGCGTTGGAAGATGGCTACCGCATCCAACTCCTGGTCCACGAGGCAGTAGGCCATCCCCAGCCGAACGCAGTAGTAATCATCGAAGGGGGACAGGCGGGCGGCCGCCTCAAGCTCGGTCACTCCTTCCCGAATCCGTCCCAGCTCCAGGAACAGGTCCCCCAACCAGAAGTGGTAGAAGCTGTCCTCCGGCGCATGACCGATGGCGGTGCGCAGTTCGCGGATCGCCTCGTCCGAGCGGCCCTGCTGCTGGAGCAGGCTGGCCAGTCGATATCGGTAGAACGAGTTGCGGGGTTCGAGGTCGATCGCTCTCCGATAGAGGGTGATGGCCCCCTTGATCTTGCCAAAGCGGCGGTAGACCTCGGCGATGGAAAAATGCGTCGCGGGGTGGTCCGGATTGAGCTGTAGAGCTCGTCGGTAGTGGCTGAGGGCCTGGCCCGCGTTCTCCGCGAACACATAGGCATCGCCAAGCCGGGTGTAGTGGTCAGGTCGATCGCCCTCCAGCCGCAGCGCTTCCTTGTAGCTGGTGATCGCCTCATCCAGCTCGCCCTGTGCGGCCAGCGAGTCTCCGAGCGCCGTGTAGGTGGCGGCTGTGATCGGTTGGTCGGGGTCGATCTCATGCCAGTCGCGGGGTGCCGGGGTAGACATGGTGATTCAGAAGATGGCTGCGGGGTCAGAAGAGACGTCGGCTGTCCAGCAGGATCGTGACGGGGCCGTCACCGATAATCTCCACTTCCATCATGGCACCGAAGCGTCCTGTCTGGACGGCGAGGCCCAACCCGCGTAGCCGTTCGCACACCTGCTCGTACAGCCTCTCAGCCAATTCGCCGCTCGCCGCCGCCGAGTAGCTGGGCCGCCGGCCCTTACGGGCATCACCGTGCAGCGTGAACTGGCTCACCACCAGGACCTCAGCTCCCGTCTCCAGGGCGCACACTTCCATTCTCCCCGTTTCGTCTGGGAAGAGTCGGAGGTGTGCGACCTTCTCGGCGATAAACCGAGCGTCCGCTTCCGTATCGTCCGTGGCTACGCCGACCAACAGGACGTAACCCCGGTCGATCCGGCCCACTACCTGACCGTCGACACGAACGGCCCCCCGCTTCACCCTCTGGATAATCGCCCGCATGCTTTCCTCCCACCGGGATTCTAGTCCGGCTGTGAGCGGCACGCGGGCTGCCTGCTCCCCCCGTGTGGCAAACTGCGTGTGGGGGCTGCCGATGGGACGAAGCAAGGGTTACCGCACTGGGATGGCGATCGCGGGCCTGATCGCCGCCATCGCGTTGGCGATTCGAGGTCTGATCTCTCCTGCCCGCGATGGGCCCCTGCTCCTCGGCCTCGCCATGGTGGTCGCGGTGGCCGTTTTTCTGCGGTGGAGGGTCTACCGAGGCTGAGTTCCTGCGATCCCTTGCCGAATCCCGTGGCGCTGCCCGACATGGATTAGTGAGGCCCGGCTTGGGGATCCGACCGCCGGCGATCGGGTTGAGTGCGCTGCATCCACTGTAATCTCCGTCTTTCCGGTGCTGACTGGTTCTGCCCGCGTTGTCGCCGTGCGAGTCGCACGCGTCGTCGCACGCCTGGTGGCCTGTGGGTGGTGTTGGTTCTGGGGGGTGTGGTGGGTGCCGTACTGCTCGCACGGCGCACTCCCAGCGGTGGCGCCATGGCAGTCCCGGAGTCGCTGGCCAGCGTGGCGATTTCCCCGATGCCGAGGGTGACACTCCGGACGGTCTCGTCGACGCCAGCGCCCGCTCCAATGTCGGCGACGGTCGTGCCCCCGCCGCCCGTTTCGCCCTCGCCCCCGGAGACGATTCCGACGGACGGCGAATCCGAGACCGGAATGGGCACGCTCTCGCTGGATGCCGAGGGTGAAGGCGAGACGTACGTCTACCTAAACGGCGGAACTTTGCTCGGCCAAGCCCCCCTGCGGAACATTCCCGTCCCCGCCGGTCGCCAAAACCTGCTGGTATGGACGCCCTCGGTGGGCGGACGGGAGTGCCGGACCGTGACGATCCTGGCCGGGGCGGAGACGTTTCTAGCAGTCCGGATTCGTCACCGGGATAGCTTCCCGGAGGGGGGCAGCCGATGAATGCCCGTCCTGTCGAGATCCGGATCGCCCGGTGCGGGAGGGTGGCAAAGGGTGTCTTTTGGCCCGCCGAGTCCCCGGGCCACGAATTTTGACCAGGAGTCCCGTCTATCCCGTGTTGAACAATAGTTGAGTCCTTGGCGGACCACCCCTTACGTCAAGGATGTGATCGCTCCCCGCAGTACCCATGACTACTCTTCCCTACCCCAACGAGCCTGAAGCCGATGAGACGGGCCGCCCAGCAGCCTGTCCGCAGCAGTCGCCCGTTCGGTCCGGCTACCGGACCGATTTCCAGCGTGAGGGCTCCGCGCGAGCGCCCTGGATGGGGTTAGCTCTCGCCGTGGTGGCAGCTCTCAGCCTCCCCACCGTGGCGATCAGCACCTACCTGGCGGATGTCAGCCAACGCGACTCGCGTATGGCGTCCGCATTGGGAGAGTTGGGAGACGAGGCACGCAGCTACCTACCGGCACCGCTGGCGGCTGGCGGCGCACCGTCGAAGGCTATTGCGCTGGGGGGCCGCGCGGCCTGGACCGTCGCGCGCGCGGCGAACAAGCCCGTCCTTGCCTCGGCCGCACGCACCGTTTCCCGGTCCCAGCGTAGTGCCCGGATCCGCCGGGGCAGCCGGTCGTCGTATGTGCGGCTGGCCGGGGCTCGCTCTGCCGTCTCCCTCAAGGCCGCCGACCGCGGGCCGACCTATGTCTACAACAACGGTGGCTCCCTGCTGGGACTCGCCCCCCTTGTCCGGCACTCCCTGCCACCCGGCAGGCATGTGCTAACTCTCTGGAATCCGATCACGGGCGGGCGTGCCTTGAAGGTGGTCACGGTCCGTGCCGGGCGTGAATTGCGGCTGACGCAGCACGTGCCGTCCCGAGCTCGGTTCGCCTACGCGAACTAACGCGCACGGCTCCGGGTTCGCGCTGCTTCTATCCAGGCAACGACCGTTTCCGTCGGCACACCGAGTTCGCCACGGGTGAACAGGAAGTCCCACCCGTCGTAGCCTGGATTCTCCGATAGAGCGCGGCGCTGTGACGCTGTCCCTCGATGCGTGGCCAGCACTGCCGACCGATCCTCAACCCGAAGGCGCAGGGCCCCTGTCGGCCCGGCGTCAACGGCGGCGATGTTCTCCCACAGGATCAGATAGAGCCCGGCGGCATCGCGCACGCGCAGCCCGTCCGGTTCCCATCTCAGGCGGAGAGCGCGCCGGCTTCCGTGCCACACAGCATGGAGCGGCAGCAGCACGGAGGGCAATAGCAACAGCACGAGCGTTCCCTGGTCGGGGATGCCTGCGGTCCGAAGCATCCGCCCCAGCACCCCTTCGCGGAACACGAGTCGTTCGGCCAGGAAGTAACCGCCCAGGCCGATCAACAGGCCGAGGATCGCGGCGCCTCGGAGTGCCGTCCACAGATTCCAACCAGCTCGGGGAAGAGCGGCGGATCCCACTCGTTCCGCCGGATCTGGATTCCTCGTCACGGCTCTCTCCGGTCGCCCAGCGGCACCCGCGTATTATAACGGGAGGATGACGGGCACCATGCCCGCTGGGAGGATCAGCTTGAGAGACTCTGCCGAACCGGTCGCGCCCGCGGTGGCCGTGGATCTGGGTGGCACCAATCTGCGCTGGGGGGTCGTCGACGCCACTGGGCGGTTGACCTATCAGGACCGCCGGCCGCGGCCCCACGATCCCGCCGAGGTGATCGCCGCTCTCCGCGAGGTGGTGCACCTGTGCCTCCAGCAGGCACCCTCGGCCGTGGGAGCCGTCGTCGCGGTGCCGGGTCTGGTTGCCGCGGGCTCGGTGACATCCAACAATCTCGGATGGCTGGACCTCCCGCTGGCGCACGAGCTGACGGATCTGCCGATTCCCGTCCACATCCAGAACGACATGCAGGCGGGGGCGGTGGGGGAGCTCGACTACGGCAGGGCCCGGGGCCTGAAGAACGTGATCTTCCTGACGATCTCCACCGGCATCGGGGCCGGCATCATCCTGGACGGGGAGGTTTACTCGGGTGCCAACGGGATGGCCGGGGAGGTGGGCCACACGGTGGTCGATCTCAACGGGCTGTTGTGCGGGTGCGGCCGCCGCGGCTGCTGGGAGATGATCGCCTCGGGCACGGCCCATCGTCGACGAATCCGGGAGGCCTTCCACAGCGGCACCTGGCCGAACATGGAGACCGAGCCGACCCCCGGCGAACTGACGGTCCGAGCCCGTTCGGGTGATCGGGCCGCGAGGGCGCTGGTGCTTCGGACCGCGCGGTACCTGGGGATCGGTGTGAGCAACCTTGCCAATCTCTATGATCCCGAGGCTGTCGTCTTCACGGGCGGATTTGCCCGGCACAACTGGGACCTGATGGAGGAGTATCTCGTCGCCGAAGTACGGGACCAGGCGTTCAGCCCAAACGTGCGCCTGCTGCTCACAGGGTTGGGTGACGATGCCGGTCTGCTGGGTGCGGGCGCGATCGCGCACCGCAGAGCCGCGCGGGTGGGCTAGCCGTCCTGGGATTCTCCGAGGGGATCCGCCGCCAGGGGCGAGAGGATGTCGAGCTTCTGCAGATTGCGGAAGAGATGTCGGCCGGATTCGAGCACAAGCTGCCGCACGTCGATCGCAGCCGGATCGTCCACCAACTCCAGTAGCCGAACAGCGGTGGCAAGCTGGGCGAGCGGCTCGAGCAGCAGTTGCTCTGCGGCACCGGTGGGGATTTCAACCGTGTGGGCGCGGCCCTGCAGCGCTTCCAGGAAGTCCGGCAAGTCGCCGGGTTCCCCAAAGATGTGCGAAAGGTCCTCGGTTTCCGGTGCGGGCGCGGCCCCACCTCGCAGCTCCTGCTCCAGCAAACGAAGCGCCTTCGCAACCGCCTGGTAGAGCGGCGTGTCCTGCATGTCCTTGTCTGAGGACACTCCGTAGTCTTCGCGGCTCGTCCCATAGAACATCGGGTCGGTGGTGGCGTAGTTGACGAACATCACCGCGATGAACTTCTGGAAGACATTCCGGTCGAAGGTGTACTTGCCCTGGTAGTTCTCTCCGTCGTGCACGGCCTCCAGGATGTCGTCGAACACGCGGCCGATGAACTCGCGGGGGGAGAGTGGCGCGATTTGCTCCAGGGAGTAGCCCGCCAGCAACTCGTAGCGGTACATGGGCTCAGCCATGCCGGCACCGCTGAGGGCGGCTTCTGCCTGTGCGACGGACTCGAAAACGTCCACCTTCATCATGCTGTCAAGCTGGCGGCGGATGGTGCCGCGGGTCGCCATCTGGGTGATGTAGTCGTGAAACTCGCGCAGATCCGTGCCGAGGAAGATGGCCTGCCCGCTCACGATGAGGTCGCGCAGCTCGGACAGCCGCAGGGCGAGCTTCACCCGGGTCTCGTCGATGATCGACATCATCTCGTTCCGCAAGTCTTCGTCGTCGCGGAAGAGGTCGATGGTCTCGAACGTGGTGCGGATGACCGCGAAGTCGTTGAGCCCGTCCTCAAGGCACGGGTAGGCGATCCCAAGTGTGAGATCTGGTGGAAAGTCCTCGATTGTGTCTGCGTTTTTCAGGCCGCGCGTCTGCTCGACCAGCGTGTAGAAGCGGTTGTTCGTCCGCAGACTCTTGAGGAGGACGACGATGCGTTGATCCACGGTCACACTCGGGGGATGTTGCGAGATGAGGACGGAGCGGTCCATCCAAGCATCATCGTTGGTTGAAGTTCCCACCGCATCAGTCCCTTTCCTCCCCACGTCGGGTACCGGGACAGCAGAAAGAGGACCTCGTCGGTGGAGCTTGCCATGGGATTGGCCCCGCCGACGCAGCCCGGGCAGGTCTTTGCCCGGACCTGCGTGGAACAGTAGGAGCAGATTCGCCCCCCCAGCATCCCATGCCAAACCTCGCCACGCTTGAACTCGGAACCCGGCTCCCTGGCATCTCCGGGCTCCCGTTAGCGTGGGGGGAAGCATTGAGGCACGGGCCGGGCGTATTGCTGATCGCGGTCATCTGGCTCATGGTCATCCTCGTCGGTGTCGCGGCGGTGGGCAGACGTCGGGAAGTAGGGGTTGTCGGGGAGCCGCTAGGGGTCGTGGATGGGCATCTCTGGGCTTCGGCGGCCATCATGTTCCTCTGCGCCTACCTGGTCTGTGCCGCCTTACCGCTCACGCCGCGAGTTTTCGCCGGGGAAATGCCCTTCGGCCTCTGTTACGCGATCGCGCTCGGCGCGGCCTCCATCCACAGCATCCTCATGAGGTTGCCCGGCCCGAACGATAAGTACGGGGCCACGAGGAGTTTTCGTTCCCTCGCGCTGGTTTTCGGTTCTCAATCGATCATGGGCGTGGCCCTCATGGGCGCGGTGATGGCGACGGGGACGCTCAGCCTGCGGGCGATCGTTCACGGCGAGCTCGGCCAGGACGGAGCGCAACTCTTCTCCGGCACTCCGCTGAGGGGCTTCGCCGGTGGCGAGATCACCATACTCAGTTGGTTGGTGATGACCCAACCGTTGGGCGCTCTCGCGTGTTTGCTGGCGTGTGTGGTCACCCGGCGCGAGGATCCGTCTTGGGCCACAGCCTGGCAAGGTGGGCCGCTGCAGCGGGCGGCATGGGTAGCCCTGTCGGGCGTCCCGGTGGCACTCCTCGTGCTGGTCTTTCTTGGTGGGTGGACCTCCCCGGTGATGGAGCCGTGGGCGACGAGCGCTCTCGGCGAGGCATCCCCGACCCTGGTTGCCTGGCACCTCTTCTGGTTCAGCGCAAAGGTGTGCGGGGTCGGGTTCCTGGTGGCGCACGGTCAAAGCGACACGGGATGGGTACGGAGGTGGAGTCGCGGTGCGGGAATCGCGTGGATCGCGGGCTGGCTGCTGCTGGGGCTGGTGGTGACGGCCGCATCCGTCAGCCTGGGAGTGCCGCGGGCGCTCCTGGCGGTCGCCGGTTGGCTGATGTTGGTTCCCGTGATCGCACTTCAGCCGCGCGCTGACCTTGTTGTCGGCCGGAGTCGTGCCGGATGATCTTCACCCCGGCGCTGATCGCAGCCACTCTCCTCACCGTGGCCTCCGGCTACTTCGCCGTCACCAGCCGGTGCGTCCGGCACTCCGCGCTCCATGCGGCGGTCGCCTTCCTGGGGGTGGGGTTGTTGTATCTTCTGCTTTCGGCCCCCTTTCTCGCGGCGGTCCAGGTCCTCGCCTTCACAGGCGGGCTGTCGGCACTGAGCCTGCTCGCCGTTCGGGGACTCAGCGGGCGCGATCGGGGTCGACCCTGGGCCGGTCACGTCGCACGGATTGGGGCGGGACTCGCTTGCCTCGCGATGTTTGCCGTGCTTGGGTGGTGGGCACCCCAGCAGGAGGCGCTGGCGGGAGGTCGCCCCCCCGCACCGGACGGAGCCAGGCAGCTCGATCTGCTCGTCGAGGGGCTGGTCGGACGCTACTTCTTGCCGCTGGAGATCGTCGCTATCCTGATCGTGGCCGCCCTCGTCGCCTTGACGGCGTTGAGCCGGGATGAGCAGAGCGGCGCATGACAGGTCCGAATCTCCAGCAGTTCCTGGTGGTAGCCGCGGCACTTTTCTGCCTGGGGGCGTACGGGGCACTCACTCGCCGCCAGCCCGTCGCCGTTCTCATCGCAGTCGAGATGATGCTGTGTGCAGGCAGCCTGAACCTGGCGGCCTTCGCGCGCTTCGGCGATCCACGCCTGATTGCGGGCCAGAGTTTTGCCGTGCTCGTCGCGCTGGTGGCCGTCGCCCAGGCCGCCGTTGGCGTGGCACTCGCGCTGAATCTGGCTCGCCAGACGTCATCCCGTCCGGGCGAAACGGGAGGCTCGGGGGCCGCGAGCGCGGTGGATGGGGTCGCCCCCTGATGAGATTCCTCTTCCCGCCCGGCCGCGGCGACCTCGCTCTAATTGCTCCGGAGATGCTGCTCCTGGCAGGTGCCCTGGTGTTGGTGCTCCTCGAGGCGGTGCGGTCGCGCCGCGCCGTGCCCGTGGGCGGCGTGGCGCTGGCGGCCCAGGTGCTGGCGATTGGGGCGTTGGCCTGGCCGATCGCCGCGCTGGCCGCGCACCAGGCGGCGCTCCCTCTGCCCTTTCTGGCCCGAACGGACGCCTCGGGCGCACCGGCACCGCTGCTCGGGTTTCACGGAAACGTGGTGCTCGATGGCTTCGCTGTCTCGATGAAGGTGGCGGTACTCTTCGGGGGCATGCTGGCGACGCTGATTTCACTCCGTTACGCGGAGCGGTTCCGCCGGCCCGGCGAATTCCACGCCCTGCAGCTCGCGGCCACGGCCGCGGCGGCGATGCTCCCCGGCTCAGCCGATCTGCTGATGACCTTCGTCTGCCTGCAGTTGCTCGGCCTGTGCACGTATGGGCTGGTCGGCTATCTGAAGCATCAGCCCACCGCATCGGGCGTCGCGATGGGCTATATGCTGGCGGGAGCGGCCTGCGCCGCCGCCGCGCTCTACGGGATCTCGCTGCTGTATGGCCTCACCGGGGCGACCGGGCTCTATGCGGTGAAGGACTCGCCCACCCTCCGCGATGGCGTAGAAACCGCGCTCGTTCGCCAGGGCGGCCAGGGCGTCGTGATGGCGGCGATGGCCCTGCTGGGCCTGGGCTTCGGACATCAGCTCGGGCTGGCTCCCTTCCACCTCTGGGGCCCCCGGCTGACGGATGCCGCGCCGACACCGGTGGGTGCCTGGCACGTGGCAGTAGTGCAGGTGGGTGTGGCCGCGGCGCTGTTGCGAGTGCTGGTCGTCGGCTTTCGCGCCGAATTCTGGGCACCCTCGCTGGCGGTGCTTGCCGCGCTGACGATGACTTGCGGCAGCCTCGCCGCCCTCCACCAGACGAACCTGAAACGCGCGCTCGGGAGCCTCGCTGTTGCGCAGACTGCCGCAGCGCTGGTAGTCCTTTGCGCACTGGGTCGGGCGGGTGGGGTGGACCCGCGCGGAGAAGCGAGCGTGTGGCAGCACGTCGGGCTCGGTATCGCCCTTTTCGCCGGGGGGGTGACGGTCATCGGCGCGTTTGCCGTGGTCTCCGCCGTCACCCGACGCACGCAGGGGCACGAGCTGGCGGGTTACGCGGGGTTGTCGCGCCGAGCACCCTGGCTGGCCGGGTTGATGACCCTCTTCCTGTGTTCGTTGATGGGCCTCCCCCCAACAGCGGGATTCTGGGGTAAGTACGTGATCGTCGCCGCGGCGCTCGAAGCCGGGCTCTACTGGGTCGCCGTGGTCGTCCTGCTCAACGCCGTGCTGGCAGCCCTCTACTGCCTGCGGGTGATCAGGGTGATCTACTCCGCTCCGGCCGGGGAGGGTCGCCCCGTGCCGGTCTCAGGCGACCTGCGGTTGGCGCTCACGCTGGCGGCGGTAGCGACTGGCGCGGCCTTCCTCATTTTTGGTCCTTTTCTTCAACTCATCGGGGGGAGGTAGTATGGCTCGGGGTCCGCGAGGGTCTGCGGCCGGACCGAAGGCGCTGCGTGGTTTGCCACGTGTGGATCGGCTGCTGGACGACCCTGCCATCGCCGCGCTGACGGCGACGCACGGTCGCACGGAAGTGGTGCTGGTGATTCGCGCCGAGCTGGCGCGACTTCGCCAGGAGCTCCAACTCCATCCCGACGCAGCCGCCGCGGGTGATCCGCTGGACACAGTCAGTGATCCCGTCGACCGCATCCGCGCTGCGGTCGCGGCGAGCCTCCGCGCCCGGTCGCGACCGTCCCTGCGCGGGTGCATTAACGGAACGGGGATCGTGCTGCACACCGGTCTGGGTCGCAGCGTGCTTGCCGAGGCTGCCGTGCGGGCCGTGCTCGCCGTG
>CAZSRZ010000044.1:0-39950 GCA_964609085.1 uncultured bacterium | reverse complement strand
GTGGGTAACCTACCGCCGAACCTGCGGCTGATTGAGTGCGCGCTCGAGATCCGTGGATGAGGATCCCGGTCCAGCACCCGGCCGGAGGCACGCGGGACGCTCCCGGTCATGATCACCGAGCGTCATCGATGGACCCACCCGGGTACGTGGTCGAAGAATCCCGAGTGCCTCGTGACTCCGTCAAGAGGCGGAGGGCGAGTCCGCTATCGAGCGGGGGATTCCCGTTGGCCTGCGAGTGCGATGACCTGGGTGCGCGGGCCTCCGGCCCGCATGGCGTGCACGGACCTGGCGTCGATCCATGAACTCACCCGGGTACGAGGTCGAAGAAGCCTCGCGAGTACGGTGCCTGTGGGGATAATGAGGTAGCAGTGCCCAATGGCAGGGCCTGCGAAGGAGCAGGCGTAGGTGCTCGACGACTCGACCGGGGAATTGGCTGTCGTTGGGTCTGCTCGTCCCGCCTGGGTGGTCTCCCCCGAGGAGTTGGCCGCCGGGTTGGGAGCCGACCCGCACGCTGGCCTTTCCACCGCCGAAGGGGCGAACAGGCTCGCTGCGGAGGGAAGGAACGAGCTCCAGAGCAAGCACGGGCCTGGGGCCCTCGCGCTACTTGGCGCGCAGTTCAAGAGCGTGGTCATCTGGGTCCTGATCGGCGCGGGTGTATTGTCCGCCTCCCTGGGGGAGTGGATGGACAGCATCGCCATCGGCGCGATCGTGGTCCTGAACGCGCTCATTGGCTTCTACCAGGAATTCCGCGCCGAGCGGGCTGTGGCGGCGCTTCGCAGAATGACGGCTCCCCATGCCCGCGTCATCCGTGGCGGTCAGCCGCTGGTGGTCCCGTTAGCTGAGGTTGTGCGCGGCGATCTGCTGTTGTTGAAGGCGGGCGATCTCGTGGCCGCAGACGCCCGACTCGTTTCGGCACACAGCCTGCGCACGGACGAGGGGCCGCTGACGGGGGAGTCCGAGCCGGTTGAGAAGGACGCGGCCGACCTGACGGATCCAGACACGCCACTTGCCGAGCGCCTGAACATGGTCTACTTCGGCACGAGCGCGGTGGCGGGACAGGCGCGCGCCCTGGTGACCGCAACGGGGATGCAGACCGAGGTGGGGCACATCGCCCGGTTGCTGCAGACGGCCGGCGACGGGCAAACGCCCCTGCAGCGCCGGCTCGACCGCGTCGGCAGGAAGCTGCTCTTCGCCAGCCTCACCATCGTGCTGCTGGTCTTCGCGTTGGGTCTGGTGCGTGGAGAAGAGCCCGGCCGGATGCTCCTCACCGCCGTGAGCCTGGCTGTGGCGGCCATCCCCGAGGGCTTGCCGGCGGTGGTGACCGTGGCTCTGGCGCTGGGCGTGGCGCGGATGGTCCGGCGACACGCCCTGGTGCGGCGGCTTCCCGCGGTGGAGACCCTTGGCTGCGCCCAGGTCATCTGCACGGACAAGACGGGGACACTCACCGTGGGGCAGATGACGGTCCGCGTGGTTTGGGTGGGCGGTCGAGAGATCAGCGTGACAGGCGAAGGCTATGGGCTGGATGGGGAGTGGTTGGAGCAAGGCAATTGGGTGGACGCACGGGCGGACGGTGGGCTGGAAGCAGTGCTGATCGCAGGCGCGGCCTGCAATGAAGGAGAGTTGACGACGCGAGATGAGCGACCCGGCATCACCGGTGATCCAACGGACGGGGCATTGCTCGTCGCTGCCGCGAAGGGGGGTGTGGATTACCGCCGGATTGAGGCGGACGAGCCGCGGCTGCGCGTGGTCCCGTTCGACAACGTGCGCAAACGGATGACCATCGTTCGCGGAACGAAAGAGGGCGCCAGGGCCTATGTGAAGGGCGCGCCGGACGTGCTATTGGGGCGCTGTACTCGCTGGCTGACGGCTGAAGGTGGGGTCGCGCCGCTGACGGACGAGGTGCGGGCCGACATAGCCGCGGCAAATGTCGCCCTTGCCGGGCGTGCCTTGCGCGTGATTTGCGTGGCGGAACGCGATCTCGATCCGGATCACGCAGCAGGCCTCGCTGAGGACCTGCTGGAGAGTGAACTCACGTTCAACGGTTTGCTGGCGCTTCAGGACCCCCCCCGGCCCGAGGCCCGGGAGGCCGTGGCGCGCTGTCGCAGCGCCGGGATCCGCGTGGTCATGATCACCGGCGATCATCCCGCCACGGCGGCCGCCATCGCCACGGATCTGGGGATACTGCGAGAGGGGGAGCGCGTCGCCACCGGCCTCGAAGTGCAGGGGATGACGGAAGACCGGCTCGGGGCCGAGGTCAACACGATCGCCGCGTACGCCCGCGTCACCGCCGAAGACAAGCTGCGCGTGGTCCGCGCTCTCCGCACCCAGGGGCTTGTCGTCGCAATGACCGGCGATGGAGTCAACGACGCGCCGGCGGTCAAGGAAGCATCCATCGGCGTCGCGATGGGCATCACCGGTACGGAGGTCACCAAAGAAGCTGCGGACATGGTGGTGACCGACGATAACTTCGCCTCGATTGTCGCCGCGGTCGAAGAGGGCCGGGGCATCTACGACAACATCAAGAAGTGCCTCCAGTACCTCCTGGCGGGGAACACGGCGGAAATCCTTGTGATGCTCGTAGCTGCGCTCGTCGGCTGGCCGATCCCGCTGCTGCCGCTGCAGTTGCTCTGGATCAACCTGGTGACCGATGGTCTGCCCGCCCTGGCCCTCGCCAGCGACCCGGCTGACTCGGACGTGCTAAACCGTCCGCCGCGGGCACAGGACGAAGAACTGACCGATCGCTCATTCCTGGGCATCATGCTCTTCACAGGCGCCCTGGACGCAGGCATCGCCCTCGCTGCATTTTTCTACGGCCTCGCCGTGCACCGGGATGTGGTGCTGGCCCGGACCTTCGCATTTACGGCACTCGTCTACTCGGAGTTGATCCGCTCTTTCGGTGCTCGGACCCTGGACCGACCGTTGTGGGTGCGCCCCGTCCGCGCCAATCGCTGGCTGGCCGCGGTCGTGGTTGCCTCATTGCTGTTGCAACTCCTCATCCTGCACCTGCAGCCTTTGCGAACACTCTTCGGCATCTGCTCGATTACCCTCACGCAGTGCCTGGTGCTGCTCGCCCTCGGCTGCATCCCGCTACTGGTTTTGGAACTCCGGAAAGCAGTCCGATATCGCCGCCCTGTGGCGGCCGCATGAGCTTTGGTTGTCGGCCGGACACCCCACTACATGGCGAATCACCGGCACCTTGCCTGGGCAGCGGATGACGGCCGCAGGAGTGTCACAGGCACCGCATCGGGTCATGCCAGCGTCATAAGAGTCGTCAGCCCCTCTTGCTCGAAGTGTCGATCGCAAGTTAGCACCTCCGTGAGCTTCAGCGCGTGCATGAGGACCATGGATGTGCAATCGGTGAGGCTGTATGTCTTGTCCGGTCGGTTAGTGTACAGCTTGAGTCCACTTCTGAAGTGTGCCGCTGAGGTGTAAATGATGGCGACGGTCGCCGATCCTTCGACGTCACCCTCGTTTTGATCGATTATCTCGCCGAGCCAGTCAGCCACCCTGGCCCGCAGCCCGCTCTTTGAGAAGCAGGCGGCAACCTCCGCGAGTACCATGTCCGAGGTTATCCAGGGTCTCTGGCTGTGCTTCGTCCGCAGCACCGCCGCTTCGCTGTGGTACGCGTCCCTTGGGTTGAGCCGAGCAATCCAGAATGCAGCGTCCACGAAAACCGGATGATTCAACATCCTTCGGCCCCGTTCTGAATGTAGTGGTCATGACGGGCAGCCAGATCTGTTGGCAGACTGTCGATCTCGGCCGGATCCAGATCCTTCAAGAGCTGGGACGCCAGGTCTATGAGCCCTCGTCTGGTTCGACCGGAGGTAGGTAGAGGCTCGCCGGTGCCCGCAGTTTCCTCGAGCCGGGCAATCGCGTTATCGCCCGCCAGGACGAGGGGTGAGTTGGGCTCCAGCCCCCGCAGCATCGCCAGTCCCTCCGTCAATTGGGCACGCGCCCCATCCCTCTCGTCGAGATCGACCTGCAGGAGGCCGCGGAAGACGAGTGAACGGGCCAGTCTCTCGGGGTTGTCCAGTTGCCGTCTGCGGAGGCAGATCGCTCGTCCGAGGCTGGCCAGTGCCGACGTCGGGTCGCCCGCGGAGACCTGAGCGACCCCGATGTTGTGCAGGAACACGGCGAGCCCCGCCTCGTCTCCCTTCTCAGTGAAGTGGTGCGCGAGTTCCTGCCAGGCACCCAGTGCCGAAGCCAGGTCGCCAGTTTCGGCGGCGAGATCTCCGGCGAATGCGAGCGCATGCAGGTGCTGGGGGGAGCCGAGCGCGCTGGCCCGCAGGGCGGCCGCGGCCTGCTCCAGGCGTTGCAAGGCTCCGACCGAATCGCCCTGTTGATGTAGGGCGATTGCCTCGTCAAGCTGCCGCCGAGCCAGCGCTAGGTCCGCCTCACAGGCGATCTGCCCTTCGATGGTGGAAGCGGCGGACCCTGGACAGGCAGGGAGCAGTTCCTGAGGCGCGTGAGCCAGTGGTTCATAGACGGCGATCATGGTAGTCCTATTATAGATCTGGATCCGGGGATCCCATCTGTGCCCCGGCGACGCTGCCGGACGGAGGAAGTCGGGTGACTCGATACCTGCTGTGTGTCTCTCTCGTGCTGGTGCCGTGTGCGCTGGTTCGCGCACAGACCGCGCCTCCCCAGCCCCCCGCGGTCGAGCAGCCCGCCCGGCGTGCCCAGGCGCAGGTGCTGGTTGCCCAGGTGTCGCGGGCCGGCTACTATGGGCTGCGCGACCCCGCGGAACGAGTCGCCATTGAGAAGTTGCGGGCGTTAGGGGAAGACGCGGCTCCCGCTCTCCGCGCCATGCTGGTCAAGGGACTGCTGGAGCGTCGCCAGGGGTGGATCCAGGTCTACCGTCCGCTCTACATCTTCCAGGGGATGGGCAAAGCCCCGCTCCCGGCGCTGCCGCAGATCATCAGCGCGCTGGAGGACGAGCACTCGATCAACGTAGTTGCGGCAGCACGCGTGTTGGGACAGATTGGACCTGAGGCGCGTCAGGCGTTTCCCGCGCTGCAGGCGGCGTGGAAACGCTTTCAAGAGCAGTCTGGGGGCGCGACCCGGGAACTGGCCGCGGCGATGAAGGCGATCGACCCCGACGCGGCGATGAAGGCGGGCGTGATGTAGGGCGGCTCGACCGGTCGGAGATTGGCGCGTTATCGCTGTCGGACGGTCTCAACACCCGCCTCTTCGAGTCGACGGATGCGGCGGTCGAGGGCGTCCAGAGTGCCGTCGAGTTCGAGAACGTCGGTGCTGTTGTTGGAGCGGAGGCTCTGGACCTCCGCCTTCAGCGACTCGACCTCGCGCTTCAACTGCTTCACCTCGGCCGTCCCTGCCCCCGGCAGCTTGTCGACGAGCGTCCGGAGGGAGCCCGAAAGCCAGAGGATGCCGAAGATGGCGACGACGAACGGCATGATGTCTTCCATCTTGCGTGTATTCCTGGGGTGACTCTCAGGCGAGGGTGGACATGGGTCCCAGGCCGAGGATGCTCATCTGATCGAAGGGCCTACGGGCCAGGAGGGCGGCGACGTCTCCGGGGGTGACGGCGAGGTAGCGGTCGATAGCGCTGTCCAGAGGGAGGTAGGCACCTCGGTACTGCCACTCGAAGCCAACGTGGAAGAGCCTGCCTCGCGGGATTTCATCGTGGATCACCAGGGCGCTCGCGAGTTTGCGCTTGGCTCGCTCGATCTCGTCATCGCGAACCCCCTCGGACTGGGCTTTCTCGAAGACGGCGCGCACACGGTCCGTCACCTCCTGTGCCCGTTCCGGGTCGCACGAGGCGTAGCCGAAGAAGTTGCCGCTGCCGTCTTCCTCGTCGTGGCCTAGCGATGCCCCGTCGGCGAGACCGGGCTCCACGAGACTCCAGTAGAGCCGACTGCCTTCACCGCCCCCGAGGATATCGCCCAGGATGCCGGCGGCAAACCGCTCTTCGCTGCCGGCGGCCACGCCAGGGGCCACGAAAGCGAGATGCGCGCGGTGGACTTTCTCATCCCGCATCAGCCGCACGCGGGGCGCCGGCGCGAAGTCGGGAAAGGCGCGTGGGGCGGACCGCGTCGGCCAGGCCGCCGTGTCCGAGGCGACTTGTGCCAATGCGGCGTTCCAGTCGAACGTGCCGGTGAGCGTCAGCACGAGGTTGCCGGGGGAGTAGCGCTCCTCCCAGTAGGCGTGCATCTGATCTCGCTGCAGCGCCGTGATGCTCTCATTGGAGCCGAGCACCGACTGCCCCAGCGGGTGGCCAGCGAAGTAGAGCGATCTCGCCTCATCGATGACAGTGAACTGTGGCTTGTCCTTATAGAGGGCGATCTCCTCCAGGATGACTTGCTTCTCCATCTCGAAATCCGAGGTCCGCAGCACAGGCCGCATCAGGTCGGTGAGCAAGTCCAGGAGAGGCGCCTGGAACTCCGGCAACACGCACCCGTAGTAAACGGTGTATTCCTCGCTGGTGAAGGCGTTGTAGTCGGCACCGAGTTCGTCGAACTCCCGGTTCACGTCCTCGGCGGTCCGCCGCGTGGAGCCCTTGAAGAGCATGTGCTCAAGGAAGTGGCTAACTCCGCTCACCTCGAGCGGCTCGTCGCGCGCTCCCGTGCGAACGAAGTACCCCGCCGCAAAGCTCAGGACATCGGGATTCTGCTCGCCGATGACGGTCAGACCGTTGGGGAGACGCTCCTCGCGAAAGATCATGCGCCGACCTCCAACTCTCGCGGGCCCAGCGTGGCGATGGTGAAGTCGCCGGGTGGATTTGCCTGCAGGTAAGCGTAAATCGACCCGGTTGTCACCGCCTCCACGCCGGCCCGGATCTCATCCATCGTCCGAACCTCCCCCAGCAGGTACTGATCCCGAGCAATGCTGAGCGCGCGGGACCGGGTGGCCTCGCTTTGCATCACGAGGCCGGAGAGCAGACCGATGCGCGCGCGTTGGAGTTCCGCCTCGGTTACCCCCTCTTGCAGTCGGTGAATCTCCTGAACAATCACGTCAAACGTCTCCTGACAGCGCTCCGGCGTTGTGCCCGAGTACGCGACGATCGCCCCGGCTCCCCGCAAGGTCTGGTTGACGGCCTTCACCGTGTAGCAGAGACCGCGCTTTTCACGGACCTCGGTGAAGAGCCGGGATGCCATCCCCCCGGAGAGAACTTCCATCGCCAGCCGCATATCGTAGTACTGTGGATGCCCCACGGGCAACGCGGGATAGATGATTCCGATCTGTTCCTGATTGGTTTCCTGTGGAATGTGGATGTAGCGCTCGCGGCCGGTGGAGTCCGGCGGGGGCGCGACCGGTGCCGTGCCTTCCCAGTCCCCCAGCAGGTCCTCCAGCACCGCCACCAACTCGTGCCAGTTGAACCGACCGGCGATGGCAAGGATCGTGCCTCCGGGCCGGTAATGGGCCGCGTGGTTGACCCGGATAGACTCGGGATCGATCGCCTCGATGCCCTCGGCGCTGCCGAGCGAGGTACGCCCGTAGACATTGGTGTAGAAGGCCCGCCGCAACCGAAGGAACAGCTTGTCGGTGGGGCTGTCCTCCAACCGTTGGATCTTCTGGAGAGCCAGGGCCTTTTCCGCACCCAACTCTTCGGCAGGCAGACGTGGGCGGCGCAGGATGTCGGCGTAAATCGCCAACACTCGGGGAAGGTCATCCGCCAGAAGTGCGGCACCGAAGCTGGCGTACTCGAGTTCCGCCGACCCTCCGCGCTGCACCCCCAGGCCGTCCAGCGCCTCTGAGAGCTGGCGTGTGTTGAGTTCACCCGCACCACGGTAGGAGAGCCCCTCCAGAACCGTAGCCGTGCCGAGGCGGTCCTCCGGATCGTGGACGGCACCACCGGGGACGATGAATTGGAAGGCAGCGGATCGGACAGCCGACAGCGGCTCAGCCACCACCACCAGGCCATTCTTCATTCGGAGTTGATAGTGCACTCCTTGCAACGGCAGAGCCTCCTGTGGACGGGATGGGGCGCGGGCAGCGCTCCTCCAGGTATTCTAATCCCGTCTCTTCGCGAGCGGTAAAATGCCTCCGACCGCGGCGCGGACGCCAACCTATTCCGGCCCCGTCGCAGCATTTACCTACCCCGACGTGCCACGGCAGGATTCGCTGACCTTTCGGGGCAACCCGATGGTGACTGGGGGGCGAAGATGCGGTGCTTTAGAGGCTGGCTCATCTGTCTGACGGCGAGTCCCATTCTCGCGGGTTGTCGCCCTGCTGCAGCCCCGAATCCGGTCCGGCCACCATCGAATCCCCCGGTTGCGGCTGTACCTCCCGCGATCCCGGTGGCCGACCTCTCCCGCCCGATCAGCCCCTCGTTTTGGATGGGCGGTTCGCAGGCGCAGGAGCCGCTCGACGTAGCTCGCGGCCTCTCCGAGGCGGCGGGCGGCACGTGGGTGGCCCTCGCGCCGCGGCCGCTCGAGATGGTGGCATGGACCGCCAATCGCGAGAGTCCCCCCACTTCGGTCGAGGCGGCGCTCAACGCCCTGCCCAAGGCTGGCGCCCGGGTCAGTTGGGAGAGGCAGGGCGACCGGATTCTGCTCTACTTCGGCACAAAGACTGAGCTGGCCGCGGCGAAGAGAAAGCAGGCGGACGAGGTGGTCGGATTCTATGTTCGCGCTCCAACAGGTGCGCTGCTGCTGAAGGCCATCGGGGATGTGCTGAAGCTCCGGATCGAGGCGGCACCGGAGGTGTATCGACCGCGTGAGAAACTGATCGCCGGCGCGGCGGCCAGGGCCGAGGCGATGGCCAATCTGGACGGACAGAGTGAGGTCATGCGGTTCGCCATGCGGATGCAGCAGGGAGGAGGCGAGACGGACGATACGCCACCCGCGCTTGAGCTGCTCGTGGCGGACCGCACCGACATCCCCGAGTTCCTTAAGCAATTGGGTTCCTACCTGGTGGCCGATGTGCGTCAGGGCGCTGATGGTGCCTGGCGGCTCTCGCCGCTGAAGGAGCCGGCCAGAATTGCGCAGGAGATCGGCAGGCTGGAAGAGGTGATCAAGTCGACCGCGGCGGAGACGGCGGATACCTTCAGCTCCTTTGGCAGCAGGCAGGTTGGCGGCAGCCCAGAGGGAGAGGACGCGACCGCCATCGCCCCACTCCCCCGAGAGGCGATGACTGCGTTTGAGGGGCTCGCACTGCTGGGGAAGCAGGCCGTCCCGACGTTGACGGCGCATCTAGATCCAGAGAAGCCGGCCATCGCGGCCGCGGCGATTGCGGCGATGGCGCAGATGACCGAACCGGCCGCGAACACGGCCCTGATCGAGTTTGCCGGCCGGCTCACGGGGAAACTGGAGGGGAAGCCCGCTCAGTTCCAAAAAGCGCTGCGTCGCACGCTGATCGGTGCCCTGGCCGCGGCTCCCACGGAGGCATCTGCCGCGTGGCTCGCGGACGTGGCGCGGGCTCCCGGACTCTCGGCTGTCGAGCGACGACTGGCTCGGATCGCGTTGCTGGCAGCGGGGCAGTCCCGACTACTCATCGCCGGGATGGAGCGCAAGGAGATCCTCCCCGCAGGGCTCGGGTTCAAGATCCAGCAGCCGTCGCCATCCGGGGTGTCCGGCACCGGCGGGACCGTCTCCCGCCCGACCGCCGAGAGCGCGCCTCCATCGGCGCTGAACAAGCAGGGCGAGATTATCCCGCTTGCTACGAACGCGCTGCCGTCCGGGGAGATCTGGGGCCTCATCGTTTCCGATCGACTTGGATCAAGTCAGGATGTGTGGCTAGCCCACAGCAAGCGTGGGCGGTGGGACGAGGTCCTGTTTACGGGCCAGGCCCCTGCTCGGACCGGGTCCCCGTACGGGGGTCGCGATCAACCCCTTACTCCCGGCAGCGTCGCTCTCCGGGTGAAGGGCGATCGGGTCGAGGTGCTCCCGGCGAACCAGGGCGTCGCGGCGGAGTTGGCCAAACTGCAACAGCTCTTCAAGAAGTTGCAGAACCAGCCCGAACTCTACCAGAAGTACACCAAAGAGGTGCAGCGCTACTCCCAGCTCATGCAGCAGACGCGAGGAGGATCAATCAAGCCCCTGACGCTCAGTCTGCAGGAGCTCCGGAAGGACGCGGACCGAGACGGAGTGACTGACCTGGTCGAGAAGCGACTGGGGACGGACCCGAAAAAGCCCGACACTGACGGAGACGGGACGCCGGATGGTCGTGACGGAAATCCCCGCGTGTCGTCCGCCGCCTCTCCGGCGTCGCCCGGCGGACGGGCAGAGTTGCTGCAGCAAGTGTTCGCCGCGCTCTTTGGACGAGACCCATCTACCGATCCGATCCTGGTGGTGCTGGAGAAGCCGTACTGGCAGGAGTTCCACGGCGCCTCGGGGTGCGTGATCTGCATCGGAAAAGATGAACTCCGGAGCCGCTTCCGGGAGTTGCGGTCCATCCGGACTCTGGAATTCGGCGGTCCTCTGGATGAGGCGGGGACGGTCTTGAAGCGGGATGGCCCGGTCTTGCTTGCCCAGGACGGCAGCCGAGCCGAGGTCCACTTCTGGGATTGGGGTGCCCCCTCGCCGCCACGCGAGGCCGACCCCTACGCCGGAATGAGTGGGATGAGCTCGCCAACGGAGATGACTGCCCTGTTCGAGCGCACCGGTGCCGAATGGAAGCTGACCTCTTGCCGCCGCCGTCGCTGGCACGATGTCACGCGCTCCCAGATGGAACGGGCGACGTATCAAATGGGAGATCTTGCCGCGGGCGGCTTCAGGGACTTCTGAGCTCGCCGGTACGAGCTGACACAATGCCGCAGCGGAATCCATCCTGAGGTCCCGGCGAAACTCTTTTCTTATCCAGGCATGGAGCTCCGCCGACCGCCGCTACTTCACGGACTGCGACCACTTGACCCAGGGCTGAAGCTGGCTCTGACGGACGCGGGGCGCCGCCCAGGGGTCGAAGGTGAGGGCTGACGTCAGCTTCCGCTCCCGCATCAGTATCTGTAGCGAACGGAAGGACGCAGCCCGGACGGCGAGATATCGGTGGTTCATCCCTCGGATAAGGGCTGGAATCGCGTCGGGGCCGGTCTTCCGGAGCAGATCAATCAGGGGCGCGAGCTCCTGTTCCCGAGTCACGCCGAGGGAGGCGACTAGCTGGTTCAGCCCGACGGCTGCGGCCCTGGGATCAGTCTGCTTGAGAGCGGCGTAGTTGCCCTCAGCCAGGGTGACGCGGAGTCGGGAGAGCTCCACCGGCTCGGTGGGCGCCGGGTCGCCTTCATCCGGTCGCAGCCCCATGGCTCGGCGCAGCTCCGTCACCATATCCCCCGGTCCCCGGAATCCGAGCAGATCAGCAGTCGCCGGTCCCTGACCGGAACGCAGCAAGACGACACGCGGAATCGAGGTAACCTCAAACTCAGTAGCTACCCGAGGATTCTCGTCGATGTCCACCCTTACGCAGACGGCACGCTGAAGCAGCGCGATGACGGCGGCGTTTCGAAACGTCTGCTCGTCCATCCTGCGGCACGGTCCGCACCAGCGAGCGGTGAAGTCGATCACCAGCAGCTTGTCGGTGCGGGCGGCCTCGCGGCGACCGGCTTCCAGGTCCTTGACCCATTTCACCGACGCGGGGGCGGCGTGGCCCGGAGGCGACATCGGTCCGCTCACCAGGGCGCACGCGGCGAGAAATAAGATGCAGGCGAGGGAGATCGAGGGGAGGCAGCGCATGGTCAGTGTTTGATCTTGGGCCAGAAGCTGGCGAAGTTGAAATTCTCGCTGTTTTCGGCGTCGTGACACCGAATGCAGGAGGCGGGCGTCACGGGCTTGAGCGTGCTGTTCTTCCGGGCGGCCTTGAGGAGACCAGGGTTTCGCAGGGCGGCGGACATCGTCGCCACGTGGTCCTTGCCGCGCCCGTGGCAACTCTCGCACTGCACGTTCATCAGCGCCGCGGTCTTATCGGAATCCACGAAACCGCTGTGTAGCCCGTAGCCGACCGTGTGACAGGCCAGGCACTCGGGATCGAACTCGCTCTTCTTATCGACGAGGGTCTTGAAGGCGTGCGCATGCGCTGAGGCATGCGTCACCTGAAATGGCTGCTGGTGACAACTCTGGCACTTGGTATCGCCGACGAACTCGTCGGCCGTGCTCACCTGGCCCGCGATCGACTCCATGCCCTCGGCCGAGGCCAATTCGAAGCGGCGTTCGCGCAACTCGCCCTTGTAGCGGTCGATCAGCGCCAGCATCGGTGGGTCGGGAGGCAGCCGCTCGCCCACTACCTTGTAGCCGGTGGCTGCTTCCACGGCATAGCGCTCCCCCTGCCGTTTCAGGTCGATCTGCCCGATCACCTTGCCTTTATCCATCACGCTGTACGTGATGGCGCGGTTGATTTCCTGGACCGAACTCGATGGTTGAGGCACGTCCCCGCCGAGGATGCAGTCCACCTCGTGGTACTTCTCAGCTACCTCACGGATCCCGTCTTCGTCGAGGTAAGCGAGGACGATCAGGAAGTCACACCGTCTTCGCAGTTGCGGCACGATCTCGGCGAGCGCCTCGGTGACAGGTCGAACCATCACGCCGGGGCCGGTCTCGTAGCCCGTGACCCCGGTCACCCCAGTGACTCCGATGCGGAGTGAGCCACGCATGACGATGCGGAACGGCTCGGTCACGGGGCGGCCGGTCGACTTCTCCATGACGTTCGCGGAGACGAACGGGAGTCGCACCTCGTCCAGTGATCGCCGCAGTGTAATCAGGTCGAGCGCCGCCTCGTTACTGCCCAGGTTCACGGCGTCATAGCCGATGGAGGCCATTCCCTCGAAAAGGTACCGGAGCTTGAGCAACTCGTACGGCCGACCGCCGGAGGTGAGATTGCCCGCGTCGAGTACCAGCCGAGCCGGGGATTCGTTGCCGCGAATGATTGCGGCCCGGCCCGGCAACCCGCCCGCTTGGTCGCGCCGACAGCCGCAGGGCTCCAGGTAGCCGCGGCTGTCCGCGGAGAGGAAGATGGTCATCCGCTCCGGCGGTCCGGCGGCCTTGCGGCAACCGCCGCCAGCGGACAGGGCAACCAGGAGCGCCAGCGCAGTGCCGGCGGTGATTCCGGTGGGCGGAAACGAGCGCATCGGGGTCAGTGGAGCAGCGCGTAGGAGAGGATGTTCACGTTGATGTACTCGGCCTGATCCAACTCATCGCCTCCGCAGCAGCAGCAGTTCTCTGCGTGGGACGTGTCATTGAGCCCGTCCGGGGAGAAGGCGACGACGATCTTGCCGTTAATGGTCAGGCCTTCGAGTTCAGCGCCGCGCCGATCGTGCGCGGTCTGGATGGACGTGATGCTGTAGACGGTGCGATAGAGCGCGTGCTTGAGGGGGATGGCCGTGAGGTTCTGCTTTGGGAACATCGCCCGCATTTCCGCTCGGAATGAGCGCGTCCACGCCGGATCCGAGCAGCCGGCCGAGGCGAGGAGGAAGCCGCCGTTCTGCACGTAGTACCGAAGCGCGATCCTCTCTTTGGGGGTCAGCGTGTAGCCGCCCTCCCCCGTCATCACGGCGAAGGGGTAGTTGTAGAGGTCGTCGCTGTCGAGCCGAACGCGCGCGAACTTCGTGTCGGTACGGATGTTGGTCTCCAACGCCAGCCGCCGTAGGAACCTGTCGCTAAAGCAGACGGAACTCTTGTTCACGGCATAGACCAGATTGGCGCACTTCACGCGGCTGCCTTCCTCGGGCTCGCGCGCTCGGCCTGCGGTGAGCAGGATGCTCGTGAGGGCTGCGGTCGTGACAAGCCAGACAGCGATCCTGGCCGACCTGCTGGTTCTAGGAAACATCGAGGATCCTCCGATCGGTCGCGCTATTGTCGCTCGGCCACCGACTTGAAGTAGTCGCTGATGAGTTTGCGGTACTCGGGCGGGTACCGATTGGGGTCGGAATCTGCGGCTCGCTGTTGGCGGCGAGCAGGATTCTTCATCGATTCCACATCCGCGGGCGACAGATCCGCGGGGGCTCCCGCGATCCGGTTTTGCTTCCGATCTCGGCGGTGACCACCGCTTCCGCCCAGGCGGGCTGCCCCCGGCATGTAGGCCCGTGAAGTGCGCGTGGAACCTGTTCCGGCCATTCCGTTCCCAACCCCGCCCTGTGCCTGGCTCCCTCTGCCAAAGCTGCCGAGGGACCGGCCCAAACCGCTCCGACCGAGTGAGCGGGAAAGGGAGATGTCCAGATCTCCCTCGCACTGTGACTTTCCAGCCTGGCACTGGCTCACCATCGCCTCCATCTGACGCAGTGCCTCCTGCATGCGCTCGAATGCCGCGGGGGCATCCGGACGGCGGAGCCGGTCCTGGCCTTCGGCCATGGTTGGCGCGATGCGCCGTCGGTCGATCTCCTCGGCGATCTTTCGGGCGGTGGCGGCCGCTTTGGGAAAGCTCTGCTCCGCGCCGTCCGCGTGGGCACGGAGGTCCTGCTGTAGGCGCGTTAGCTCTTCGCGGATACGGTTCTGCTGCGCTTCCAACTCCGCCAGACGCGCTCGATCCGCGGGCGTTGGGGATGACTTGGCCTCAAACTCACGCGCACGCAAGAGTAGCTGGCCCTGGGCATCCACCAAGGCCATGAACCGGTCCATGTCGTTGTAAAGCGGCCAGATTTTCTCAAGGTTCTCGAGCGACTTCTCCACCTGCCGCTCCATCCGCCGCTGCAGGGCTTGCAACTGGCGCGCCGCCTCCTGTGCGGCTTGTGCGGCGTCCCTCGGGGACGCCTGACCGGACGCCCGTTGCATGGACCCGTCAGCGGTGACCATCTGTTCGGCCATCTTCCCCATCGCCGCTTTGAGGGCCCGCTCGAGCTCGGACGTCGCCGGCGACTCCGCGTACTCTTGCATCGCCTTTGCCACGCTCCTGGCTTCTTCGCTGAGCGCGGCCTGCGCTTCCTTTGCCGCCTTCATTGCCTTTTGCGCAGCCGCGTCGGCGGGGTTCTTTTCCAGCTTTCGACGCGCCTCATCCAGCTTTGCCGCCACGGCCTGTTGACGCTCGGCCAGATCGCGGACCGCCCCCGCCAGTTCACTCGGACGCTGCGCCGCCTCTTCCTTTGTTCGACGCTCCAACGCCTCACGGTACTCCTCCGGGGTGACCACACGGATCTCGAACACCTCCGACTCGCCGACGTTGGGCGTGCCGGGGTCGTTGTCGAACGCGGTGCCGAAGTACTGGATGGTATCCCCGGCACGGACACCCAGCTCGGGCATGCTGATGCGCAGTTCGTGTGCAGAGTGCTGCACCGGGGCGGCCTGGGGGTACTCGCGGGGGCTGTCACCGAGGTCGTTGATTATCCGGTGGATGACCACGCGGTCTAGCCCGAGGTCGTCTTCGGCCTCGACCAGGAGGGGGACGGCCATATCCTCGGTCACGATGAGGTCCGCACCCGGATGCGGAAACCAGACCGTGGGCCGTTGGTCTCGCTCAACCTTCACCGGACCGTGGGCCGCGTCGGTGGTCGTCTGACCGTCCTCAGCTACCAGGCTGAGCCTGAAGGCGCCTGAACGGGTGAGTGTGAACTGCGCAGATCCGCGGGTGCGGTTCGAGGGTTCTACCTGTAGGACCACTCGATGGAGTGTTCCGTCCTCCAGTTTGAGTTCCAACTCGCCGGCCCCCAGCCCCCGGTTGGCAACGACCTCCAGGTTGACTCGCGTCCCGATGAGTCCGTGGATTCCCTCATCCCCGAGCCTCTCAACGACCTTTTCCTTTTTCGTGTACCGGGGGTAGGAGTACGCTGCGCGCAGGCTCAGCGCGCGGGGCGGAGTCTGCACCTTGATCTGGTAACGGGCGCTCCGTCCGTTGTCTCCCTGCGCAAAAAACCAGGTATCCTCGCGCAAGTCCGTCAGCGTGACGGTGTAGCGCCCGGGTTCGAGGCTGTCGAGGGCGACGCGACGCCAACCGGTGTTGCCGGTGCGGGTCATCAATGCGACGGTGCTCGGGATGGGTCCCGTTACATCGACCGCCACGCCCAGGCTCTCGCCGGACCGGACGGTCGCCCCTGCGGGTCGCAGGTCGTAGCGGGTCAGCGAGAATGGCGGAGTGACGTCGTCGAGCCAGGGCATCAGGAGGCGGGGGACCACGGCGAGGAACCCACCCGGGAAGAGCAGGCCGACGGCAACCCAGACCCCCCCCATCACGAGCAACATCCGGGCGGCCTGGCGCTCGGCCCCCCTGTTGACAGCACCCGCGGAAGAAAGGGACGTGGCCGCCTGCTCGGCACGGGAAAGCTCGCGACGCATCAGGACGGCCTGCGGTTCAGGGGCCGTCTGCAGGGCCCGCTCGAACTGCACAGCATTGATCAGGGCGTTGTCCAACTCGGGGTGATCCGACTCGATCGCCCTCGCAGCCCACTCCGGCCCTCGGCCCCGCCTTTCGACCGACCGCATCCAGGCGCGTATCCACCACCCCACGGCGCCGAGTTGGCCGACCAGACCCGCCCAGCGCAGCCAGACAGGCAGCCCGAAGACGAGATCGAGGATGAACAGGCTGCCAACAACGGCGAGCCAGCGCCAGCCGACCTGGAACAAGGCGGCTCGCGTGGTGGTCGAGCGCAGTTCGGCCGCGGCACCGGCCAGCGTCCGGCGGACATGCGGGACCGCGCTCGGGGAGGCGGCTGTTTCACTCATGGAAGGTCACTCCTGCTTGATTCAAGCCAGACCCCATCGGCGACGGAAGATCCACTCCAGGCTGAGCAGCCCGAGAATGACCGCCAGAACCCACCATTGGTCCCAAACAGGCTGTGAATCGGTCCGCGTCTTCAACATCGCTCGGGCATCGCGCAGCTTCTGGGGCAATGCGCGGAGTCCGGGCAGGCTGAGCGATTCCCCGCCGCCGACCGCCGCGATCTGCGCCATGAGCGAAGCGTCGGCCGCGGTGATGAGATCTTCTTCGCGGCTGGGAAAGACGCTGAAAGGGGTCAGGATCGTGCCGGCGGCCGACTTGGAGAGCGGGAGTGTGGCAAGGTGCTCGCCCGCGGCCGTCGGACGGAAGGTGCCGACGAAATCCGGCTGCCCGCTGCCGCCGCCCGGCGTCAGGTTCGTTTGCAGCGTCTGCCCATCCGGAGTGATGATCTTGATGGGTGGCATGTGCGTCACCTTGGGCCCGCGAGAGAACACCATAAGTCGTACCTGCTCACCCGGACCATAGCTCGTGCGATCGGTTTTCATGGTTACCTCGCGCCCCGGGAGGAAGTCCGCCTGGCTCACCAACCAGCGCACGAGTTGCGTCCAGAAGTCATTGTAGCAGCCGGCGAACTCTTTCAACTCTGGCGGCAGAAAGGCCCACCGCCAGAGGCCCTGGCCGACGAGCGAGACGGTCTTGCCTTGCCCGTACGGTTGGTAGGCGAGCACGGCCATCTCTTTGCTTTCCCCGGGCACGCCGGGCGTGCCCGCTGTGCGAGCCAGCACCACCGAGAGCGCTTTTTCTCCCAGGAGTCGGGTGGCAGAGATCATCGTGGGGAGGCGCTTGACCACGTCCTGCGCGTTCCCGCCACGCTGGAACGAGAATGCGGGGTGAGCGAGACCCTGCTCGGTGATCTGCATGCGGAAGTCCCGGATCTGGTCATCGCTCCACGTGACGGGTTCCAGCGCCTGCAGCGTGGACGCCCGTTCTTCCGGCTTCCCCCGCAGGAAGATGAGGTTGCCAGCGTGCTCGGAGACGTACTGCTTGAGTGCAGCGGCCCGGGACGGGGTGAAGAACTCCTCGAACCCCTTGCCGATGACGACCACGTCGTAACGCGCCAACTCGGCGGCGGTGGAGGGGATGCGTACGGTGACGCCCGCGGCCATCTGCGGAGCACCGGTGCGGCCACGTGGCTCATTGCCGGCCGGGGGGGCTGGGCGGGGTGAGGAGCCTGACTCCTGCGCCGGCTCCGTCCCCCGCACGGCGAAGTACTTTTCTTCGCTCAGCTTGAAGACGGCGTCAACATCTATGCTCGGATCCGTATGCAGCGCCTGGATCAGGAACTTTGCGTCCCATGTGGGCCTGCCTTCCAGTACCAACACCCGGGTCCTTGCGTCCAAAACCTGGACGAAGACGGAGCCGCGGTTGTTGCTGGGCGTGCTCTCGTTCGGCAGCGGCCGCACGGCGACGGCGTAACGATAGGATCCTGGCTTCGCCTCCCGGATCAAGAAGCTGACGGTCACCGGGCGTGCGTCGGAAAGGATCATGGAGCGAGTGCTGACGGGCTTCCCGTCGCGCAGGAGTTGGGCTTCCGTCCTCTGCCCGTTGAAGCCGACACTGCGCACCTCGGCCGCGAGCGGAATCTCCTGATCGGGCGCGCCGAAGAGCTGCATCCTGCGCACGTGGAGCGAGACGTCCTTTTGTCGCCCGGTACTGCCCACACAGACGGTGAAAACGGGAAAACCGCGCCGCTTCGCCTGCCGGGCGACTTCTATCGGGCTGGCCTCGCCGTTGTTGCGCCCGTCAGATACCAGCAGGACGCCGCCGGAGGTGGCGCCCGTCACCGCGTCCAACGCCTCCGTGAGCCCCTCGGCCAGCCGCGTTCTCGCGCCATCCGGCCGCGACGTTCGGGAGAACGCCTCCTCTCCAACACGCACTGCCCGCTCGGAGAGATTGAACAAGACCGGGCTGAACTGCTGGCTGAGCGAACGCAGACCCCCTCCTGCGGCGAGCAGCGCGTTCCGCGCCACCTCAAACCGGGCCTTCCCGTCGATGTCCTTGACGGCCATGCTGTGCGAGTTGTCCAACAGCACCAGCAGCGGCGGCTTCCCCGTCTCAGAGCGCGATTGCGTGCGCACCGGGTTGAGCAGCAGCACGACAACGGTGCCAACCGCCAGTCCCCGAAGCGCGGCCAGCCCGATGCTGCGCTGCCTGATTTCGAGGCGAAGTCCGCGCCGGTACAGCCAGATCGCCAGAACGACAGCAGCGCCCCCCAGGCCGGCGACCTGGAGGAGCGGGAAGATGGGATCGAGCCCGAGGATGGGGTTCGGCATGGCGGAGGGGTCAGGCACGCTTGCGGGGTCGAAGTTGGCCGAGCGACTGCTCTGCGAAGAGGAAGAGTAGGGCCGCGAGCAGCAGCCAGTGCCAGATCGGCACGCCACGGTGGAGCGTGTCCAGGTCGGCGTCCTTCCCATCGCCCCCGGCCAGGTAGGAGGTGCTGCGCCGCGCGCGCGACTCCAACTCCCTGGGGTCGATAGAGCGCAGATCGATCTCGTCGGGGTGACCATTGACCGGAATCACCGCCTCCGGCCTCCCTCCGACATTGACGGTGTAGAACCCGCTCATCGCAGCCCGCTCGACGACGACCGAGCCCGTGGTCGCCTCAACCGTCACCGGGATCGTCGCACCTGTGGGACCTGTGCATGTGACAGAGCGACCGCGGGACTCCGACAGGGCCGGGATCGTGGCGGAGGCGGCACCGCCCGGTGAGAATTCCCGCAGGGCGGAATCTCGGACCATCATCCCCTTGAGGAACTCGTGCATCAGGGGAACAAAGGCCTCCTGGCGAGGCAGGTCGCTCCAATCCGGCGCGGGCGCCATGTTGACGAGCAGCAGGCTCCCGCTCCCCTCGCCAACTCGGGCAGCAGCCACAGTTCCATCTTCAAACCGAAGGAGCACCTCCGCGCGGGGATCGACCTCGGTGGTGACGCAGAACCTGCGGAAGTGGATGCGGCCCAGATCGGCGGCGGCGGGGTCCTTGAAGGCCCTCAGGAGCGGGCTCTCGTAGCGGGCTTCCGCGAGGGTGACGAACCCCTTCCCGTTCCCGGCAAGATCCGCCACGTCCTCGATCTGGAACGGCATCGGCTCGGCCGGCGGCAGATGGGTTGAGATCCCGGCGAACTGCTCCTTGATGCCCTGGCCGTAGAGAAACCAGACCAGGTTGCCGCCGTCGAGCACATACCTGGCGAGCGCCTTATGTTGTTGTGCGGGCATGCTCGGAACGCCGCACACGATGACCGCATCCGCACTCTGCAGCGTCGGATTGTTCAACTCGGCAGGACGCACGGCGGTCACGCGGAAGCCGGTGGTCGAGCCGGGATCAGGATGGAGGGCACGGGCCAGGAAAAAGCCGGCGGAGGGGACTTTTGTTGTGTTGTCGTCGGTCACCAACACGACGCTCGCCATCTTTCGCAGGTCGATGATGGCCCGGCGTGCGTCGTCCGCAGTGAGCATGTCCCCGGGAAGGGACGCGGTGCATTGGAGCCGCAGCGGGGTGTCGTACCTGAGCGTGAACGCGACCGTGGCGCTCGAGTAGGGGCCAACCGCCACGGGCTGCTGGAGACGCGTGCCTTCCCCCACGACCAGGGTGACGGTGGTGTTTCGCAGCCCTGGGCCTGAGTTGAAGACCTCGCACTCCGCGGTCACCGGCTCGCCCGCGCGGGGCGTGGAGGGCCGGATGCGCACGCTCGCGATTCCCAGGTTCTCGCGGACGCCCGCCTCCGTGTTGACAAACACGACTCGTGCCCCGGCCGGGACGGCGTCGAAGCGGGCGTCGGCCCAATTGTTGCGCTGAAAATCCGAGAAAAGGTAGAGGCGCTGAGTCCGGGTGTTGGTGCGAGTGAGCTGCTCGACGGCTAGGTTCACGGCAGAGGCGGGGTCGGCCCGTTCTTCGGTCGGCTGCACTGCTCTCAGGGCATTCTGGAGCGAGGCCAGGTCCGGCGTCGGTTCGGACATCACCGCCCGAGGCTGGGCACCGCAAAGCACCAGATTTGCGCGATCGCCAGGACGGAGATCCTGCAGCAGCTTCAGCACCTCGCCCTTCGCGCGGGCGAGGGAGGTGAGCCCGCCCGCGCTGTAACTCATGCTCTGGCTGGTGTCGAGCAGCACGATCACGCCCGCGCTCTCACCGGCGGGCAGCTTCAGGGCCGATGTGAAGGTGGGTCGCGTGAAGGCAAGAGTGAGGGCAACCACGGCCAGCACCCGCAGCAGCAACAGCAGCAGGTGGCGCCAGCGAAAGAGCCGACTCTGGTGCGCCATGGTGCGTTGAAGAAACTTGAGCGTGGGGAGGTCGAGCTTCCGCCGGGTCTTCCGCGTGAGCAGGTGAATGGCGATCGGCACCGCGGCGGCGGCCAACCAGGGCAGCAGTGCGGAGTTGAGCAGCGCCAGCACCGGTTAGACCCTCGCCCTCGTGCTCAAGTAAGCCTCGAGCGCGTTGGCATACGGCTCGCTGGTGCGAGCGAGTTGGTAATGCATCTTGCGGGCCTTCGCGTTGGACTCGAGCTCGTGGCGAAACGCCGCGATCTCGGCCTGATAGGCTTCGCGGATGTCATCCGGTTCCGCGGATGCGGTGGCGGCGGACTCGGGATCCAGGAAGAGGGCGTTGTCCACATCCGGCAAGTTGAGCTCCGAGTCGGTCATCACGTGCAGCAGCAACACTGAGAACCCCTTGTGAGCGAACATGCTCAGCGCGGAAAAGACCGCGGGGGTGTCGTCCAGAAAGTCGGAGATCACCACCAGCAACCCCTTGCGACGGATGACACCGAAGAGAGTCTGCAGGGTGGTGGCCAGGGCGGTTTTCCCCCCGGGCGTTGCGCGCTCCAGTGTCACCAACATTCGCTGGAGGCTTGGGCGAGTCCCACTGGCGGGCAGGAAGGTCTGCAGGGTCTCATCGCCGAGAGAGAGGCCGGCCTTGTCTCCTTGCTGGATCATCAGGTACGCGAGCGCGGCGGCCATGAAGCTGGCGTACTCCAGTTTGGTCAACTCATCTTGCGCCGCCCCGCCGGAATCGCAGTACCCCATCGAAGCGCTCCGATCGACCAGGAGATAACAGTTCATGTCTGTCTCCTTGCGAAAGAGCTTGATGTAGAAGCGATCGGTTCGGGCGAAGGCCCGCCAGTCGATCGCCCGGATCTCGTCCCCGGGCGAGTAGGGGCGGTAGTCGGCGAACTCCGAGGAGTAGTCGTAGTACGGCGAGCGGTGCTTGCCCTGGAAGTAGCCCTCCACGACGAGGCGCGCAGCAAACTGGAGATTCCGCAGCCGCCGCAGGTCCTTCGGCTGCAGGTATTTCCAGCGAGGGGCATCCCCCTCAGCCGGGATGGACACGTGCGCATCCCTTCCGGCAATAGGCCTCGGGTTCACATGGGACGCGCGGCGTCATGGGGAACTCTCGTAAGTGGGTTCCTTCACGATTTGCAGCAGATCCTGCACCAACCTCGCCGCGGTGATCTCATCCGCGACGGCGGCGTAGTTTGGGATGATGCGGTGCTGCAGCACCAACGGGGCCACGGCGCGGATGTCGTTGGCTGTGGGGGTCGCCTTGCCCTGCATCACGGCGAGGGACTTCGCCCCGAGCAGCATGTACTGCGAGGCCCGGGGTCCGGCACCCCACTGCGCGTAGCGACGGATCATCGGTGTGGCGTCGGGCGAAGTAGGCCGCGTGGCGCGCGCCAGACGGACGGCGTAGCTGACCACGTGAGACGAGACGGGAATCTCCCGAACCAGTCGCTGGACCTGGAGCAACTCGGCTCGAGTGAAAACCGGTTGCGCCGCCGCATCCTCGTTACCGGTGGTCTCCACTGCGATGCGTTCCTCCTCGCTGTGGCTCGGGTAGTCCACATGCAGGCTGTACATGAATCGGTCGAGTTGGGCCTCTGGTAGGGGGTAGGTCCCCTCCTGCTCGATCGGGTTCTGCGTGGCGACGACGAAGAAGGGAGGCTCCAGCGGCATGGAGTGACCGGCGACGGTGACCGCGTACTCCTGCATCGCTTCGAGGAGGGCGCTCTGCGTCTTGGGGGGTGTGCGGTTGATCTCGTCCGCCAGAACGACATTGGCGAAGATCGGCCCGCGCACAAATCGGAGACTTCGAGCGCCGGTGGCGGCGTCCGTATCCAGGATCTCCGTGCCCAGAATGTCGCTCGGCATCAGGTCGGGCGTGAACTGGATGCGCTTAAACTCCCAGGACAAACTCTGGGCGAGCGTCTTCACCAGTCGCGTTTTTGCAAGCCCGGGCACGCCAACCAACAGGCAGTGCCCGCGGGCGAATAGCGCGCTCACCAGATTCCGGATGACTTCGTCCTGCCCGATGATGACTCGGTGGACCTCGCTTTGCAGGCGGCTGTAGCCGTCGGTCGCGCGCTGGAGCAGATCTTCGTGAGACTCGTCGCCCATAGTGACTCCCTCTGTGCCGCGCGCGGAAAGCCTTATTCGCTCCAAGTGATATGTGGTTGGGCGCTTGTCGTAGGGTTCAATCTGTCAGCGACAGTTTCCTGTCCGGCATTCTGCCGGGCCCCGCGAGGAGTCCTGCTTGACCGAAGAGGCCCCTGCGCTCTTTCCGGCGAACGAATGCCCTGGCTCGACCGGATCATCAGGTCGCAGCCTCGTGCAGTCGAGCCCATGCGAAGTCTTCACCCCCCATCGCGTCCGTGGTCCGCCAGCTTGAAGCGCTGGCTCCGCCAATACTGCGCCCCGCGGAGATCGGATTCGGCTCACGCCAGTCCCAGGGGTTCGGAGCAGCGGCCGGATTACTATGACGAGCGGGCCCGGAGCGACCCTCGCTGGTCGGAGCACTACACGCAGTCGCGTTATTACCCCCTGTGGACAATCCTGGCGGACCGCATCCGGCGACACGGGGCCTTGCGCGTCATCGACATCGGCTGCGGCACGGGCCAACTCGCCGCGCTGCTGCGCGATCAAGGCGTGCCGGCCTATCTGGGGCTCGACTTCAGCCCGGTCCGCATCGAGCTGGCCCGGCAGGCCTGTCCCGGGTTCCGCTTTGAGCTGGCCGATGTGTTCGAAACGGACCTTCTCGACAGCGCTGACTATGATCTCGTGCTGTGTACGGAGTTCCTCGAGCATGTGGAGCGAGACCTGGATGTGCTGGCCCGTCTCCGGCCCGGAGTCCGCTTTCTCGGGACAGTTCCCAGCTTCCCGGGGCCGGCCCATGTTCGCCACTTCGACTCTGCCGGAGAGGTCGCGAATCGATATGGTCCGGCGCTGGCCGCACTGGATGTGCGGACGCACCTGGCCAACCCCAACGGCCGGCGCTACTTTCTGCTCGACGGAGTGACACGATGACCCCTGCCTGCATCCGGTCCCTGGTTGCGGCACTCGTCGCATCGATTCTTCTGCCCCTCGGCGCGGGAAGCCAGCAGACACCCCGTCGACCAAACGTGCTGATTCTGCTGACGGACGACCAGCGTGCGGATGCTGTCGGCGCTCTCGGGGGGCACGTATACACCCCCAATCTCGATCGCCTTGTCCGGCGTGGATTCACTTTTGATGCAGCCTACTGCCTGGGGGCCAACCAGGGCGCGGTCTGCACCCCCAGCCGCAACATGTTGATGACCGGAAGAAGCTACTGGCGCTGGCCCGGGAACCTGGCACCGGCCACCTTGCCGAACCTGCCCGCTACCTTCCGCGCGGCGGGCTACGAGACATACCACCACGGCAAACGCGGGAACACCGCCACCCCGATCAACGCCCTTTTTGAACACAACCGCTACCTACGAGATGACGAGGCTGAGCGCCGTTCGGGGGAGCCGGGCAAGGAAATCGCCGACGCCGCAGTTCGGTTCCTCGCAGACCGCCGGGACAGCCGTCCGTTGCTGATGCTCCTGGCGTTCGGGAATCCTCACGATCCCCGAGTGGCCGCGCAACCTTACCTGGATCGCTACCCGCTGGACCGCATCCGCCTCCCGCCCAACTTCCTCATCCGGCACCCCTTCGACAACGGAGAGTTGGGCGTTCGCGATGAGCTACTGGCGGCCCTGCCTCGCCGGCCCGATGAGATCCGCCGCCATCTGCGGGACTACTACGCCACGACGACAGCGATGGACTTCCACATCGGGCGGGTCCTCTCGTGCCTCACCGAGCGCGGCCTCGACCGCGAGACCGTGATCCTCTTCACCTCGGACCACGGTCTCGCGATCGGCAGCCACGGCCTGATGGGAAAACAGAACCTCTATGAGCACAGCATGCGAGTGCCGTTCGTCGTTGCCGGACCGGGAATCCGTCACGGCCATTCGGACGCGCTGGCTTACCTGATGGATGTCTTCCCGACGCTGTGTGAGGCCAGCGGCGTGCCGCCGCCCCCAGGGCTGGACGGCCGCAGCCTGACCGACGTCTGGGATGGGACTCGAGCTGGCGTGCGGGAGCGGGTTTTCCTTGCCTACCGGGAGGTGCAGCGGGCGGTCCGCGACGAGCGGTGGAAGCTGATCCACTACCCACGGGCAGGCATCACCCAGCTCTTCGATCTCAAGAGAGATCCTGACGAGCGCCGCAACCTATACGCGGATCCCGATCAGGGCCGCCGCGTGGAGCTGATGTTCCAGATGCTCCGCGAGGAGCAAGAGCGGTACGGAGACCCACTCCGGTTGTGATGACGGCCGGACCCCCCGCCAGGTAGTGGCATCGCAGAGCTCCCACGGGGCGTGGGACCGAGGTGACCCTACGGCCAGGTCGCCGCGGCGAGCCGCGTCGCCAGATCCAGCACGCGTGGGCGATCCTCATCCAGGAGATAGCCCTGCGCTCGCAGGCTGATCACCTCGGCTTCGATGCGGCGCAGGTAGTCGGCCCGGCCCAGATAGAGCTCGGCGAGGGACGGACGTGGGTCATCCTTCTCGACGCGCTGCCTATGATCGCGGGCGAACGGGATGAAGCTCCCGGCGAGGCTCAGCAGTTCGGTTTCCGCGCCGATGTGGGGGGAGCGGAGGTTCCACCCGGTATAGGTGCCGATGGGAACGGCGACGGTGGGCACCTGCAGCATCCCCCGCTCGTTGTTGTCCGGCCCGACCACCGGAACAAGCGCGCCATACACGCCCCGAGACCGGGGAGGGAGCCGGTCCATGCGGCGCAGCGAGTCCCAGTCCGGGCCGAAGTCGAAGGCCTCCGGCCGGTGGATCACCGTGGGGTAACGAACGCCGGGCAGGAGACGCCACCGGCTCGACTCGGGCTTCATCTCGGCCAGCGTCCCGTCAACCAGCCGGGGGTACCGACTGGGCGGAGGGGCCTCGCCCAGACGGATCCAACGCTCCAGCGATCGGAGTAGGGCGCGCATGAGGGGCCGGTAGTCGGTGGGGTTTCCCGGTTGTTGACCGGCGCTCGCCGCCCCCGGGAGGCCAGTGCCGGGCCCGTGCTGGGCGCCGCCGAAGGCGTAGATCCGCACTTCCGGCGGGATGAGCGCATCGAGGGTCCCGGTTGGGTCCGTATGCACGAGGGAGCCGCCGCGGGTCCAGTACTCGGCTGAGGTCTGCGTGTGAATGATGTAGGGCGTAACGCCCTTCGCCGCGGCGGACCGCAGCAGCCCATCCCTGCGGCCCGAATAGGGGTCGCGTTCCTCCCCGTAGGTAAAGGGAAAGAGATCAACCGGGCTGGAGTGGTTGTCGTGCTGACCCGCGTGCCGGGTGGGGGAGGCAAAGCGGTGATTGAAGGAGCCGCGGCCGGCACCAGCGACGTGCGGCCAGATGCCGTCGAACACTCGCCGTCCCTGTTCGTCGGCGTTGAATCCGTCATAGAGGAACTGACGCAGGCATCGGCCGCTTTGAGATGTGCCGAACCCGATCGTCGCCTGGATCGCTGTGCGGTTGCCGGAGGCGAGGAGCGGATGACCGGCCCCTCGCCCGTGGCGGAGGTAGGAAACCAGATCCCGGATGCCCGCCAGCCCCAGCCCCTGGACGATGGATCCCTCTGCCTCGTAGACGAGTTCATAGAGGTGACCCGCGTGAAACCCGCCCTCCAGCACCAGTTCGACCAGCGGCAAGGCAGACCTACGTCCCCCGGCCTCGAAGGAACGAGACTCCAGCCGCCAGCGGGACCGGCGTATGCGCACACGCGGATCCTTCTCGCGCAGGCGGACGGTCAGCGTCGCCCGCTCGAGGCCGGACGAGGTTGGGGGATAGCTTCCGTGCCCAGCCCAGTGCGAGATACTGAGCCGGTCGGCGGGGGCGTCTGGTGCCATCTCCGCCCGGACGAGCCCGCGGATTGGTTTGCCGCCATGCAGGGCCACTGGGGCCTGCAGGATCAACTTCCCGGCAGTCGGCAGCAGTTCGGCGATCCACCCGCTGGCCACGAGGGTGTACCCCATCCGCATCAGGTAGTCATCGCCGCCAGTGTTGAACATGCCGGGAGCGGTCATCCCTCCACGGTTGTTCACATCGTAGAGCAGCACACCGTTGCCGCGCGCCATGTCGGCGGGCCGCAAGATCTCGAAGTCCGCGGAGAACTCCACGGTGGCGCGCGTAGTCCGGGGTGCCAGCGCGAGATCGACCACCCGGCTGTTTGCCTCGCTCCGGGGATCCACCTCGAACACGGCCCGCCCGGTCAGCCGTTCGTAGGGTCCGACCGTGCCGAAGCTCTGGCCCGAGGCGTAGGGCTGACGCCCCGTGATCTCCAGGCGGGTTACTCCGGCCTCGGCGGGCACCGGGGCCGGGAGTAGCCAGAGCGCCGCAGCGAGCCCGAGTAGCCGGGCCTGTGTCGGTCTCGCGTTAGCGATCTTGTTTCTCCAGGATGTCCGCGCTAGTCTGATGGACCCCCATCAGGTGCTCGACAAAGAAATCCCACATCCGGTGCTGGAAGTAGGCCTGATAAGGCCCGAAGCCGTGACGCTGACCCGGCAGGATGACGAGGTCGAACCGTTTGTTGGCCTTGATCAACGCGTCGGCGAGCCGAATCGTGTTGGCCGGATGGACGTTGTTGTCCATGTCGCCGTGTGCCAGCATCAGGTGTCCCTTCAAGTTCGCCGCCAGTTCGACGTTGGTCGGGACGCGGATCTCAAACTTCGTCTCTGTGGAGCCTTCCGCCTTGGGAACTTCCTTGAGGCCGTGGTACCGCTCCGACCAGAAATTGTTGTAGATGTTGTTGTCGTGGTTGCCCGCGGAAGCGACACCGGCCTTGAAGAACTGGTTGTAGGGCGGAAGCAGCATGGCGGCGGCCGTCATGAATCCTCCGCCGGAGTGGCCGTAAATCCCCACGCGCTCGATGTCGATAAAGGGGAAACGCGCCGCGAGTTGCTCCACCGCCGCCTTCTTGTCGGCCAGGCCATAGTCGCGCAGGTTGAAGTAGCCGTAGCTCTGGTAGGCCTTGTTCCGGGCGGGTGAACCGCCGCGGTTGCCGACCTGAATGACGACGAACCCGATCTGGGCCAGTTGCTGGGCGCTACTGAATGGAGCGAAGTTGTCGTTCACCCCCTCGGTCTGGGGGCCGGGGTAGACGTTGAGGATGATCGGGTACTTCATCCGCGGGTTGAAGTCGAACGGCTTCCACATGTTGCCGTAGAGGTCAGTGACCCCATCCTCGGCCTTCACCACGAAAGTCTCCGGCATCCGCCAGCCCGTGGCTACGAGGCGGAAGAGGTCGGCGGACTCGAGATCCAGCACCTTCTCCCCCTTCGCATTCCGCAGGGTGGATGAGGGCGCCAGGTCCACCCGGGCTGCGTTGTCCACCAGGAACTTCCGGGTGGGGGAGAGGCTCGCCTGATGGGAGGCGTTGCCCGGCGTCAGCAGGGTGAGGTCGCTGCCGTCGAGCTTGATCGAATACTGGTGGTCGTTGTTGAGATTCTCGTTCGGTTCGCGTCCGTTGGCGGTGAACCAGAGGGTCTTGCTCTTGGGGTCGACCTCCAGGATGGTCGAGGCGCGGAAGTCCCCCGAGGTGACCTGGTTGATCAGCTTTCCGTCCCGGCCGTAGAGGTAGTAGTGGCCCCAGCCGGACCGTTCCGACCACCAGAGCATGGCATCGAGTTCGTCCAGGTAGCGGATGGGTTGGATATTCAGTCCCGTGTTCTCGAAGCCGTCGTTGAGGACGACCCGGGACTCACCCGTTCCGGGGTTAAGGCTGCAGAGCTCGAGATTGCGGAAGAGACGGTCCCGGCGTACGAAGCGGAGTTCGTCGGCCGTCTTCCCCCACACGGGCTGCTGGTAGGCCTCGTCCTTCCACTTCGCCGGCACGCGGGTGAGCTTCTTGGTGTCGCGGTCGAGCGTGTACAGCTCCTGACGGGCGACCTTTTCTTCCCCCGGCATGGAGTACTTGTAGGTCTCGAGGCTCGGGCGGGGATTGCTGAGCGAATTGAGAACCCAGAGTTCGCCCATGCCGCGCTGGTCGTTGCGGCTGATCTGGAATCGGCGTGAGTCGGGCGACCAGGTGCCGAACACCCGGGCCTTGCGGTCCGTATCGTCCCCGCCAAAGGAGAAGTCCTTGACTCCGTCGGTGCTGATCTGAGTGGCCTGGTCCTCCTTACCCTCCTCGGCCAGCCATAGGTTGTGCTTGCGGGCGAAGATATAGAACTTCTTGTCGGGGGAGGTGTTCTTGTAATCGCCCGGCGCAGCGCCGCCCGGCCCGCCGGCCCCGCCGCCGCGGAAGCCGCGCCCGCCCCCCATGGGGCCGCCCGCCGGCGGGCCTGCCGGAGGCGTGGGTGCCTTGCCCAACTTCGTGAGGGCCGTTGACTTTAGGTCGTACTCGAACTGAAATCCCTCGACCGTGAACTTCATCTTCGTGGCTGCTTCGTCGACCGAAAGAGCCGTCAGCGGCAGCATGGCCGGGTCCAGCGGCTTCTTCAGCGACTCGATCAACAGCGTAGTGAGCTTGCTGCGATCGAAGAGCGGCTCCTTCTTCGCCTTGTCGGCATCGACCAGCCACCAGTTGGTGCCGGAGTTGACCCGATACGAGTACCAGAAGCGGTCGGTCTTCCCCAGCCAGGTTGGTTGAACGGTGAGGCTATAGACGTATTGCCGCACGATCTCCTGGCTGAACTGGTTCGCTGCCCGGAAGTTCGGCTGCCGAACTTCCGGGTAGTCCGCCGCCAGCAGGGGGCCGCCGGCGAGCAGTACCAGCGAGGCCGCCGCAACTCGCAAGCTGCGGCCATGTGAAGCGCTCTTGATCATTTACTCTCGGCTCCGGCCGAGCCCCTGGCTCAGCGGTCGGTAGGATCGGGTTCTCCCCGCCGGGCGCGGTCCCGAATCTCACGCAGGAATTGCTCGAACTCCGCTTCCTCAGCGGCCGCGGCGGCTCCCGGTTGCTCGGGATCGTCCTCGACGCGCAGCACCTCGACATAGTCCTTGCCGTCAACGGTCAGCACCAGGCGGTAGGCGCCCACGGGGATTCCGGCTCCAAAGCCGCCGAATCGGCCGCCGCCGCCCATCCCGCCACCGCCACCCATGCCGCCGGCACCGCCGCCCATCCCGCCGGCACCGCCGCCCATCGGGCCGCCGCCGCCAATCGGGCCGCCGCCGCCCATCGGTCCGCCGCCGCCCATCGGTCCGCCGCCGCCCATGCCGCCGGGACCGCCGCCGCGTCGACCGCCCTGACCGCCGCGGGTCATGTCCCAGGCGACCATGTTCAGACCGGGTTCATTTCGGGCCTGCAGCTCACGGATGAGAGTGCCCGTGATGTCGTAGACGGCCAGCTTGATGGAAGTGGCCTTCTCCTTCAGGGTGTAGTAGATCTGCGCTCCCCGTGCGGGGTTCTGGCCGGAGAAGATCCGGTGTCCGTTCCCGTAGATAGAGGCGGATCCCAGGGTCGAACGCCACCGGGTGACCGTGTTTGGCCGGTACAGCTTGGAATCGGTCACGGAGAGGGCACTCATCTGGCGCAACGGGGTGATGTCGAGGATCCAGACTCCCCGGCCATGCGTGGCCAGAATGATCTCCCCCGCCGTCGGGTGGATCGCCACCTCGTGGACAGGCACAGTGGGCAGATTGTTGTTCAACTTCGTCCAGGAGAGGCCGCGGTTCAGCGTGGTGTAGAAGGCGAACTCGGTCCCCAGGTAGAGCAGACTCTGGTTGACGATGTCTTCTCGAAGCACGCGGGTGACCCCCGAGGGCAGGTTGGACCGCAGCGAGCGCCACGTCTCCCCGAAGTCCTCGGTCACGTAGACGTAGGGTTCGTCATCGTCGGAGCGGTGGGCATCAAAGGTCACGTACGCCCGGCCGTCCACGAAACGGCTCGCCTCGATGGTCGACACCCAGCGGGGGCCGGGCAGCTTGATCTTGTCCGTGACATTGGTCCACTTGCGGCCACCGTCACGCGTCACCCACACGTAGCCGTCGTCCGTGCCTGCCCAGAGGACGTTCTCGTCGCGAGGGGACTCGGAGATGGCGGTCGCCGTCCCCCGCCCGGTCCTCGAGATGTCGGGGGAGATGGGTCGCAACTCATCGCCTAGTTTCAACGAGCGGAAGATGTAGTTCCCCCCGCTGTAGAGGATTTTCGAGTTGTGGCTCGAGAGGATGAACGGGGTATTCCAGTTGAAGCGATAGGTCACCCCGGGCGTACGGCGGGGGCGGATGACTCCTCGCTGGCCGGTGCGCAGGTTCCGCCGCTGGATGTTGCCGTCCTGGCTCTCTGTGTAAACCCAGTCCGGGTCGTTCGGGTCAACCCGGCAGACGAAGCCATCCCCCCCACTCACGCTCACCCAGTCGGAGTTGGCCGGCCCGGCGCTGGAAAGGCTCACGCTGGGGCCGCCCCAACTGCCGTTGTCTTGCAGTCCGCCGTAGACCCAGTACGGCTTCCGGCTGTCCACAGTGACATGGTAGAACTGCGAAATGGCCCCGGCATGGTTCATGTGGTCCCATTGCTCCATGCGGCTGTGGGTGACGTAGAACCCGCCGTCCGTACCGACGATGGCGTGCCGACCGTCTTTGGGGTTGATCCAGAGCGTGTGCTGATCCGAATGCACGCGCGGGCTGCCGTCCGCACGAAAGGTTTTCCCGCCATCGGAAGAGCGGTAGAGGTCTACCCCCAGGACATAGACGTTTTTGTCGTCGCTGGGATCCACGCGGACCTGGCTGAAGTACATCGGCCTGGGATTGAGGCTGTTGATGCGCTTCCAGGTCTCGCCGAAGTCGTCCGATCGGTAGACGCCGCCATATTCGTGGCTGTTCGGGCCTTGCTGGTCCTGCACGTTGGGCTGTTGCCCACCGTACATGAAGGCCCACGGTCGTGTCCGGGTGCTGCCGCTCGGACCGCTCAGTTCTTCTTCGTCCAGGCGCAGGTCCAGCTTCAATTCCTTGCCGTCTCGCGACAGCACGACAGGCACCTTGCTCCCCGGCTTCTGGGCGGAGAGGATCTCGATGAGCTGTTGGGTAGTGGTGACGGGCTTCCTGTCTACCTGCTTGATGACGTCGTCGGTTTTGATCCCGGCCCCTTCAGCCGCGCTGTCCTGGATCACGCGCGAGACACGCAGGCCGTCTTCCGTCTCTTCGACGAGGGCGCCAAGGAGGCGGAAGAGGGCAAAGGGCCCCGTGCGCTGCGCGTCCGGTCGATTCTCGAGCGTGACGGTCGCCGTCGCGCTCTTACCGTCTCGAGTGTAGGTGACGACCAGCTTGTCACCCGTGCGGCGCGTGGCCAGATGCGTGGTGAGCTCCGCATACGTGGCGATCTGCGTGGCGTCGATCGCTGTGACCACGTCCCCCGATTTGAGGCCGGCCTTGCCCGCGGGGCCATTCGGCGTGATCTCGGTGAGTCGGGCACCGCCTCCCATCGCGTCCTGTCCCTGGATGCCCATGTAGGAGCGGTTCGGTGGGGTGCCCATCCCGATCTTCTGGCAGTCGATGATCGCGAAAACGGTGGCGGGATTCTTCGCCCAGATGTCGAGCCCGATGCGTCCCATGGGGCTGGTCGGGATGCCTCCGCTGAGCTTCTTCCAGTTCTTGCCACCGTCCAGAGTCTTGTAAATGCCGCTTCCCGGGCCCCACTTCTTGATCGGGTCGTAGGCGTCGTAGCCGTCCTGCAGGGGTGGATCGCCCCGGTGGGTGTCGAATCCATCCCGCATTCGCTCCCAGGTTGCGACCAGGAGTTCATCGGGCCGGGCCGGGTTCATCGCGATGTCCAGAACGCCGGTCTTGTCGTTCACGAAGAGCACCTGCTCCCAACTCTCGCCGCCATCGGTGGTCCGGTAGAGGCCGCGCCCGCTGTTCGTGCCCCAGAGTCGGCCGAGAGCACCCACGTAAACGATATTCGGGTTGGTGGGATGCACCACGAGATCGCCGATCTGGTAGCTCTCCCTCAGCCCCATGTGCTTCCAGCTCTTGCCGCCGTCGGTGGACTTGTAGACACCGTCTCCGTAGCTGACGGAGTTGCGAGGATTGTTCTCGCCGGTGCCGACCCAGACGATGTTCGGGTCCGATGGGGCGACGCAAACGGCGCCGACGGCGGAGGAGCCCTCTTGCTGGAACTGGTGCTCGAAGGTAATGCCGTTGTTGACGGTCTTCAGCAGTCCCCCGGATGCGGTCCCGATCCAGTAGGTGGAGGGGTCCTTCTCATACACCGACATCGAGATGATGCGACCGCCCATGGACGCGGGACCAATGCTGCGCCAGTTGAACGATTTCGCCCACTCGGCAGGGATGGTGCCGAGCACGGGTCGGGTCGGTGGCGGCGTCCCCTTCTGCGCGGCGGAGGCCAGTACGGGCACTGCCGCAAGGACGAGGGCGGCGGTGCCGCGGAGAAGAGTCTGGGGGGTCGGACGCATCGCGAGTTCTCCCGGATCCGCCGCCGGCGAGGATCGGATCCGCAGATGCGGTCGTTAAGCCGCGTGAGCCACTAGGTTTAATCCCACCTGACCCGCGCTTGTGTGGTCAGGTCCAAGAACAGCCTCCGCGGCGTGCGGGTCGCGGAGGCTGCTGATAACGGAGTTGGGCCGGGAGCGCTACTTCGGGGCGGGCCCGGTCATGTTGAAGGGCTTGCCGTCGACACTCATCTGAGCGCCCGGCAGTTCCACGCTTGACTTCAATAGCCAGGTTTTGTTTGCGCGCACCCACGTATCGGTGTACCGCATGCTGAAGACGTTGCGGTGAACCGCGTTCTTCGGTCCGAGCATTCCCATCCAGTCCCGGCTGACCATGTCGAGGCTCAAGGTGGCGGTGGTCTTCACCTCGTTGGGGCCGAGCATGGCGATCCCGCCGGCCACGTAGGTGAGCCGGTTGAGCTTCACCAAGCTCTTGCGCTCGCCGCGCAGCATGTTCATGTAGGCGATCTTGTCCATCACCTCCCCGCCCAATGAAGTCGAGGTGTAGCCCGGGTCGACGATGCGATCGTACTCGTCCATCCGGTTCGTGCGGAAGGCACCGACCATGGTGGAGTAGCGGGCGTTGATGGTGGCTCGGAGGGGGCTGTCCGCCGCCCGGGCCGTCTGGATGGCAGGCAGGATCGAAAGGGCGGGCAGGGCGGCCAAAATGAGGAATCGTGCTCGGTTGCGCATAGGTTCTCCAATCGGCGTCGCCTTCGGGTGTGGCGGGCCGGGTGGAGTATTATATGTTCTGCGCCACGTCAGGATAGTCGCACGCAGTCCGGACTACTCCCTGCGGTCGAGTTCCGCACTCAGCGGCTGGTGGGCCGGGGATAGTGGGCCCCATTCTGGGCTCCCCGGGAGGTGACTGTCTTATCTCGGGCGAATCATGAGGCCCTACGAGAGCCGGCCGCGGTCCCGCGGTGGGCTTTGGAAGCAATTGCATGCCAGTTGACAGCAGCCTTCAGGATATTTGGAGCCGTTTCCGGCACCACCGCGACCCCCGGGCCCGTGAGACGCTCATCAGCAACTACAGCTATCTGGTGAAGATCACAGCGGGGCGAATTGCCGGGGGGGTACCTCCCAGCCTGGATCGGGAAGATCTGCTCAGCGCCGGGGTGATCGGTTTGATCCGCGCCGTGGATCAGTTCGATTCCACGCGCGAGGTTAAATTCGAGACCTATGCCATCGCTCTGATCCGCGGGGCGATCCTGGAGCTGCTGCGCGGGGAAGATTGGGCGCCGCGGTCGGTCCGCGACAAGATCAAGATGTTGGAGCGGGCGTTCACCGAGGTGGAGTCCCGGCTTGGTCATCCCGGTACGGATCAAGAGGTGGCTGACCACATGGGATTGACTGTGGACGGGATGCACAAGATGCTGTCCGACGTCGCGCAGGCCTCCGTGTTGTCGCTGGACGAGATGTTGTTCTCCTCCGAGCCTGACGCAACTTTACGTGTGATCGATACCGTAGAAGACACGAGCGCGGGCGGCAACACCCGGGTGGCCGTGGAAAAGAGGGAGCGGCGAGCTGCCCTCCAGGTCGCGGTGAAGCGTCTCCCGGAGCGGGAGCACCTCGTCCTGTCCCTCTACTACTACGAGGGGCTCACGTTCAAGGAAATCGGGAAGATCCTCAAGGTCTCGGAGTCGCGGGTGTTTCAACTGCACCAGCAGGCGATGATGCGCCTGCGCGGGTATCTTGCCGCTGATCGAGACCTGTTTACCGACTGAAGGAAACCAAACATGCCCTGTTCGCGCGTGGCGCGGGCGCCCTGGCTCACGCCTGGTGCCCCGCTGCTGTTCGTCGTGCCCGTGCTGCTGTCCGGTGCCGTGCTCTTCTCCGGATGCGCTCCGAAGCCCGTCGCCACCATCAACGGCGTGGCCCTCTCGGAAGCGGAATTTGCCCACCTCTGCGAGTCCGCGACGCAGATCAACCAGCAGGCAGGCACGGTCGGCATGCAGGTCCTGGCGCGCTGGATCCAAAACCAGGTGCAGGCGCAGGAAGCCAAGAAGCTCGGCCTTTTCCCCACGGAGAAGGACCTCAACACCAGGATTGAGGCGCTGCGAAAGCAGGCGGACCTGGTGGGCTCGCCGTTCGACGAACAGCTTCGCCGACAGGGCCTGACCCTGGCGGACTTCCGCCGGAACGTCACCGACGCACTCGTTTTCGAGACGCTGATGTATCGGGGCATCACCATCACCGAGGAAGAGATCGTCAAGGAGTACGAGCGGGGCAAGACCACCTTCACGCGCCCGGCTACCGCCAACATCTCGCAGATCACCCTCGACTCAAAGGCGAAGCTGGACGAGGCGCTCAACCAACTCAACACGAATGCCCAGTTCGAGCTGGTGGCCCAGACGCACAGCAAGGACCCCTTCGCGGAACAGGGCGGGGCATTGCCCTTCCCGATTCGCGAGGACGTGCCGCCGGGGGGACCGGTTGCCCCTCAGGTAGCCAAGGCGGTTTTCAAGCTGAAGGAGGGCGAGTTGACCAAGCCGATCCAGGTCGGATCCACATGGGTCATCGCCAAGCTGAACAAGCTGACGCCGAAGAAGGAGCCGGTGCTGGAAGACGTGCGGGAAGCCGTGCGCTCAAAGCTGATCCAGGACAGGCTGCAGGGTCCGGAAGGCCAGAAAGCGATGCAGAATCAGCAGAAGATCATGCAGGCGGTTTCCGCCGCGAATGTCGTGGTGATCCGCCCGGAGTACCAGCAACTGGCCGAGATGATTAAGCAGCAGCGGGGGGCGGGCGGTGCTCCCGGGGCTGGTGGCGGCCCGGCGGGTGCCGGCGGACCCGGTGTTCCCGCAGGTGCAGGTGGGCCGGACATGCCTCCGCCCCCACCCTCCGGCAACTAGCCGGCTCTGGTTGGTGTCGCATTCAGCGGGGCCGTCTGCCCGCCCACGTTTACATCCAAGGAACAACCCATGTTGCGCAACAGCGTTTTGCTCCTCGCCGCCGGTCTTTGCCTCGTTCCGGTCGTAGTCCGGTCCGCCGACCGTGCCCCGGAGGTGAATGGAAAGTGGACCGGCACCTGGACCATCTTCCAGCCGGGCAGCGAGCCCCTGAAGCCGATCAAGGCCCCCATGAAGCTGGACTGCGAAGTGAAGGCGGTCGAGGGCGGCTACGAGGCTCAGTTCGAGGGTGAGTGCGGGCGGCCGTACAAGTACAAGATCAAGATGCTCGGCCGCGAGGCGGGGAGCGTGGTCCTCTTCAAGGGAACGGCGGACCTCGGCCCCATGGACGGCGGGGTGTATGACTGGATCGGCAGGGCGGACGCGAAGGCTTTCGTCGGGTTTTATACCAGCCAGGGCTACACCGGCACCTTCCGCCTGGCCCGCGTGCCTGCCGTCACCGCAGCGAAGTAGGGCGGGGTTGCCGGGCGGGCGAGCTTGACCACGGGCCGGATTCCGCACGTCATCGCCCGTTCTCCCGCAGCTCTGATTACCGTTCCCCGGACTCGCTGGGTGCGGGACGACCGCCGGGGGCTGGGAGCGGATCGCCGGATTGCGCTGCCCGGAGGCGGCGGATTTCGGCGCGGATGGTGGCGTGGGCTCTGAGCAGGGATGGCGTGGCCGTCGTTCGGGCGCGCTCGACGGCCTGCTCGTAGAGGAACAACGCGTTTGCCGCCGTGACGAGGTATTCCACCATCGCTTGAGTGCCGGCGCCCCGTGGCGAGTCGGTGTTCAGTTCGGCCGGGTGGCGGCGTGCGGGCATGGGGGAGTGATCCTCCAGTGTGACTACCCGAAGGGCCGCTGGTGGTTGTCGTTCGTCAGTGGCTCGGGGAGGTCAGTATCGCCCATCAATTCTCGGTCGACTGCCGCCGCTACCTGCCGGCCCTCGGCGATCGCCCACACGATCAGGCTCTGTCCGCGTGCGGCGTCCCCGGCGGCGAACACTCTCGGCGTGGGCGTGCGCCGGCAGGGGTCGGTGGGGATGTTTCCCCGGCTGTCGAGCGTCAGCCCGAGCTGCTCCAGCAATGGCCCCCGCTCCGTGCCGGTGAAGCCCATCGCCAGCAGGACGAGTTGAGCCGGCCACGTCTGCTCGGTCTCCGGGACGTTGACCAGCCCTGGGCGACCGCCGACCGTACCGAACTCGCAGCGACTGGTTACGAGCGCCCGCACCCTCCCGTCATCGCCACCGAGGAATGCCTGGGTGTTGATGGAGTACTCCCGCCCGCCGCCTTCCTCGTGCGCGCTGCTGACCCGAAAGACGTTGTTCCACTGGGGCCAGGGATTGTGCGCCGCCCGGGTCTCCGGCGGTCGGGGGACGATCTCGAACTGCGTGACGCTGCGCGCACCCTGTCGGTGCGCGGTGCCCAGGCAGTCCGCCCCGGTGTCCCCGCCGCCGATGATGATTACATCCAGGCCCGCTGCGCTGATGAGGGGTGCCGGTTCGGCCTTTCCGTAGGGCGGCGTGGCGGCGACCCACTGCCGGCCGTCCCTCACCTCAGCGTCGCCGACGGAGTAGCGGTTGGCCATCGGCAGGTACTCCATGGCCTGGTGGATCCCGCTGAGCTCGCGTCCGGGAATGGCGAGGCTGCGGGGTGTCGTGGCACCCAGGCAGAGGACCACGGCTTCAAAGCCTGCGAGCAACTCCTGCCCGGAGATGTCCCGTCCGGCGTCTACGCCCGTGCGGAACTCCACGCCCTCCGCCGCCATTTGATCCAGACGGCGGTCGAGGATCGCCTTCTCCATCTTGAATTCGGGGATGCCGTAGCGGAGGAGGCCGCCGATGCTGCTGCGCCGCGGCGAGTCCTGCCGGTCCCGAGCCCAACACGGCCACGCGTTTACCGCTCTCAACGCGGGGCCGCTCCGGCCGCACCCAGTCTTCGGCCCACGCCCGGTCGATGACCGCAACCTCCACTTGCTTGATCGCCACAGGGTCGGCGTTGATCCCCAGCACGCAACTGGCCTCGCAGGGTGCGGGACAGAGTCGCCCGGTGAATTCCGGAAAGTTGTTGGTAGCGTGCAGGCGGTCAATCGCGTCCCGCCAGCGACCGCGGTAGACCAGGTCGTCCCAGTCCGGGATCATGTTCCCCAGGGGGCAACCCTGGTGGCAAAAGGGGATCCCGCAGTCCATGCAGCGGCCACCCTGACGCCGCAGCTCCTCCTCGGGCATCGGCTCGTACACCTCGTGCCAGTCGAGGACGCGCAGCTCGGCGGGTCGGCGGGTCGGCGCGACCCGGGGGAATTCGATGAAGCCGCTCGGCTTACCCATGATCGGTGTCTCGCCGGAAGCGCGGGTTCGTCTTCCGATGTTCGCTGTATATGTCGCCTTTGAGTCTCATTCGCGAACAACCGCCTGCTCAGCCGCCCGGGCCTCATCCCGGCGAGTTTGCAGTACGCGCCGATAGTCGACGGGCATCACCTTGCGGAAGCTTCCCCGCAGTCTGCCCCAATTCTTGAGAACCCGTCGTCCCAACGCGCTGCCGGTCAGCTTCACGTGGTCCTGCACGAGTCCTCGCACCAGCGCCAGATCCTCGGGATCCTCGAATGGCTCCAGGTCGACCATTTCTCGATTGAGCCGTTGGGCGAAGTCTCCGGCCTCATCCAGGACGAAGGCCATCCCACCGCTCATGCCCGCGCCGAAGTTACGCCCGGTTCGGCCGAGGGAGACCACGATCCCGCCCGTCATGTACTCGCAGCAGTGGTCGCCGGTGCCCTCCACCACGGCATGTGCGCCGCTGTTCCGCACGGCGAATCGTTCTCCGGCTCGACCTCGGAAGTACCCCCGGCCGGCCGTGGCCCCGTAGAGAGCCACGTTGCCGATGATGATCTCCTCCGCCGGATCAAAGGGCGAACCCGCGGGCGGTCGAACCACGATCTTTCCTCCGGAGAGGCCCTTTCCGCAGTAGTCTTGCGCGTCGCCATCCAGGATGAGGGTGACGCCTCGCGGGGCGAATCCGCCCAGCGACTGCCCCGCAGAGCCGTGCAGCCGCAGGGTAATGGTGTCCTCCGGCAGACCTGCCGGACCGTACTTGCGCGTTATCTTGCTCCCGAGAATGGCGCCGATCGTGCGGTGCACGTTCCGGACCGGAAGGGTGAGATTGGCCTTCGGCAGGTTCAATTCCGCCGCATCGGCGATCACCGGGCCACGGCTCGGGTCCTGCACGCCGGGGCACCACTCCACCTGCGCCGGGATGTCGAGGATGGCGCGGATCTCCGGCAAGGGCAGCAGGTGCATGTCGAGCGCTCCGTCCAAACCGTGATCCTGCTCGACCACTCGGCGGACCAGAGTGCCCGGCGCTGTTTCGGGACGGTGGAAGATCCGGCTGAAATCGAGGCCGCGCGACTTGTAGTGGTCCAGCGCCTGCCGCATGTCGAGCAGGTCGGAACGCCCGACCATGTCCTCGAGCCGCCTGAATCCGAGCCTCGCCATGAGTTCGCGAAGCTCCTCGGCAATGAAGTTGAAGAAGTTGATGACGTGCTGCGCCTGCCCGGTGAAGCGGGCACGCAGGTCGGGGTTCTGGGTTGCCACGCCCACGGGGCAGGTGTTGAGGTGACAGACACGCATCATGATGCAACCCATGACAACGAGCGGTGCGGTGGCGAAGCCGAATTCCTCAGCTCCCAGGAGGGCGGCCACCGCGACGTCCCGGCCGGTCTTGAGCTGCCCATCCGTCTGAACGATGATCCGGTCACGCAGCCGATTGAGC
>CAZSRZ010000043.1:30705-39954 GCA_964609085.1 uncultured bacterium | reverse complement strand
AGTGCAAGCTGGAGGAAGTGCCCGAGACCGTCGCCGTGACCAATCGAATCCAGGGTCCACAGGCACCTTCCCCGATCGCGCCGCCAGAGCTCTATCCTGCGGAACCGACGAACCTGGATCTGGAGCTTCCGGCAATCGAGCGCAAGCCCATCGTCCTGAAACAGCAGGCGCTCGCCGCGCTGACGGGCGACTTTGAGGCAACCAATCGCGGCATTTGGACGATACAGGTGGCGGAGGGGCGACTGCTGATCTCTCCCAATCTGATGGGGGAAGCCGTGCCCCCGCTCCGTGAGTTGGTGCCCCTCTCCGAGATGGAGTGCTACCAGCGCAACGCACCTCACATCCTGTATCGGTTCGTTAAGGAGGCCGGTAAGGTGACGCAGTTGCACTACATCGTGGGCCGGGAGCAGGCAGTGCGCAAGCGACGGTGAGCTCGCACCCATGCTCGTGCTCGGCATCGAATCAAGCTGCGATGAAACCTCTGCCGCCGTGGTGGCCCACGGTTGGACCTTGCTGGGACACGTCATCGCCTCACAGTCGGAGATCCACGCGCCGTACGGCGGGGTCGTGCCGGAGCTGGCCTCGCGCCGCCATGTCGAGCTGATCCTCCCGGTGATCGAGGAGGCGATGCGCCAGGCGGGCGTCACCCCGGCAGCCCTGTCCGGGATCGCGGTCACCAACCGGCCGGGGCTGATCGGGTCGCTGCTGGTGGGCGTGACGGCGGCCAAGGCGATGGCGCTGGCTCACGACCTCCCTCTGGTCGGGATCCACCACCTGGAGGGGCACCTCTTCAGCAACTGGCTGGAGCGCCCGGACCGCCCGGGCGGGGCCGTCACGCCGGCCGTCGCCCTGGTTGCGAGCGGCGGGCACACCGAGCTCTACCTGATCCGTGACCTGCACGACTACGTGATACTCGGGAGACGACGGGACGACGCCGCCGGGGAGGCCTTTGACAAAGGGGCGCGGCTGTTGGGGTTGGCAGGCGGGGGCGCGGCGCTCGATCAACTCGCCCGATCCGGCGACCCGACGGCCGTCGCGTTCCCCCGCACGAGGACCGATCCCCCGCTCGACTTCAGCTTCAGCGGAGTGAAGACGGCTCTGCTTCGGCTCACACAGCGAAGCGACCCCCCGGGCACGCCGGCAGACATCGCCGCCGGCTACCAGCACGCCATCGTGGAGGCGATGGTCGAGAGATCGATCCTGGCGCTGGAACTGACGGGGGTGGCGACGCTCCTCGTCTGCGGAGGTGTGGCAGCCAATACTCGCTTGCGTGCCCGGCTAGCGGAGGAGTGCGAACGGATCGGGGCGACGCCGCTCTTCCCACCGGGACCGCTCTGCACCGATAACGCCGGCATGATCGCCGCCGCCGGGGCATCACGGCTGCAACGGGGCGAGCGACATGGGCTGGAGTTGGAGACATTCGCCCGCTCGCCGCTCACCACCGAGTGCCTCTGCCTCTCCGTCCCTACAGCCGCAGGCCCTGCCCGGTGAAGCGGTCACTGGCGTTCCTCGGCCTGGGCGTCCGGTCCATCGCCGCGAACCCGGGGCTGGTGGCGGCCTTCGTGCTGGCAGGGGTGGTCGAGAGCGGTGCCGCTGCGGCGACGCTCTGGTTACTCCGGAGCTTCTTGCAGGGGATCGGCAATTCGGCGGTCGATGTGCCAAACCTCGGGGCGGCCGGGGGTGCGATTCTGGGGGTATTCCTTGCCCGGGCGCTTGCCGCCGCCGGTCGCAAGACGGCGGAGCAGCGACTACTGCGACGAGTGGTGGTGGGTGCCATGGCGACGACCGCCGAGCATCTTCTGCGGCAATCGATCCGCTTCTTCCAGCGCCACAGCCATGGTGATCTGGTGGAGACAGTGCGCAGCGACATTCAGACGCAGTACCACAGCGTCCGGACGGTGTGCCAGCTTCTCGCCCAGCTCAGCACCGCGCTCGCACTCGCCGCCGTCGCTGCATGGATCAGCCCTCGCCTTTTCCTCACCGTGGCGCTGATCGTCCCGGTGCTCGCGGTCCCAATGGGCCTGCTGGGCGGCTCGCTTCTGCGCTCCGCGCGAGAACAGCGGACTGCCGGCTTCCTGATCCTCGACCGCATCTGGGAGCTGATAGCGGGACTGCGTCTGGTGCGCATCTACCAGGCCGAGCGGCGAGAGCTGGACCGCTTTCGCGCGATGGCGGATGACTACTTCCGAACCCAGCAGCAGCGCGTCGCCCTCCAGTCCCTGGGAGGGGTCGCGATGGAGACGGTGGCCGGACTGGGGCTGGTGGTCGTCTTGCTGGCCGGCGGCGGCCAGGTGCAGGCCGGAACCCTGGACTGGCCGGGTCTGCTGACCTTTCTGCTGGCAGTCGTGGCGATGCTGGAGCCGGCCCGCAACGTCGCCCACGCCTACGCGGACGTCCAGCAGTACACCCCCGGTCTGGAGCGCGTCGAGGAGTTGATGGCGGAGCAGCCGGAGATCCGAGACCGCCCCGATGCCCGACCCCTCGCCTCGGCCCCGCGCTGCATCCGCTTCGAAAGTGTCGACTTTGCCTACGACAGTCAGCCGGTGCTCCGAGGCATCAGCTTCGAACTCCGCGAAGGTCAGATGGTCGGACTCGTCGGCCCGTCCGGGAGCGGGAAGAGCACAGTGATGGCGCTGGCGGCCCGTCTCCTCGACCCGCAGGCCGGGAGGATCACCTTCGATGGCGTGGACCTACGCGACCTGCGTCTGGCCGACGTGCACGCATGCTTTGGAGCCGTGTTTCAGGAGCCTTTTCTCTTCGCCGCTACCGTGGGCGAGAACATTCTCTACGGACGTCCGGAGGCCTCGATGGACGAGGTCATGGCCGTCGCTGAGGCCGCCGGGCTCCACGAGGAGATCGAGGGGCTGCCCTCCGGCTACGATACCCTACTCGGCCCAGGGGGGCAGGATCTCTCCGCCGGACAGCGGCAGCGCCTCAACATAGCCAGGGCGCTGTTGAAGGACGCCCCGATTCTCCTGCTCGACGAGCCCACCAGCTCCCTCGACAGTGCGAACGAGGCGCGAGTGCAGGCGGCGCTCGAACGTCTGACGGTCGGCAGAACCGTGCTCGTCAGCGCCCACCGGCTCTGGACACTTCGGGCGGCTGCGCACATCGTGGTCCTGGCGGACGGGCGAGTCGAAGCAACCGGTACGCACGAAGAGTTGCTCCAGGCAAGCCCCACCTACGCGCGGATGGTGGGCCTCCAGCAACACGCTGCTCCACCGGCGGAGGAGTAGTCCCGCCCGGGCGAGCCAACCCTCGGTCCGCGAAACGCACATTCGCCGTGGGAGGGAATCAAAGAGGAAACCCCCGGGCCGCCTGCGGAGTCCCTTGATGGTGGGGGGGCAGATGCGGATGCGGCGCGGGCGATGGATGGGTGGGATCGGGATCGGGATCGGGATCCTGTCCGGCGTGACAACGGTCCGTGGGGCCGCAGCCGCCCCTGCCCCGATCAAGGTCGACTCCGTGGGCCGTCTGGTGATCCCCGCCTCGATCGTCAGACCTCTACGTCCGAGGGTGGGTCCGGACGGGATCCTGTGCGTGGAGTTCCCGCCCATCCCCGGCTTCAAGCCCGGGTATGTGAAGGATCCGGAGCGCGCCACTCACAATCCGGCGACCCCGCCGCGGGCCTGGGTCACTTTGCGGGCGGATGGATCCGTGGCCATCGCTCGTCGGCGGATGCACGCCTACAAGACCTACATTCCCGGCCCACCTGGAACTCCCTACGTTGTTTCCGCCCGCGACGGCAGATTGGTGCTAAAGATCCCCGGCAGCAGTGTGCTCAAGTACGCTGCGCCGGTGGCGAAGAAGCCGAAGGCTTAGCCCGCGGCTTCGCCCGCTTCACCGGTTTGCCGTTCCACTGGAGGCGAATCAGACGTCCGCGCGGTGTCGCCCCCTTGCTCAGCGAAATCTCCCAGATGGCGGTGTCGCGGCGGCTGTCCGCCCGGGTGACGAAGTTGCCCAGGCTGTAGTGGATCAGCCCCCGGCGGTAGGTCTCCGTGGGGCCAAGCACGTGAGTGTGGCTCCCGATCACGACGTCCGCGCCCCAGTCCACGAGTCTGCGAGCCAGGCGTTGTTGTTTCGGGGTCTTTTCGGCCTGCTTCTCCACCCCCCAGTGGACCATCACCAACACGAAGTCCGCGGCCTTGCGGGCCAGGCGGAGTTGCTGCGGCATCCGTGCCTCGAACTCCGCCCCCCGAGCGGGGGCGACACCGGGGCGCTTCTTCCCGGCCGTGCTGTAGAGCGGCAGGATGTCGCTGACTCCGAACACGGCCAGGGTGAGACCTCTCCGTCGGAAGAAGGCGGGGGCGAAGGCGCGGTCCAGGCTAGCGCCTGCCCCTACCGGGATGACGGACTGTGCGCGGCAGGCCGAAATAGAGTCCAACAAGGCTACGGGGCCGTAGTCCATGGCGTGATTGTTCGCAAGAGACACCGCGTCGAAGCCCGCCCAGCGCAGTCCCCGGGCCGCGACTACGGGCGCGCGGAAGAGGTAGTTGAGCTTGCGCCGAACGCTGCTCGCCGACTTCCCGGCGGTGGGAGTTCCGCGGCCTGAGAGGGGCGTCTCGAGGTTGCCCAGGGTCAGATCTGCACCCGACAGCAGCTTCCTGAATGGCCGGAAGGGCGCCTCCGGGCCCTTCCGCGCGATGACATCGCGCAGGTTGGTGCCCAGCATCAGATCGCCCACCGCCAGAACCCGGACGCCGCCGGGCGCAGCCGCGCTGAGGGGGAGCACGCCGAGTCCGGCCGCCACCAAGAATAACCAGCGGGACTGCCGAAGTGCCGCAGCGCGGATTCGGATCGGCGGGCAGCCCCCCTCGCTGTGCGGAGCTGGCGTGCCTGCCGCGAGCGTGATCCTCGTCACACGGAGCCGGGATGAGCGAAGTTTCAGGAACATCGGGCTCGTATTTCTCGTCCCTCAGACCATCTCTAGATGAGCGGGCGCGAAGAGCGTTGCCCTCCGAGCACGAGCGGGCGGAACAGACGGATGCACCAACGAGGAAGCACGGTCTTGCTGGTCGATTCGGACTCTGCCCGAGCGGAGCGGATCGCTCGGCGACTGGCGTCCCTGGGGTTGCGCGTGCAACTGGCCGACAACGGCGCCCTGGGGCTGCTCCGGGCGCACGAGCTGTTGCCTTCAGCGATCATCGCCGCCGCTGATCTACCTATCCTCGACGGGCTCGGGATGCTGGAAGCCCTTCGGAAGCGCCCCACTCGACAGCCGATCCAGTTCGTTCTCGTCTGCGAGAATGCCTCGCACGAGGAACTCGCCAGGGCGTGGCGCGCCGGGGTAGACCTCTGCGCCAGCCACGCCAATGGGGATGATGAACTCATTGCGACCCTACAACGTGCTCTCGCCCCGCACCTGACGATGAGGCGAAGCGACTGGGCTCCAGATCTCGGTCGCGCTGTAGGCGGCGGCGTCATCTGATCCGCAATCTTTCGCCGTCAACGAGGACCGATTCCACACGTGGTCGGCCCTCGAAGAGCGGACGCAGGGGATCACGGATCGCCTCGGTCCCGTCGGCCTCGCACTCCAGAATCTGTAGGTCGGCTCGTAGTCCAGGTGTCAGTCCACCGACGCGATCCGCCAGCCCAAGAGATCGCGCCCCGCCAAGGGTCGCTGCCTCCAGCCACACTTCGCGCGGCACGTCCGGAAAGGACTCCGCGGCCAGCCGCACTTCGCGGAGCATGTCCAGCCCCCGATTACTGGCCAGGCTATCCGTGCCGAGCGCCAGGGGTACCCCGGCTGCAAGCAGGCGCGGGATCGGATGGTTCCGGTGCCCGAACCAGCGATGGCTCCCGGGGCACCAGACGACGGTGGCTCCCGACTCCCGCAGCAGGTGGACGTCCGCATCGCTCAGGTAGTTGGCGTGCGCCACGGCTCCGACGCCGAGTTGCTGCAGGAAGCCGAGGTCTTTCAGGTAGCGCGCGGGGGAGTCGCCGGGCGGCCGCCAGGAGGAATCCCAGGCACCGCGCTCCACGAGTAGATCGCGGAACGGGCCGTCGCCGGACTGCAGGAATCGCTCTTCGTCCGTCGTTTCCGCCAGGTGGATGCTGGCCGCCACGCCGTGCCGCACCGCCATCCGCCCGAGGCTGCGGATCAACGCGGGCGATACGGAGTACACAGCATGCGGCGCCAGCCCCAGCGTGTGCCGCGTGCTCCCAGAGGCCTGTATGACCGCCCCGGCTCCCGTGAGCCAGTCCTCCGCCGCTGCCGCGAGCGACTCCGATCGGGCCGCCGGAAAGCCGATCACCTCGTGGAAGAGGACCGTTCGCAAGGGGTGGTCCAGGAACGAGTCGGGTTCGGGGAGCGTGGCCAGATGCGCTACTGTGGTGGTGCCACCCTTCCCGAGCAGGTCCAGCCCGGCGATGATCGATCGCTGAAGCAACTCCGGTGGCCACGACGCCGTCAGACGGAGCAGGTCTCGAACCCAGGCCGTGAAGTCGTCGCCACGGCCGGACAATTGCCCCACCGCCGCAGTCAGTTGGAGGTGGCAGTGCGCGTTGACCCATCCCGGCAGAATGAGGGATCGGGGCGACGCCCTTAGCCGCCCTCCCTGAAAACGCGAGGGGAGTTCCCGACGGGCTCCCACCCAGACGATCAGTCCCTGGTCGACGACCACCAGTCCGTCTCGGATCGGCGGACCGACGATCGGGAGAACCCAGTCCCCGGCGTAGACGGTCAGAGGATTCATCCGCAGCGACGGAGACGAAACACGGGAACCTCGGGGCGACAAAGGAATCGGATGGAGTAGTGGCTCGCCAGTCCGCGGCTGGTATACATCGTCGTCCCCCCCCGGCTCGACCACCCGGATGCGTGCGCCCTGCCCGTGACGGAATGGGTGATGGGGGGGCCGTAACCGGGAACCACGACCTGACCACCGTGGGTGTGACCCGCCAGGATCATCGGCACGCCCATGGTTTCCGCCTGCAAGATCATGTCCGGATTGTGGCTGAGCAGCAGGTGCGGCATCGCGCCGAGATCGTCGAGAGCCGCCCGCAGGTCCGCCCGGCGGACGCGGTTTGTTTCCGGATCGGTTCCCGCAAGTCTCAGGCCCCCGGGCAGTGTGATCCCCCTGTTCCGCAGTACCGGGATACCCGCCTCGCTCATTCCCTCCACCACACCCGGCGTCAGCGCCTTGGTCTGGAGGTTGAAGTCGTGGTCCCCAAGGATCGCGACTGCGCCGAAGCGGCTCCGCAAACCGGAGAGGTGCCGCAGAGCCGGCCCTGCTTCGTGAGCGTGCTCCATGATGTAGTCCCCCGTCAGCACGACGAGATCGGGTTCCAGGGCGTTGGCGATCTCGACGGCCCTACGGAAGACCCAGTCCGAGCGCGGATCACCGTAGTGGAGGTCGCTCAGTTGCACCACGCGACGGCCTTCCCATTCCCGCGGGAGATCCGACACAGGCAGGTCATGGTGCGTGACCTCGATCCGCGTGGGCTCGATCAGAAACCCGTAGAGGGCGAGGCCCGCGGCGCCGGCGGCGGCAACGCCGGCAAGGATGGTCCGGAGATCAGGATTTGGCATGGGTGGGGAGGCGACCCGTTATTGTGCCTCACCCTCAGACGCCGGACAAGGGGGCACTTGTGCGAGGGGATTCTGCGCGTTAGAAGAACATGGCTGTGCGGGGAATCGGTCTGCTGGGCTGCAGTCGAGCGTCGTATCAACGGACGCCTCGCGGGTGAGTTGCCCCTCGCGGTAGTTCAGGAAGTTGGATCTATGAAGATTTCGCCTCGCCTTTGCCTTCTCCCGCTCGTCGTGGGTGTTCTCTGCCTGGCGGCGCAGCCCGCCCAGCCCTCCAGCCACAGCGATGCGCCGCTGATCAAGCAGGATCCGCAGGCCAATCTCACCGATGTCTACGCCTTTATCGGGACGCGTTACGACTCGAGCGACAAGGTTCTGAACGTGGTGGTCAACGTCCGGCCCTTCTCCGAGCCGGGGGACGGGGTGATTTACGACCGGTTCGCGGACGATGCGCTCTACAGCATCCACCTCACGCACCCCATCACCGGGGATGACCTCCGCCGTTACGACTTCAGATTCTCGGATGTGAATCCGGTCACCACGCCCGGTCTCAAGAATCCAGGTTCCATCCTTTCCTACGGCGTCGGGGCGGACGTCGGTCCCATCCTCGGGAATGACGACGCGCACAGAAACTACACTCAGGCGTACGGCGTGCAAGTGACGACCGGCCGGCGCACTCGCGCGGTGGGGCAAGGTCTGATCACCGCCGTCCCGAACCTCGGCAGGCGGACGACGCCGCTGTACAACGACAATTCCACCGGTGCGGCCATCTCGGGCGCCATCACCTTCCTGCAGTTGGACCCGTACACCCTCGGGGCGATCCACCCATTGAACACCGGGGAAGTGGTGTTTGCGGGACCGCGAGAGGACGGCTTCTATGCGGACACCCCGGCCATCTTCGATCTGTTGGACCCGCGCATCCTGGACAACAACGGGAACATCGGGGACGGACTTGGGCAGGACGGCAACGGCGTCGATGGGTTCAAGGGGTTCAACGTCCTCACCTTCGCGATGCAAATCCCACTGGAGAAGGTCCCCCATATGGAGTACACGATGCCCGGCCTCATCGGCGGGGCTCAGGTGGGGTGCGGCGTCTACGCCTCGGTGAGCCGGCCGCGGGTGACCCAGCTCTCCGACAAGCGCGATCCGAGCACGTCCGGGCCGTGGATCCAGGTCAATCGTCTGGGTAACCCACTCGTCAACGAGGTCCTCGTGGCTCTCCGGGACAAGGATAGATACAACCGCAACAGCCCGACTCAGGACAGCCGGATCGTGCGCTACGCGGAGGAGCCGGAGCTGGGAAGGCTGATCAACGCGGTCTACGGCACCGCGTTCGTCACTTCCGGCCGAGCCGACCTGAAGGCGATCCTGCTCGGGCCGGGCACCGGTGCCGACGTGCTCCGTGTGAACACCGCAACCGACCCCGTCTCGCTGTCGGGGCAACCAGGCTTCAGCCGGCTGACCTTCATCGGCGGTGATCTGGCAAAGATCAGTGGAGTCCCGAGCACCGTGCCCGGAGGTTGGCCGAACGGCCGACGGCTGGGTGATGATGTGGTGGACATCGCGCTGACGGCCATCGCCTCCGGCCCATCCTACACGGCGATCACCCTGCTCGGCGATAACGTGGCGGCCAACGATGCCGTCTACAATCAGGTGTTCCCCTACGCCGCGACGCCGCACGCCGGCGCCCGCCACAGCAAGGACTCGGGCATCAACGACTAGGC
>CAZSRZ010000043.1:0-30605 GCA_964609085.1 uncultured bacterium | reverse complement strand
CGACGCCGCACGCCGGCGCCCGCCACAGCAAGGACTCGGGCATCAACGACTAGGCTGGCAGGCTCCGCGGTAAGACGCAGACGGTGGCGCACGGAGTGGTTTTACGGCGGACGGCGGCGGTCTGCATCGCAGCGGCAGCCGCCGGACTGGCTCTCTACCTGGCCCCTCGGCCGGGTGGTCGGGCTCGCCCCCTGCCGGTGCCGCTGGTGCCCGCCCGGGAAGTGAGCCTGCCGGAGCTGGAAGCCGACAAGCGGACGAGCGCCGCGGCCCGGGCGGTGCGACTACGCCCGCGGGATCCGGACCACTGGGCGGCCCTGGGAGATGTTCTCGCCGGATTGGCGCGCGAGGGTGGTGCCCCTCGCGACCAGTCGTCCGCCGTCTGGGCCTATCGTCAGGCGCTCAGCTTCGATCCCCGCTGCGCCGCCGCCATGGCGGGGATGGCATGGGTCTCCGGTCAGAGCCACCAGTTTGAGCTCTCCCTCGATTGGGCGCGGGGCGCTCTGGAGGTCGATCCTGAGTCCGATTTCGCCTGGGGGGTTCGCGGCGATGCCGAGCTCGAGATGGGAGAGTACGAGGCTGCCGGGAAGAGCTACCGGAAAATGGCGGACCTGCGACCAGGACTCGGCTCGTACGCCCGGATGGCGAAGTTCCTCCACCTCAACGGGGCTTCGAGTCGTGCGACCCTGTTGATGCTGAAAGCCATCGAGGCGGGCTCGGGCCTTCCGTCGGACATCGCCTGGTGCCGCTCGGAACTGGGATTGATGTACTGGCGGCAGGGGGCTTACCTCCCTGCCGCGCAGGTGCTGACTGTCGGGTTGAAACAGCGGCCCCAGAGCCGGCAACTCCTCGCCGCCCTGGGACGGGTGAAGGCGTCGCTCGGGCAGCACGAGGAAGCTGTGGGCCTGTACCGGAGAGCGCTGGCGGCCGGATCCGGACCGGAGACCGCCGCCCTGCTCGGCGATCTGCTGCTGGCAATGGGTCGCCGGGAAGAAGGGGAGCGTGAACTCGCGCGTGCGGAGAAACTACTGCGGGAGCACATCCCGACAGGTCCGCACGGAGCCATCGCGGCTGCCCGGTTCCTCGCTGAGCATGACCGTGACCTGCCCGCCGCGCTCACCCTCGCCGAGGAGGCCTATTCCAAGTACCCGACCGTCTACGCCGCCGACGGACTCGCGTGGAGCCGGTTCAAAAACCACCGGTTCGAAGATGCCCTGGTCGCCGCGGACATGGCCGTCCAGCGCCACACCCCGGAGGCGGCCTTCCACTTCCACCGAGCTATCATCCTCGCCAGACTCGGCCAGGCGCCGGCAGCCCGGGCCGCGCTCCAACGCGCTCTGAGCCTGAACCCGGAGTTCTGTCCTCGGGATGCGCCACTGGCACGGCGCGATCTGGCGGTGCTGGGGACTGCTCGCAGCCGGCCCTAGACGGGACCGCAGGAACCCCGCGGGCGTGTCCCCGGATGAGGCGCGCGACCCCTGGTGAGTCGCGCTGCCGTGCTGATGGTCGAACCGTCGCTCTCGCCCGCCGTCAAAGAGACTGAGAGTTTGGCCGTTCGAGCAGCAGTGGTGAATTGCGGCGACGGGAGCGGCTGTTCAAGAGGAAGTGACGATGATGAACGACAGCATGCGGCGCCTTCTCGGCGTCACCTTCGGTGCCCTCGCCCTCACGGGTGTGACGATGGCGATTTCTTACTCTGCCTTCGCGCAGTTCCAGCAGCCACCAGCCCAGGGTCAAGGCCAGGGTCAGGGTCAGGGCCAGGGGCTGGGTCAGGGACGTCCGGGTCAGGGCGGCTTCCCGGGCCAGGGCGGCTTCCAGGGCGGTGGCGGCGGCTTCGGGCCGGGCGGCTTCGGCGGCGGCGGCTTCCCCGGCGGTCCGGGGATGGGCGGCGGCGCGAGCATGACCGCCACCTCGACGAATGTCTACATCCTGCGCGGCAACACGCTGTACTCCTTCGATGCCAGGTCGCTGAACCTGATCGCGAAGAAGGACCTCCCCATGCCCGAGGGCTTCCCGGGCGGTCCCGGTGGGCCGGGCGGCGGTGGCTTCGGTGGTGGGGCGCGGCGCCCGGGCGGCCAGCCCGGCGACCCCGGCCAGTAGGCACGAGCGGCAAGACAGCGGCGCGGGGGCGGCGGGGAGACCTGCCGCCCCCGTTCTGCGAGTCGTTCGCCGGACGGCGGCCCCTATCGGGCGGACGGATGCGAGCCCACGTCGACCAGATCGCGCTCCACGACCGTCAAAGCACCAGCGATGGGTTAACCTACTGGTGCGATGCGGATCCTCATAGCTCCGGATAGTTTCAAGGGCAGCCTCAAGTCGACAGCGGCCGCCGAGGCGATGGCCCGGGGTGTCCGGAAGGCTGCCCCGGATGCGGATATCGTCGTGCTGCCAGTGGGCGACGGCGGCGAAGGAACGTTGGAGTCCCTCGTGGTCGCCACAAAGGGAGAGTTCGAGACGCATCTCGTCATTGGGCCCCTCGGTGAGCCCGTGGAGGCCCGCCTGGGGCTCCTCGGTGACGGCCGTACGGTCTTCCTGGAGATCGCAGAGGCTTCCGGACTGTCCCGCATCGCTCCCCATCAGCGCGATCCGCTGGTGGCCACCACCTACGGCACCGGTCAGCTTCTGCGGGCAGCTCTGCAGACCGGACGTAGCCGCGTGTTGATCGGCATCGGCGGCAGCGCCACCAACGACGCGGGCGCGGGGTTGCTGCAGGCCCTGGGAGCCCGCCTGAGCGACCCGGCCGGAGTGAGCCTGCCCCAGGGCGGCGCGGCGCTCGTCGACCTGGATGACATCGACATTTCGCGAATGCTGCGGCCGGACGCGGTCGAACTGACAGTGGCCTGCGACGTGACCAATCCCCTCACCGGTCCGGACGGGGCCTCGGCCATCTATGGGCCGCAGAAAGGCGCCTCGGACGCCGACGTGCGCCGACTCGACGCCGCCCTCACTCACTTTGCTCGCGTCGCCTCCACCATCCTGGGGCGGGACGACAGCACCATCCCCGGGGCGGGCGCCGCAGGTGGGCTGGGCTTTGCACTGGTTGCTTTTCTCGGCGCTCGGCTGGAACGAGGGGTGGAGTTGGTGCTCGACGCCGTCGGCTTTGACGCTGCGCTGGACGGAGTGGATCTCGTGCTGACGGGCGAAGGCCGCATCGATGGTCAGACCACCCGCTTCGGCAAGACGCTGGCCGGCATCGGTGCCCGCGCTCGGGCTCACTCGGTTCCGGTCATCGGCATCGCCGGTGCACTCGCGCCCGATGTCGGCGACTATCGTGCGGGTGGCCTGGACGCCCTCTTCAGTATCATTCCCCGGCCCATGACCCAGGACGAGGCGATGCATCGGGCACCGGAACTGCTCAGCGACGCTGCCCGGAGGGTGATGGAGATCTTTCTCGCAGGCCGGTTGAGCGCTACTCCCACAGATCGCTGATCAGCGCATCGACGGCCGCGCGGCCGGCCTGGGAGTCGAAATCCGGGTCGAGCGCCGGGTCCGCTCCGGCAGCGGCGAGCGGCAACTCGAGCTGGTAGTGATGGCGGTCGGCCTCGGGGATAAACCGGGTCAACTGCGCGTAGCTATGCCGGTCCCCGTGGTTGCGCGGGCGATCATAGTAGCGCAGAGGGAAGTAGAGACATAGTGCATCCCGGGCGCGGGTCATGGCAACGTAGAGCAACCGTCGCTCTTCCTCAATCTCGATCTCGTCGCCGGTAGCCATGTCCGAGGGGATCATCCCATCGGCGACGTGGATCAAGTGGACCACATCCCATTCGCACCCCTTCGCGGAGTGGATGGTGCTGAGGATCAGATAGTCCTCGTCCAGGAGAGGCGGACCCGCGAAGTCCTGGGTGGAGTGGGGCGGATCGAGGGTCAGGTCCGCCAGAAAGCTGGTGCGCTCGGCGTACCGGCCGGCGATCTGTTCCAATTGATCCAGGTCGCGCAGGCGCGTGGTGGAGTTGTCGTAGACCCGTTGGAAGATCGGTTCGTAAAAGCGACGAATGCGCTCAACCTGACCGGCGGGGGGCAGGGTCCGTTCGTCGGTCGTCAGCGTCTCAAGCAGCAGAGTGCGAAAGGCTTTGAATTCCTCACGTGCCGACGCCGGCACCGGGAGCGCGGCATCCCGCAGCCGATCCAGGGGCGTCGGTTCGCCATCGCTCGAGTGGAGCAAGCCAGCGGCGATTTTCCGAGCCCCTGCGGGGCCGATTCCGTCCAACAACTGCAGCACTCGGTACCAGCTCAGTTCGTCTCGAGGGTTATCCACCAACCGCAGGATGGCGATCATGTCCTTGACGTGCGCCGCCTCGACGAACTTGAGCCCCCCGTACTTCACGAAGGGGATGTTCCTGCGAGACAGCTCCACCTCCAGCAAATCGCTGTGGTGCCCGGCTCGAAAGAGCACTGCCTGCTCCCGCAGAGCAATCCCCTCCTCGCGCTTCAGCAGCACCGTCTCGCACACCGCGTCGCACTGCTCCGCCTCGTCCCGGCAGGTGCGCAGGCTCGGCAGCATCGAGCCGCCGCGGTCGGTGTAGAGCTCCTTCGTGTGACGCTCGCTCGCGTGTCGCATCACCGCGTTGGAGGCGTCGAGAATCGGCTGAGTGGAGCGGTAGTTGCGCTCCAGCCGGACGATCGTCGTGCCGGGATACTGCTCCGGGAAGTCAAGGATGTTGCGGACGGTGGCGGCGCGGAACGAGTAGATCGCCTGCGCATCGTCCCCCACCACCATCAGGTTGTCGTTCGTCTGCCGCATGCACTTCAATAGCTCGGACTGGATGATGTTGGTGTCCTGGTATTCATCCACCAGGATGTGGTCGAACCGCTCCGCGACCTGGGGACCGACGTCCGGCAGGCGACACAGTGCGTGCCAGTAGAGGAGCAGGTCATCGTAGTCCAGGACATTGCGCAACCGTTTGCGCTCGGCATAGGCGCGGAAGATCTCGCGCATCCCGTCCAGTGAGTCCTGGCACCATGGGAAGTGCCGCTTCACGACCTCAGGAGCACGCGTGCGGCTGTTGACGCAGCGCGAGTAGATCGCCGCCAGCGTCCCCTTCTGGGGGAAGCGTTTGCGCCCTTCCCCCAGGTTCAGCTCCGTCCGGAGCAGATTCATCAGATCAGCGGTGTCCGACTGATCCATCACCGTGAACTCGGGTGCCAGGCCCAGCGCCCGCCCGTACAGCCGTAGCAAGCGGTTGGCGGTCGCGTGAAAAGTGCCGCCCCACACACGCCCGCTGGCTGATTGACCCACGTGGCGACCGGCCCGGTTCAGCATCTCCGCCGCGGCGCGACGCGTGAACGTGAGCAGCAGGATGCGCTCGGGAGGAGTGCCGCGCTCCACCAGGCACGCGACGCGAGCCGCCAGCGTCTTGGTCTTGCCGGAGCCCGCACCGGCGATCACCAACAAGGGGCCGCCTGCGTGCGTGGCGGCCTGGCGCTGCTCCGGGTTCAGCTCTTGAATCCAGCTCCCCGACATCGACTCTCTCCGCCGCGATAGGGCGCATAAGTTTACCATTTTTCCGATCGACGCGGCTCGACGGATGGTGCGCATGCCTCATCGGCTCGCCCACGGACGCGGTCAGGCGTTCAAGAGAAGGTCGGGAGCCGTTCTACCGCGAAATCTCCCCGGCGGCGCGGCGTGGGCTGGATGGTGGAGAGCGATGGCCCGCTCCGACGCGCTTGGGAGGCCTGAATGGTTCGCTGTATCGTGACTGGGTTGGGAGGCAGGGGGCTGCACTGGGTGCGGCAGGTCCGCCAGCGGACGGATTGCACTGTCGCGGCGTGCGTGGAACCCATGGAACGGAACCGCGCTCGCGCCGTACAGGAGCACGGTATCCCGGCCGAGTCGATCTTCCCCACCCTGGCGGCGGCGATTGCGGCCGTGCCGGCGGAGTTCGTCGTGGATGTGACGCCGCCCGCCGTGCATCGAGAAATCGCGCTGACTGCCTTCGCGGCCGGGCTGCACGTGCTCGGGGAGAAACCCCTCTCCGACGACTACGCCGTGGCGCGAGAAATCGCCGCTGCCGGCTCGGGCGCTGGACTGAAGCACATGATCACCCAGAACTACCGCTTCAGCGCCTTCCCGCGGACCACCCGCCGCGAGCTGGCCGCTGGCAGAATTGGCGCTCCCGGGCAATGCGATATCCGCTTCTACATGCCGTGGGCCGACATGGCCGGCAGTCACTACGTGACCCAGCCCTACATGCTCATCAACGACATGATGGTGCACCACTTCGACATGCTGCGCTACGTGCTGGGGGTAGATCCCATCAGCGTGCAGGCGATCACGTGGAATCACCCCTGGGGATGGCACGCGGGGGATGCCGCTCACGCCATCGTCTTCAACTATGCGGGTGGTCTCGTGGCGACCCACGTCTCCTGCGGGTGCGCGGTGGGGTCCCGGACCAGTTGGAACGGGGATTGGCGGATTGAGGGGCCCGAAGGCAGCATCGACTGGGACACGGACCGTATGTGGTACAACCACCGTCACCGCACCGCCGATCCAGTCCGTCGTGAGATCTTCCCTATGGCCGTCCCTGCGCCCGAGCAGGCCATCTTGACGGAGTTCCTGACGGCCATTCGGGAGAATCGCGAGCCTGAGTGCAGCGCCAACGACAACCTGGGCTCCATCGCGATGGTGTTCGCAGCCATCCGGAGCGCCGTCGAACGCCGCCCGGTCGCCCTGGCGGAGCTTGGCGGATGATCCACGTCGACCCGGGGTTGGCGAGGACCACGCATGCCTGAGTCGGCCGTGGCGCTGGGGGCCCCCGGGCTGGACCTGCTGCAGTTCGCTCTGACCTGCTTCACCACGCTGATCGTCGTCGTCGACCCGTTCGGCCTGGTGCCGATCTTCGCGGGACTGACGGCCCAGTTTGATCCGCGGCGACGGCGGCGGCTGGTCCGTCGCGCGGTGCTGATCGCCTTTGCCATCTCCCTGGTTTTCCTGGTAGTCGGTCGGGCCTTGTTGGCTTACCTGGGCGTGAGTGTGCACGCTTTCTCGATCAGCGGCGGGATCCTGCTCTTCGCGACGGCCTTCCCCATGTTGTTCGGTCACCGCGGGGGCCTGCAGGCACCCGAGCATGGCGAAGGAGCCGGCGAGGACCCGGCGGTCTTCCCTCTAGCCATCCCGCTCATGAGTGGACCCGGAACGCTCACGACGCTGCTGCTGCTCGCGTCACAAGCGGGAGGTTCGCCGTCGGCCTTGCTGGTGCTGGCGGGGGTGGTGACGATGGTCTTCGCGCTAGCGTGGGTCACCCTGGCGTTCGGCCAGCGTCTGCTCGACCGCCTGGGAGAGCGCGGGGTGAACGTGGTCACCCGCGTGCTGGGGGTCCTGCTGGCCGCGCTGGCAGTGCAGTTCGTCGTGAACGGCATTCGTGGGGCCTTCCCGGCGGGGGCGCAATTCGCGGGGTGAGCGGGACGCAAAGCGGGGAGCAAGGGATGTTTGATCTATCCGGCCAGGTGGCGTTGGTGACAGGTGCTGGGCGTGGGCTGGGACGCGAGATGGCCGCCGCGCTTGCCGAACAGGGGGCCGACCTGATCCTCTGCAGCCGCTCGCCCGAGGAGCTTCGTGCAGTGGCGGCGGAGATCACCGCCGGGTCGGCTCGTCAGGTGCTGATTCGCGCCGCGGACGTGACGCAGCCCGATCAGGTCAAGGCGCTCGTAGATGCCGCAAGGGAGCAGTTCGGCCGCATCGACATCCTCGTCAACAACGCCGGCGCCGGGTATCGTCGACCCCTACTCGACCTCGAGCTGGAGGACTGGCGGCGAATCCTGGACGTCTGCCTGACCGCTCCGTACGTGGTGGCGCGTGCCGTCGCACCCATGATGATCGCCGCCGGGTACGGCCGCATCCTCAACATCTCTTCGGCGCTCGGCTCAATCGCTCTCCCGGAGCGCGGACCGTACTGCGCGGCCAAGGGCGGACTCATCCAGTTGACGAAGGTGATGGCGCTCGAATGGTCACGCCACGGAATCACCGTCAACGCCCTCTGTCCCGGACCCTTCCGGACGCCCTACAACCTCCGGCTCGAGGAGAATCCGGCGCTCTACGAGAGCTATCTGGGGCTGATTCCCCAACATCGGTGGGCCGAGCTACACGAGATCCGTGGTGCGGCCGTGTTCCTGGCCAGTCGGGAAGCGGCTTTCGTCAACGGATCCGCTCTCTACGTCGACGGCGGGTGGACGGCGCACGGCGGCATCCCCATGGATGGCGCCACCGATCCGCACCCCTCCAGCTCCCTCGGGGATTGACCGAGTGCGCCCGGCGTCCGCGTCCTGCTGCGGGAAGGACGCCAGCAGCAGTGCCCGATCCAGGACCTCGATCCACATCGCTCTCGTCAACACACCGGTGTTCGTGTTTTGGCGGCTCGGGTGGTAGCTGTCGACCAGGAGTTCCGGCGCTGAAGGCAGTTGGTGGACGCGGCTATGCCCGAAGGGGAAATGCGCGGCTGTCAGTCCTCGGGCTCTGAGGTAGCTCTGGTGAGCCAGGTGGCCCAGAGCGACAACAACGCTGACCCTGGGAAGGAGGGCCATTTCGCGAGCCAGGTAGTCGCGGCAGGTCCGCAGCTCTTCGCCTGTGGGCCGGTTCCCGGGGGGCACGCACCGGACGGCGTTGCTGATCCACACGCCAGGCACGGTCAGGGGCTGCGCTCTGCCGGTGGAATTCGGCTCACTGCAAACGCCCAGCTCATACAATGCCCCGTAAAGCCACCTCCCGGAGTCGTCCCCGGTGAAGACGCGACCGTGCCGGTTAGCCCCATGGTAGCCGGGCGCGAGACCCAGTATGAACACGCGCGCGTCGGGGTCGCCAAATCCGGCGACGGGTCGCGCCCAGTACTCCGGCCTCTCGGCCCGGCACTCCCGAAGGAATGCCGCCAGGCGCGGGCAGCTTTCGCATCCGTGGATGTCACGTTCGAGCTCAGCGAGTTCCGTCACGCGGAAGTATAGCCCCGCCATCCAGTCCCCGAGGGCGGGGGAACCCGCGGCTCGGCTCAGTCGCCAGATGAGGGGTGCTCGCCCGCCCCTCGGGCGGGCGATGCCTCGTTGTTGTTGAGCCGCGCGTGCCGACCTATAATCCCTCCATGTCCGCCCGAGGCGCCCTGCCGACCTACGACGACAATGCTCTCATCGAGCGCGCTCGCGGCGGTGACCGCAGTGCCCTGGAAGAACTCGTCCAGCGGCACTATCGAACGGTCTTCAACCTCGCCTACCGGTTGTCGAACGACTACGACAATGCGCAGGACATCGTCTCCGAAGCCTTCATCCGCGTCCATAACGCCCTTCCCAACTTCCGGGGGGACGCCAACTTCACCACGTGGCTCTACCGGATCGTGAAAAACGTCTTCCTGGACGAGAGGAAGAAGCAACGGCTCCGGAGCCACCAATCCATTGAGGAGATGGTGGAGTTGGAGGATAGCCACGTCGCCCGGCAGATCGAGGACCCGCATCCCGGTCCAGAACACCAGATCGAACGCCGAGAGAGGCACGCTCTCGTCCAGCAGGCCGTCCAGGGCTTGCCGGAGACGCAGCGAGTGATGCTGGTGCTCTACCACTTTCAGCACCGCTCCTATGAAGAGATTGCCGAAGTGATGCAACTCCCGATCGGCACCGTCAAGTCGCGCCTGAATCGGGCCCGACTTGCCCTGAAGACCCGGCTCGGGACCGCACGGGAACTTTTGGAGAGTTAGCGGCGTCTGGTAGCTGAAGCCCCCGGACAATGGTCTGAAAGGGCTCTGATTGAGCGATCGCGGCAAACCGTTCAACGGGCAAACAAAAACAGCGGAACGAGTGAGACGTCCTTCCCGGCGAATGGCGAGATCGGGAGCAGGTTAGAAATGCAGTGTGAGCGAGCCCAGGAGCACTTCTCCGACTACCTCGAGCAAACGCTCGAGATGTCCGTCGCCACGACGGTGGAGTCCCATCTGGCGGGCTGCAACGCATGCCGGGAGGAGCTGCGGTCGTTGAGGGAGGCGTTTACGCTGCTCGACAGCATGCCTCAGGCCACGCCGCCCTGGGATGGTGCGCAGCAGGTGATCGCCCGGCTGCGAGCGCTATCTCCAGAACCCGCCGTCCGGCCTGTCCCGAGCCCGGGTGAGTGGATACTGCAGTTCCTCCGTCGCCTCAATCCCGCCGGCGTGGCCATCGGTGCCGCCATGGCCACCCTGATCATCGCTGGCACGGTGATGTTGCCGCCGGTGCAGGGGTTGATCCGCGCCAGCGTAGCCCCGGTCGGGCCAGCGGAGTCAACCACACCCGCCACCGGGATTCAGGCGCCCGACGTGTCGGTTACGCTGGGAGAGACGACAGGGTCCGGCCGCTCGGTCATACTTCGGCTGACCCCACACAGTTCGATTCCGCAAGCGGAGATTCACGTCGCGGGGAGCGGCCAACCGTTCACATGGCAGGGCGATCTCGGCAGGCAGCGGCCGGCGGAACTGATGCTAACGCTCCCACTGGGGGAACGGTCCGCGGAGTTGGTCACCCTGGTCATCTCCTCGCCTTCCGTCGCCAGGCCGTTCCGCTACCTCGTCGTCGTCCCGACGCGGCCAGTAGCGGCTCCGGATGTGACGCTTTTCATGGAATCCCAGCCCCTGGAGCAGGCCCTGATGGATCTGGCGCCCGCACTCGGGAAGCCGATCGTCGTCCTCAACCCTGCGGGCGAGCGGGTGTCGATCAACGCCGAGAATCGCGCTGCCCGGATGGTGCTCCGCGACATCGTTGGGCAGATGCGCGGCATCGTGACGGAAGATGGATCGGCGGCCGTGATCTCCCCGCAGCCCTGAGGGGCCGGACGGAGATAAGAAGCTAGCAGGGCCGGCGAGCCATCGCCGGCCCTCTCTCATGCCCTTCGTCCTCCCGTACGCCGCGTCGATCGTGAAACTAGCCCTGACCTACCACGTCGAAGGCCCCCGAGATCGGCCTTCCGAGGAGATCTACGGAGAGATCTGTCGGCAGGTTGAGCTGGCTGATGAACTCGGGTGGGACTTCGCCTGGTTCGCCGAGCACCACGCGCATATCCACCTGGGGCATCTTCCCAACCCCCTGCTACTGGCCCTGCATCTGGCTGGTCGAACGCGGAGAATTCGACTGGGCACCGCCGTCATCTGCCTCAACATGCACCACGCTGTGCAGGTGGCGGAGGACGTGGCCGTGGCCGACCACCTCTCCGGCGGAAGGATCAGCCCCGGTTTCGGCAGCGGAAGCACCCGGGAAGAGCTGGCGCTGTTTGATCTCCCCAACGTGGATGCGGACACGCGACATGCCGCGTTCTCCGAGAGTCTGCGGATCATTCGCGGCGTCTGGACGGGGGAGGGTCTCACCCCGGCTCTGCCGCGAGCACGGCCCGACCTGTGCGAGCGGAGTTGGGTGGCGGCGAACAGCCAGGCGGCGGCCACCATCGCGGGCGCGGGTGGACACAATATGATGTGGTCGTTCCTCCGTCGGCCGGACGAGTACCTCGCCCTCCACCGCGCGTACGCGGACGCCGGAGGCCGCCGGAGCGTCGCCGCCAACAGGCCGGTCTACGTGGCCGCGACGGACGAGCAGGCATGGGCTGAGGCGGAGCCGGCGCTTCGCCTGCTCTGGCGACGATTTGTGGAGGAGGGCAAGATCCCTGCCGACCGTCCGGAGCCCGCCCGGTTCGACATGCACAATGCCCCCGGCCAGTTTGTCGTCGGCAGCGCGTCGACGGTGGCTCGCTTCATCAGGGACCTGCGCGAACTAGTCCCCTTCGATACCTTCAATGTCGAGCCGCGCTGGGCCGGACTGACGTCGGAGCAGGTGGAGGGAGTGATCCGCCGCTTCGTCACCGAGGTTCGGCCGCTGCTGGATTGAGTTGTCCGGCAGGCACGCCGGACCTCCAGGGTGAAACCGGATAAGTCTCGCCCCCGCAGCATGTCGTCACACCGATCTCATCCGCCCACCGCATGTCCACTATCGCCCGGCCACCCTACAACTGGGATCTCCTTCGCCGCACCTATGACGCGGAAGGGTATCTCGTCTTCCCACACGTGTTGGATCCCGAGACCCGAGACATGGCCTCCGGCCATGTCGAGTGGCTGCAGCAGCAGCACCCGGAACTTCGCCCCGAACAGCTCCACCACACATTGATGTGGGAGGATCCCTTCTGGGTGCGACTGGTCGCGCAGCCCCGGCTCCTGGATCTGGTGGAGCCGTTCATCGGGCCGAACATCGCGCTGTTCGCCTCGCACTACATCTGCAAGCCGGGGGGTGACGGCAAGCCGGTGCTGTGGCACCAGGATGGGTCCTACTGGCCTCTCGACCCGATGGAGGTGATCACGGCATGGCTGGCCGTGGACGATAGCACCCCCGAGAACGGCTGTATGCGGGTGATCCCCGGCTCTCACACGGGCCCGATGCTGGCTCATCACGCGCATGGGAAAGATGCCGTGCTGCACACCGAGATTCGGCAGGATGATGTCGACGCTGGACGGGCGGTGGACGTGGTCATCCCCGCGGGCGGCGTCTCCCTGCATCACCCCATGCTGGTGCACGGCAGCAATCCCAACCTGAGCCCCCGTCGACGGTGTGGGTTGACCATCCGTTACATCCCGGCCACGACTCGGATCACTCGAGAACCCTGGAAGACGTTCCTCATGCGTGGCGAGCCCGTTCCCGGCATCAACAGCTACCATCCATTCCCCGACTATGACCCCGCCGCCCACTACTCCGGTGCCGCACGACTCCTGTAGTCCGGTGCCGGCGGGCTGGTGTCGGCCGCAGGAGTGGCAACCGTTGCTGGACCGCTGGCACCGCGAGTTCCCCGGCTGCCTCCGGCTCCACGCCTGGGACCAGCTCGGCGGCGAGCGGGTGCGCGGGCTAACCTTCGCCGACGACGGGCACTCGCGCCCCGTGCGCATCCTGGTAGCCGTACCCCACGCGCACGAGCCCGCCCCCACCTCTGCCATCGTGGATCTCGCCGCCCAACTGCTGGGCGAGCTGCGTTGGGACATCCAGTACCCCGGTAGTGCCCGAGAAGCCACGCTCTCCCGCCCCGGAACACTGGACGGCCTGCTGTCCCGCTGCCTCATTACGTTGCTTCCCGACACCAACAGCCAGGGCCGAGCCCGGAGCCCACGGCGACAGTGGGTGGGTGAGGACGACAACGACGCATTCCTGAAGACGGCGTTTGGGGAGTTGATCGATGGCAGCCGCTTCCCCCGGCTCCCCGAGTGGCGTGCGTCCGAGGTGCCGCTGCGCAGACCGGGGATCGTGTTCGAGGAGGTAGAGCCCGGGCGCTGGGTGGAGCCGAACACGAGCCGGCTCTCTACCCATCGTCGTGCTGTCGACGAGCTCTTCGGGCGTTACCGGTACACCCACTATCTGGAGATGCATCAGCACGAGGGGGACGAAGCTGCGCTGCTCCCGGCGGATTTCGAACAGGCCTGTGGCAGCGAACGCGAGGCGGTGGAGGCGTGGGCGGGAGCGGTGTTGGCGGCGTGGGAGGGCGCCGGAGTCCGGCACAAGGGTGCCTACATACCGTATGCGGGGCAGGCGCGGCAGGAGCTGTTCCGGGCATTCTGGACGGGTCGATGCCCGGGCATGTTGCGCCTGACGACTGAGACCCGGAACAACCGCCACATCCTCACAGACGAACCCACCACGTGGGACCGGCAGATCCTGTCCGCCTCAGTTGCGCTCGTCGGCAGCCTCAAACACCTGTGCATCCCAGGCATGGCGCAGTGAATTCCGACTCACTCAACGGCGGCGTAAGCCGGGCGATCCCGCCGCACTGGGTCCCGGTGCCTTCTGTCGCGGATTCGGCAGCGGCATCACGGCACCGACCTCGGCTCGCCATGCGCGCAGCCGGCGAAGCAAGCCGGCGGCACGCTCGGGATGCTTGCTGGCCAGGTCCGTGTGCTCCCCCGGGTCGTCGGGCAGGTGGTACAGCTCCGTGCGGCCGGTTTCGTAGAACTCGATCAGCTTCCAATCCCCGGCGCGGATAGCGCCGCCGGGAGAGCCTCCCTGATTGCCGTAGTGGGGATAGTGCCAGCAGAGATCCCGTTCCGGCGCGCCCTTCCCCCGGAGCAGGGGTCCCATGTCCCTTCCGTCCAGGGGGCGCGGTGCCGGCGTGCCCGTCGCCGCGAGTAGGGTCGGAACTAGGTCGATGCTGTTGACGGCGGCACCGGAGGTGCTTCCCGAGACGACGTGACCTGGCCATCTCAGGATCATTGGCACCCGAACACCTCCCTCATACAGCCATCCCTTCCCGGCGCGGAGAGGTAGATTGGAGGTAGGGTGCCCCTCGGAGGTGGAGAGGCCGCCATTGTCGGACGTAAAGACGACAAGGGTCCGGTCCCGAAGACCCGCCGCATCCAGGGCCTGAAGCACCTTGCCCACAGCCTGATCCATCGCCTCCACCATGCCGGCGTAGACGGCGTGGTTCTGCACGAGGCGGACCTGCCGCTCTCCTTCCTGTCCCCAGGCCGGCTCCACCGGCGGCAGGGCCGCCGCGCGTTGCTCGTACTTCCGCCGTAGGTCCTCCCGCGCCATCAGGGGAGTGTGGACATCGTAGAACGAAAGCCACGCCAGGAACGGCCGATTGCGGTTGTCCGAGATGAAGCGCGCCGTCTCCGTCGCCAGCCGGTCCGGCAGATGTTCCCCCGGCGGCCCATCCTCCAGCCTGGGATTGCCGTACGGGGAGAAGTACTTACCACCGCCGTACGGACCACCCTGACCCGTGCCGCCCTTGTTGATGTCGAAGCCCTGATCCTCGGGCCAGCTTCCCATCGGCCCGAGGTGCCACTTTCCCGCGAAGAAAGTGGCATACCCCTTCGGCTTCAGCATCTCCGCGATCGTGACTTCTTCCCGGTCCAGTCGCTCGCGATACGGTGCCGGAAGGAGCGCTGTCGGACGCATCCATTTTTCCGGCTGTGCCGCGCCGATGTAGTCAGTGACGCCGGTACGCTGCGGCCAGCGCCCCGTGAGCAGGGCCGCCCGAGTGGGGCTGCAAACGGGACAGGCAGCGTAGGCCTGGGTGAACTTCATCCCCTCGGACGTCAGGCGGTCGAGGTTTGGTGTGTCGTAGAACGAGCTGCCGAAGGAGCGCAGGTCGGTCCATCCCAGATCATCGGCGACCAGGATCAGAATGTTTGGAGTTACTGTCGGAGGGGCGGCAGCCCGTGCCGCCAGGGGTAGCGCTCCGGCCGCCAGAAGGAGCGGTAGTAGCCTGCATGTTCGGATCACGGTCACCTCCTCCCGACCCCGACGGGGCGGGTACCTCCACGGCCCCATTGGCCGATGGTACCCCCGGATCCTGCGTGCGTTCCAGCGCATGCGCCGTGAAGCTAGCCCGAGGGGAATCGGGCGGATGCCGAGGTACTACGCAGGGAAAGCCCGTGCGCGGGGTCAATTGGGGTCAGGTTCGGGAGTGCGCAGATCGCGGGCGAGGGCGATGGAGCCGGAATCAACCAATCAAGCCAGGGTGGTCTGCGCGGGCATCCTCGTCGCGGATCATGTCTGCACACCGATGGAGCGGCTTCCCGCCGCCGGGCACCTCGTGGCGGTGGATCGGATGTTCCTGCTGACAGGCGGATGCGCCGCCAATGTGGCCGTCAACATCGCCCGACAGGGGATCACCGTGCGGACACTGGGGCGAGTGGGTCGGGATGCGTTCGGTGATTTCATCCGCGACGATCTGCGGCGACTGGGGGTGGACACCGGAGGGATTGCGGTCTCCGAGCAGGAGCCATCGTCTCAGACCATGATTCTGCTTTGTCGCGGCGAGGACCGGCGTTTCGTCCACACCTTCGGCGCCAATCGCGAGTTCGTGGTGTCGGACATCTCCGAGGCATCCCTGGAGGGAGCCGAGGTCCTCTACGTGGGCGGATACCTGGTGCTGCCGGGTTTCAACCCCGCTGAGCTGGCCTCCCGATTTGCTGACTGCCGCCGCCGGGGGATGCGCACGGTCCTCGACGTCGTCATTCCGACGGGGTTCGAATCCTCGGGGGAACTAGACGCCGTGCTGCCGCACACGGATATCTTCCTTCCCAATAACGACGAGGCTGAGATCTTGACCGGTGAGATCGATCCTGTCCGTCAGGCGAAGGCGCTTCTAGACCGGGGTGTCGGGACAGTGGTGATCACGCTCGGGAGCGACGGCCTGCTCTTCTCGGACGGCGGCGAGTTTTGGCGGGCGGGTCACTTCCCCGTGGAGGTGATCGACCAGACGGGAGCCGGCGATGCCTTCTGTGCGGGGCTCATTTCCGGCCTGGTTGAAGGGATGAGTCTGGCGGCGGCGATCCATTACGGCTCCGCGCTGGGGATGTCGTGCGTGCGCTCCATCGGCTGCTACCAGGGCGTCTTCACCGCGGCGGAGGCGCGCGTGTTTCTCAGAGAGAATCCCCTCGAGATCGTCCGCGCCTGATCGGGTCGATCGGCTTAGCGTCGAATGGGGACCTCCCACACCGCACCGCGCCAGCCGCGATCGATGAACTCGCGCGCGTAGGCGACGCCCTCGTCGTACGTGTCGGCCATGGCGATGTGCCCGTGCGTGCTGACCGGATCCGCCACGGCGATCAAGGTGGACTGCGGGGCCTCCACGAGCGCACGCGCAATGGCCACTTGCATGTCTTCGTCGAACTCGAGCACGACCACGGCCATCCCTTCAACCTCCTGAGCGACAGCCCTCGCTCCGAAGCCCAACTTTAGGTGGGCTCTCGACTCCCCTAAATGATGGCCTCGACTCCTGCCATAACCCTTCTGTGTACGGCAAGAACCATCGACTAGGACAAATACTCCTCCGCCGGGAGGTTATCACCAACGCGCAACTCGAGCGCGCGCTGGTCCTCCAGCGTGATCGCGGCGTGGCGCTCGGCGACGCGCTGATCAGCCTGGGCGTCTGCACCGAGACCCACATCGTCCGAGCTCTCGCCGAGCAGTCGGGGATGCCGTTCGTCGATCTGGAAACCCCGCCGCCCCGCCAGATCCTCCGCCTGCTGCCAGCGGAGGTCGCCCGCGAGTTGCAGGTGGTGCCGGCCCGATTTGAAAAGGGGCGGCTTGTCCTCGCCGCGCGCAATCCGTTCGACATCAGCCTGGACGCGGAGCTGTCCCGGCGGCTGAATCAGCCGGTGGTGATGGCCGTCACGGTCGAGCGCAAACTGCTTGAGGTGCTCGCCAAGTACGAGCAATTGATGGCCGTGCACGATCCCGGAGTTCGGCAGGGCGCGTCCGGCACCTCGAGGGCTGACGACCCCAACCCGGATGATCCGCGAGCTGTGGCAGCCCGGGCAATCGAGTTGCTGGAGATGGGGCTGAAACGATTCGCGGGAGAGATCCGATTCGAACCAGAGCCGACCACGGTGCGGGTGCGGGGCAACGTCGACGGGCGGCTCGTTCCGATCGCGGCCTTGGGTAAGGCGGCTGGGCTCCAGATCGTGCGGCACCTGAAGCGCGTCTGCAACATGATCCCAGACGTTGAGAGGCAGATCCAGAACACCATGGGCCGGCTGGAGATTGGAGGGGTCATGACCACCTTCACCGCTCGCGCCGTCCCCGGCGTGGCGGGCGAATTGTTCTTGCTCTCGCTCCAGCAGACTCCTCCGGAACCTCGTTCCCTCTCGGATCTGGGATTCGAACCCACCACCCAGAATGAGCTGCTTCCCCTCATCCACGCCCGGGAAGGCATTCTCCTGGTCATTGGACCTGCCGGGTCCGGCCGAACGACCGCGCTCTACAGCATTCTCAATCTCCTCGACCGCGAATCACTCAGCGTCATCGCCGTCCACCAGGACGGTCCCGGACGCAGCCTTCCGGATCAGCTCCCATGGTCCACGGCGATCCACGTCCCGCCTCCCGGCCCCAAATCCGGCGAGCCGCCCGCCCGCCTTCTCGCTCATCTGACAGAGCAACCTCCTGACGTGCTCCTCGCCGACGACCTGATGGGGCACGACACGGTCGAAGAGCTTGTCCGGCTCGCTCGGCGAGGGACCTTCGTGCTGGCAAGCGTGACCACGCCGTCGACCATCCCCGGCATCTACGCTTTTCTGGACCGGGTGTCCGATCCGCGGGATGCCGCCCCGTGGCTGGCCGGAGCGCTCACTCTCCGCCGCATCCGACGCCTCTGCCCGGAGTGTTCGCGCGAGGCGATGATTGATCCCGCCATCCAGTCCATCCTGGAGAGCTCGCTCGGCGACATCGATGGAACGCGACTGATGGAGGGCGTCGGTTGCGAGACGTGCTTCTACAGTGGCTTCAAGGGTTCGATTGGGCTGCAGGAGCTCGTCGTCTTCGACGACGACCTGCGTTACATGCTGGGCCGCCGCGTGCTCCCCAGCCTGTTGGAGCGGAATTTTCACAAGCGTGGCCTGCGTACCCTGCTGGACGACGCGGCCCGGAAGGCGGCAGGCGGTCAGGTGCATCCCGCAGACGTCCAGGCCCTTGTTTCGCGGGCAGTCACCCGTGACCCCTATGAGAGCCTCGGAATGACGCTGAGAGACCTTCAGGCGGTGCTGTGATGCGTGTCACCAAGAATCCAGAGTAGACCAAATGCTAGGGAGACGCTCGCTCGGACAGATACTCCAGCGGAGTGGAGTCATTACGGAGGCTCAGCTCCAGTCCGCGCTGGATCACCAGGCACGCTCGGGACAGCGGTTGGGTGAAGCGCTGGTGGGGCTGGGAATCCTCTCCGACGCGGCACTGGCGAAGGCGCTTGCCGAGCAACTCGACATCCCCTATGTCGACCTAGTCACCGACCCGCCTGATCTCGAGTCGGTCCTCAAGCTGCCCCGGGAGGTGGCCCTTGAGTTCGGCGCTCTGCCCATCCGCCTGGAAGGCGGTCGGATGCTGGTCGCCCTTCGCGACCCGTACGACATCCGGTCCGATCAGGCCATCCGCGAGTGGGTCGGGGTGCCCGTACTGCCGGTGATGGTGGCGGAATCGCAGTTGCGCGAAGCACTTTCTCGCTACTACGGCTCGGATCATCCGGACGCGGCCGTGGCCGACGCGAGAGAGCAAGAGCTGGTTTCGTCCGACCAATGGGAGGAGGACGCAAGCGCCTCGGTGGAGCAACTCGCGCTCGCGGGAAAGGAGATGCCCATCATCACGATGGTCAACACCCTCCTTTCCGATGCGATCCGTCGAGGGGCCAGTGACATCCACATCGAGCCGTTGGAGCACCAGGTGCGCGTCCGGTACCGCATCGACGGCCAGTTGACGGTGGTCGTTAACACCCCTCTCAAGCGGCATCCGGCGGTGACGGCGCGACTGAAGATCATCTCCGGCATGGACATCTCGGAGAGCAGACAGCCGCAGGACGGCGGCGCGCAACTGAAGGTGGACGGCACAACCTTCGAGCTGCGTGTTTCGACGCTGCCGAGCATCCACGGGGAGACTCTGGTTGTCCGGATTCTCAAGAACAGCCGCAACCTCATTCGGCTGGAACAACTGGGCATGCTTCCGACCACGCTCGCGGGCTTCCGCCGGCTGCTCTCCCTCAAGGAGGGGATGATCCTGATCACCGGGCCGACCGGGTCCGGAAAGACAACCACCCTCTACGCGGCACTGGATAATCTGTTGGATGATGCGGTGAATGTCATCACAGTCGAAGATCCCGTCGAAGTTCGGCTCCCGGGAGTTACCCAGGTCCAGGTCAACGAACGGGCCGGTCGGACCTTTGCGGCAACGCTCCGGTCCATGCTCCGGCAAGACCCGGACATCCTTATGGTCGGCGAGATGCGCGATCTGGAGACGGCGGAGATGGGGTCGCGTGCCGCCCTCACCGGTCACCTGGTTCTATCAACGCTCCATACCCGGGATTCGATCGGCACGGTCACCCGCCTCGTCGACATGGGGGTGGCCCCACACATCGTCAGCAGCAGCCTGGCCGGTGTCGTCGCCCAGCGCCTGGTGGCCAGGAACTGTCCGGACTGCCGCATCCCCTATCAGCCGGACGATGTGCTGCGTCGCGCGCTGGAGCGGGTCTTTGGGCAGGGGGACTGGACCGGATTCTCCCGGGGACAAGGCTGCCAACACTGCCGGCGCACGGGTCGTCGGGGGCGGATCGGTGTGTATGAGTTGCTGATCCTGGATCAGGAGATGCAGCGTCTCATCGCCTGCGGCGAAGTTGGCGACGCGCTGAGGCGGCACGCCACGGAGCGGGGCTTCATCTGCCTTGAGGAGGCTGCCCTGAAGATGGCCATGACGGGGGAGATTTCGCCCGAGGAAGTCGTCGGACTGGGGATGCAGGTAGCTTTGGGGCTGGAGGCCGGGAATTCGATAGCCGGTCATGAGCCCCTGACGAGCAATCGGCCGCTCAGCCTGGTCTGAGATCGCTTCAGATCCCCTCCTCGGCGAGGGCACGGTCGAGGGCTTCAGCCGGGTGGAGCACGGTCCGGCCCGTCAGGTCCCGAATCTGCTGTCGGCAACTTGTGCCCGAAGCGACCACGAGGGCAGTGGGGGCCGCTGCGCGTACGGCGGGAAGTAGCCCCAGCTCGCCGATGGCGCGAGAGAGCTCGGCGTGCTCCGCCTCGTACCCGAACGAGCCGGCCATCCCGCAGCAACCGGCGGGCAGGTCGCGGACATCCCAGTTCGCGGCTTCCAGTGCAGACCGGGACCCGGTCTGCCCCCAGAGTGCGCGCTGGTGGCAGTGCGGATGGAAGAGGAGTTGCTCTCCGTGACCGCCGTACGTCGGCTGAGCGCTCCCCGCTCGGGCTAAGAATTCCTCCAACGTCCAGCATCCTGCCGCAACCTCCTCCGCCCCGGCTCCCAGGCCGAACCGGAGGAACTCATCCTTCAATGCGGAGAGACAACTTGGCTCCAGCACGACGACCGGGATCCCGTCACGCACGAACAGCAGCAGCCTGCCAACCAGTTCCTCCGCCCTCGCGCGGGCTTCGTTGAGCAACCCCTTGGAGATGAGCGCCCGGCCACAGCAGCCGTGGTCCGCCACGCGGACATGGTAGCCGGCCGACCGAAGCACCCGGACAGCGGCAAACCCGATCTGGGGCTCGTGATAGTTCGTGAACGTGTCCACGAACAGCAGCACGCTGCCCGCAGCGCCGGAGGGTTCCGCCCGCGGCGGATCCAGGGCCCACCGCTGGCGGAATGCAGGCCGAGCGAAGGGGGGGAGCGGGCGGCGAGCGTCCAATCCCAGCAGCGCCTGCATCGCCGTCCGGATCAACGGGAACGCCAGCAAGGCGTTGGCGACCGGCGCGATGACCGAGCCGAACCGGCCCAGAATCTCCGGATGTGCAAGCAGCCGCGCACGCAATGGGATTCCCCGCGACTGGTGGGTCTGATGGAGCACCTCCGATTTCAGCCGGGCGATGTCGACGTTCGACGGACACTCGCTGCCGCACGCCTTACATTCCAGGCACAGGTCGAGCGCGGCGAGCAGCTCCGGGTCGTCCACCCCGGTGCCCGGTTTGAGACCGGTGAAGGCGACCTGCGCCAGCGTGGCCCTGCCGCGGGGCGAGTGGCGCTCCTCCCCCGTCGCACGGAAGGAGGGGCACATCACCCCGTCCAGTCGCTTGCGGCATGCCCCGATCCCCGTGCACAAAAGCGCATGCCCGGGAAGCCCACCGTCAACAGAGAAGTCGAGCAGCGTCCGCGGCGCGGGGAGCGGGGGAGGCGTGTCCACACGCAGGTGTGTGTCCATCGCCGGGGCATCGACGATCTTGCCCGGGTTCATCAGCCCCATGGGGTCAAAGAGGCGCTTGAGCTGCTGGAAAGCCCCGACGAGCTGCGGCCCAAAGAGGAGCTCGTTCCACTCGGACCGGGCCAGGCCGTCACCGTGCTCGGCCGACATCGCTCCCCCGTAGCGCAGCACGAGTTCCGCAACCGCGCGGGAGAGCGGTCGTAGTCGAGCCCGATCGGCCGGATCACGGAGGTTGAGCAATGGTCGCACGTGCAGACAGCCCACGCTAGCATGCCCGTAGAAGCACGCGGTCAGGGCCTCCGCTTCGAGGAGAGCACGCAGTTCGCGAATGAAGTCGGCGAGTCGCTCCACGGGCACTGCTGTGTCCTCGATGAAGCCCGTCGGCTTCCGGTCACCTTTCGTTCCCATCAACAGACCCAGGCCCGCTTTCCGCACGGCCCAAACCTCCCCGATCTCAGGGAGGTGGCGGCGCTCGATGTGAGGACCAGCTATTCCCGACTTCTCCAGTGCCGCGCGGAGGCCCTCGATCCGGTCGCCGACTTCGGCGGCGGTTTCCCCCTGGAACTCGGTGATCAGGATCGCTTCCGGATCACCGACCACGAATCCGCGGGCCGATGCGAGGGCCGGGTTGCCACGTGTGAGGTCCAGGATCAATCGGTCGATCAGCTCAATCGCGGACGGTTCGTGCCCCAGGATCAGGGGCGCCGCCTCGAGTGCGGCCTGCAGCGTGGAGAAGTGGGACACGAGTAGCGCGGAGGCGGCGGGCACGGGCACCAGGTGGATCCACGCCCCAGCAACCACGGCGAGCGTTCCCTCGGAGCCGACAACGAGGGGTGCCAGGCTCCGTCGGCCATGCCGCGTGAGCATGTCCAGGTTGTAACCGCCCACCCGACGCATGATGCGAGGGTAGCGGCGTTCGATCTCCTCCGCGTGCTCAGCGCAGAGCTGGTGGACTCCGCGGTAGATGCCGGCGGCTCGATGGTCCCCGCGTCCGGCGTGCTCCCACTCCTCCTCGGATAGCTCCCGCATCGTTAGCCGCTCCCCTCCGCTGAGGACGGTTTCGAGCGTGAGCACGTGATCGCCGGTCTTCCCATAGCGGATCGACCGCGACCCGCAGGAGTTGTTGCCGATCATTCCGCCGATGGTTGCTCGGTTGGACGTGGCCACGTCCGGAGCGAACATCAGGCCGGTGGGGCGAAGCTGGGCATTCAGTTCGTCCAGCACGACGCCTGGCTCCACGTGAACGCGCGTGCCGCCGATGTCCACCTCGCCGATGCGCCGGAGATGGCGCGAAACATCCACCACCAGCCCTGGCGTGGTGGTCTGCCCCGCCAGGCTCGTGCCCGCCCCGCGGGCGAGCAGCGGCACGCCGTGGCCTGTTGCGATTCCCACCACCGTAGCCAGATCTTCGCTGTCGGTCGGGCAAACGACACCGATCGGCTCCTGCCGGTAGATGCTGGCGTCCGAGGCATACAGCAGGCAGGTGGAGAGATCGAAATCGACCTCGCCCCTCACCTTCGCCCGGAGCGCGGCTTCAAGTTCGGACGTGGATCGGGCAAGCATGCGGGTGTCCCTACCTCAGGCAGCGGCTTTCATCATCATCCTTTGGTCGGATTCTGCCGCCCACACAGACACGACAGCCGCGGTTCCGGCTACTAGACATGCAGCATGCGCCCATCCGCGCGTCGGTCGACACTCTGGAGTGCCGTAATGAGACACCCATCTTGCCTGGCTGGACCGGTTGCCGTCCTCTTGACATTCGCACTGGCCGCGGCGATGTCATTCCCGGCCCGGGCGGCCGCCGCGCCCGACATTCTGGACCCTGAGCTCACGTCCGGGTTCTCCCCGCTCGTTTACGAACCCATCGGACCCTCCAACACCGGGGCCTACCTCCTGCTGTCGGAGCATCGAAGGCTTCGGATCGCCGATGCAGCCTCGGGCCGAGAGCTCCTCCGGATCACCACGCGAGGCACCACCGCCGCAGGATTCGATCCCTCGGATCGACGGCTGTTCGTGCTCGACGAAGACGCGACAGGGTATCACTTCCGCATGCTCCGGATCGGCGAAGGCACGCCTCTCGCCGACATGCACTTTCGTGACCGCCCCGAGGTGACCACCGACATGTCCGCGACAGGCACCGTGTTGGCTCTGCGTGGGGATGACCGGACCCAGGTGCTGCTGCTGGACGGTCGCGGCCGGGTGACCTTCCGGGGAACCTACTCGATTTACGCTCAGGTGAGCCAGAGCCTATTTGAGCCCGTCGCCGCCATTTTCGACCAGGGGAACAGGACACACCTGCAGGTGGTGCAGGTCCTGCGGGGCCGCACGCAGCTCAGCCACACCTCGACCGGGGGGCAGGTGATCGGAGGCTTTGATCCCAACGGACGCCTCTTTGCTCTCAGCGTGGCGGGTACCGGGAGCACGCAGGTGCGGGTGGTACGCGGGTTCGACGGCAGGAGCATCCTCAATCGTACCTTAAGCGGTCGTGCGGTCGTTGGGTTCACCCCGGATGGCCGCGTCATCATCATCCGAGATGCCAGAGGCCGATTGGCTCGCTATGATGCAGGGTCCGGCAGGCCGCTGCACCCCTGATGAACATCCGACGAAGAGGCCGCTGCGTTCGCCGCGAAAAAACTTTTTCGAATTCGGCAAAATGGCCCTGCAGATGCCTCGAGAGCCTGCCACTATGGTCTCTTGAACATCGCGGAACCGATAATGGCAAACCACTCGAAAGAGTGGGACGCAAAGCCGAGAGTCTTCCCCAGGAACCTGGGATGATCGTCTGGTTGCCGACCTCTGCTTTTGGCCCGTGCGATGGTGCGCAAGCCCATCGCCTGTCATGGAGGAGCAATCAGATGCAGATCTCTCTACAAGAGGTTCTGAACGCCCGAAAAGCGGCACAGAGCGCCAAGAGCCAGGTCACTTCTCCTCCGATCGAATCGATCGAGGAACTCGCCGTCGCGTATGGAGTCTCCATGGACGAGGTGGCTCGCTTCACGCAGCAGGTGCTTGCCGGCGAGGGAGATCCCATGAGGGAGCGGCGAGTGCGTGAGTTGACGCAGCGCGTGGAGTCCGGTGCTTACCAAGTCAGCGCGGACGATGTCGTCGACATGGCCGAGCGGCGCGCCCTGGCAGATCAGGCCGCCCTCGACTAGGTTGACCAGCATTATCGGCAGCGGCCGGTTGCCCGGCCGCCGCCGATAACCCTCTTTCCGGGCCCTCCGCGCATAATGGGGAGGGCAGCGTCGCCGACTAGCGTCCGGAACCGACGTCACTGCTGCCTCTGGAGGTACTGGCATGCGGGAGATGTGGAACAACAGGACCAGCCGACGGCAGATGCTCGGGGGTGCGGCGGCAGTGGCGGCCGGGCTTGCGCTCGGGGACCGCGCCCATGCAGCCGATAAGCCCTATGGCCCCTTCAAAATGGGGATCCAGAGCTACTCGCTCCGCGGCTACAAGTTTGAAGAAGCGCTGGCGAAAACGCGAGAGCTGGGGCTTCACTACTGGGAATCGTTCAGCGCGCACATCCCCCTGACGACCGACCCGGCGGCTGTTTCCGTCATCCTCGAAAAACTCAAGGCGGCCGACGTAAACCTCTCCGCCCACGGGGTCACCGGATTCGGCACGGATGCCGCCGCCAACCGTCGGGTCTTCGAGGCAGCGAAGGCTTTGGGGGTCCGCGTCATCAGCGCCGATCCGGATCCCAAGTCGTTCGACCAACTCGAGATGTTGGTGGACGAGTTCAAGATCAGCATTGCGATTCACAACCATGGGCCCGGCAGTCGCTACGACAAGTTGCAACAGGTCGTGGATGCGGTGAAGGACCGTCACCCCCGGATCGGTGCCTGCGCTGACCTGGGGCACTTCCTGCGGTCGAGCGAGCACCCCGTGAAGGTGATCGAGGCGCTCAACAAACGGATCCACGGCATTCACCTCAAGGATGTCAAGGACGCGCGGACGTTCACGATCCTCGGCCAGGGGGATCTACCTGTGCTGGAGGTGCTGAAGGCGCTGCGAGCGGTCAAGTACAGTCAGCCGCTGTCGCTGGAGTACGAGGAAAACCCGCAGGATCCGATCGCGGACATCCAGGCCTGCCTCCGGGCTGTGCAGGACGCCGTTCAGAGGCTCTGAGTTGGGTCCGGACGGGGAGGCGTGGAGGACGGCAGCCACCCTCCCCATCGGTCGCCCGATCAGCGCTTGCCGATCACCCGCCCCCCAGCGGCGCGCGTCAAACGGTCGTTGATCGCCTCTCCGAGTCCGGGTTGCGGCACGAGATGCGCCAACACGACCTGCGCACCCCACTCATCCGCCTCCCGCAATGAGGGGTATAACCGGCGAGCGGCATGGGTAAGGTCGCCCGCGGGCCCAAGTAACCACCGCCGCCCGGGCACGCCTTCCGTGGCTGCGGCGTCCTCGTCGAGCAACAGCCAGGCAGGCGGTTCCCCTTGCCCGGCGGCGGCGTCCCGCTCGGCGTCCCGCCGCATCTGCTCAAGCACGGAGCCATCCGCATGGCCGTAGAGCCGCACCTCCGCCCGGGGGCTGTAGTGGTGCACCAACTGCCCCGGAGCTTGCTGGGGGAGGTCGGCCCTCGCCGTGCTCGGCCGGGAGTCACAGACGGGGTGGCCGAGCACATCGGCCAACTCCTGGCGAGAGATCGCCCCGGGGCGCAACAGCAGGGGCTCCGGACCGCACATGTCGAGGACCGTTGACTCCACACCGATAGTGGCGGGTCCGCCGTCCAAAACGGCGTCGATCCGCCCGTCGAGGTCGGCGAGAACGTGCGCGGCCGTCGTCGGACTCACGTGACCGAATCGATTCGCGCTCGGGGCGGCGACGGGCGCGTCGACCGCGCGAAGCAGGGCAGCGGCGATGGGGTGTGACGGCACGCGGACCCCCACGCCGGGCAGGCCCGCTGTCACCGCCGCGGGAACTGCTGCGGAGCGTGGCAGTATGAGGGTAAGCGGGCCGGGCCAGAACGCCTCGATCAGGCGCTCCGCCTCGACCGAAACCTGTGACACCACCCTGCCAAGCCACCGCCGACCGGGCAGATGGACGATGAGGGGGTCCGTCGCCGGCCGCTCCTTGGCCGCGAAGATTGCCGCCACAGCCGCCCCGGAGAGCGCCAGCGCTCCCAGACCGTATACTGTCTCGGTGGGGAAGGCAACCAGCTTTGCGTTCAGCAGCATGCCCGCCGCAGTGTCGATGGCGGCCGGATCCGACACGGGGCGTAGGAGACGGGTGATCATCACCTACCATCTTACGCCGCCTCGGTGCCGGTAGGGAGGTTCCACATGCCGCACGGGGCGATGCTCGACGAGGGAGCGGGAAGGCGGGCGTGGGTGGTCGATGCCGACCTGATGGGTGCATCGGCAGTCGCGGCCGCTCTCCGGCGTCTCGGCTACGAGGCGACGATCAGTGCTCCATCCGTCGGGCTCCCAGAGAGGCTCGCGGGAGAGAGGCCGGCGCTGGTGCTGGTGAATCTTGCGATGCCGGGCGACGCGGGTCCGGGCCTGATTCGGGCGGTGCGCTCGCTGGCCGGGGGGGCCGAGCTGGTGATTCTGGGGTACGCCGGGCACGTGGAGCGCGCGGCGCTGGCGGCAGGAAGGCAGGCCGGCGCGGACGGCGTGGCCGCCAACAGCGCGGTCCGGGGCTCGCTCGGCGAGGTGCTCCGACATCTGACTCCCGGAGTCTGCCGGTCAGTCGATGGAGGGTCGGCGGAGGGTTAGCACCATGCCGAGGGCCGCCGGGCTGATTCCAATGGGGAGGAGCGTGGTGTCCTCATAGCGGGCGCCTCGCCAGCGGGCAGCCCGCGCCTGCAGCGCCCCGCGAAGCTCCGCCCGGCCCAGCTCACTCCGCTCCAGATTGCATCCGCTCAAGCCGGCGCCGCCGAGCTGCGCCCGAAACAGGTCAGCGCCTCCGAGATCGGCGCTCCGCAGGTTGGCTCGGTCGAACTGAGCCCGGCGCAGAGTCGCGTTGGTGAGAGCCGCGCCCGAAAGGTTGGTCCCTGTGGCGTTCAGCCGCAGCAGGCGGGCGCCTCGTGCGGTCAGTCCGCTCGCGGAGGCCCCGCTCAAGTCGAGCCGCTCGCCGGTCGCGCCGTCAAGTCGCAGGCGAGCGCAGTCGCCGAAGATTTCCACCCGGGTGACCCGAGCGCCGGTGAGGTCGGCATCGGTCAGGATGGACTTGCCGAACCGTGCTCCGGAGAGATCGGCACCGGCCATCCGAGCGCCGGTGAAGTCGCCGGTCTCAGCACTGAAGAAGTGGATGCGTGCCTGGGAAAGATCCGACTCCCGTGCGGTCACACCCGTCCAGTTTCCGCGGCATGTCGCCCCGGTGAGGTCGGCCTTGCTCAGGTCAGCACCCGCAAGGTGAGCGATCTGTGCTTCGCGCAACTTCGCGCCCGCCAAACGGGCCTGCGGCAACTCCAGCTCGCCCGAAACCCGGTCCAGATCCGCGCCTGTGAGGTCCACGCCCTCCAGCCGGCAGTTCTCGAAGTGGGCATCCGTGGCGACCAATCCGGCCATGGGCAGCCCCGTCCAGCGACAGGAACTGAGATCGGCTTCCGCCAGCCGTGCCCCTCGCAGAGTGCAGTCCTGCAGGGTGCAACTCGTGAGGATTGCGCCGGTGAGATCGGCGCGATCCAGATTCACCGACTTGAACTGCAGCGACGTCAGGGTCGCCTGCTTCAGTTGGGCGGCCTGGAAGTCCGCCCGTGTCGCGCTGCAGCTAACGAGGATCGCCCCGGAGAGATCCGCGCCCCGGAAGACGGCGCCATCCAGCTCAGCGGATTCCAACCGGGCGTAATGGAGCCTCGCGTCGACCAGGATGGCCCGCGTGAAGTCGGTGTTGCCCAGGTCGGCCCCTGACAGATCCGCGCCGCTCAGGTTAGCGCCGGTGAAGTCGGCATTCCCCAGGTCCGCCCCCTGGAACTGGGCACCGCGCAGATCGCGCCCCGTGAACTTGACACCGGTCAGGTCGCGGTTTCGGAAGTCGGTGCGAGTCTGGGCGTGCACACGCAGGCCGGTCACGAGGGCCGCGACCGCAACTGAGGTAAGCAGCAATCGCAGAAAAGTCATATCAGGGAACCCTCACCGCTCCGGCCGGCTTGAACCCTGCAGGCCAGCGCGTGCGGCCGTCGAAACGCGCCCCACGGACGATTGCTCCACCCATCCGGGCCCGGGTGAAGTCCGCGCCACGGAGGTCGCACCCCGTGAGATTTGCCCGGGTCAGGTCTGCCCCGGCAAGGCGGGCACCGCGAAAGTCGGTGTTGCGCAGGATGGACCCGGCAAGTTTGGCATCGCTGAGATTCGCGCCAGCCAGTGACTGGATCTCCAGTTTCACGCCCTCCATCCGGGCCCCAGCGAACACCGCGCGGGGACCGCCGCTCCGAATGATCGCGCCAGTGAGATCCGCATCTTTAAAGATCGCCTCGGAAAAGTCCACGCCGTCAAGGGTGGCCCCCCTGAGATTTGCGCCGGTCAGGTTGGTGCGCACCCACGTCCCCCGGAGCCAGGCCTTCTCGAAGTTGACCCGGGTCAGGTTCGCCAGCGTCAGATCGGCCCAGAGGCGGGCGCGGCTGAAGTCGGCCTCCGTCATGTCAATCGAATCCATGTTGTGAGTGTTGACGCCCATGTTCACACCAGAGCACTTCGCCTTCACCAGTGTGGCCCCGCTGAAGTTGGTGAAGCGGACGTCGGCCTCGGTGAGAATGGCTTCGGTGAGATCCGCGCCCTCGGCGTGGGTCAGCCGAGCCCGGGTCAGATTGGTTCGTCGGAGAATGGCTCCCTCGAGCTGCTCTACCTGAGCGCCTGTCAGGTCCGCATCGGTGAGGTCAGCTCGGCTGAAGTCACCACCGCGACCGTCCCGGAAGGAGACACCAACCATCCGGGACCGTGAACAGTCGCTGGACACAAAGGTACTGCGGTCCATGACGGCACGGCTAAAGTCCGCCCGGGCGAAGGTGCTGCCCTGGGCCTGCACGTCTTCGAGATGCGCCTCCTTGAAGCTGACGCGGTAGAAGGTGCCGCGCGAGAGCCGAGCTTCCTCCAGGTGTGCCCGATCGAAGAGGACGCGACGCCACTCAGCGGTTTCCGCTCCGACGCCGCGGAGATCCGCTCCGGATAAATCGCATCGCGAAAGATCGGCACCGACCATCTGGGCACCGCGCAGGATGGCTTCGCGCATGTCGCAGCCGATGAGAGCGACTGCGCTCATCGAAGCGGCGGAGAGGTCCGCCTTGACGAACTGCGTCCCGACGCCCTCGGTGTTGCTGAGCACGGCGTCTCGGAGAATGGACTGGTTCAGACGCGTGCGTCTCAGGCCCGCCTGCCCGAAGTTCATGCGGGTGCAATCTGCTCCCGTCAGATCTGCTCCGGAGAGATCAGCTCCCAGCACACGTACTCCGATCAGCGAAGCCCCCGTCAGGTTGGCCGCAGTGAGGTTGACCCCATCCAGAACCGCACCCTGGAGTTGTGCACCGCGGTAGTCGAGCGCGTGGGCGCGCGCGTCCGACAGCGTGCGGCCGCGCAGGTCCACCCCTTGTTGCGCCCCCGGCCGGCCAGGCATCAGGACCAGCAGCCCGGCGACGGCGCAGCAGGCCGTCGCGAGCACCCGGGCGCGGCCGGTGGGCCCCCCTGGTGCCCTCGCCGGGACACCGGAGCCGTGGTTCACGTCGAGAACTCCCGTTCGCGGATCGGCGTTGCCGAGTCCTGACCGATTGCGATCACCCCACACGAAGGCCACCCTCACACCCGCCGTCCCGCCCAATACCCCCAGATTCGTCGACGACCCTCCACGATCCTGTCGGCGCGCCCCAGGGGAGGCAACGCCCCTGGGAGCGCTGGCGTCTCGCCGGCACCGGCAGCCCCTCCGCCGCAGTCAGTTGCCAGTGCGCGAGCCTGGGGAGGCAACCCCTGGGAGAACTGGCGTCTCACCGGCACCGGCAACCACCTCCGTACGGAGCCGAGCGCGTCAGCGCCGGGATGCAGCCTGTGCCGAAGTCCCCCACCCGCGA
>CAZSRZ010000042.1:25511-40176 GCA_964609085.1 uncultured bacterium | reverse complement strand
GAGCGTTCAGGCGGTCTGCCAGGATTACTGACCCTGCCGCATCCCCCGGCGGCTCCAGTTGGTGGCGCAGTGAAGAGAGGGTGACGCTGAGGTTGTAGCGGCCTGAGCGCGGATCGCACTCCGGCCACAGCATCTCGATGAGCGTTTCCCGCGGATGAGGTCGGTCGGCGAAGAATGCAAGGTAGCCCAGCAGCGCGCCCGCCTTGCGAGTCTGGAAGCGCGTGACGATGCGGCCCGCCCGTTCGGCCCGGAGCCCGCCGAGAACCTGGAGTTGCCATTTGGTCGGCATGTCGCTGGCGGTCGTTCCCTGGCGGCCACACGCTGCCGGAGGCGCGCCGTCGCGCGAGTTTGGGGCGGCGGAGACAATCTCTCAACCAAGTTTCGAGGGCGCTCACGCGGCTCCCTGCCTCCGCCACTCAGGTGATGGACCGCTGGCTGATGGTTTCGGGGAAGGCCGACCGAACGGCCCCGGCACACGACTGTGTGCGCTCCCCCGCGGCTTTACCGGGGCTGATTGCCGTGCTACACTCCGGCCGTGGCCGCCCATTCCCAGGTTCCTGACGAAACCCAGGTCATCGTTATCGGCGGTGGACTGGCCGGGGTGGATGCAGCCTGGTCCGCGGCCGCGGAGGGTGCCCGCGTAGCGCTGTTTGAGATGCGCCCCGCCCGGATGACGCCCGCCCACCGCACCGGGAACCTGGCCGAGCTGGTCTGCAGCAATAGCCTCAAGAGCAACCTTCCGCACACCGCCGCGGGGATGCTCAAGGCCGAGATGCGAGCCCTGGGATCCCTGGTTCTCGCCGCCGCGGATGAGAGCGCCGTGCCTGCCGGCGGCGCGTTGGCCGTCGATCGCGACCTGTTCGCTCGGGCCATCACCGATCGGATCGACGGCCACCCCCTCATCACCCTTGTGCGGGAGGAACTGACGGAGCTTCCCGACGACCTCCCAGTCGTGGTCGCGACCGGTCCGCTCACCTCGGAAGCCCTCTCCAGCAGGATCCAGGCGTTGACCGGCACCGCCGGCCTCTACTTCTACGACGCGGCGTCGCCGATCATCGACGCCGAGAGCATTGACCGGTCAGTGGCGTTCGAAGCAGCTCGCTGGGGCAAGGGTCAGGAGGACGGCTCGGCGGGCGGCTACCTGAACTGTCCGATGAATCAGGCGGAGTACACCGCTTTCCGAGAGGCTGTGCTCGCGGCCGAGCTGGCTCCCCTCCACGACTTTGAACCGATGCGCCTGTTCGAAGGCTGCCTGCCGGTGGAAGAACTGGCTCGCCGCGGAGAGAAGACGCTGGCCTTCGGACCCTTCAAGCCGATCGGGCTGCGGGATCCACGGACCGGGGAACGACCGCATGCGGTGGTGCAACTCCGACAGGAGAACCGCGGGGCGACTCTCTACAGCATGGTCGCTTGCCAGACCCGGATGAAGTGGGGCGAACAAACACGTGTCTTTCGCATGATCCCGGGACTGGAGCGGGCGGAGTTCGTGCGCCTGGGGGTGATGCATCGCAACACCTATCTGCACAGTCCCGCGCTTCTGGAACCGACGCTGGCGGTCCGCGAGGCGGTGCGCATGGCGGCGGGACGCCGGGCGCCCATCTTTTTCGCCGGTCAGATCACCGGGGTCGAGGGCTACACCGAGTCCGCCGCCACCGGGATCCTCGCGGGGATGAACGCCGCGCGGTCCCAGCGAACCCTGCCGGGGGTCGTCCCGTCGCCGCTGACAATGCTGGGCGCATTGCTGGAGTACATCGCCGCCGGGCCGACGGACAACTTCCAGCCGATGAACTCTAATCTCGGGCTGCTGCCCCCGTTCGAAGAGCGATTCCGCCGCAAGGAGGATCGCCACGCGGCCCTCGTTGCCCGAGGCCTCTCCGCGATGGACGAGTTCTCCCGTTCTCTCGGCCGAGGCGGCGTCCCCATGCCCGCTGCCGTAGCCGTCGAGAGCGCGGCATGACCCCGCCGCCGCTGGTTCTGGCCTCCGGCTCGCCGAGACGGCGAGAGCTGCTGGCGCTCCTGAGGATTCCCTTCGAGGTGCTGCCGTCGGCGTTCGACGAGCCCTCGCCGGCCGAGGTTGCCGACCCAGCAGCGTTTGCCCGGCACCTGGCCTTGGAGAAAGCTCGTGACGTAGCCCAACGACGTCCGGACGCGCTCGTGATTGGAGCCGACACCGTGGTCGCCCTGGGCAATACGCTCTTCGCCAAGCCGGCAGACGAAGCCGATGCCGTGAGGATGATCGCCGCCCTGGCCGGTAGGACGCACGCCGTGATCACCGCCGTCGCGCTCGTGTCTCCCGGTCGCGAGGAGTGCTTCCACGTGCACACCGCAGTGACATTCCGCCCCCTGACGCCGAGGGAGTGCCAGGCGTACGTAGCTTGCGGCGAATCGCTCGACAAGGCCGGCGCCTATGCGAGCCAGAGCGCCGGCGCACTGCTGATCCAGCGCATTGAAGGAGACCACAGCAACGTCATCGGTCTCCCGATAAGCACGCTGCTGCTGCACCTACGCGACCTCGGCTATCGCTGCATGGAGGGATCATGAACCGGGAATTCCGCGCCACGTCGGCCTGGCCGTACCATGTCTGCGCCGGTGGGACACCGTACAGGGGAACGCCGACTGGCCGCGAGTACGCCGTACTGGTGCGGCATGCCTCGACGCGGGGTTCCGAGTTCGAGAGCTGGCATCTGCCGAAGGGAACCGTGGTCCGCAACGAGACCCTCGAGGACGCCGCCCGCCGCGAGATCCTGGAGGAGAGTGGGCTGCACTGCGACATCGACGCCTACCTTGGGTGCATTCAGGCACGGTTTCGCCATCCGGTGAAGGGGATCGAAGTTGATCGAGCTGTGCACTACTTCCTCACGCCATGGGACGGCTCGCCACCTGGAGCGATGGATCACGAACACGACGCCATCCTGTGGTTGCCCCCGTCCGAGGCGGCCGCCCTGCTGGATCGTCTCCCGAAATCCGAAGGAGAGATCATCCGCCGAGCCGAGCGGTGGTTGGCAATGAACGGGTGAATCCGCCGGATCTATGGGGCTTCCCGAAGACCCCTCACCAGCCTTCGGGGAGGACCGTGCCGCGTCGGCGCCAGTCGTTGAGAATGGCGGCCAGGCGCTGACGGGGCGTGGGTCGCTTTGCGGAGATGGCCGGCAATCGGACTGGAGGCTCGCGAGGCGTCGCCGTGAGCGCCGCGGCGGCGGAGCGAGCCTGATCGTCCGTGAATGATTCCGCGAAGGCGAAGCAGCGCTTGCCACCGACTACCTGCAGATTGGGGTCGCGGACCCGTTCGTTTTCCAGCCAGGGCAGCCATTGTCGGGTCCAATTCCGGGGGTCACCCTCTTCGCACCACACCCGCCATGCGCCAGGCCGGGGCTCGGCTGCAGCGCCGGCAACGCCAAACTCTTCCCGCAGCGAGTCATCGAGTCCGGGAATCGTGAATCGGGGAGTTACACCGGAAAGCGCTCGTTTTCGCAGTTCGTCGAGGATCCGGTCCGGAGATCGTCGGGGGTGATCCAGGTCGGCGGCATTGCACACCGCCAGCAGCCGACTCAGGTTCCGGCGCAGTGCTGGTGAGACGTTTCCACCCATCGGCCCGAAGGTCCGACTGCCGAGATGGAGGACGTCCCAACCACTCAGCCAGGCATTGCCGACGCCGGACTTCCAGCATTGCAGCGCCGTCCATGCCTCGTCGTAGCCATAGCCACTCAGCGCCTCGGGCATGCCGCCCCACTTCCGGAACACGTTCGCCCGAACGGCCCAGGTCGCGCCATTGACTCCGCCGAGCCGGAACTCCGGCTCCACACCGGCATGTGGACGACCGGGGCTGACCACAGCCAGCCAGGGCCACTCGCGGTAGAGATGCTGCAGACGGGCCAGATCGCCGAACGAACGAAAGAGCAGATCATTATTGGCAATGATCCAGAGATCTCCCGTAGCCGCCGCGGCACCGGCGTTGACCGCGGCACAGTAGTTGAAAGGGGTGCTGCGAAACGGCGCTATCCGTGCTCCGATACCGGCTGCGTACTCCAGGGTGCCGTCGGTGCTGCCGGAGTCGACGATCACCCACTCCATCGCCGTGTCCGGGTTCGTCGCCCGGACCGACTCCACAAAGGCTCGCGTCAACTCGAGACCGTTCAGTACGGGAACGATGAAACTGATCACGGGCCGAACGCCCCGTGGAGCGGAGGGGCGACGCGAAAGAGGGATCGAATTCGGTAGCCGAGATAGCCGAACCCCGTTCGGCACTGGTAAGCGGGGGCCACAGGCACCCGTCGGCGAATACGCCAGAGGGTGGTGTGGACGGCGCGCAGTCCCTCGACGAACAACATCCGGCGGAGGCGGGGGTGGCTGGCACGGATTTCCGGATGCTCCAGCAACCCCTCCAGGAGCCAGAGCATATCCAGCCACGGGCGATTCGCGTGGTGGTTGGAAACGGTCGTCGAACTCGGATGGTAGCGGAAGGCGCTGAGCGCCTCGGGGATGAAGCCGACATCATAGAAGTACATGAGACGGATCCACATTTCAAAGTCGGTCCCCTGCCACATCCGCTCGTTGAAGCCGCCCACTTCCTCCACGCACCGCCGCCGCAACATCACGCAAGAGGGCTCCCCTACCCAGTTTTCCCGGAAGCCGGCATGCAGCCACTGCTCGAACAGCCCACGCCCGACATTGACGCGCTGGAGACCCTCGAAGTGGTGGTGGAGGACGCCATAGGTGGCCTTCCAACTGCGGGCCTGTTCCGTCTCGGGCTGGTCCAACAACACATCCCTCGGCGAGAAGACGAGACCCAGGCGAGGGTTATCGCGAAATAGTGCCGCCATCCTCGCCACGCAACCGCTGTAGAGGAGGTCGTCCTGGAAGAGATACTTGATCAACTCACCCCGAGCGTGTGCGGTGGTGCGGTTCCAGTTGCCCGCCAGCCCCAGGTTTGTCGCATTGCGTATCACCCGGACCCGGGGATCCGCCGCCCGGGCGACGATCTCGAGCGTGGCATCCTGAGAGCCGTCGTCGCAGACCACGACTTCCAGCGGCTCGTAGTCCTGAGCCAGTGCGGAGGCGAGCGCATCCTCGATCCAGGGCGCGCCGTTGTAGGTGGGAATGCATATAGAGACCAGCGGGGCAGACATCTGGGTCGCCTGGGGCCGTGCCGTCACGACCGTCATTGCCAACTATCCGCGAAGGACGCAGTGGCCGAGGCTGAGGCAGCCTGTCATCGGCCAGGGAATCGCAGAGAATAGGGGGGCTTCCGCCGCCCGCCCACTATGCATCCACGACGTGTCCTCATCGCTGCCGACTTCGTCCCCAAGAAGCTGGGGTCCATTGAGTATCAACTCTTCCGCGTCGGCGAGCTACTGCGTGCCCGCGGGCTGGATGTAGAATACGCCTTCACCGGTGAAATACCCCCTGCGGTGCGAGAGCATTTTGGGATCCCTGCCGCGACCAAAGTGCTGGCGCTCGGCGATCCGAAATCGCCGGAGGGACCGGAGGCGTGGACGAGCGCACTGCGATCGCGGTCGCCGGATGCGTGCTACCTCGTTTTCCTACCCCTGGTGACGCCCGTTATCCCCGCGCTGCGGCACGCGAATCCGAAGGTTCGCATCGTCTACAATGACCAGATTTCACGCGGCCGCTACAACCGCCCTGTTTGGAAGCGACTGCCTGCCCGGCTGCGCGCCCAGCGCTACGTGGAGTGTGTCGATCTCTTCGTCGCTTGCTCGGAGTTCATAGCCGATCGCATGCGCCACACGGACTTTGTACCCGCGGAGAAACTGCGCGTGGTCTATAACGCGGTCGATCTGGAGCGATTCCCGTACGCGGAAGGGCCCGGCCGTCACTTCGTCGCCATCACCTACATGCGTCCGGAGAAGGGAGCGGGGGTGCTGCTGGAGGCACTGCGGCTGCTGAAGAACGATGGCCTGCATCCACCCTGCCGAATGCTGGGGGAAGGACCGGAACTGGAAGCGCACCGAGAGTATGCGCGGCGACACGGGCTGGTCAATGTGGAGTTGCCCGGCGAGCGGATGGACGTGCCGACCTTTGTGCGTGACTCGATAGCCGCGGTAGTGCCCTCGCTCTGGCCCGAGGCCTTCGGGTTGGCTGCCGCAGAAGCGCTGGCGATGGGGCGACCGGTGATTGCGTCTCGCGTCGGTGGGCTACCGGAGGTCGTGGAGGACGGTGTCTCCGGCCACCTGGTCGCGCCGGGCAACCCACGCGAACTTGCTGACGCGATGGCGCGCGTCTTCCGGGATGGGGTTTCGGAGGAGATGCGCCGGGCGGCACGGAGGCGGGTGGAGCAACGATTCAACCTGGCGGACGCCGTCCCCAAGCTTGCGGAGATGATCGTGCCGGCCTGAACGGAAGGCGACGGTACTCCGCCTGTCGAACCCCGAGCTGAGATGAGGACTACAACGATGCGCCGACTTTTTGGGATCATCGGGCTGCTGGTGTGTGCTGGATCCGGCGCTGCGCAGATCATTCCGCCCGAGGCGGGTACGCCGGTGCTGGTCTTGAAATCCCGCGGGCCCTTCGCCGCGCGAATGAGCGGCGCCTTGATGCCGACGGGCAAGGGATGGAAGGCCGCCGGCGACCAGGCCCGCCGCTTCCAGATCATGCTGCCTGAGCGCTGGAAGACCGACAACTTTCCGGACGGGGAGATTCGGCTGCGAGCTACTCCCCCAGGTGCGGACAAAGATGCGGGACCCCACCTGACGGTGCAGATGACCGAGCCTGCCGACTCGGATCCCCTTGAGGTGGACGAAGAGTACGCCATGAGCTTCGCCGACGAGTTGGCCAAACAAAAGCCCCTGGCCCGGCTCGGCTTCAAGGCGACGGACGCCGCGTATCTTGCCGTGCGGGGCATGAAATTTGCCCTGGCCGGCGGCCAACTGACTTTGCCCAAGAAAGGCGTCATCCAGCAGCAGACCCTGGTATTCGTCGCCGAGGACCGGGTGCTCTGGATCCAGTTCGCCGCGCCGCAGAAGGAGTTCACCCAGTACGAGGGCGACCTGGTCAAGATCTTCGCCAGCTACTCGAATCTGGGCGTGAGGAAGCCGATCGACCCCGCGAACTGAGGTCGCAAGCCAACCGGCCGTCGGTTGCCGCTGGAGCGGATAACATGGGTTGCTCGCGCCACATCCAGACGGAAACACCCCATGACAGCCAAGCATTCCCCCGCCTCCGCGACCACCGAGCCGGCCGACCCGACCGACCGGCCGATTCCCCTCTGGCCCGAGGGCGTTCTCGCCGGTGCCGCGGCCGTCGTGTTGTTCGTCGTCGCCCTCAACCACCGCAGTTGGCTCCGTCGAAAGGCAGGAGAAGCCCGTCGAGCGATCGACGCTCTGCAAGAGCATGCGGCTGCGGATGACCTGAAGGCCCTGGCGCGGGAGGCCGGGTCGTTCCTGAAGGGCAAGTCGTAGGGCATCCCCCACTGGACCATTCCCCGGTTACTGTTGAAGGCCCAGTGCCGACTGCGAGTCCGGAACGGACGTGGTGCCCTCAGTCCAGATGGACTGTCTCCCCGTCCTCGGGCAAGGCGATGCGCATCTCCGGGTGTCGCCCATTCGCAGCCGCATGCAGGCACCGACCGGTGCCCCGGAAACGGTCCAGCACCGACGGCACGCACGCCATGTGTCCCCAGTGCATGGGAATGACGAGCCGAGCGCGAAGGTCCCGGGCGGCCTGGAGCGCGAGTTCGGGCGTGAGATGCCGCTGCAGAGCCCGCGGTGCCAGTCGCGAACCCCCAACGGGCAACAGCGCCGCATCCGGCACGCCCAGTCGGCGACGAATGGCCTCAAAGGGCGTGCGTGGGCCGGCGTCGCCTGCAAAGTAAATGCTCCGATCGGCGGCGCGAATCAGGTAGCTGAGACAGTCCCGGGCGTGAACGGAGGGAGCTGCACAGACGGTCAGCCCGAGCCCGTGCTCCTCCCCGCTCTCCCATTCCTCCCACTCCTCCAACGTGTGGACGTTGAGACCCATCCGCGCCAGCCTGCGGGTGGGACCGCCTCCGGGGGTGATCACGGGCACGAGCGGCGAGAGGTGCCGCAGGGTGTTGACGCAGAGGTGGTCAGGATGTCCATGCGAGATCAGCACCAGCGTCGGCGAGTGCGGGCTGTCGCGGCGGAGATCACTGGGCGAGAGGCTAGCGGGGCGCATGCGCTGCCAGGGGCCAACGTGGCTGGTGAGCCACGGATCAGTGAGCACGCGATGCCGGCCCACCTCAATCAACACACAGGCATTGCCCACCAGCGTGAGGCGGGGCAGGGCGGACATCAGGCACCTCCGAGCGATGCCGTCTGCGCCACTCGCTCCGACCACCTCTGGGCGGACTTGTAGTCGAACCAGGTATCCACATCAAATGCCAGTTCGGCAGCGCAGTCCATAACCCCAGCGCACGGATGTCCCGCCAGCACCCCCAGCCGTGACTCTACCTGCGCCACCGGCAGCCGGCCCGTCAGCAGCTTCAGCAAGACCCACGGGCCCAGGGCGCCGGCCAGCGCCAGCGGGTTCTTCCGCAGCCGGAACAGCCGCTCCACGGTGGGCAGGATGTCGAGAAGTACCTGTCGTGGGGCGACGGCCATGCCCCCAACACTGAGCCTCCCCTCACGGAACGGGAGAAAGAACCCCAACTCTTCGGGAAAAGTCTGGCGCATCGTCTGCCATCTGACCACTGGCATCGCAATCGGTTCAGCCGGAGCCCTGCTCAGGAAGTTGGTCACAGCCGCCGAGGTGATGGCCGGCAGATCCGAAGCGGAGACCAGCACCCTATCCGAACCGCCCGCTGCCAACGCGTCGCGCAAACTTGCGAGCGGGGTGTCATGGTCAGCGTAGAAGGCATCCTCCACGGGGACGGCAGCGTGCACCACCTCCGGGGCGACCACCGCCACCCTGCCTACCCCTGCGGCACCCTGGAAGGCACGGAGGGCGAGGTTCAGCATCGGCACGCCACCCATGGGGAGGAGTGCCTTGTAGACCCGGTCATCGCCGTCGCGGGGCTTCAGCCGACCGCCCGCGAGGAGGATGACGTCAACGGACCCCGCGGATTGCTCGGACAAACACCGTCCCCAGGACGAACCAGATCGCCGTCATGATGAAGACGTAGGAGTAGGCGGTCGTGATCGACTGTCCCTTCAGGAGCGAAAGCGTGGAGCCGGTGATGAAAGGCGCCAGAATCTGGGGCAGAACGATGGCCACGTGCCAGATACCCATATCTTTGGCGGCATCCTCCCCTCCCGGCAAGACATCGATGGCCAGAGCCCAGTCGACGGCTTGATAGGCGCCGTAACCGATGCCGAACAGGGCGCCCATTGCCGCGGTGAGTTCCCAGGATGGAGAACGCGCCACGAAGCAATAGCCGAACGCGACCAGGGCCATCACGCCGCCGCTGAGGTAGACCAGCGGCTTTCGGCCGACGCGATCCGATACCGGTCCGGCCAGTACAGCGGGCAGAATGCCCGTGACGGTGATGATCCCGATGAGGAACGACGAGCGCTCCACCGGGTTGTCGACCCTCACCACATCTTTGAGGAAGAACTGAAAGAAGGTGAAGATGGAGTAGATGCCCATCGTCACCATCGCGCGAGTTGCCAGCACCCAGTAGAAGTCCCGGTACTCTCGGGGGTCCAGGAGAAATGAGCGCAGGAACGAACCGAGCTTGAAGGGCGCGTTTTCTGCGGTGCGCGGAGTTTCGCGGACCCCGAGCAAGGTCACAGCCATGAGCACGGTCTGGGACACCGCGATCAGGATGTAGACTGCGAACAGACTGATCTTCATCAACTGTCCGGCGGAGAGCGCGCCGATGATCGTGCCGAGCGCTGTCATCACCGCCATCCAGCCGCTGGCGGAACCCCGATTGGCCCTGGGGACGACGTCGGGAATGAGACCCGCGTACGGTCCCCCCCAGATGTTGCATCCGAGCTGCAGCCCGAGGTAGCAGACGACGAACCCGCCGAAGCTGGCATTCTTGCCGAACAGGGGCAGCAGCATCAGGAAGACGAGATTGATCAGCCCGCCCCAGAGGAGGTATGGGCGACGCCGACCCCATGGATGGCGGCATCTGTCCGACAGGGCGCCGGCAAGCGGAGCGACGACCAGGGCGACGAAGCCGCCGATCGGGCCAATGAGGCCGTTGTAAAACTCTTTCCGGTCCGGCCCGACCAGTTGTTCAATCTGGGCGGGAAGCACGACGGCAAGAAGGGCTCCCCACTGAATGTTGTAGGCGAGCCAGAGGCACGAGACGAGGATCTGCTTGCCGAGGCCGAACGGCCGATCCGGTTCGGGTGAGGGTGTGGGGGTTGAGGAACTCACGTGGCCGTCCGTGACTTAGGGTTGGAGACGGTGATTGCCGCGCTGACGGGTTTCCGTTCGCCCGGTGGGGGAGTTCCGCCTGCATGCCCGCCTTCAGACGCGGGCACCCCGATAGACGGCATGGATCAGCTCCACAGCCCGCGCTCCATCCTCGCCGGTCATCAACGGGGCAGCCTCGCCGCGGATCACGGCTGCGAAGTGGCGGAGCTCGGTCACGAACCGGCTGTCGCCCTCGGCTTTGATCGGCGACCATCGGCCCGAGGCATCACAAACGCGTGTGATCCCCGTGTTGTAGTCGATCTCCGCGGCCCCGCGATCGCCGTAGATTTCCACGATGTTGGCGGAGCCAGGGGTGACCCAACTCGCCTCAATCACGCCGAGGGTGCCCGACTCCGCCGTCAGGAGCATCACGGCGCTGTCTTCGACACCATGGATCGAAGGATGAAAGGTGGCAATGGCACCGCTCACTTCCCGCACCTCCCCGACCAGGAAGCGGAAGAGGTCGATGCTGTGCACGGCGGTATCCATGAGCGTGCCGCCGCCGGCAATCTCAGCATTGCTGAACCATCGCTGCTCCACGCCCTCGAAGCGGGCCCCGAAGCGGTTGCGGACCATGACCACCCGGCCGAGAGCGCCGTCCGCAATCATCTGCCGCACCGCCAGCACCGGGGGATGAAAACGGTGGCAGAACGCCGTCATCAGCAGCGTCCCCGCAGTCGCCGCCGCGGCCACCATCTCCGCGGCCTCTACCGGGGTTCGAGCCAGCGGTTTCTCGCACAGGACGGGCAGCCCCCTTCGGGCCGACTGGATGGCGACGGCTGCGTGGAGATTGGGGGGAGTGCAGATGTCGACCGCGTCCAGGCCCGGATGGGCCAGCAGCGCCTCTATTCCCGCACAGACGGTCGCTCCGGACAGGCCGGCAACTTCGGCGGCACGGGCCGCGTCTGGATCGCACACCGCGACGACGGACCCATCAACTACCTCCAACCAGGACTCGGCGTGCTTCCGCCCGATCCCGCCGCACCCCACCAGGCCAATTCTCAACTTCGCCATGTCTGCCTCCGGGCCCCACTTTGGGCACCCCGCCGTTCTATCATTCGCACGCGGCACGGCTCAGCCGTTCAGCACCGCCAGTTGTCCGCAGGCTGCGGCCACTTCCTGCCCCCGCTCCACCCGCTGGGTCACCGTCACGCCGCGAGCCTCTAGCTCGGCGCGGAAGCTCCGCACCGCCTCTCGCGAGGGGGCCCGAAACGCCTCCAACGAAGCCGCCGGATTCCATGGGATGAGGTTGACGTGGGTTGCCGGCTCCCCGGTCAACCCCGCCAGGCTTCGGGCATGTTCGGGTTGATCGTTCACACCGCCGAGCAGCAAGTACTCGAGGGTGACCCGCCTCCCGGTCTTTTGCGCGTAACTGCGCGCCGCCGCCATGACCGCCTCGACACCCCACTTGGACGACATCGGGATGAGACGACCCCGCAGTTCATCCGTCGGGGCGTGGAGGGAGAGTGCCAGGGTGATCGGCAGCCCCGAATCCGCCAGTCTCTCCATCCCCGGAACGAATCCGGCGGTGGAGATGGTCATCCGCCGATAGGAGATCCCCATCTCCTCGTGGAGAATCCGGCACGCCGCGAGGAGCGGCTCCAGATTCATCAACGGCTCACCCATCCCCATCACCACGACGTGAGTCACGCCGCCGGTGGGGCTCAGGTCGGCGGCGCTGAGCACCTGGTCCACCATCTCGCCGGTGGTGAGGTTGCGTCCGAAACCCATGGTGGCTGTGGCACAGAAGACACAGCCGACGGGGCACCCCACCTGGCTGGAGATGCAGACGGATACACGGTCCGGGTACGGGAGTAGCACGGTCTCGATCTTGCGGCCGTCGCGCAGGCCGAGGAGCAGCTTCACGGCCCCATCGCGGGACGGCTGCGACCGCACCAGGGATGAGCGTCCCACTTCCCAGCCGTCCGCCAGCCGGTCGCGAAACACTGCGGGCAGGTCGGTCATGGAGCCCACATCGCGGGCCCCTCGACGATAGATCCAGCTCGCGAGCTGCCGGCCACGAAACGCGCGCTCCCCCAACTCAAGGGCGAGCGATTCCAGCTCGGCGCGCGTCAACCCAAGCAAGGCTCGGGACGCCTCGGCGGGCGCGTCGGGGGGCGCGGCAGGGGATTTGGATGAGGGGGACACGAGGCGGATTATAGCGCTTGCGGTTCAGCGCTGGACGCTTCCGGGGCAGGCTGGATACGATAATCGCAGACAGGAAAGGAGGTGGTGATCTACATGGGTAGTCATAGTCGAGGTGGCTGCGGGTAGAGACCGCGCCGAGTTTCGGGGTTGGGATCTCCCAATCCAACCAGTCCACCGGCGGGGAGCCTCTCGGGGCTCCCCGTTTCTGTGGGACGGGCGAGGAACATCCCCCCGCCGATGTCGAACAAGCTAATCGGAGGCGCGCGTCATCACCCCGGTCGAGCCTCAAGCACAGGAGTTTGAACCGATGAGTGAATGCCAGCAGGGCCCCGGACATACGCATACAAACGGCCACGGCCATGAGCACGACGAAGAAGACGATGAGTACTCGGAGCTCGTTGTCGGGCTCACCGAAGACCTGCTCGTCGGGATCTTCGAAGGCGAGGCGGACGACGCCATCATGGTCTTCACTCCGGCTGAGGCGCGCGAGTTGGCCGATGCCTTGAGGAGTGTGGCGGACGAAGCTGAAGAAGAAGCGGGCGAAGAACCGGCCAGCGCCTGAAGCAAAGGTCCCCCCGGCGAGAGGACCGGCGTGCCTCCATTCTTCGATTCGAGTGCATTCCTGCTTGATGGCGACGCCCTGCGTGACCGGGCTCATCGCGACGGATACCTGTGTCTGAGGGAAGTGCTGCCAGCGGCGGACGTGGAACGCGTACGCCGTGACATCCTGGGCGTCTGCGATCGACACGGTTGGCTGGATCCGGAGGCCGACCCCTCCACCGGAGTAGCGCGGACCGGCATCCGCCTCCGCGAAGGGGAACCGGAGTACATGGCGGCCTACGACGAGATCCAGCGGCTGGAGGCGTTCCACTCCCTGGCGCACGCGCCACGGTTGCTCGCCGTGCTAGGGCGACTGCTGGCGGAGCCGGTCCTTCCCCATCCGCGAAACATCGCGCGGGTGGTGTTTCCGCAGAACAACCGCTTCACCACGCCCGCCCATCAGGACTACGTCCACATCCAGGGCACCCCGGAAACCTGGACGGTCTGGGCACCGCTCGGGGATTGCCCCGAAGAACTAGGCGGGCTGGAAATCCTCTCCGGCTCGCACCGGCTCGGACTGCTGCCTGTAAGGAGCGCCTATGGCGCAGGAGGTCTCGGCGTAGAAACTGAAGGCCTCGGGCTGGAGTGGCACACCGGCCCCCTGGCGGCCGGCGACGTGCTGCTGTTCCACAGCCACACGGTCCACCGGGGCCGGGACAACAGAACGCCGGACCGGCTGCGCCTATCAGTCGACTACCGCTATCAGCCGATCTCCCACCCCATCACCGCCGGTTCCCTGCTCCCCCACTTCAACCGCCTCCCATGGGAGACGCTCTATCAGGGGTGGCAGCGCAAGGAGGTCCAGTACTACTGGCAGCACCTACCGCTACGGCTCGTGGAGTACTCGCGCCAGTTCCACGAAAGCGCGGGCCCATTGGGAGGCGTGGCACCCTCCGAGGCGGACCCTCCTCCGCGTCCCGGATCGCAGTAACAGAACGGGATTGTCCCCCCAGGGGGCCTCGCGAGCCGGACGTGTCACAGGCACTCGCTCCGGGGCAGCAGCCGCCACCGTACACAGCCGAGCGCGTCGGCGCCGGGATGCAGGTTGTGCCGAAGCGCTACCTGCCGGATCGTCCGCAAGCCGGACCGTGACCCTGGGGGCCAGGCATCAGCACGCCACGTGCCGTGGCGGACCTATCTCCCGAGGGTGCCTCGCGAGCCCGACGTGTCACAGGCACCTCCCCGGTCTAAGCAGCCGCCACCGTACAGAGCCGAGCGCGTCAGCGCCGGGCTGCAGGTTGTGCCGAAGCGCTACCTGCCGGATCCTCCGCAAACCGAACCGTAACCCTCTGGGCCGGGCATCAGAGCACTATCTGCCGCGGCCGAGGCGCCCACTGACGGATCGTCCGCAAGCCGGACCGTAACCCTCTTGGCTGGGCACCCACCGCACGATCAGCCGTGGCTGCACTCGGTCCGGGCCAACACCCGGCTGACGGCGCCGGGGATCCCGGCACTGACGTGCACGGTTCTGAGCCATGGCGGACCTATCTCCCGGGGGTGCCTGGGGTGCCGGACGTGCTACAAGCACCCCCGCGCTATCAGCCGTGGCTGCACTCGGTCCGGGCCAACACCCGGC
>CAZSRZ010000042.1:0-25501 GCA_964609085.1 uncultured bacterium | reverse complement strand
GGTTCTGAGCCATGGCGGACCCATCTCCCGGGGGTGACTGGGGAGCCGGACGTGTCACAGGCCCCCTCGTGGCCAGCGGCCGCCACTACGATTTCGTGGACTCCCAGGCGGGCTTATGCTCACCTATGTTCTTGATCGTGATGGTGTAGAGCGGGGTGATCACGGTCGGTTCGACCTTTTCGCCCTTCAGGTGCGCCAGGGTGATCTGAACGGCCCTACGGCCCTGTTCTTCCGCGCTCTGCAGGATCGTGGCGTGGATCTTGCCCTGTTTAATGTAATCGAAGGCGTCGGACTCGCCGTTGAAGCCGATGATCTTGATCTCGGTCCGCTTTTTCTGTTCGCACACGTCGGCAGCGGCGAGTGCGCCATCGTCGCTCTGCGCCACGACGGCATCTACCTCACCGGGGCCGTACTGCGTGAGGACGGTGCTCATTTTCTCCACGCCCTTGGCGCGCTGGAAGTCGTAGGGAACCCGGGCGATGATGCGGTACTCCGGGTGACCCTTGAGTGCTTCTTCCAGACCAGCCTGGCGGTTGCGCTGGGGCGAAGAGCCGAGGATGCCCTGCAGCAGCACAATCTTCGCGCCCTTGGGGAGCAGTTCCATCAATGCTTTGCCCTGCATCCGGCCGCCCTCGGTGTCGTCCGCACCAACGTAGGTGACCTTCGCGCCCCCGTCGACGGTGCGGTTAACCGTAATCACCGGAATGCCGGCCTTGTTCGCCTGTTCAACGCCTGGGCCGAGGGTTTCCGTCTCGGTGGGGCACAGGATGATGGCGTTCTTCTTCTGGACACAGAAGTTCTGGATGGCGGTGATCTGCTCCTGAGACTTGTCCTTGCCGTCGACAACGTTGATTTCGGCACCGTTTTTCGCGGCTTCGTCCTCGAGCCCGTCCTTCATGGACTGGAAGAAGGGATGGGCAAACGTCGGCAAGGTGCAGCCGAGCTTCATCCCGGAGCCCGTGGCCGGCGGCAGGCCGGGAGGCGGCACAGAGGCACCATCTCCTTCGGATGCAGGCGAATTGCAGCCGCCCGCGATCAGGGCGATACAGAAGGCGCTCAGGGCAGCCCGGAGGGAGCGAGGGAGAAGTGGGGAGGCAGGCATGGCGGCGGTATCCCGATGCAGTCGACATCCGGCAGTGGGTGTCACGGCTTCGTTTCGCTCCCGACTACTCGGCTTCCTTCCGAAGCGCCCGGATCAGGGGTGCATAAATCAGGCGCGCCGCAGCCGAGCCCGGGCGTCGATCGCCACCGCGATGAGGATGATCGCCCCCTGGATCATCACCCGCCAGTTTGGAAGCGGGATCGCCATTTGGAGACCGGTGTCGATCACGCCCAGGGTCAGGACTCCGAGCAGCACGTTGCCCGCTCCCCCAACCCCACCTCCCAGCGCGACTCCGCCGATGATGCAGGAGGCCATACTGAGGAATTCCTGGTCCGTGCCGGCCGTGGGGGACGCCTGGCCGGAGCGGGCGATCAGGACCATGCCCCCACAGGCGGCGAGAAACCCGGACAGGGTGTAGACCAGTATCTTCACCCGCGCCGTGTGGACACCGGCCAACCGCGTGGCTTCCTCGTTGCCGCCGAGCGCATAGACGTGTTGCCCGAAGGGGAGCAGGCGCAGGCAGAACCAGAGTAGTGCGGTGAGTACGAGAAAGATCACGGCGGCGATCGAGAAGTCGCCCAACTTCCCGTAGGAGAGCTGCTGGAACACCTTCGACTGCGGCCCCAGGCTCAACGGCTGCGCGTCCCAGATGCCCGCGGTGAGCCCGAAGTAGACCAGCTTGGTGCCCAGAGTCGCCACGAAGGGATTGATTCGACCCGCCGTGATCAGGGCACCGTTGACGGCGCCGAGCAGCGCGCCGAGGGCGACGCCGGCGGCGATGGCCGCTGGGATCGGTACGCCGCGTGCGCTCATCAGCCAGGCAGTCACCGAGCCTGCGAACGTCGCCACGGCCCCCTGAGAAAGATCAAAGCCGCCGCCGATGAGGGGAAACGCCTGCCCCAGAGCGAGGATGCCGATGATCGCCCAGTTATCCAGGATGTTGAAGAAGTTCGCCTGACTGATGAAGGCTCGCTCGCGGGAGCCGAAGATGACGCAAAGAACCACCAGCGCGGCGATGCCTGTGAAGGGACGGATGCGGGTCGCCCAGTCGTCGCCGGGCGGCACCCGGCCGGCGGGCACCGGACCTGGGGCTCCGGGGGCAGGCGTCGTGCCTGGGTGGCCGAGTTGGTCGCTCACTCCATCCTCCGTTCTGCGTGCAGCTCAGCCAGCTCGGCACCGACCACGGCCGCGAGTAGCCGCTCTTCGTCCAGGGTGCCGGCAGGTTCCGCAAGCACGATCTTGCCCTGCCGGAAAGCAAGGATGCGGTCTCCGAGCCGCAAGGCTTCATCCAGGTCCGGCGTCGCCAACACGACGGCCGCTCCCCCGGCGGCCAGCCCCCGGATGAGGCGGTAGATCTCCTCCCGGGCCCCAATGTCTACCCCACGGGTCGGCTCCTCGAAGAGATACACCCGACCGTGACGCTCCGCAGCGCGACCGACGACGACTTTTTGCTGGTTGCCCCCGGACAGGGACTGCATCTCCTGGCGAACGCCGGAGCACCTTACGCCGTACCGGACCACCCGCTCCTCGGCGGCGGCACGCACCGCGGACGGTCGCAGCACCCCGGCGAAGCTCCACTTGCCCAGCTCGGAAAAGGTGAAGTTGAAGGCGACTCCGAGCATCGGGATGATGCCGTGCGCCTTCCGGTCACCCGGCGAGAGGAAGATCCCGGCTCGCTGAGCGCCGCGCACGGAACGGAGCGGCACGGCTACGCCGCTCACCGCGGCTTGGCCCGTAGATGGAGGGACGGCCCCGGAAAGCGCCCGGATGGTCTCACTGTAGCCGGCGCCCGCGGCTCCGGTGAGGGCCACGATTTCTCCCTCGCCGACGGACAGGCTCACCGGACCGAAGCCCTCGCCGCGGAGGTCCGTCACGCGAAGTAACTCGGCCGTCGAGCCCTTCTCGTGGCTCTCCGCGCGGACGTGGCGAGCCACCTCCCTGCCCAGCATGCTGGTGACCAATTCCGCCTCCGTCACCTTCCCACGGGCGAACGTTGCCACTGCCTCGCCATCGCGTAGAACGGTGATGCGGTCCGCCACGGCGAAGACCTCGTCGAGGTGGTGCGAGATGTAGATCATCCCGATCCCACGAGCCTTGAGTTCTGCCATCGCGGCGAAGAGCCCGCGGGTCTCCGCGTGGGACAGCGCGGCCGTGGGCTCGTCGAGAACCAGGATCCGAGCACGGCGGTGCAGCGCCCGGGCGATCTCCACCAGTTGCTTTTGCCCGGTCGTCAGCAGCTTTACGGGTCGACGGGCATCGAGGTCGTAGCCCAACTCGCCAAGGTGGCGCACGGCTTCCCGCGTCAGACCGCGACGATCCACGAGCGGTCCCATCCGAGTCTCTTGCCCGAGCAGCAGGTTTTCCGCCACGGACAACTCGGGGACCAGATTGAACTCCTGGTAGATGACCCCGATCCCCAGTCGAATCGCGTCGAGCGGGGTGCGAATCCGGGCCAATCTCCCATCCACGGAGATCGTACCGCTGTCGCGCTCATACGCGCCCGCAAGGATCTTGATCAGGGTGGACTTCCCCGCTCCGTTCGCCCCAACGATGGCGTGGACTTCACCGGCCCGCAGATCGAAGCTGACCCCGCGGAGGACGCGGTTGCCTCCGAACGACTTTTCGATCTGGGCTGCCTGGAGCAGCGGCGCTGGTTCACCCATGGTTACATCCGGCGTGGGGCGCCGCGGGGCGGTGGGCGGCCACCGCAGAGTGTTCGCCATCCAGGCCTCTCCGGCCTGCTGCGAGGAGGGAGCGGACCGACCCGGCTGGAACCTGGGAGGCAGAAACCTTCACCGCGGGCACGGGTACTCGCCATGCGTCTCCTGATCGGGATGGTCCTCGCTCTGGCTGCAGCCGGCGAGTGCCGGGCCTTCGCGCAAGGCCCGGCCGCCCCGCCTGCTCCGGACCCACCCAAGCCTGCCGTCGAACAGCCCGGCGTACCTCCCGCTGTGCCCGCTCCGCCGGCGCCGATGCCACCCCTGGGGAAGCCGCCGAAGCCGAAGTTGGAGACGCCGCTGCCGCCAACTCGCCCGCTCGGGACGGCCGGACCAGCCACAAAAGGCCCCCGCGATCCCTTCAGCGAAGAGTTCATCCCCATGCCGGACCGCTGGCGGCTAGGGTGGCCCCGATACGACCGCTATGCCCCGAAGGGCCGCCTCCCGTATGTCGAGAGCGCCGGGCCGCTCGATCCGTACAACCAGAATTGGCTCAAGGGGGACTACCCCATCCGTGGAGACCACCTCTTCCTGAACCTGAACGTCCAGAGCCTGTCCGTATTCAACCCCAGGCACGTGGCTGCCGGTGAGGCCACCGACCAATTCTTCGCCTTTCAGAACTTCGTTACGGGCGCCGAGGTCTTTGCCGGCGACACCGTGTTCGAACCGCGTAGGTGGGCCGCCCGTGTAACCTCCGTCTGGAACATGAACTTCCTCGCCAACGGCACCCTGAACCCGGGCGAGCTGCGTGCGGGGGTGTTCAAGCAGTCGTTCGAAGAGGCCTTTATCGAGAAGCGCCTGGCGGTTCTCAGCCCCAGCTTTGATTTCCTTTCGCTCCGGGCGGGGATGCAGAACTTCACCAGCGATTTTCGCGGCTTCCTGTTCTCCGACAATCAGCTCGGCGTGCGCCTCTTCGGGAACCTGAATGCCAATCGGGACCAGTACAACCTCGCGTGGTTCGACATGCGGCGCCGTGACGAGGTCTCGCAACTCCACGACGGACTGCGGGATCGGCGGCAGGATGTCTTCATCGCAAACTGGTATCGCGCCGACCTGTTCGGCCCCGGCTACACCGGCATGCTGAACCTACACTTCAACGATGACCGCGGGCAACTCGGTGACGCGCGGCAGCAGGTTGGCTACTTGGGCTGGCATGGCGACGGCCGCCTGGGGGGATGGAACATCAGCCACGCCTTCTACCAGGCGTTGGGACGCGACGGCCGCTCCGGCATCTCCAGCCGGAGCGAGTCGATTGACGCCCGCATGGCCGCGCTGGAGCTGAGCCGGGATGCCGACTGGCTCCGCTACCGTTTTTCAGCGTTCTACGCCTCGGGTGATGGCAACCCCAAGGATGGTCAGGCGCGGGGGTTCGACGCGATCATGGACAACCCTAACTTCGCAGGCGGCCAGTTCATGTTCTGGGATCAACAAGCCTCGACACTTCCCGGATTGGGAATCGTCTCCAATAAGTTCAGCCTGCTGCCCAGCCTCCGCAACAAGTTCACGGACCGGTCTAATTTCGTCAATCCCGGCCTGTTGGCGCTCACCGCCGGGGTGGACCTGCGCGTGAGTCCTCGGTTGAAGCTGACGACGAACCTCAGCTACCTCCGCTACGAGAACGGCGGGCTGTTGCGGCAGTTAAGTGGTGACAGCCGCTACGACAATGAAATCGGATTCGACCTGGGCGTGGGCTGGAAGTACCGGCCCTTCCTGAACGAAAACGTCACCCTGGTCGGGGGAGCCGCAACCCTCATCCCCACCGGGGGCACACGGCGGGTGCTGGGCGGTGGGCCCCTCTATTCCCTCTTCGCGGCAGTGCAATTCGCGTTCTAAGGAGCGGTGCGGCGATGGCAACTCGGTACCGATCCCGGCACTTCTCCCCCACCGCCATCGGGCTGGCGATTGGGCTCACCGTCGGCGGCGGCGCCTGGGCCTCACTTACGATCCCCGGTCCCGACGGCCCTCGGCCTATCGCTCGCGATGCGGTGCCCAGCCAGGAATGCCCGGCCGGTCACGCCGACCCAGCCGCGGCTACGCAGGCACCGACGCCGACGCCGACGGTGAAGCCGGAGATTGATAGCACCGGATGTATGAAGTGCCACGAGGACACGGAAGATCCTCACACTTCACCCCAGGACCTGACCTGCGTTCAGTGTCACGGCGGCAACGGGCGGAGCGATGACATCAAGTTGGCGCATCCAAAGCCGCGCTTCCCCGCAGCCTGGCCCACCTCCGCAAACCCACGGATCAGCTTTACGCTGCTCAATCGGGAGAACCTGGAGTGGATACGGTTCGTCAACCCCGGCGATCTGCGCGTCGCCGAGATGGTCTGCGGCGACTGCCACTCCGACTACCGCCGCAACGTGCAGAAGGGACCGATGACCAACAGCGCTCAGGTCTACAGCACCGCGCTCTACAACAACGGCTCCTTCCCCTACAAGGACGCGCACTTTGCTGAGAACTACAGCCCGCACGGCCAGCCGCAGATCATCCGCACCATCCCACCGCCGTCTGCCGAGGAAACGCGGCTCAAAGGAGTGTTGCCCACCTTGTTTCCGCTGCCCCGCTTCGAGATCGCCCAATCCGGCAGTCTGTTCCGCCCGTTCGAGCGCGGCGGCGGCCCGAAGTCGGAGGTCGGAAACCCCAACCGTGAGGACGTGCCCGGGCAGCCGGATGTGACCCTCACCAACCGGGGCTTCGGGACACAGGCATCGGTAGACCCCGTTGTGCTGGGTGCGCAAAAGGTGCGGCTGAATGATCCCGTCACCAGCTTCTTCGGCACCAACGACAGCCCGGGAGACTTTCGCAGCAGCGGCTGTTCGTCATGTCACGTCGCTTATGCGAACGATCGGGATCCCGTGAACTCCGGCGCTTTCGCCAAATTCGGCAATCGGGGAACGTACGCGGGAAAGGACCCGATGATCGCCAACGACGAGCCCGGGCACCCCATCCGACACAAGTTCGTGCGGTCCACCGTTTCCAGCCAGTGCATCACCTGTCACGTTCACAATGGGAACGCCTTTCTGAACTCCTACCTGGGCACCATGTGGTGGGACCACCAGACGGACGGGGAGCACCTCTGGCCGAAAAAGCAGAAGAACCCCAGCGCGGCCGTACTCGCCCGGGTAAGTTCCCACAATCCCGAGGAGGCGGCGGCGAAGGGTCTGTGGGGGGATGAGAAGTTTCTCCAGGCCCTGAGCGAGATGAACCCGAAGCTGAAGAAGGCGCAGTTTGCCGACTACCATGGCCACGGCTGGGTCTTTCAGAAGGTCTGGAAGCGCGACCGAAAGGGCCGATTCCTCGACGCGGCCGGCAAGCTGATCCCGTTCAACGATCCGGGGCTCTGGGAAAAGGGCGTCCACCTCAAGGACATCCACCTCGAGAAGGGGATGCACTGCTCGGACTGTCACTTCTCACAAGACAACCATGGGAGCGGCAAGATCTACGGCGATCGGCGCGCGGCCGTGGAGATCACCTGCGAGGATTGTCACGGCACGGCGGAGAAGCGCGCGGATCTGCTGGCCGACGACGCGGTGACGACCGGACCGGCCGGCGGCACCAAGCTGGCGAACTACAACCTCACCCAGTGGGGTGATCGCTGGGTACGCCGAGACGGCAAGCTGTATCAGCGTTCCGCGACGCAAGAGGGGGTGGAGTGGGAACTGGTGCAGACTCGGGACACCATCGAGCCCGGCAATCCCCACTACAACGAGCGCTCCCGCCTGGCGAAGACCATCCGCAAGGACGGCCGCACATGGGGGCAGACCGGTCCTAACCTGGCGCACGAGAACTCGCGGATGGGATGCATCTCCTGTCACTCGTCCTGGACCACGAACTGCTTCGGTTGCCATCTGTCGGCGACAGTGAACACGTCCAAGCCGATGCTCCACAACGAAGGGGACCGCTCGCAAGTTTACCCGTCGTACAACCCACAGGTCCTGCGGACGGATGGTTACATGCTGGCGGTCGACGGCACGGTTTTCGGCAACCGAATCGCACCGGCGCGCTCGTCCAGCGCCGTGGCGATCAGCGTCCGGAACGCCAACCGCTCCATCCTCGTCAACCAGGCCCCCACGATCTCCGCGGCGGGCTACAACGGCAACGCCTTCAACACCCACGCGCCGCACACCGTGCGGGGGGCAGAGTCGAAGCAGTGCACGGATTGCCACGTGAGCAAGTCCGGGGACAACAACGCCTGGATGGCCAGCCTGCTGATGCTGGGATCCAACCAGGTCAACTTCATGGGCAAGTACATCTACTCGGCGCGTGGCCCGGGGGGGCTGGCGGCAGTCGGTGTGACGGAACGGTCCGAGCCTCAGGCCGTTTTCGGAAGCCATCTGCACCAACTCGCCTATCCGGACTTCTTCACCCGACACACCGGCCGCGGCGGTCGCCTGGAAGAAGCCCACATTCGTGGGCAGGCACCAGCTTACCAGGGGCAGCTTTATGGCGAGTACCTGCTCGCGGCGGGAGGCAAGTCCGGGTTTCAGGTGTACGACATCGCCAACATCGGCAACAAGGACTTCAGCCAGCGGATCGTCACCTCCCCCTTCTCCTCCGCCGGGCAGGATCTGCGACTGCGGATGCCGGATTGCACAGGGCTGGCCATTGGCAGCCCTGCGCCGCTTGATCCGCGTCGACGTCAACTACCGGAAAACGAAGAGCAGCCGGTCTCCCCCATCTTCGGGCACGTCTTCCTGACGGATCGGCAAGAGGGCTTGATCACCGCGGACATCACCACGCTCGTGGACGGCGATCCCGAAAACAATTTCCTGCGGCGGGCGGCGACGTTTGACGGTGGCGGCGTTTTGCGCGGAGCCCGGTCCGTGACGCTAGCGGGGAATTACTGCTACGTGGTGACGGACCGAGCCCTCTGCGTGGTGGACGTCCGAGATCCGCGCCGGCCGCGCCTGGTCTCCACCTTCGATGGCCCTGCGGTCCGCGACCCACGGGCGGTCCAAATCCAATTCCGGTACGGGTTCCTGATCGACGCCGACGGGCTGAAAGTCTTCGACGTCGGCGACCCGGAGAAGATCCGCCCGATTCCGAGCGCGACCCTTCCCATCAAGGACGCCCGCGGCCTCTACCTGGCGAGGAGCTATGCCTACGTCGCCGCAGGGAGCGAGGGGCTGGCGATCGTCGATATCGAGCGACCGGAACAGCCGGCGGTCGACCGCATGTTCGATGCTGGGGGCACCCTGAACGACGCTCGAGACGTGAAGGTTGGGATGGTCAATGTCAGCCTGTTCGCCTACGTTGCCGACGGGAAGAACGGTCTGAAGGTGGTGGAACTGACATCGCCGGAAACGGTGCCTGGAAACCTGGGCTACAGCCCTCGTCCGGAGCCCAGGGTGGTGGCGCACTGGCCGTCGTCGCACCCGGTGATCCAAATCTCGGAAGGCTACCGACGGGACCGGGCCGTGGATGAAAGCGGCAACCAAATCGCCGTGTTCGGTCGCCGGGGTGCCCGCCCATTCAACCTCGCGGAGCAACGGCGAATGTACCGGCTGGCGGCAGGGACGGGCGAGGTCTTCACGGTCGGCGACGACCCACCGGGCCCCCCACAGCAGGGCGAAAACGAGGGGACGGCCTCCACTCCGGCCCTCGTGGTGCTGCTGCCGTTGGCACCCCTACTCTGGTGGCGCTGGCGATGGGGTCAGCGACGGGCCCAAGTCCGTGGTGCGTAACCCCCCTCACGCGTGCCGTCGATGACCCCCCCGGCGCACACCCAGCGCGAGGCCGAGGGCAGGCCTACCCGCCTGTCCGCTTCTGGATGTTCGCCCAGGTGTCGCGGAGCGTCACCGTGCGGTTGAACACGGGCTTGCCCGGGACGGAGTCCGGGTCGACGCAGAAGTAGCCGAGGCGCTCGAACTGGTATCGCGAGCCGGGGGCGGCATCGGCCAGACTCGGCTCCACCCTTCCCGTCACTCGCTTCAGAGACTCCGTGTTCAGGTTGTCGAGGTAGGACTGACCGGGGCCGACTTCGTCGGGGTTCGGCTTCACGAAGAGGTGGTCGTATAGCCGAATCTCGGCCGGCACTGCGGTGGCCGCGGCAACCCAGTGCAGCGTGGCTTTCACCTTGCGTCCGTCGGGGGCATCTCCACCGCGCGTCTCCGGGTCATAAGTGCAGCGCAGTTCGACGACTTCGCCGTCGGCATCTTTCACCACCTCGATACACCGGATCAGGTAGGCGTTGCGGAGGCGGACCTCGCGTCCGGGTGCCAGACGGAAGAACTTGGGTGGCGGCTCTTCGCGAAAGTCGTCGCGTTCGATGTAGATCTCGCGGCCAAACGGCACCTTCCGCGTTCCGGCGGCCGGATCCTCGGGATTGTTGACCACGTCCAATTCGTCCGTCGCACTTTCGGGGTAGTTCACCAGCACCACGCGGAGCGGATCCAGCACCCCCATCACCCGCGGAGACCGCCGGTTCAGGTCATCCCGGAGCGTGTCTTCGAGGTAGGCGGCTTCGACGCAACTGTCGGTCTTCGAGACGCCGATCTTGCGGCAGAATTCGCGGATCGCCTCGGGGGTGTAACCCCGGCGCCGCAAGCCTGCCAGAGTAGGCAGCCGGGGATCGTCGTAACCCGAGACATGACCGCCATTCACCAGCTCGATGAAGCGCCGCTTGCTCATCACCGTGTAGGTAAGGTTCAGCCGGGCGAACTCGATCTGGCGGGGATGGTAGATCCCGAGCTCGTCCAGGAACCAGTCATACAGCGGCCGGTGGATCTCATACTCCTGAGAACAGAGCGAATGAGTGACGCCCTCAATGGAATCCTCAAGGCCGTGGGCCCAGTCGTAGGTCGGGTAGATGCACCACTTTCCCCCCTGCCGATGGTGCTCCGCGTGCAGGATTCGATACATCACCGGGTCACGCAACATCATATTTGGCGACGCCATATCGATGCGTGCCCGCAGGGTCCGTGACCCTTCCGGGAACTCGCCGGCACGCATGCGGGCGAACAGCTCCAGGCTCTCAGCGACGGTGCGGTGTCGGAACGGGCTCTCGACACCAGGGCTGGTCAGCGTGCCACGGGAGGCGCTCACTTCCTCGGCGGAGAGGTCGCAGACGTAGGCTCGGCCCTTGCCGATCAGATCCCTTGCCCATTCGTACATTTGCTCAAAGTAGTCCGAGGCGAAGCAGAGCCGGTCACCCCAGTCGGCACCAAGCCACCGAACGTCCTCAATGATGCCATCGACGAACTCCTGTTCCTCGCGGAGCGGGTTCGTGTCGTCAAATCGCAGGTTGAAGAGGCCGCCGAACTCGAGGGCGATACCGTAGTCGATCCAGACCGCCTTCGCGTGGCCAATGTGGAGATAGGCATTCGGCTCCGGTGGGAACCGGGTGTGGACCCGATTGAAACGCCCGGAGGCCAGGTCGTCACGGATCGCCTCGCGAATAAAATCCGTGGGCGCCTCGGGCCGCAGCTCAGCCGCCGCACCCGTCCCCCGACCCGAAAGCTGCCTGTGCTCTCCCACCATCCACCCCTACCGTACCCAGCGCCCGTCGCCCTCGGCGAGCAGGCGCCTGGCGGTGTGCGGGTGACCCGGCAAGTATAGCGCGGCCCGGTGCTGCCAGGCGCCCCCGCCGTGTTTTCCGTGGTCATGAAGCGCGATACGCATCCCTTGACCAGGGAATACTCGGAACACACAGAATTGGATAAAATAGATTTCCGCTTGAAGCCAACACCGATTTAATGTTTCCGTGTATTCCGTGTGTTCCGCAGTTATGAACTGCCATACGCATCCTTTGACCACGGAATACTCGGAACACACGGAATTAGATAAGGCAGATTCCCGGCCCGCGAGTTGGTTCCCGCCTCTCGTCCGCGCCGGGCCGGGCGAAGCAGAACGGAGCCGGCCACTCAGGCGGTGACACGTACATGGTCTGTTGGACTGACGGCCGGCCGACTCCTACGGTGCCGACGCCCGCGGAGGGTCCCCACCGGACCGGATCAGCCCCTGTCCCAACGAACCTGCCGTTCCCCCTCTGGCCGGAGTTCAGGTTCGGCGGCTGAGGCCATGCCGAGCTGGAGGTGGGCCATCTCGGGCGGTCCTGATCGTCCCGGTGCCGCAGGGCGAGAGGTGCCTGCGGTGGCATGGGACGCCGTCGCCTCGCTGCGTAGGTGCGGGGGTGAACTGCCGGACTAGGGTTCGAACCTAGGGCCTACTGATCCAGAGTCAGTCGCTCTGCCAACTGAGCTATCCGGCAACGAGGTTAAATGGTATCGGCTCGGTGGGCGGAAGTCAATTCTCCTCGCGTGGAACGCGGAAGCACGCCGGAGGGGACGTATGTGTATGGGGGCGGCCATGGACAGGGTGCGATGCGGCGTGGTGGGGATGGGGATCGGGAGGGCACAGGGGCGGGCGCTGGCTCGGGATCCGCGAGGGGAGGTGGCGGCGCTGTGCGATCTGGACGTGCCTCGCATGGAGTCGTTTGCCGCCGAACTGCGCCAGCTGCAGGGATTCGCACCGCGCCTATTCACCAGCTATGAGGCGATGGCCGAGGACGCGGGGGTGGATGCGGTCTTCTGCGGTGCCCCGAACCAACTCCACGTGCCGGTATCTCTAGCCGCCGTCCGGGCGGGCAAGCACATCCTCTGCACCAAACCACTCGCGGACTCCGAGACGGCGGCTCGGGAGTTGGTGGCAGCGGCAGAAGCAGCGGGGGTGGTAAATATGATGTCGCTCTCGATGCGATTCTCCGGCAGCGTGCAGTATCTGGGAGGGTTCAGCCGCTCTGGCTCTTTCGGGGATGTCTACTATGCTCGTGCGCGCAGCGTCCGGCGCAGCGGTATCCCGGACTGGGGCGCGCACTTCATCGAGGCCGGGGGCGGCGCATTTCGCGACATGGGCGTGCATGCGCTGGACGCCGCCTGGTGGCTGATGGGCTGCCCACAGCCCGTCATGGCGCTGGGGGTGGCGGGAGCGCGTTTTGGGCCTCGAGGGAAGGGCTACTGGGAGTACCGGCAGGTTTCTCCCGAGTTTGCCGCAGCGTACGCCGCGGATGACTACGGCTGCGGGCTCATCCGCTTCGCGAATGGGGCGGCCGTGCAGATCGAGAGCTTCTGGGCTTCACATCAGCCGGACGAGTTTCAGATTGAGCTTTTTGGAGACGAGGGGGGTGCGCGGTTGGACCCCCTGACCTTCTACCGGACGCTGGAGGGTCGACCCGCCGACACGGCGGTGCAACCCCCGACCACCGAGGGCTTCGCCGGGGTGGCCGGGCACTTCCTCGCCTGCATTCTTGACCAGGCTGTGTGCGCCGCTCCCCTCAGTCACGGACTCCTCGTGCAGCGGATGCTGGAGGCGGTGCTGGAGAGCTCGCGTGAGGGGCGGGAAGTGCTACTGTGACGCACAGCCCAGGCCTGGTGTGAAGGCGGTCACTTGTCCTCGGGGCGGGTAAGACTAAGCTAGGAGTGGTTCTGAAATGCTCCGCGTCACCCCCATCGGCACGGAACTTGCAGGAAACATGCTCAAGACGACAATGCCTACCCCACGACGAGCTTTTCTGGCGGTTGCGCTGGCCCTGGCCCTGCCGGGCTTTGCCCCGGCCGCCCGCGCTGACGAACTGGTTCCCGGAGTGATCCCCGCGGTGGCGGACGAGGGAGGCGTGATCGCCCCTCCCGTCCTCGACCGCGTCGTGCGAGACGCCCGTGCCGAATCCCCCTCGCCCGTGCGGCCGCTGGTCGTGCTGGTCCACGGCTTCAACCACACTCGGGCGAGCGCCGGCGAAACCTACCTTCAGGTTGCGCAGCAGATGGCGAGGACCCCCGGCGACCTGACCACGCGGCCGATTGTCATCGGCCTCTATTGGAAATCGGCGGTCGGATCTCTTTCCGACTTTGTGCTTCGGGGCACCGGCAGCCGGCTGACCAGCCTGCTGGGCATGCGCAACGCACTGAAGAACCCGTACCTGGTGAAGCGCGCGGAGGCCGAGAATGTCGGCCGGCTGGGGTTGCGTTCACTCCTCTCGGGGTTGCGTCAGGCCTTTCCGCAGGCGCCTCTGCATGTGATGACCCACAGCCTGGGAGCTCAGGTGCTCGTCTCCGCCCTCGCCACGACCGGCAGCGCTGAGGACGATGCCCCGACGATTGACTTTGCCGTCCTGGTCGGTGCCGACCTCGACCACGACATCTTTGCCCGCAATGTGGCCGCCCGAGGTTTCCTGGATCGGGTGCGGATGCTCTGGTTGACGGTCCCCGAGCGGGGCAACGCCGACGGTGCACTGGAGCTGCGGCGCGGCGCCGGCCGGGGCGACGCCATCGGGAACCGCGGCATCACGGCACCACTGGAGGTGCTGGAGCCGCTGATCGCCCGGCGAGCCCTGGTGCTGGATGTGGGAAACGTCCCGCCCACCCACGCGTCCGAAGACTACTTCAATGCGCGTCGGGTAAGGGAGCTGCTCGCCGCGTTCGCCTGGTTCAGCGACCCGAAGTCGCCCGATGGGCAGGTTAGTCTGCCTGCCGCCATCCAGCGCGCCGCAGACGGCATCCCCTTCCACATCGACGACCCGCATGCCCTGGACGAGACTGTCCGTGCCTACGCTCTCTGGCGAGACAAGCGTTACACCGAACCGGTGATCGGCTTCAATGTCGACAACCGGGACCGGCGGCAGTCCCGACGAGCATCGCGATGACCGCAGACCGGTAAGCCGTCAACGCCCGGCTTGGAGCGCGGCCAACAGCGGCCGATTCGCCGGCGGGAACTCCACGGGATCCATCTCCTCGGGCGTGAGCCAGTCGTGGTCCACGCCCGCCGGAGTTGGCCGCTCGGAACCAACGCAGTCGCACTCCACGGGCGTCAGCCTTACGGTGCGACCGGGGTAAGTGAAGGCGATCGCCGACCGGACACGCAACGGCACCACGACGATGCCGAGTTCCTCTCGCACTTCGCGAACGGCAGCATCCGCTGCGTCCTCGCCGGGCTCGATTTTCCCACCGGGGAACTCCAGGCAGCCGGCCAGGTGGGCACCCACCGGTCGCCGGGTGACCAGGAATTGCCCGTCCCAGCGTATCAGCGCCAGCGCCACTTCGACGTGCTCCGCGCCGCTCACAGGTCCAACTCGAGGCCCGGCTCCGGAATGAGCCTTCCCTCCGCGATCCGTCGATGAGCGGCAGGCATCGCCAGCCCGGCGAGTGATTCCCACGGCAACCACTCTCGGTCGGACGCTGTCTCCGAATCGACCGCATTCCTGCCCATTCTCACCTCGACTACTCCCAGGTCAATGCGGTACCGCGTCACGGAGTGGACGACCCTTCCCAGTCGTCGCACCGGCACGCCGTGCAAACCGGACCGCTCTCTCAGGGCACGGGTCGCCGCCAGCTCAAAGGACTCGTCCGGGCCGCATTCGGTGCTGGGAAACTCCCAGAGGCCGGCCCACCTCGCCGCGCCGGCATGGCGCCGCACGACCAGCACCTCCCCTCCCTCGCGGACGATAGCGGCCGCCATGCGCAGAGCGGTCACCTTTGGTCGCGGCGGCCGTTCAGGCAGTTCCTCCACGCAGCCCTCCTCGAGTGCAGCGCAGTGGTTGGTCACCGGGCAGCGGGCGCAATCGGGTCGCGTCGGCGTGCAAATGGTGGCCCCGAGCTCCATCAATGCCTGGTTGAAGGGCGAGGCGCGGCCATGCGGGATGAGACAACGAACCCGCTCCGAGATTTGCGACCGAAGCGGCTCCCGGCCGGGAAAGCCGCGAAGTGCCCAGAGGCGACACACCACCCGCTCGACGTTTCCGTCGACGGCCGGCTCCGGGAGGTTGAAGGCTATGCCGGCGATAGCCCCAGCCGTGTAGGGGCCGATGCCGGGCAACTCTCGCAGCGATCGGGCGTCTGTGGGAAGGCTTCCGGCATGTCTGTCCCGGATCGTTCGTGCGCCAGCCAGCAGCGCACGAGCGCGCCGATAGTAGCCGAGCCCCTGCCACAGGCAGAGCACTTCATCCTCGTCCGCCTCCGCCAGGTCGGAGAGCGTGGGGAACTGCCGCATCCACCGTTCAAAGTAGGGGATCACGGTGGCTACTTGCGTCTGCTGCAGCATCACCTCCGAAACCCAGACGGCATACGGATCGGCGGTCCGTCGCCAGGGGAGGTCGCGAGCGTGGCGAGCGTACCAGTCGAGTAGTTGTTCGACGAAGCCGGGACCGCTCATCTGCGACCCGCATTCCTGCCGGTGGCGAGGCGGTTGAAGATCAACCTGCCCGCCCAACTGACATAGAACACCCCGACGGAGAACGCGACAATGGCGGGACCCACGGGCCAATCCAACTGCAAGGCTGTCAGCACCCCACCGACAGTAGAGGCGACGCCCAACAGCACTGAGATTGTCAGAACCGCCTCCATCCGCCGCGCCAGGAGCAGCGCCGTCACCGGCGGCAGCACCAGGTAAGCAAACACCAAGACGGTGCCGGCCACGTGGATGCTGACGGCAATGGTGGAGCCCAGGGTGAGATACCAGAGCAGTTCCCAGCGGCCGGAGCGGTAGCCGAGTGTTCTCGCCACCTCCGGATCGAAGGAGACAAGCAGAAACTCCTTGTAGAAGAGGCACTGGATGAGAGCCACCACCGCCCCGGTGATGCCGATCTCCCAGATTTCGAGCGGGTCCACTCCGACGATGTTCCCATTCAGCGCATCGAGGGCGTGCTCTTTCCCGGACGGGTTGTAATTGAGCGCGATGATGGCGAGACCAATTGCCCCGGCGTAGACGGCGCCGATCACTGCCTCGCGAGGTAGACGACGCTCGAGCCGCTGCTGGGAGAAGAAGGCGACGGCCGCCAGCATGGCCAGCACGGCGAAGAGGAGGGGTTTGTAGTGCTCGAGGGGGTGCAGCACCGGGAGCGCATCCATCAGACGGTCGAAGAGCCAGATCACCGGAGGGAGGAACGCCGCTGCCGCTCCCAACGAACTGGCTTCCGCCAGAGCGGCACCCACGAAGACGATGCGCTTCAGCACGACGAAGACGCCCAGATAGCAACAGATCACGCTGACGAGGAGGGCGGCCAGCAGCGCCTGCTGGACGAAACCCTGACGGAGTAGCTCGACCGTGCTCATTCACGCCCTCTGGTGACCACGGCGTAGCGGCCATCCAGCAGATGCACGCCCACGTCGATCCCGTACATTCGGGAGAGGCGCTCGCCGGTGAGCATCTCTTCCCGAGTGCCTTCTTCGAGGCGACCGTCGTTGATGATGGCGATCCTCGGGGCCCAGTTCGCGACGTTGGCAAGCAGGTGCGACACCAGGACGACCGTCAGCCGCCCCGCGGCGTGCAGACCGCCGATCAACTCCAACAGCGAATGCTCCGAGTGGAGATCCATCCCGTTGGTCGGTTCATCCAGCACAAGGATGTCCGGCTCCGCGGCGAGGGCCCGGGCGATCAGTGCTCTTTGCTTCTGTCCGCCAGAGAGTTCGGGGTAGTTTCGTCGCGCCAGGTCCCCTATACCCACCTGCTCCAGCGCCCGCAATGCCAGCATGCGATCCGCCGGACGAGGCCGTCGGATGACGCCGAGCTTCGGGTAACGGCCCATCAGCACGATTTCCTGCACGCTGATCGGAAACATCGAATCGACGGTGTCTCGTTGGGGCACATAGCCGATCACCACGGAAGAGGCGCTGCGTCGCACCACACCTCGGACGGGAGTCAGTAGCCCGAGGAGGGTGCGCAGCAGGGTGGTCTTGCCGGATCCATTCGGCCCCACGATCCCCAGGAAGTCGCCGCGCCGCACGGAAAGCCGAACCTCGCGAAGCACCAGGTCATGCCGACCGTACCCCAGGTCCGCCCCATCAAAGCCGATCAACTCCGCCGCGTCCAATGCCGATCCCACCGTTTCCATCTACAGCGCCGCTGCCGTCCGTTCCACCCAGGCGTCGATCAGCGCGAAGTAGTCGTCGATCCCTTTCTCCGCACCGATCCCACTGGGCAGCATCACTGCCGTAGCCCCGGACTGACCGGCAAGCAGGTCGGTCCAGCGTCGCGAGCGGAAGGCCTCGGCCAGGATGACGCGGACTCCGCCAGCCTTCATATCACGCCCGAGCGACGCCACATGGCCGACCGTCGGTTCGACACCAGGGCGCGGCTCCACGTTGCCGGCTTCCTTGAGGCCGAACTCGTCGAGAAAGTAGACCAGCGACTTGTGGTAGGTGACCACCAGCTTGCCGCGATCCCCACTCAGCCGAGCCTTCCACCGAGGCAGGGCCTGGTCGAGGCGATTCTTCAGCGCAGCGTAGTTGGCGTCGTAGTCGGCCGCGTGGGTGGGGTCAACTCGCTTCAGCCCATCCCGCACGCTCGCCGCCACCACGGGCAGGTTGCTCGGGCCGTACAAGTAGTGCGGATTGCCGTGGACATGGATGTCGCCCTTGCTGGGATCGAGCTTCCCGGACGGGATCTCTAACACCCTGACCCCCCGCGAGGCGTCCACGTAGCCCTTTCCGCCCGGGAGGATCGCACTGTTTCCGGCTGCCCGGAGCAGTGAGTCGAACCACAGGTCGAGATCCATTCCCACCCGAACCACGAGCCGCGCCCGGGCCAGTTTCGCGACCTGGCTGGGCCGCGGGTCCACGGTGTGGGGATCCTGGTTGCTGGCTGCAAGGTACTCTGCGGATACCTCCGCACCGCCGACTGCCCGGGCCACCCAGGCGAGGTCCTGGGTCGCGGCCACCACATCCACTTTCGCCTGCGCGGCGACGCTCGGGCCTAGCACCAGAGCGGCTGCAAGCGCCGTCCATCGCGTCATCTTGATCATCGTCGTGTTTACTCCCCGCACCGAACTCATGGCGCGGCACCTGTCCGTTGTCGTGTTACTTCAGTGCGTGCGTGTGCGGGCCAGAGCCGAACAGGATCTGAAAGTAGATCCCATTGCCCGACCCAAGCTGCTCGCTGCGGGTGTGTTGGTACTCCAGCCGAAGGCTCGTCTGCTCGTTCAGATACTTGGTCAGAAACAGGCTCCCGCCATAGTCTTCCCCGCCTGAGGGGTAGGGAAAGCGGGTGTAGTCGCCCCGCACGCCCGTCTCCCAGTACTTGCTCAGCCGATATGCCAGGTAGGCGAACCCACCCAGGACGTCGTGCTCGGCGCCGACGATCCGGGTCTGGTGGTTGTAGACCTCGCCAGCCAGGGTGAGGCTTCTCCCGCCGGGCATGTAACTGCGGTAGGTGAGATCCAGGCCGGTTAGGGACCGCTGCCGATTGCCCCCGGCCACGCGGCCGTTGCCCTGATAGCGGCTGAAACCCAGCTCAAGCTCTTTGTCCCGGCTCAGTTCCTTTCCGATGCGCAGGCGACCGCTGTAGGCACCGCTTTCGCCCGCCCCGAAGCCAAGCCCGTCCTCTGCCTCGCTGACCGTCTGCCAGGCACCCACCTCAGCACGGGCGAACAAGCCACGGACCGGCAGCAGGTATTCGAGGACAGCGCCGTCGGAGGAGAGTCCCTCGGGGCCGAACATCGCCGTGATTACGGACGGCTGAGTGATGAATGGCCAGGTGTGGGGATGCTGCGGGTTGAACCGACCGATGGGCGTCCGGATCCGTCCGATGCGCGCGTTGAGCCCGGGCAGGAGCGCGGTGGCAGTGAGATAGCCCTCCTCCATACCGACGCCCCAGCCTTCGTCTTTGGCGGCCGCCAGAAAAACATCGTAGCGGAGTCGCGGGGTCACCGCGTCCTGGAATGCCAGCTCGAACTCGGAGAAATTGAACCGACCCCGGTTCGGCACCCTGCGACTGTCGCCGGCGCCGAAGATGAGGTTGCCGACGGCGGAGATGTTCGGGAGCAGCGTGGCGGAGCCCGTTTGACCGGTTGCTCCGGGCGCGGCGGGCACTGGCGTGGGCGGGGGCGGTGGAGGTGGAGGTGTGGAGGGCGGATCCGAGCGCCGCTCCAGGTCCGCCACCCTTTTGAGGAGCTGCTCCACCAGCTTCTGGAGCTCCTCAATCCTCTGATCTCTGGGATCGGGCGCGGTGCCAGCGCTGTTCATGGCTGCTCCGACGGGGGGTGCCGCACTCCCCTGGGCCTGGCCAGAAGCGGGCACCGCGAGCAGCAGCGCCGCGACCAACACTGCCCTCCGCGCTGCCCCGGCTCTTGCTTTCCGATACATCCCCGTGACTCCTTTGGGTCGACTCTGTGCAATACTACTGCATTAAGGACTCGCGCCTCACCCTCGCGCCGTTGCCCCCAGGGGCCTTAACGCATCCATGTTGCATTAACGGCGCGGCGACGTCAACACAAGAGGGCGAAGAACCTGCTGGCTTGATCCCGGCGGGTCGGTCCGCCTCAGACGGAGAGCGACACCCTGGCGTGATGCACGGCGGACGGGCTGCCCAGCAGGATCGGCTTCAGATTGAGGGGCTCCCGGAGAAACGTGTCGAAGCGCACCTCGCCGCCTTCCAGGTATTCCGCAACACAGCCGCTCTCGAGAGCGAGACCGAATGCAGCGCCGATGTCGTGCAGGCGATCCCTGACACTGACGTTCAGCCGCGTGGCTCCGGACGCCGTCCAGCACCAGTGCGCCGTCAGGCTGCCGAAGTTCCGATGTCGGCCGACCAGGCGACTGAGGTCCAGCAAGGGGAGCACCTCGCCGCTGATGGTGACGGCGTCTTCGTGGCGCACCGGTCCCAGGTCATCCACACGCAGTGCGCGGCCGTTGCACCACGCCCCGCGACCCCGGGAGTAGGAGAAGAACTCGCCGACCACGGGAAGGTAGAAGGCACCCATGGTCGGAATCCCGGCGATGGAGAGCCCCAGGGAGACGCCCCAGACGGGGAGACCGAAGACGAAATTCGTCGTGCCGTCGATCGGATCAGTGATCCACATCCGCTCGACGCCGAGGGGATCCCCGCCGCCCTCCTCGCCGTAGAAACCGTCGCCGGGGAAGAGGTCGCCGATGCCGCGCCGCAGGAACTCCTCGACCGCGCGGTCGACATTCGTCACCAGCGACTGGTCGGGCTTCATCTCGCGCACGAGCGTCCGCCGCGCCGCCACAGCCAGTGTGCCGGCCTGGCGAACCAGATCGGACAGGGCCTCCAACTCCGTCCGCCAATCCGTCACGGCAACACGAGCTGACAATCGTCCAGTCTCCGTCCCGGGGTCAGGCGGTCGCCGCTACTTCGCGTGGAATCCGGCTAGCAGCTTGCCGGCAAGCTCGGATGCATCGCCCTCGCCGAGGACGATCTTGCCTTCCTGACCGCCCGGCGGCACAGGGACACGCTGCGTTGACTGGTTGGTGTGCACCGGCTGGGAACCCTTGTTTCCATAGACGTTGACGAGGGCGACCACCTGCGACTTACCGCTGACGATCCCCACCCCCGCCGCAAGGACGCGGGGATAGAGGAGGTAGTCCACGCCGAGCTTCTGCCGCAGCTTCACCAGCGCGGCCGAGGGGACAGGGCGGTTCAGGTCGATGCCGGCAGCGTGGATGGCGTCGGCCACCTGACGCTCCGAAGTAAGTGTGCAGCCATGATCCTTCAGATCTTCGCGCAGGGCCGCAGTAACTACCGGGCCATTGCCGACGGCTCCACGCATGACCACAGCGGGGAGCACCGCGACCGACCCCCGGGCACCTCTCGCAGGGATGGCGAGCAGTCCGGACAGTGCCAGCAAGGAGAGCAGTGGAACCGTGGAGCGCATGGAGTACCTCTCAACGGCGGCCTGCGGACGACGATCCGTCCGTCACCGTCAGATACTTATACCTCCCGGGCCGGCCCGTTGCAGCGGGCCGGCCTCCCCCACGGGTCCATGGTCGGGCTACTTCGCGTAGAAGTTTTTGAGGAGACGACTTGACAGCGCAGCCGCGTCGGACTTGCCCATCACGACTTTGCCATCTTCGGCATCTTTGTAGTCGGGCATTTTTTGCGTCACCTGCACTGTGTGCATCGGCTGCACCTTGCCTCCCCCGTAGATGTTCACCAGCACAGTGGACTGCGACTTGCCGCTGGCGAGACCGACGCCCGCGGCCAGGATGCGGGTGTAGATCACGAAGTCGACGCCCATCTGGCGGCGAAGCTTCATCAGAGAGTTCGCCGTCAGGATCCGCCGGGTGTCGAGCCCAGCGGTCTCGATGGCGTCGGTAACGCGTCGCTCGGACACCACCGTACGGCCGTGGCGAGTGAGGTCGTCCCGCATGGCCTCTGTGACCATCGGGCCGTTACCGGGCGCACCTTTTACCACTGTCACGGGCATCAACGCCACGGTGCGTCGAGCGGCCTGGACGGGAATCAGCATCAGCCCGGCGGGCAGCGCAAGCAGGAGTCCAAGGATTCGCTTACGTGAAATCATGACAAACCTCCTGGGTTTGATCCGGCATTCCGGAATGGCACCGAGGCGGTGGAAGAACCAGGCCCCTGCGGAGGGCTTATACCCGTGGGCCGCCGGGCACAAAACCCGGATCCCCCGGCGACTGGAGTTCCCGTGAGAATCACAGCGATCGAGACCATCCTGCATCCGACTGGCGTGGTGGTGCACGCGGGTCAGGTGTCCTGGCTCTGGGTGAGAATCGAGACGGACGCAGGCATCTGCGGCCTCGGCGAAACCTTCCCCAGCGGGCACGCCGAGCGGGCGGTGGTCGAGCGCCACCTGGCGCCGCTCCTGCTGGGCCGAGACCCGCGCGACATCGAGGCACTCTGGCAAGCGATGTTCCTCGCCGTCAGCTTTCCCGGATGGTCCGGGGCTGAAATGCGTGCCATCTCCGCGCTGGACATCGCCCTGTGGGACCTGGCAGCCCGCGCCGTGGAGCAGCCCGTGTGGCGCATGCTGGGCGGGAAGTGCCGCGACTCAATCCGCACCTACAACACGTGCTACGACCACGTGTACGACTTCAACACGGACGCAGGGGCGTTGGCGAAGGAACTGCTCGCCTCTGGGATCCGGGCCATGAAGATCTGGCCCTTTGACCGCGCCGCCCTGCGAAACCGCGGGCAGTTCCTCACCCGTACGGACATGGATGAGGGCCTAGCGCCGTTTCACCAGATCCGTGACGCCGTGGGTGATGAGATGGAGGTCGCTGTTGAGTTCCACGGCTATTGGAACTTCCCATGCGCCGTGAAGCTGGCCCGCGCCCTGGAAGAGTTCAATGTGATGTGGCTGGAAGAGATGCTGCCACAGGACAACGCGGAGGCCTACCGCCGATTGGCTGCCGAGGTGAGCCAACCGCTCTGCCTCTCCGAGCGCCTGATGACCCGGTACCAGTTCCGGGAAGTCATTGAGAATGGCGCAGCCCAGTTCATCATGCCGGACGTCGCTTGGTGCGGTGGGCTAACCGAAGCGCGCAAGATTGCGTCCCACGCAGATACGTACTACCTCCCTATCTGTCCGCACAATTGCGGCGGCCCGGTCCAGCACGCCGCGTCCATCCACCTCGCGGCCAGTGTGCCGAACCTGTTCATACTTGAAAGCGTGCGCCGGCACACGTTGGTCGAGTATCTCCCCCTCGTCAACGAGACCTACCCTTCCATGGGTGGCCTGCTCCCCGTCCCGGACGCCCCGGGCCTTGGGGTGACGCTGCGACCGGAGCTTCTGTTCGCGCCTGGCGTCGAGGTGCGGAGGATCGAGGCAACATGACCGAGCACCTCCGCCGCAGCGGGATAGCCCGGGCGTACCGCCCGCTGCAGGGATGGCCGAACTGTCCCTCGTGATTACGCCCGCGGGACTGTCGTTTTCCTGACGAGGACGTCTGAGCGCCGACGGATCAGGACGCACATGGATTACGAACGACCTGCCAAGCCAGGTGCCCTACCGCGGGAACCACGGAACTGCAGATAGCGCGCCAGATGGGATGCATCCGGAGGGTGCTGAGGGGGCAGCGCCCGAGCCGACCTGCTGAGTGTCAACCAAACATCTCGACAGGAGCGCCGCCCTATGTCCAATTCTCCCTCCTTCTCAAACTCCCTGCAGGTGACCCTCACCCTTCAGGTGCCAGCCGATGGTCTCTCGGTTCCCGCGGTCGTTCCCATCTGGCGCGCTATCGGAACTGCATGCACGGTTGGGCCGGTGTAAAGGCGCATGCTATGCTGGCGAGATCATGGCGCACACGTCGCCAGCCTCCATGCTGGCGCTGGGGGAGCCTGTGCGGATCATCAGGCTCACCGCTTTCGGGGAGATCGAGGGCGGGTGTGCACGGATAGCGACGGAGCACGTCGGCTCCACTGACGACCGGCCGGTGCGCAATCTGGCAGAGGAGATCCTCGGAGGCGGCAAGGCTGCATTCCAGCAACCCGCCGGAGGTGCCAGCTTTCATGGAGACGAGATGAACCGCAGCGAATTGGCGGAACTGATCCGGAACGGCGAGAGCTCGGGCGTCGAGTTCAAACGTGACCATCTGCCTCCCGACAAGCTCGCAAGGGTTGCCGCTGCGTTCCTGAACCTCGAGGGTGGCTACATTCTGCTGGGAGTGGAGGACGACGGGACCGTCTCTGGATTGACGCGAGCGACGCCCAAAGCCGAAGAGTGGGTGATGCAGGTATTGGGCAGCAACCTGCAGCCACCGGTGATCCCGTTCTGGGAGACGGTTACCTGGGATGAGGGAAAGGTTATCGGTGTCATCACCCTGCCGGCGGACGCCCCGGACAAGCCGTACAAGGTCAAGGGTGGCGGAGGGGCCTGGGTCACGCAGGTCCGCGTTGGCACCACCACGCGTAATGCGACCCGCGAGGAAGAGGCGCGCCTTTACATGCAGTCTGGTCACCTGCAGTACGATCGGAAGCCCGTTCCTGGGACATCTTTGGATGAGCTCGACCTGCGGAGGCTCATGGATTACTTCCGCAACGTCCGTAGACAAGACTGCCCCGACTCTGCCGACCGAGAGGCCTGGATCCGGCTGTTGGTCAACACTGAGCTGATGGCCGAGGACCGCGATCGTGCGATGCCGAGTGTGGGGGGTCTCCTGCTCTTCGGCGCGCGTCCCAAGCGGCGCCTGCCTCAGGTGGGCGTCAGCGCCGTGGCGTACAGCGGTCCGGAGAAGGACTACGACGCTCGCGCTCGACAGACCCTGATCGGGCCCCTGGTGTCCCTCTTTTCCGCCCCGATGTCCGGGGTCGCGTCGTCGTCGTATCCGAACCTACCAGGCACGTTTTCGGACGCTGATGGCGCGAGCGAGGCAGGTGTGATCGAGCAGGCGCTGGACTTCGTGAGGCGAAACACCGCAGTAGCAGCCTCGATTGATGTCCGCGGCCAGCGCCAGGAGCGCTGGGACTATCCGCTCGAGGCCGTGCGTGAGACGATCGTCAACGCCGTAGCCCACCGGGACTACACGATCAGCGTGATGGACATCGAACTGTCGATCTACTCCGATCGGCTGGAGATTATCTCGCCCGGCCGGCTCCCGAATACGGTGACCGTAGAGAAAATGCGGGCGGGGTATCGCGCTTCGCGGAATGAGTTGATCAAGGAAGTATTGCGTGACTACCGATACGTCGAAGCCACGGGGCTCGGTGTGCCCCGCAAGATCATCGAAGGGATGCGGGCGCACAACGGCACCGAGCCGGATCTCGTCGAGGAGGAGAGTCGATTCGTGGTGCGGCTCTGGAAATGACTCCCGCGCCGCACGGCGCCCCGGCCCGACCGGCACCTCCCGGAGCGCGCCTTCCGCGTGGTCACCATGAACTACCGGACGCTGCACCGGGTTGGCCGACAAGCTAGCAGCCCGCAGGTACTGGCGCTGAGGCATCGCACTGCGCGGTCCGCGGCGGGATCGTCACCCGAGCCAGCAGGAGGTCG
>CAZSRZ010000041.1:31384-40667 GCA_964609085.1 uncultured bacterium | reverse complement strand
AGACGACGTCAAGGCCGGTGTGATTGCCTACAAGATCGCCGCCCACGCCGCGGACCTGGCGAAAGATCACCCCGGTGCACAGGTCCGGGACGACGCGCTGAGCAAAGCCCGGTTCGATTTCCGCTGGGAGGACCAGTTCAACCTGAGCCTCGACCCCGAAACCGCGCGGTCGTTCCACGACGAGACCCTGCCCGCGCAGGCGGCGAAGGTGGCGCACTTCTGCAGCATGTGCGGGCCGAAGTTTTGCAGCATGAAGATCACCAGGGAGGTGCGCGAGTTCGCCGCGCGCCAGGAACTGACCGTGCTTCCGGATGGCACCGCTCCCGCGGATGAGATCGAGGCCGGCCTGCGCCAGAAGGCGGACGAGTTCCGCGCCGCGGGCGGCGAACTCTACGTCAAGTCGTAGCCCCTGTCCATCGTGGCCGAGCAGAAGTACTTCTGCGGCTGGTAATACCGAGATGGGGTGCGCGTCGTCCCGAATTGGCCCGGCAGTGTGCCGGCCTCGATCCAGGGAGTCCCCCGATGCGCCCGCCGACCCTCCTCGCCGCCGCTACGCTGATCCTGGCCGTCGGCCTGGCATCCCGCTCCGATGCCGCCCGCGGCGGCGGCATCCCCAGCCGACCGACGGTCTATGAAGTGGTCATGACCGGCAGCGCCAACGGCTTTTCGTTCGAGCGGACCGGCTACTTCGTGATCGAACCGGGTGTCCGCGCCACCGGCGGAGCCAACTTCAACAACGGGCGCAATCAACGCGAGGTGGGCCTCTACTCCGGCAGCCCACCCTCCTCCCCCGAGACGGGGGCGATCTGGTTCGCGACCAACACCACTGTCCACTACCAGGTGGGCGTCGGCAACAACCTGCCCGGTGCGGCGGGCATCGACACGTGTTACGTCAGCCTGAACACGAACCGGCGGCAGGTGGGGGTGCGCGTCGACGAACAGGTCTCGCGCACGAATCTTCTCAATTGCTTCAACGTCCTCTCCGGCCTGACCGCGGACGTCTACCAGGTCACGTCCGGGCAGCTCGTCGTCCGCTTCGACCGCACCGGGGCGACAGTTACCGGTGCCCTGAGCCTGGGCGGCACCGGCTACATCTATCCCGGACAGGCCCGGTTGGAAGTCAACTTTTCAGGCCGACGTGTGGACTGACGCTGCGCGGAGCCGCTCGATCCCCGGCCTTCGGCTCTCCGGCGAGTCGAGGCTGAAGGAGCGGGCGTCTCCCAGGAACTCCCGGATCATGCTCCCGGTCCGAGCGACAGCCTGGCAGAGGTCGGAGGTGCGTTCGACGGAGGACCACCAGACGATCTCCGCCGCGGCGGTGTCGTACTCCCAGAGCCCGATCAAGCGACCCCGGTCCAGGATTGCATGGTGGGGGAGGTCCTGAAGCGAGCGGAGAGAGCCTCCGCCGGGCAGTCCCCGATCGGCATCCTCGGGGTCCATCAGGGCGGCGGCATCCCGCCGGAGGTGCGCGATGCCATCAATGCTACCCACCAGGGCGAAGCGAGGGTCCGGCGGGGGACGCCAGGCGAGTAGCGCCTCCCGATCCTCCGGGAAGAGCAGGAGGTCGCTCCCTTCCTCTAGGGGGACCAGCCCGAGCGGAGCCATCGCCTCTTTCGCGGTCTTAGCCGTGAAGCCGGAAAACCAGCGGAAGTGACCGGGCGCAGCCGGGCCGATCCACCGGAAGTAGCGACGGGCCAGTTCCACACACGCTTCCTGATGCGTGAGCTGGACACCGTCCAGGGGCGATGGGGACCAGATGACGTAACGGTATCGCTGCTGGTCCAGCCTTCCGTCAACGGGGACGCGGCGGATCCGGCCCTCAGTCTGGAGCCGTCCCAGCGCCAGGGGCAGCGTGGTCGTCATGCCGCGCTTCTTTCCCTCCGGCCCGAGGTTCCGAACGGCTGCTCCCAGCGGCTCCCGAAGCTCTCGGGGATCCATCTGGCCCCCCGCCAACGCTTCCAGCACCCTCCCCATCAGCGCCTCGATCTCCGCGTCGGTCACGCCGAGGAATTTCCGGGCCACGGCCATGTCGCCCGCGTCGCCCATCCCCTTCCCGGCCAGGAGCGCCAGCGCGTAGTCGGACTGCGGAACAACGTAGGTGCAACCCCGGGCGCAGGGCAGTTCGTGGATCTCCACCCGCTCCAGTTCCGCGTTGACGTCGGCCGGCGTTCGCCCGCACCGCGCAAAGACGCCCAGGTAGGGGTTCGCCCCGCCCACCGAGCGAATCCAGCCGGAGTTCGCCATCACCTCGGCGGCGGTTGCCCCGGGATCAGGGGTCATTAGCCCCTGGCGGTGAAACCACCACTCTTGCAGTCGCCTGAGATCCATCGATCGCCACCTCCGGGATCGCGTCCCTGTCGCGTCGGGGTGACTTTCATCCGTCGGCAGGGTCCCAACCTGCGTCCACTGGAACAGGGGAATCTGCGCGCGTCGACGTAACAATCAAGAGAGGTTGATCATCGCCCATGAACCCATCCGCCACCGTCATTCAGGCGTTGTTGGCCGCCATCGAACAGAACCCGGAAGATGCTGCCCTCCGGCTGCACCTCGCTCCACTGTTGCTGGAGTCGGGCGATGCTGCGGGCTGCCTGGACCAGATATCCGCGGTGCTGCTCAAGGATCCGGCCAACCTGGAGGCCTTGCGTCTCGGGGAGCAGGCCGCGCAGGCGGTGGGCGATACGACACGAGCCGAGGGGTACGGGCGTCTCGTTCTGGCGCTCGGAGGCGCCCCGGCTGCGCCGCCCCAGAAGGCTGCCCCCGATCCCTACGACCTCTCCCAACTCGTGTTGGATGACGAGACGGAACAGCGACCCGGTCGCCGGATGCGACCCGACCCCGCCCCCAGGGAGGCGGTGCCCGCATCCAGATTGGACGAGGATGAGGATGAGATCTTTCTGGAGGTCGAACGCCCCGACCTACGCCTGAACGATGTGGCTGGGATGCACGACGTGAAACGTCGATTGGAGGTCGCGTTCCTGGGCCCGATGCGCAATCCGGAGTTGATGCGCACCTATCGGAAGTCACTCCGTGGCGGACTGCTGCTCTACGGCCCGCCCGGCTGCGGCAAGACCTTCGTGGCGAGAGCGGTTGCAGGCGAATTGGGTGCTCGCTTCATCCCCGTCGGGCTCACGGATGTCATGGACATGTGGTTCGGGGAGAGCGAACGGAAGCTCGAGTCGATCTTCGACATCGCGAGGCGAAATGCCCCCTGCGTGCTCTTCTTCGATGAGGTGGACGCTATCGGACAAAAGCGGTCGGAACTCCGCGGCGGCGCCGGCCGGAATCTGGTGAACCAGCTTCTGGCACAGCTCGACAGCCTCGGCGCGAACAACGACGGCGTCTTCACGCTGGCCGCCACCAACTGCCCATGGGATGTGGATCCAGCACTCCGGCGCCCGGGTCGCTTCGACCGGATGATGCTCGTGCTCCCGCCCGACGAGCCCGCCCGCGAAGCGGCCCTGCGCTACCACATGCGCGATCGCCCCACGGCAAACCTAGACTACCGCTGGCTGGCGAACCACACCGCCGACTTCTCCGGCGCAGACCTTGCTCATCTCTGCGATTCCGCGGCCGAGGTAGCGCTTGAGGCATCGATCCGGGAGGGCACCACGCACCCCATCGAGATGGCCCAACTTCGCCGCGCGATGAAAGACGTGCGCCCGAGCACACGGAGCTGGTTCGAGACCGCTCGCAACTACGCGCTCTTCGCCAACCAGGACGGCGGCTACGATGAACTGATCGCCTACATCAAGGCGCGCCGGCTGTAAGCCCAGGCGAGGGTCCTAGAGCCTCAGCTTCGTCATCCGCCGATTTCACAGACAGACTCGCCGTCGGGAGACCATCGGGCGCTTCGCGCATGCCGATCTGGAGCTCGGCAGTCCCAGGGGGTTCGCGGATGCCGGACGCGATTGGGAGGCGGAAGGTGGTAAAGTGGCAGGGGACCCTTCTCGAACCGCCTCCATGCCGACCGCACCGCAGGAACTCAATCTCGCCGACGGGTCGGGGCTGATCGCCCAGGATCCCTGGCTGGGACCGTACGCCGGGCAACTGCGAGCCAGATACGAGCGCCTGCGCTCCGCCACGGATGAGCTTAACGCCCACGGCGGATTACTCGGCTCCATCAGCCTGGGTCACACCTTCTTCGGGTTGAACCCTGGAGCAAATGGTGGCGTGCCTGGGGTCTGGTATCGCGAGTGGGCGCCTGCTGCATTGGGGCTGTCGCTGACTGGGGACTTCAACGGCTGGTCCCGGTCCGCCCACCCACTGGAGCGGGACGAATTCGGCGTCTGGTCAATCTTCGTGCCGGACGGAGCGGCGGGACTGTCGCATGGCGAGCGGGTGAAGGTTCACGTCACCGCCGGTGCCGGTGCCATGGATCGAGTCCCCGCTTACATCCGCCGGGCAGTTCAGGATCCCATCACCCTCGACTTCTGCGGTCAGTACTGGAACCCACCTTCGCCTTACATCTTTCAGCATGCGTCGCCGGGACTTTCCGCGGGGCTCAGGATCTACGAAGCGCATGTCGGCATGGCCCTCGAGGACGGTCGGGTAGGGACCTTTCGCGAGTTCACCGAAGGCGTGCTGCCCCGTGTGCGGGACGCGGGCTACAACGCACTTCAGCTCATGGCGGTGGCCGAGCACCCTTACTACGGCTCCTTTGGCTACCACGTCAGCAGCTTCTTTGCCGTGTCCAGCCGCTTCGGCACGCCCGAGGAGCTGAAGGAGCTCATCGATCACGCCCACGGCATGGGAATCCTGGTGCTGATGGACCTGGTCCACAGTCATGCGGTGAAGAATGTTCACGAGGGACTCTCCGGCTTCGACGGGACGGATCACCAGTACTTCCACGCCGGGGCTCGCGGTCAACACCCGGGGTGGGATTCCCGGCTGTTTGACTACTCGCGGTTCGAGGTGCGCCGCTTCCTGCTCAGTAACGTCCGTTACTGGCTTGAGGAGTTCCGACTCGATGGTTTCCGTTTCGACGGAGTTACCAGCATGCTCTACCGCGATCACGGACTCGGCGCGGCGTTTTCGACCTACGAGGACTACTTCGGCGTCAATGTCGATGAAGAAGCCCTGCTCTATCTCCAGTTGGCAAACGGAGTGGCCCACGAGGCACGACCGGGCGCCATCACTATCGCCGAAGACGTTTCGGGCATGCCCGGAATGGCGCGAGCCCTGAGTGACGGCGGGCTGGGGTTCGACTTCCGGCTGGCGATGGGCATCCCGGACTACTGGATCAAGCTGCTGAAAGAGCTGCCGGACGAGTCCTGGAACCTGGGGGCACTCGTCCACACCCTGCTGAATCGCCGCCGGAATGAACGGCATGTCGCTTATGCGGAGAGCCACGATCAGGCGATGGTGGGCGACAAGACAATTGCCTTTCGGCTGATGGACGCCGGCATGTACGAACACATGCACCGGGACGACTCGAGCCTCATCGTCGATCGAGGCATCGCGCTTCATAAGCTGATCCGGTTGCTCACCTTCAGCCTGGGAGGAGAGGCCTACCTCAACTTCATGGGCAACGAGTTCGGACACCCGGAGTGGATCGATTTTCCCCGGGAGGGCAATGGATTCTCCTACCATTACGCTCGGCGTCAGTGGTCGCTCGTCGACAGGGGCGAGTTGCGTTACGGCGATCTGGGGAGATTCGACGCTGCGATGCTCCGGCTCGACACCGCCTATCGCCTGCTAGACGACCCGCTGATCGGGGTCCTCTGGGTGGACGAGGGCCGGAAGGTGTTGGTCTACCGCCGCGGTCCGCTGGTCTTCGCTGTCAACCTCCACCCGACTGAGTCATATCCGGACCTCGAGATCCCCGTCCCCGATCCCCTCGACTACCGCCTAGTGCTGGACACGGACGCGAGAGCCCTCGGGGGTCAGGAGCGAATCCCCGCCGGGATGGTCTATCCGCTGCGACCGACGCCGAGCGTGGGGGAGCCCCAAAGCGTGCGCATCTACCTGCCCGCACGCACTGCCCAGGTACTCGCGCCGATCAACGAATGAGATCGGATAGCCTGCCGTCGGGCCGGGAGGAATCCTCTCCTCGGACCATCGAATTATCCTGTCCCCCGGCACCTGATGCCGTCGCCGCACCTGTGAGGTCCCGATGCTCGTCACTGCTTCTTCCCCTTCCCTCCGTCGACTCACCGCCTGCGCGTTGGTGATCGGCGCTGCCGTCCTGGCTGTTGCGCAAAGCGCTAGTCCGACCGTTGCCGCCGACGAGTGGGTCCCCGGCAAGTACATGCGCCAGGCACTTGCCCGGGTGATGCGCGGAGCGCGCACCGTGACGGACAAGGGCAAGTTCGGTCTCGATGACGGCAGCTCATGCTTCATGGGTGCCCTGCTCGGTGTCGGCAAGACGGTAGACACCGGGATGCCGTTGAAGGGTGGTGAGCAGTACGTGTTCATCGGCGGCGGTGATGACGACGTTGCCGATATGGACCTTGCCGTGCTCAACGACACCGGCAAGATCGTCGCCACCGACGTCGAGGATGATGCAAACCCGGTCGTCGTTTTTCGGCCCAAGTCCGATGGTCGCTACCGGGTCCAGATGCGACTGGCGAAGTCGGCAGACAAGAACAGCTTCTGCTGCTATGCCACTCTTCGCGAGGCGGGCATTGATGTCCCCGTCGTGAACCTTAACGGCAGCAGCACGCGCCTGATGAGCTTCTGCGAGACCATCGCCAACAAGCGCGATGGGGCCGCTTTCCTGGATGGTGAAGGCGAGTGGGCGCTCGTGGGCACGATCCTCCACGAGCGGGAGTCTTTCACGCAATCCGGAATTGACCTGACCCGCGACACACCGCACGCCTTTGTGGCTGTCGCGGATGGTCAGGCGATCGACATCGATATGGTGCTTGTGGACGCGGACGGGAAGGCCTTCGTCGAAGACACCGAGGACGACCCGAATCCGATGATCTTCACCAGCCGCTCCGGGTCCGTGGGGATGAAGCTGATCAACGCCAAGTCCAAGGGGCCGACGCTGGTGTTGGGCGCGATCCTGAAAACAAAGCGATAGCGGCTTGAGGGTTCTGATCATCGGTGGGACTCGGTTCGTGGGCCACCACCTGGCGACGGAGCTGCTCGGACGGGGGGTCAGTGTCTCAGTGCTCAACCGGGGCATGACCCCTGACGAGCTCCCGCCCGAAGTGGAGCGCCTCCGTGCGGATCGCACGGACGAGGCCGCTCTGTCGGCGGCGACTACGGGACGCGAGTGGGACGGCGTGGTGGACATGGTCGCCTATGAGGGACCGGAGTCGGCCGCGGCGGCCCGCGTGTTTCGAGGACGGACCGGCCACTTCATTCACATCAGCACCGGCCAAATCTACCTCGTGCTGGAACAACCACCTGTCGCACCGTACCGCGAGGATGACGATTCCGGGACCGTCGCCGCCGAGCCGCCAGTGGGTGGTTCGGACCATGCCGGCTGGGTCTACGGCGTGGGCAAGCGCGCCTGCGAGGCGGAGTTGCGGTCTGCCCTGGCCAGCGGATTCCCATGTACGGTGCTGCGCCTGCCGATGGTCCAGGGCGAGCGAGACTACTACGAGAGGCTCCAAAACTACGTGGCCCGCATCCTTGACGGCGGGCCGATCCTGACGCCTGCCCCCCCGCACCGGCTGCTCCGCCATGTAGATGCCCTGGACGTCGCGCGGGTGACGGCGGACCTGCTTGTCCGCCGCCAGGGCATCGGGCGCATCTACAACCTGACGCAAGACGAACCCATCACGCTGGCGAACTTCCTGCAGATCGCCGCCGAGGCCGCGGGGCGCACGCTGAAGCTGCACTACGCGCCGCGCGAGGTGCTGGAGGACCGGGGCTTGCTGCCGGGATGCTCGCCCTTCAGCGGCCGATGGATGTCGATTCTCGACAACGGTCGAGCACGGGCTGAGTTGGGAGCGCAGTTCACCGCGCCAGAACTCTACGTGCCGAGAATCGTCGAGGCCGCCTTGAAGGGCGGTCGCCCCCCCCGCGAGTACGAACAGCGGCAACGCGAGCTGGAGTTCATCGGCGAGGAGGCCTGACTCAGTGGGTCCGGCAGCACTGAGGTCACCGAGCGTCAGCCGGCCAGCACCATGTCGAGTTCGGCCTGGGTGTTTTCGCGGGCGCGACTGAGGGCCACCTGGGCGGTGGCACGCCCGTACACCGCCGCCTCCACGGCCCTTCCCAGCTCGCGCATGTAGAAGCTCTGGACGGGCATCACCGGCCGCTGGTGCCGGCTTTCTTCAAGGATACGAACGTAATCGCCGTAGTAGGGCCGCCTGGCGACCTCGGTGAAGTACGGCGATGCGCGAAGGCCGGGGAAGAGCCCGGTTTCCTTGCCGACCACCTCCGATCCCTCCTCCGTAGCGCAGAGCCAGTGGATGAACTGCCAGGCGAGGTCGGGATTGCGGGCTCCGCGGGGGATACTCATGCACCAACCGCCGACCCAGGCGCTGTGCTGCTCGCCATCGGGCGGCGCGGGGATGAAGGTGATGCCGTAGTCCAGCTTGGGGGCATACCGTTCGATGTCGTTGATGCCGCCGATGTGCAGGCACTTCATCGCGAGTCGCCCGGAGTAGAACGGATCCTGCTCCGCCGAGCCGAAACCCTGCTGCATGCTCTGCACGCGGGCCGGGTCGTAGCGTCGCGCAAAGGAGGCGATCCACTCCAGGGCGCGGACGATCGCGGGATCGTCGGCGGTGATCTTCCTCCGCACATCGTCGTAGAACTCGCCGCCGAACACCCAGCCCCATGTGAAGATTGAGTTTGCTGGCCCGTATTGCGCCCAGGGGATCATGCCGAAACGACGCAGGACGCCATTGTCGCTCTCGGTCAACCGATCCGCCATCGTGGTCAGTTCCTCGATGTTGCGCGGTGGGCGGGAAGGATCAAGTCCTCTCTGGCGAAACGCCTCGCGGTTGTAGGCGAACCCGAAGTTGGGATCGGCGCAGTAGGTCAGCGCCCAGACTTCATCCTGGTAGAGATTCTGTTTCCATGTGGGCGTGAAGTACATTTCGGCGCGTACGCCGGCCGCCCCGAGCCGGTCGGTGAGCGGAACGAGCGCTCCCTGCTCCGCCCAGGACGCCACCTGCGGCCCGTCGACGAAGGTGACATCGGGAGGTGTGCCCGCGGCGACGGCGGTGAAGAACTTCTGGTTGGTGGCCAGGTTGTTCTGGGTGAAGACTGCCCGTAGGCGAGCGCCGGGATGAGCGCGCCGGAATGCCTCCAGCACCCGCTCGAACTTGGGCGCCATCACCCCGCCCCAGGAATGCCATATCGTCAACTCGCCGCTCGCGCC
>CAZSRZ010000041.1:12477-31284 GCA_964609085.1 uncultured bacterium | reverse complement strand
CCCTGAAGCCGCAACTCCATGGCGCGCATCACATAAGCCACCTTCTCCCGTCGGGCGTCTGCCGAGTTCTCCCCCTCCCGGACGATGGGGGCGGTGAGCAGCGGACCCCCGCGAAGTTCCCCGCCGCCGGCGACCACGAAGCTGAGCGGCGCTCCCGCTCGCGGCCGGGTGTAGCTAAAGGCGTAGAGCGACGGCTCGAGAGGAACGGCAAATAGCGGCGCCACGTTGGTGCGGGCGATGGCGTTCACCCCGTCCGGCATCAGACCTCGAAGCGCAAGCTCTTCAAGGTAGGCAGCATTGAAGTCCAGGAACCCCTGCCGCGAGAACGGGCGCGGACTTCGTAGGGCGACGGCGCACAGCGCCGATGCTGGGCGGCCGGCGGCCGCCAGGGCACGGTCGATGGCCAGAAACCCGTCGCGGAACGGTATCGGCCGAGCGAAGGTCGCCTGCACGATCTCATAGCCCGGAAGCGCAGCGACGCCCGAGGAGTAGGGTTCGATCCCGGGCAAGTAGGCAAACCCGGCTTCAGGGTAAGGAGTTAGCACAGCGCCACAGTTCTTTCTGTCCCGACAGCCTTCCTGTCTCGGCTGCCTCCCCGGGCGTTGGGAGCTCAGCGGGCTTCGCGGCGGACCAATTCGCTGAAGCCCACAGCCAGCGCCGAGGTGATCGGGCCAGGAAGGTCGCAGGTCAACGAGGTTCCCTCCAGGGATGCCACCGGGGTGACGCCCCTGAGGACGTTGGTCGTGAAGGCCTCCGTCGCCGTGCGCAGCCGGTCCCAGTCCACGGCCCGCTCTACGAGCGGCACGCCCCGCTCCGCCGCCAACTCCAGGACGGCTTGACGGGCGATACCGGGCAGGCAGGTCTCTTCGGTTGGGTGGGTCCAGACGATACCGTCGAGCACGGCAAACAGGTTGCCCACGGTGGTTTCCACGGCAGCGCTTCCGCAGCAGAGCACGGCGTCGTCCCACCCCCTGCTGCGAGCGAGTCGGCGTTCAAGCAGCAAGGTCTGGTAGCCCAGGCCCTTCACCGCCGGCCTCCCGCCGCACGGGTGCGGACCCCCTCGACCAAGCCGAAGCGGCTGGAGCCTCTCCCCATCACGCGCCTCCGCCCGTGCCGTGATCAACAGCGTCGGGGGCACTCCGGGGGTTCGATCAGGCGTCCAGCCGTGCTCTCCGGACGACACGGTCATCCGGACGGCACCGTCGGCGATGCCGTTCTCGCGCACGGTTGCGCGAATGGCTGCCAGGAGCCATGGGTCATCCCACGGCAGCTCCAGTCCAAGGATTCCGGCACCGGACCGCATCCGGTCGAGATGCCGGTCCGGCCGGAATAGTCTGCAACCCTCCACGCGGAGCGTCTCGAACAGGACGTCTCCGTAGAGAAACCCATGGTTCCCCGCGCCGATGCGGACATCATCGACAGGCACTAGGGCCTCATTGAACCAGGCGATGTTCACAACGGCAGCACCTGCCGCGCCTCGGCGACCCGGCGCCCGGCCTCCGCAAGGTAGACCTCGTCCAGCTCGAACCCGACGAAATCGAGGCCAAGCCGAACACACGCCACGGCCGTGCTGCCCAGCCCTGAAAATGGGTCCACCACCAGCCCGATCCGGTTCAGTCCGTGGAGCCGCAAACAGCGCTCCGGCAGGGACGGAGGGAAGGTGGCTGGATGCGGTCGATCCCGGACCCGGCGCATGATCGTGGGGTACGGCAGGTGCCAGGTGTTGCCGCGGCAGTGCAGGCCCGCACCGGCACCCTTCCACCGATCCACGTTTGACTTGTCCTTGTACGGCACGCCGATCGCCAGCCGATCCAGCGGCACGGCCCCGGTTTCGGTCAGGTGGAAAATGAACTCGTGGCAATCGTTGAGGTAGCGAGGGCTGTTGATCGGCTTGTAGTGACCCACCACCGTCTCCGTCGCTGCCCCGTCGATGGGGACGGCGATCGACTTCAGCCAGTGGATCGTGTTCTGAAGCGTGAAGATCGAGCGCATCACCCCGAGCACATCGTACGGCACATAGGGATCGGAAGGCATGCTCCCCACGTTGAGGAAGAATGACCCGCCGGGAGCCAGGACCCGGCGGACTTCCCGGGCCCAGACTGCGCACCACTCGAGGTAGCTCGAACGCGGTCGCGAGTCGTCGTGAGTGTTGTAGGCGATGCCGAGGTTGTAGGGCGGTGACGTCACGACGACGTCCACCGACGCATCGGCCAGATGCTCCCTCATCCCGGCGACGCAATCGCCGAGATGCATCTCAACACGGGAGGCGCGGGCCTCCGGGGGTTCCACGCCCCTTCAGTCCTGCGGCTGGAAGTAGGGGAGACGCGGAGGAAAACCGCTAAGCGGCCGAACCAGACTCTGGGGCGGCCCGGAGATCCGACGATTGTAGTCCGCCACCACGGTGTTGAACCGGCGCATGTAGACGCGCTCCTGGACCTGGATGTCGTTCAGATTCTGCTGCAGGCGGGCTCTGGTTTCGGGAGAACGGTCCGCCGCGCGCGACAGGGCACGCCGCGTGATGCCCGAGAGCAGTTGTCGCCAGCGCCGCACCCCCTCGAATCGCTGAAACACATCGGTGGCATGGAGGTCGGCCCTGGCTAGCATCAGGTTGCGGTCGGCGGTCTGTAGCCCGGCCGGCACGTACTCGCGGAGGCGGTGCGTGCGGGCGTCCATCATCTCGGAAAGGCGGGTGATTTCTTCATTGGCGGCGTTGTAACTGATGCTGATCCGGCGCCAACCCATCGAGAGGTAGACGGCCAGGGCGATGATCGGGATGAGGATGAGGAAGCGCATTCCGAGTGCGATACGGTGGCGCAGCTCGGCCTGGCGCATCCCCCGCTGGTAGGCACTCTGCAGCTCATTGACGGAGAGCCCGATCTGTTGAGGCTCGTGTGCCTCCCCGCCGGGTCCGGATGCCCCGCGCTGCTGCAGCGCGATCCGCACCAGGCGTTGGTACTCTCGGTTCGCCGGAGTGGCGGCGTGGGCCGGAGCTTCGGCAGCGGGCGTTTCCGGGGCGGGGGTACGGTCGGCGGCGGGCGCAACCTCCTCCCGCAACTCCGACTCCTGCTCCATGCATACCCCCGGCCGATCAGTCTTGATCACAGCCTCTTATTATAGGCAGCCGCTGTACCCGTTCCTACTCCGAACGCACCAGACGTTCACCGGAGAACCATCAGTCGATGACCACGAACTCGTTCAGACAAAAGAGGGCGTGGCACAGATCGGCCAGGGCCACGGTGGCGGGATCGGGGCGACCTGCCACCCGATAACGAGCCGACTGCGCACGCAAGAATGCTTCCTGTTCACGTAGCTCCGGACCGTCCGGAGCGCGCCCCAGGGCAAGCCGGTAGGCGCGCGTCACCTGCTCAGCCGGCGATGCTTCGGGTGAAGTCACCCTCCGCGCAAAGGCTTCCGCCCAAAGCCTCACCTGCGGATTGTTGAGCAACAGCAGCGCCTGCGGGGCGACGGTGGTGGTCGGTCGCACGGCGATGCCCGAAAGCGCATCGGGAGCGTCGAAGACCATCATCCATGGCACGAGTCTGGACCGCTTCACCGTGAAGTAGATGCTGCGGCGGGTCATTGCGTCATCGAGGGTGCCGGGACCGAAAGCGGTCGGATCCAGGCGTCCGCTGACCTGCAGAATAGAGTCGCGAATGGCTTCCGCCTCTAGCCGGCGACGATTCTGCCGGGAAAACCACCGGTTGCCGGGGTCCAGGCGGGAATTCCGAGGGTCAACGCTGGACGTCTGTCGGTAGGCGGCGCTCTGCATGATCAGTTCGTGGATCGGCTTCAGTTTCCACCCGCCCCGGATCAGCTCACTCGCCAGGAACTCCAGCAACTCAGGATGACTGGGGGGATCGCCCTGAGCACCAAAGTCACTCGGCGTGGCGACGATGCCGCGGCCGAAATGGTGCTGCCAGAGCCGATTGACGATCACCCGCGCCAGGAGATGTCCCGCCCCGCGCTCGGAGTCGGTCAGCCACCGGGCAAGCCCCAGCCGCTGGTGCGAGGTCCGCCATCCCGGTGGCGGGGGTGTCCGCCAGCGAGCCTCCTGTGCAGGATCTCGCATCAGTACCTGAAGGAATCCCGGAGCGGCTACCTCTCCCTTCTGGTTGGGGTCACCCCGCTTGAGGTAGTGGGTCTGCTCCAGGAAGTCCCCGCCCTGCGTGTGGGTGCGGACGGCGGGAACGCCTTCGCTGCAGATGAGTATCTTGGCGACTCGCGGTTGCGGCGCCGACGCGGCGTGGCGCGCGATCTCCTCCGCAAGCCCTCGCCGCCCCGGATCGTCGGCGGCAAGTGTCGATGCCAGCAATCGCAACTCGGCAGCCGAAAGCCGGCCTTCATCCAGGTTCGGCCGGTCGATCAACGACTGGAGAGCATCCTGCCGCGCTGTGCCGTCCCAGCGCGGCGACGCCTCCGCCGATACCGAGAGGCGGACGCGACCGATATTGTGGCCGGTGTTGCCCGCAAATCTCAGCGCGACCGTATATCCGCGACGGCCGACGAGCGAGCCGGGCAACTCCTCCAGGTCGAACACTGCAGCGTGGTCTCGGCCGAACTGCGGATCGATGGCCCAACCTGATGCAGGGTTGTCATCGATGGCGGCCGAGATGGGAAGGCCCGACTGCTCGAAGTCGGCACGAGCGCGCAGGATCCTGACCGGGACGCGGCCCGCTCCACCCACGGTCGAGGAGACGCGAACGTCGGTGAGATCGAAGTTGCCGTTAGAGGCGCGACCGGGTCCGCCCCGCACCATCGACGGGTGGGCAAGCGCTTCCACTCGCAGCGCCCGCACGCGGGACAGGTCGGTGGTGAAGGAGAGGGTGTAGGTGTCCGAGGCGGCATTCGTGCCGGACACCAGCAGGGAGCCGTCACCGAGGTCGGTGAACACAGCGCCACCCTCGGAGCGGGAGGCTTCCACCGTTGCGACACGCCACCTGGGTGGTTCCGACGCGGCCGACGCGGTGCGGGCCTCACGCAGTCGACGGAGGAGCAGTGGCCGCAGAGCTTCGCGCTCGTAGGTTTCCAGCCTCGCACTCAATTCCGCCCGTCGCGCTTCCCAGGCTGTCGCGGCCGCACGATCCCCCTCCGGGTCCAGCAGCACGTCCTGGTCGCTCCGTACCGTGCGCGTGAAGGTAGAAACCAGCCTGTAGTAATCGCGCGTCGGGATGGGGTCGAACTTGTGATCGTGGCAGCGGGCGCAGCCGACAGTGAGGCCGAGCATCGTGGTGCCGATGTTCGAGGCCATGTCGTCCAGCTCATCGTACCGCTCCTTCTCGACCTGGTTCTTGGTGATCTGCGTGCTGTGTGTGCCCGCGGCCAGATAGCCCGTGGCTGCCAGCGCAAGCGGATCGGTGGGGGCTATCTCATCCCCCGCGATCTGCAGCCGAACGAACTCATCGTACGGCATGCCCTGGTTCAGGGCGCGGATGACGAAGTCGCGGTAGTGGAAGGCGTTTGGCCGATCGTAGTCTTGCTCGTATCCGTGACTCTCCGCAAAACGTGCCAGATCCAACCAGTGCCGGGCCCACCTCTCGCCGTAGTGAGGGCTGGCCAGGAGGCGCTGAACGGCGTGGGTCCAGGCATCCGGCGACGCGTCCTCCGCAAAGGCGGCGATCTCCTCGGGCGACGGCGGAAGCCCCGTGAGGTCGAATGCGGCGCGTCGAAGCAGGGTCCGGCGGTCCGCTTCGGAGTTCGGCCGCATTCCCCGCGCCTCGAGCCGGGCGAGAATGAACCGGTCGACGGGGTTGCGCACCCAGGCGGCGTCGCGAACCGGCGGCAGGGCCGGCCGAACGAGCGGCTGGAAGGCCCAACGACGACGCCCTTCCTCCACGGGCACGGATTTCCGTGCCACGGGCGGGCCGTCCTCGCGGGGGTCCACGGCACCCGCCCTCACCCACTCCGTCAGTGCCGCGACGGCACGCTCCGGGAGGCGACCGGACGGGGGCATCCTGTGTGCTCCCTGATACCGGACCGCCTGGATCAACCGGCTGGCGTCCGGATTGCCGGGCACGACAACCTGATGTCCTTCGGCGGTGCCCTGGCTGAGCCCCGACCGGGTGTCCAGGCGGAGCCCGGCTTGCTGCACTTTAGCGCCGTGGCACGGGTAGCAGTGCTGGGCGAGGAGCGGCCGCACTTCCCGTTCGAATCGGGTGATAGCGGCGCGCTTCTCCTCCGGGGCCAGTGCCGGGACAGCTCCCGACCCCCGGACCGCTGGGGCCGCCAGAGCCGCTGCCAGTACGACGAAGGGGGTGAGCGTGAAGAGCGGTCGGATCAGTCGGTTTTTGGGCACCTGCAGTGTGACGCCCCGTCTGCCGAGGAGTTGCGGGCACGGAATCGACGGCGAGGGTGTCGACGTCCAAAGCCGGGGCTATCGTTCCGACGGCTTGCCAAGGAACACCTCGGTCAGCCAGAAGCTGCCTTCGGCGTCCCGCTCGCTCCCTATCCCGGCGTGGGAGAATCCGGCTTCAAGAATGTTCTTCCGGTGGCCGGGGCTGCGCATGAGTTCTGCGTGCGCACGCACAGCATCCACCGCCTCAGCCATGAACAAGTTTTCGCCGAGCAGGGAGAACTCGGGCTCCTTCCCAAGCTCGATGCGGTAGCGATCCAGGACCGACTCGCGCCCGCGTACCGGGGATGAGTGGCTGAAGTACCGACGGTCTCGCATCTCCGCACTGTGTCTGCGGGCCGTCCGCACGAGGACCGGATCCATGGAGAGCTCGAGGCGCCCCGCCTTTCGGCGGTCGATGTTGATCAACTCCAGGACCTTGCGCTCCACCGAGTCGCCCATCTCCGGGCGGGCCTGTGCTGGCACGGGAACCACAGGCTGATCGGCGGATAGCCCGCGCGGTGACGGCATTCCGACGGCACACCCCACGGCGAGGGCAATCCAAGCCAGTCGCGCGGTCGTCATATCATCCATCCTTCTGGCGGCATCCTTCTCGCGAACATCCCTTTACGGAGCAGCAATCAGGTTGTTCCGCATCCCGGTAACCTGCGGAGATGATTTCACCGGGAATGGCCCGGCCGGATTGATTTGCCCGCTCATGACTTTTTCCGGGTGAGAAACGCCTTTACCAGGGCCTGCGATGCGGCCGTCGCCTGGAGACGGCCGAACGCGGCAGCCTCCTCACGTTCGAGCTCGCTCGCCGACGAAACTGCCCTGCGCACCGCTGCCAGGACCTCGCCGATGGCGTCCCCAGGCAGATGTGCGATCTCGGCGGCCAGGGCGTCTCCGACCGACGACAGCTCCTGCGACGGGTGGAGCGAGCTCAAAATCCCCATCCGAAGCGCCTCGTCGGGCTGGGCGAGCCGGCCGGTCAGCATCAGATCGAGTGCGGTCGCGGGGCCGCACAGCCGGGTGAGGCGCCCGGTGCCGCCCCAGCCAGGCAAGAGCCCGAGTCGCACCTCCGGGAGGGCTACAGAGCTGCGCTCGCACCCGAGCCGCAGATGGCAGGCCAGGGCGATCTCAAATCCCCCGCCGCGGGCGGTGCCATTCAGAACCGCGATCGTCGGCACGGGGTAGGCGTCCAGCGTCCTCGTGAGCGCCTGCCCTGCGGCGATGAAGCTGGCCGACGCTTCCGGGCTTGCCGCGAATTCCGCCAGATCGGCCCCGGCGCAGAAGGCTCGGTCCCCGGCACCGGTCAGCAGCAGGCATCGCACCTCCGGGCGGGCGTGGTGCGCGTCCAGCAGAGTCTGAAATGCCGCGACTCCCGACCGATCGAGCGCGTTCAGTTTCTCCGGGCGGCAGAGGGTCACCCGGAGTACGCCGGCCTCGAGTGAGTGGAGAATCGCCGTGCTCACCTCGCCTCCTCCTCCGCACGGGCCAGGATGGGGCGAATGACCTCGCCGTGGACATCGGTCAGCCGCCGGTCGATCCCGTTGTGCCTGAAGGTGAGCCGTCGATGATCCAGGCCGAGCAGGTGGAGCAGCGTCGCATGGATGTCGTAGCAGTAGGTCGGATCCCGGGCGACCCGGAAGCTCCACTCGTCGCTCTCGCCGTGAGTTGCGCCGCCGCGGATGCCGCCGCCGGCCAGCCAGTTGGTGAAGGCGCTGGGGTTGTGGTCCCTCCCCTCGCTTCCCTGACTGCACGGCATGCGGCCGAACTCAGTGGTCCAGAGGATCACGGTGTCGTCCAGGAGGCCGCGTTGCTTGAGATCCGTCAGCAACGCGGCAACGGGGCGATCCATACTCGCCGCCATCTCCCCGTGGTCTTTGCGCAGGTTTTCGTGCGAATCCCAGTTGCGTCGGGGGAAAGCGTTATCGGCGCCGCTCCAGATCTGCACGAACCGCACATCGCGCTCCAGGAGCCGTCGGGTGATGAGGCAACGGCGCCCCATGTCCTCGGTAATCGGGTTGTCCATGCCGTAGAGGGTTCGCGTAGAGTCGGTCTCCGCGCGGATGTCCAGCACCTCCGGAGCGCTTAGCTGCAGTCGGGCCGCAAGCTCGTAGGCAGCGACGCGGGGTTCAAGCTGCCCGTCTCCTGGTCTAGCAGCCTGGTAACCGGTGTTCATCCGCCGGAGCAGCCGACGGCCGGCCCGCTCTCCGGCGACCGTCATCCCTGCGTCAGGCGGCGGGAAGAGGTCGTGGATCGGGTTGGCCGCTCCGGGGCGGATCACGGTGCCCTGGTGTGCGGCGGGGAGAAAGCCCGGCCCCCAGTTTGCCGGGCCGTTCGGCGGCACGCCCCGCGGATCCGGGAGCACCACGAACGTGGGCAGATCCCGATTGAGCGAACCGAGCCCATGGGAGATCCACGACCCCGCAGCCGGGAACCCCGGCAGCACGAAGCCGGTGTTCTGCATGAAGGTGGCGGGGCCGTGGACATTGGACTTCGACACCATCGAGTAGACGAAGGCCATGTCATCGACGCACTGCGCCAGTTGGGGAACGAGGTCGCTCACCCACCGGCCACTCGCCCCGTGCCTTCGCCACTCCCAGGGGCTGGCCATCACCGTGCCGGGGTTGCTTTGAAACAACTCCACCTTGCCCCCCGGATCGAACGGGCTTCCGTGCCGACGAAGCAGCTCCGGCTTGTAGTCGAAGGTATCCACCTGGCTCGCAGCGCCGGACATGAAGATCTGGACCACCCTGCGGGCCGTGGGGCGGTGATGCAGACCGTCCGTGCCCGCAGCGGCAGCGTCACGCGCGGTTAGCCACGCCATGGCGACGCCGCCCAGCCCCCCTCCCGCTTGCCAGAGCCACTCCCGTCGGGTCAATCCAGCCATAGTCTCAGTCGATAAAGGCAAACTCGTTCAGGTTGAAGAGGACCCTGGCTGCGGACGGCCAACCCGCTTCACGCACGTAGGCCGCCCAGTCTGCCCTCTCTGTCGGGCTCGGTTCGCGATTGAGCGCCAGTCGAAACGCCAGCCCGACCTGCCCACCCACGTCGGCAGCGGCAGCGGTCAACCGCTCGGCCAGGCAGGAAGCCTGTCGCAGGATGAAGGGGTCGTTCAGCAAGGCGAGCGCCTGCAGCGCGGTCAACGTCTTGTTCCGAACCGGCACGCTCTGGTTTGGGTCCGGGCAATCCAGGGAGTCGAGGAATGGGTTTGGTACGCTGCGCACCACAAATCGGTAGACGGTGCGACGCCATGTGGCGGGGTTCAGAGTCTGCGCCGGGTCAGTGTGGTCGTAGACCGGCGAGTGGTCGTCCTTGAAACGAAACAGGTCATATCCGGGTCCGCCCATTCGGAGATCCAGCCGACCCCCGACCGCCAACACGGCGTCGCGCATCTCCTCGGCATCCAGGCGGCGACGCGAACCGCGCCAGAGGAGTCGGTTCTCCGCATCGAGCCGAGCAGCGCGTGGGTCGCCGCCCGAGGATGCCTGCTGGTAGGTGGCGCTGTTCAGAATGAGCCGATGCAGCGACTTCAGTGACTGCCCATGATCGAGGAACCACCTCGCGAGCCAGTCGAGCAACTCCGGGTGCGACGGCGCGGATCCCTGACGGCCGAAGTCATTCGGGGTGTCCACCAGGCCGCGGCCGAAGTGGTAGTGCCACACGCGATTGACGACCGAGCGCCACGTGAGGGGGTTGCGCGGATCCGCGATCCAGTCGGCCAGGGCAGCCCGCCCCCGGCCCTCCGGAGAGCCTGCAGCGGAACTAGCGACGAATTCCGGGGAGAGTCCCTGCACGCAGGATAGAGCCCCCGGGGAAACCTGCTCTCGGGGCTGCTCTACCTCGCCGCGATGGAGCAGGTAGATCGGTCGGGGCGTCCGAGAGACGATGCCATATACCGGTCGCGTGACACTTACCTCCGCGAGCGCCCGGACCTCGGCACCGATCGCGGCGTCGATACCGCGCAACTCGAGGGCGCGCGGACTCGCCGACAGCCGCTGCTCCAGCACCGCCGCGGCGGCCTCCGCCCTCGCCGCTGCGGTCTCGGCGGCGACACGCCGAGCAAGAATGGACCCGTCGGGATCCTGTTCCGGGGGATACCTCCTTCGGCTGTCCTGCCCGTCGACGAGGTAGCGAGTGCCCCAGCGGCCGGCCTCAATGCTGTCCCTCGCGGTCACCGACGCGCCCGCAGCCACGTTCCGGCCGCCGCTCAGAGCCTGCAATTCGGCCAGAGCAAACACGTAGTCGGCTGTTCGCTCCCAGAGACGCGTCGCCGTGACCCGGACATAGCGGGCTCGAACGCCGCCCGCGGAGATGACCACCGGTCGCTCACCGGGGTTAGGGCGATCCTGCCGGCTGTGTTCTTCGACCACCGTGGGATCGAGGAACCCGGGGTCACCGCTCAACTCCACGCGGTAGCGCAACGGAAAGCCGAAGCCGGGAGCCGGTCGGAAATCCGTCGGGTAGGCCGGAATCAGCCGCACAAAATCGACCGGCAGCTCCCTGCCGAGGTCGACCTGCACCCAGGGCGACTCCGCCCCGGTGGCAAAGATGGCGCTGTGATAGCCGTTCGACGAACTGCCGTCCAGTGCCGGCGGAGCGGGTGTGCGCGCAAGCACCGCCGCGGCCTCGATCCGTGCCCGCTCGACCTCCCTCGCCTCGGGGCCTCCAGCTTCCATCAGCCAGGCCGACCGGCGGGCTCGGAGTTCTACGAGCTTGCTTTCCGACCGTGACCGTCGCCCGACGGCGTCCACGTCGGAAAGCTGTCGGTCACCGCGCTCCACTCCCGCGAACACCGCCTGCAGGCGGTAGTACTCCCGCTGAGGGATTGGGTCGAATTTGTGGTCGTGGCACCGGGCGCAGTGAACCGTCACGCTGGCGAATGCGCCCATCACGCCGCTGACCATGTCGTCGCGATCGAGGACTCGGGTCTTCTCCTTCTCGACCGTCCCCTCGCGCAACTCAACGTGCCCGACGAAATCCCACGGACCGGCGGCGAGGAAGCCCGTGGCGATGGTTGCCTGGGGGTCAGTGGGGAAGAGGATGTCCCCGGCGATCTGCTCCTGGGCAAATCGGCCGAACGGTCGGTCCTCGTTGAAGGCGCGGATAACGTAGTCCCGATAGGGCCATGCGTTATCGCGGCGTTTGTCCTTGTCATAACCGTGGGTGTCGGCGTAGCGGGCGACGTCGAGCCAGTGCCGGCCCCACCGCTCCCCATAGCGCGGGGAAGCGAGGAGCCGATCCACAACCCGGCCCCAGGCGTCCGCACGTTGGTCAGAGAGGAAAGCTGCTGTCTCCTCGGGAGTGGGCGGCAGCCCCGTCAGGTCGAAGGTGACCCTGCGGAGCAGAACCCGTCGATCTGCCGACCGGTTGGGCTGGAACGCCTGCTTCTCGAGCCGGGCAAGGATGAAACGGTCCACGTCATTCCGTGGCCAGGAGCGGTTCCCCACTCGAGGCGGCGACGGCCGACCGAGACGCTGAAAGGACCAGTGCGGCGGCTCGGCCGAGCCGGCCAGTGCGGCGCCGGCGAGAATCCACCGTCGCAGCACCGCAATCTCGGCGGCCGGGAGCGGTCCGGACGGAGGCATCGGGTGGGCCCCGCGGCGAGCGACGGCCGCGAGCAGCAAGCCCTTCTCCAGATCGCCGGGGACCACGATCGGCGTGCCGTTCCGTTCCGCGAGCAGGCCGGATCGACGATCCAGGCGCACGCCCCCTTGCCGAACTGCCGGGCCATGGCAGGAGAGGCAGCGGCGAGACAGCACGGCCGTCGCCGCCGCCTCGATGTCCGGGGGGCCGACGGCTGTCGCCATCTCAGCCAGACAGGCCGGGAGCGAGAGTCCGACCGCCAGAGCCGTCATCCAGAGCCCGGCGACCGGCACACGCCGCCGGGACTCCGCGCTGTGTCGCCCTTCTCGGGCCGACGGTCGTATCACCGTTCGCATTCGGCCTTCGACACAGCCGGTGAGAGCGAGTTTCCAGCCTCCGCACCGCCGTTCATCCTTCGTCGCCTCGCCGAGTCTCTGCCCGTCGGGCGCGCCGTCCTTTCCGCGAGACGGCCAGACCTTGCGGCAGTCGCGGGCTGTCCCGCGGGTCGGGAGAGCCTCCGGTTGCGATCTCGTGAGCCAACTGCTCGATCTCCGCGGTCGGGATCTTCCGGAGATTCAGGTAGAACTCTTCCCAGCAGACTTTGATGATCGCGCACACCGGAACGGCCAGGATCGCCCCGAGCAGGCCGAAGAGCGCGGCCATCACGAGCACGGTGAAGGTGACGGACAGGGGGTGAAGGTTCAGGCTCTGTCCCATCACCACGGGCACGATCAGGTGATTCTCCAACTGTTGAATCAGGAAGAACAGAATGATGACGGCCACCGCGAGGGCCGGGTCAATCGCGAACGCGATGAGCGCTGGCGGGATGGCCGACAGAATGGGGCCGATGTTGGGGATCATCTCGCCGATGCCGGCGATGACGCTGAAGAGCAGGATGTAGGGAAACGGACGCCCAGTGGCCATGCCCACGCTCCAGAGCCCGATGCCCGTCATGGTCCCCACGATCGCCCCGAGCACGAGGGAGCCGAAAGCCCAGTTCTTCAGTTGAGCCAAGACGCGACGGAGGGCGATCACCACCTGCGGACGCGCTTCGCCGGGCACTGCTGACAGGAGACCGGTCAGGAGGGGCTCCGGGCGGCCCACCGTGAAGATGACCAGGACGAGCATCAGCAGCATCGACGCGGCAGCGACCACGGCGTTGATGGTGGTCCGACCGAGTGCCCCGAGCAGCCGGCCGACATGCGGCGACAAGAGTTCCCGCCACTGCTCCGGTGGAGGAAGCGCCTCGCGCAGGGCCGGGAATCGCCGCAGGGTGCTCTCCATGTAGCCTTCGATACGCTGCTGCTTGGCATCCAGGCCGGCAAAGAGGTGGCTCCCCTCGTCGAGCAGCGGAGGCAGCATGAGCGCCACCAGGGTGCCGAAGAATGCGAGCACGAGCACGACAATCCCGATCGCGCCGATCAGCCGGGGCACTCCCCGCTTCTGCAGCCACACCACCACCGGGTTCATCACGGCTGCCAGGATAAACACCAGAAGGAAGAACAGCAGCAGCGTGGTCAGCGGCCCAGCCATGGTGACCACGCCGAGGAGAATGAAAACCAGCACCACCGTCCGACGCAGGTCGGCATAGGTGAGCCCATCCTGCGGCCGAGGGTCGGGGGAATCGGATGGCGGAGGGTCGGGGGAAGGAATGGGGGGCGTGCTCATTGAATGGCCGGGCTGCGGAGGGACAACGGGAACCTGTTCGCTCCCCACTGTTCGCCCGCCCTCCTACCTCCACCCATGCAGCCCTCAAAGATTCTGGTCTCTGACCTTGGGAAGGTGCTGCTGCCGTTCGACATCGGGCGGGTGTGGTCGGCCCTGGCCCCACACTTTCCCACTGACGTCGCCACCGGCTGGGCCGGTCTGCGTGAGGTGTACCTGGCTTGTCGCCTGGGTGTGGGAGGCGCGGACGGCCCCGACTTCCACGCCGCCGTTGTTGAGCGTACGGGGCTTCGCCTCTCCTACCGGGAGTTCGCCCTCGCGTGGAGCGACATGTTCTGGGAGGACCCCCCGGTCCTGGACCTGATGGTGCAGGCGCCGTTCCGACAGCGCGTCCTGCTTTCGAACACCAATTGCATCCACTGGGAGTTCATCAGCCAACGCTACCCGCATGTGCTGGCACCGTTCGATCTGCTCCTCACCTCGCACGAACTCGGGCTGGAGAAGCCCGCGCCGGAGATCTATCTGGAGGTATTGCGGCTCACCGGTGCCGCGTCTGCCGACCATCTGTTTGTGGATGACATCCCCGAGAACGTCGCGGGGGCCGTTCGGCTGGGGATCGATGGGATCGTGCACACTGGTGCCCAGTCCCTCCACGGGGAGTTCGCTCGGCGCGGGCTCGCCGATCCGAACCGTGCGCCGTCAGCCGGCGGCAACGTGAGCCCCACGCCCGCCGATCTGGCCTTTTGGGCAGAACCGACCACACAGCAGGCGACGAGTTAGGATCTACCCATGGCCGCACCCGCGTTCATCGAGCCGCGGCTCAACAGGCTGGTGCTGGGAATTGCCCGTGTCGCGCTCCCGGCGATGACCCACCTGATGGCTGGCATCCGCGAGATTCGAGTGTCCGACGAAGACCTGGAGCATATCATCTCCCTTCGATCGGGCCGGGCCATTCTCAGCCCGAACCACCCGACGGGCAACGATCCGTACATCCCGTTCTACCTTTCGATGCGGGTGCGGGAGCCGTTCCACTATCTTGCCGCCCGCGAGGCCTTCGTCGGTTTCCGGGGCTGGATGATGCACCAGGCGGGTGCCTACTCCATCACCCGAGGCATCACCGATCGACAGTCCATTCGGACCACCCGAAACCTTCTCGCCGAGAAGGACCGGAAGGTCGTGATTTTCCCGGAAGGTGAGATCTACGAATACAACGACACCCTGATCGAATTTCAGTCCGGTGTGGCGCAGATGGGGTTCTGGGCGCTGGACGACCTTGCGAGGTTGAAAAAACAGCCGCGGATGCCGCTGCTGCCGCTGGCCTTTAAGTACCGCTGCGCCGAGTCCCCACGCCCCGCAATCGAGAACAGCCTTCGTGATCTGGAGAGTGCGCTCTCCCTTCCGCGCGACAACCGCCTCGGGTCGTACGCTCGGCTGCATCGCGTCGGGATGACCGCGCTGGCGGCCGCGGAGAAGGACATCCGTCTGGACGTGCCGGCCGACCTCCCGCTGGCGGAGAGAATCCCGGCTTTTCGACGGGCGGTCCTGTCACGCGTGGCCCAAACGATCGGTTGCTCCACGTTCGAGGACCAGCCCCCCGCAGACCAGATCCACCTGTTGCATCACGCCCTGCTCAAGTGGGTCGGCGAGATCGATCGGGACGCCAGTAGCTACGAATGGCGACTCTACCGGCGCCGGGTCAGCGTGGCGCAGCCTCTGTTCGGGCAGTTGATCCGTCTGCGGGACATGATCGCCATGACCGGGGACTACGTACTCCGACATCCGACCGCAGAGCGATTCCTCGACGTCCTCAACCGACTCGAGGGCGAGGTGCTCGGCCACGTCCGGAACCGGGTTCTGCGGGACGCGCTGGTGCGAGTGGGAGAGCCGATCAGCCTCGAGTCGCGGTACGATGAATACCGGCTGCGGCGCCGGGAGGTAGTTGGCGACGTGACTGCAGAACTTGAAGCGAGCATCCGCGGGATGCTCGCCGAGCTCAGCCAACAGGGTACCCCGATCTCGCTGACCGAATGAACATCCAGTAAGGACGCAGGAGCACAGTACATGTCGATCCCGCCCATCACGCCGAGGGCTGTGCAACAATGCCCCGTCTGTGCGGCACAACTGCAGAGCATCGGGCGGTTGCCCGTTCGCAGGGACGCCGCCCAGGCGCATGTCATCCTCGTAGCGAGCGCCCCGGACCCCGCAGGCGTGGTGGCGATTGACGTCTACCGATGCAGCGATTGTGGTCGACTGGAGTTCTACGATCACGATTTCCTGCTCTCGTCGGGCTAACCGAGCAGCGGCCGAAATCAATCAAGGAGAGACCAAGTGAAACGACGAGCATTCACGCTGATCGAGCTGCTTGTAGTGATCGCCATCATCGCGATTCTTGCCGCGATTCTCTTCCCGGTGTTTGCACAGGCCCGGGAGAAGGCCAGGATGATCAGTTGCGTCAGCAACATGAAGCAACTCGCCCTGGGGGTCAGCATGTACACCCAGGACTACGATGAGAAGCTCCCCATCCTCGGTGTGCTGGCGGAGAACCGGGGGCGCTGGATGTGGCAGGTGATGCCCTACATCAAAAACCAGCGGGTGTTCACCTGCCCGCACACGCCCCAGAACTTCTACGACGGGTCACAGTGGACCGATCGGACCGGTTACGGATGGGCCGAGCATCTCTGGGCGGGCACGGGCTACGGGACGATGTCCGTCGACGGTCTGAACCTGGCGGCGATCGGAAAACCGTCGGACACGATCTGCATCGGGGACACCGGCTTCGACGGCACGCCGGGATGGGCAATGTACCGGCGCGATCCGCGCGATCCCGCGTGGACCTCCGACTCTCGGCCAGGGTACTTCGTCCAGTTCCGGCACCACCTGACGAAGGCGAAGACCTTTCGCGACACTCAGTACAACGTAAACCGGGCGATGCCCATCGAGGGACGTTCAAATTTCGCCTTCCTCGACGGCCACGCGAAGTCGCTCAGCCCGGGTCAGGCGTTTGCGAGGGCCACCCAGGAGGGCGGGATCGCCCTCTCCGGCGGAGATCAGTTCGTCCTCTGGAACCTCTACTGATCGCCAGCCACCCTCCGGCGTGACGGTGCGGATCAGGCGGCCGAGCGGAAGTAGACCCGCTCGGCCGTTTCCCGCAGGATCCGGCGGCGATCCTTCGCGGAGAGCCAGGGACAGCCGTCCCGGATGACGGCGATGCTGTCCTCGTAGCGGTGTGCGTCCACCTGGAAGGGGCAGTCGCTGGCCCACATCAGCCGCTCCGAGCCGTAGGCCGCGTGCAGGCGACGGATGAGGGGCTCCATCTCCCTGTGCGGCGCCTTGCGCGTGCCCAGCGCATAGTAGGCTGAGAGCTTCACGCAGACGCGGGGGAAATGGGCGAGCTCCACCAGGGCATGGATGTCCCGCTCCCGCAGCTCTCCGTCCACGCCGATGCGGGCGAAGTGGTCGATCACAACGGGTGTATTGAGATGGCGCGCGCACATCCGAGCTACGGACGAGAGAGCGGATGGCTCCACCAGCGGACAGATCGCGACCTGCAACTCGGCAGCGCAATCGAACATCCGCTCGTAACCCGGCGTCTCTAGCCAATCCTCGCGCGGGGCGTCGATTCCGCGCACCCGGAATCCCCTCACCCCCTGCGCCACGAGGCCCTGCATCGCGGCGTCAGGCCGATCTACGGACGGGTCGATGACCGCCACCCCTGAAAAGACGCCGGGGAATCGGCGCATGCAATCCAGCATATAGCTGTTGTCGTAGCCATAGAAGCTCATCTGGATGAGCACGATCCGCGTGACCCCCTGGGGCCGGCTGTGGGCAAAGAGCTGCTCCGGCGTGAAGCTCTGCGGCTGCATCTGCCCCGTCGTGTATCCCGAGGCGAGAGGTTATTTCCGCGTGTCCGGCGTCCAGACTTGCACGTGAGCATCGATCCAGCCCTGGGTGATGAGGGGGGCGGCAGGCGACATCAGCTTTCCTCGGCGTGGATGGCATAGGCGGTACACGTCACCGCGTTCTGGATGGCGGGCGTCACCGCCTGATGGTAGCCCAGGCGGTGCGCTTTTGCCCGGGGACCCAGGGCTGCCAGGGTGGCGTAGATGCAACCCGTGGAGCAATGCCGGGTTGGATTACCTGTCTTGACCATGTGGGCAGCCAGCCCTTCGGCATCGTTCGCATCCACAAAGGCCAGCGCCGCTTCGTCAGCTTCGCGGACGCGGTCGAGAGTCCGCTGGGTCAGTTCGGAATCGTCCCGGAAGTACTGTCCGACATGGCTTAGATCCGCGCTCGCAATCACCAGGGTCGGAGTGGAGTCGCCGTGGATGAGGGCATGGAGTGCGCGACCCAACTCCGGGGTGGAGACGCCGGCCGCTTCCGTAGATTTCTGGCCTCGGGGCTCTGGGCAGAGCAATGGAACGATCGGAACATCGCCGCCGAAAAGGTGGTGGATCCAGATCGCCGCCAGTTCCACGCTGTGCTCCCGGAGGTGATCGAGCTCAAAGGCGAACAGGTCCCCACGAACCTCGTCGGCCAGCCGCGCGAGGAAGTCACGATCCGTCGGCGTGATCCCCCAGGGGGTCTGAAAATCCTTGCTTGTGGCGACGGCCTGTCCATGGCCCAGCCCGAAGTGATTGGTCCCCAGGATGATCACCCGGCCGGGGCGGGGCGCGTCCCGCAATGCCCGATAGGCGGGACCGTAGCACGGCAGCCCGCGAGGGAAGTCGAGATGGGGCACGATCAAACCAACGAGTCTGCCCGCAGGTGGCGGCGCCGATTCCGTCATCGCTCCGCCGAGGTACTGCCGCAACTGCCCGGCGGGCACTCCGTAGCTGTCTGCGTCGACAATGGGGCGATGGGGTAAGGCGGCATACTCCGCTCGGCGGGCGCGGTAGTACTCGTCGAAGGCCTCACCGGCCAGGTAGCCCGCCTCCTGCAGTTGGCGGAGCACCCCATTGAATTCGGCATCCGCCAGCTCCACCCCGAGGTGCCGGGTGAATTGGCGACGGATCTGTTCGTGCGAGCGCCGCCCATCCAGCAGCAGGAGGAGCGCAAGCTGACTTCGCTCCACCACCAGCACCCCGCGCGCAAGCTGCGTGGGGTCCCGCAGGACGAGCCGCCCCGACGCGTCCGGCTCTCCCGCAGGCTCGAGCGGGCGCAACAACGGGTATTCCGGCACCGCGGCGGGTATCACTGTCTCTGTCTTTCGCTGAGCTGGCGGC
>CAZSRZ010000041.1:0-12467 GCA_964609085.1 uncultured bacterium | reverse complement strand
CTCCCATCTGTCAGTATCCCGAAGGTTTGCACCGAAAGCATGGCGCTGCCCGCGATCGGTAGCTAGAATCCCGCCGGATGCGGTGATCGAGCCGCGCCCCTCACACCGCGACCCATACCCATGCCTGAAGCCCCCGAAACGCTCGAAGGTTGGTACGTTCTCCACGATTTCCGCCGGCTCGACTGGCCACGTTGGAAGGCCTTGCCCGAGTCGACCCGCGCCGAGATCGTGGAAGAGGCGGTTGCCTTCCTGCAGGAGTGCGCAGCGACTTCTGATGCCGAGGAGGGGTCGAGCGGCATCTACAGCGTCCTCGGGCACAAGGCGGACCTGTTGCTGCTGCATTTGCGGCCGACTCTGGAGCACCTGAACCACCTCGAGAACGCCTTCGCCCGCACTCGCCTGGCCGACTACACCACGGGGGCTTACAGCTACGTCTCCGTGACCGAACTGGGGCTCTACGAAATCCAATCCCGCGGCGTGCGGGACAACCCCATGGATGCCCCCTTCGTTCGAGCCCGGCTGAAGTTCCGACTGCCGGAGAAGCGCTACATCGTCTTCTACCCCATGAACAAGCGGCGAGGCGAGGAAAAGAACTGGTACATGCTGCCGATGGAAGAACGTCGGCGGCAGATGAAGAGCCACGGCACCATCGGCCACAAGTATTTCGGGGTGGTGCAGCAGATGATCGGCGGCTCGGTGGGCCTGGACGATTGGGAGTGGGGCGTCACCCTGTTCTCCGATGAATCCTTGCAGTTCAAGAAGCTCGTCTATGAGATGCGCTTTGACGAGGTCAGCGCCGTCTACGCCGAGTTCGGCCCCTTCCTCGTGGGGTATCGCCTCACGCCCGAGACGTTGCACACCGTGCTTTAGGTCGCGCCGCCATGCCGACGCTCGCTACGCCGGCAGTGCCTTCATCAGCCCCTGAATGTAGCCGGTCGTCCACGCTCGCCCACGGTGGCACCAGGGCGTGTCGTCCACCATGTGCGGCACGTGGTCGTCGATGATGAAACCCCGAAACCCGACGTCGCGCAGCGTCCGGATCACATCGACCGGGTCAACGTTGCCATCACCCAGGAAAACTTCGGTGAAGTTGTCGGCCGTGCCGATGACGTCCCGAAGGTGGATGTAGAACAGTCGGCCGCCCCGGCCGAAGTGGCGCAACGCGTCGAGCACCCCGTCTCCCCCCCGCATTTCCGACCAGCAGCCATGGCAAAAGTCCAGCCCGTGCATCGGGCTGGGGTGCTGTGACATGGCCCGATCGAAGTTCTCAAAGTTGCGAAAGAGGCGGGGGATGCCGCCGAGCATCGGCACCGGCGGATCATCCGGGTGCAGCGCCATCCGAACGTTGGCCTCCTCGCAAACAGGGAGCATCCGGCTGAGGTACCAGTCGAAGTTGGCCCAGAGCTCCTCTTCGGAGTAAACACGGCCGTGGGTGAGGCGATCCGCGTCCACGGCGGCCATGCAAAACGCCGTCGCCTCCGCGCCGCCGCGAACCGGCGTCGTGCGCGACGTGCGCCAGACCTGGTTCGGCATCCAGTGGTAGCCGAGGATGGGGATCCCCGCGCGACCCATGTTGCGGACCGTGGCCTGCATGTTCTCCAACTGCCGCGCCCGTCCGGGAAGGCCCACCATGATCTGGTCATAGAACCGGATCGGCACGTTCTCCAACGCCATCAGGCGGAGACCGCCCATCTCCGCGCGCTCGCGGAGTGCGAGAAGGTCTTCGAACTCCCACCTCTCCTCGCCGGGCAGCTTCGGCGTGTTGAGCAGCACATCATCGCAACCGCACTGCTTCACAAATCGGATCTGCTCATCGGTGAGTTCATTGAACTGACCGAGTCCCACACGCATGGGGAGTTGCTCGAGATCGTACACGGAGGTTCCTTTCGCAACAGTGCTGCCCGACGGATCACCGATGACCGGCGCCAGGATCAGAGTTCCCGCGCCGCGGACCGATTGACCTGCGCAGAGCGCGAGACCCTCCGGGCGGGTCGGGACCGCGGCCATCCTCAATCAATCGTCGTCAGCGAAGCCGACGATGCTCTGCCCCGGAATCCGGGTTTCCCCTGCCACCATCTGCAGCCGGGCAGGCTCGGCGCCCGTCTGCTCCCCAATCGAGGCGGCCAGCGAGTTGGAGTGCGTGGTGACCCAGATCTGTGAATGGGCGGACGCCGAGGAGACGAGTCGGGCCAGAGGCTCCAGGAGAGCGGGGTGCAGGCTGGTCTCGGGTTCATTCAGGGCGATCAGCCGGGGATGTCGGGGGCTGAGAAGCGCCGCGGCCAGACAGAGATAGCGAAGCGTTCCATCGGACAACTCGCGTCCCGAGAAGCCGCGATGGAAACCCGGCAGGTGCAGTCTCAGCGACAGCATGCCGTCCTCGCTCATACTGATCCCGAGCTTCGCCCCGGGGAAGCCGCGTTGAACTGTCTGTTCCAACTCCAGGCTGTCGCCGATTTCCCGGATCGTCTGAATAACGGCGGCCAGATTGCCGCCATCGGCATCCAGCACGGGGCTCCGCGTGCCCAACTGCGGGAGGCGTGCAGGGGAGTCCCAGTCGGTGCGAAACTGATGGTAGAACCTCCAGGAACGCAGTTCACGCGCGACCACCGCGAGCTGGGGGAAGCGATCAGGGGCGCTGATCTGGGAGAGGACCGACTCGCTCTCCGTCAGGGACAGCGGGAAATCCACACGGCGGCCCTCTGCATCTCGGAGCCAACAGTTACCGGGACCGCGCTCCATCAACACCAACCCGCGGCCGCCAGTCAACGCGGTCAGTCGCTCCCTCTTGACCAGGGGATCGAGCTTGAAAATGGTGTCGTCGGGGACGGGAAGGCCGAGAGAGAGGGAGTAACGGACCTCCTCTACTTCAACAGCGACCGTCATCCGGACGGGTTCGTCGCGCATCCGTTTACCGGCCCAGAGGGCGGAGGGCATCCCTCCTTCCTGCGCCAGACTTCGAGCAAGGCGACCTTCCGCGGCCGCCGCCAGCAACACGAGAGCGCGGTAGAGATTGGACTTGCCGCAGCCGTTCGGCCCGACGAGAACATTGACACCGTCGAGCCGCATCTCCAGCTCGCGGATGGAACGATATCCTTTAACACTGAGTGACTGGAGCGCCATCCCCATGTTCCCCCCCCCGGGAGATTGCGGCTCCTGGCTGCGTCTCCCTGCCGGAACCATCCACATGCCGCGCTACCTCCCCATCTGCCTCAACATGGAGAACCGCACGGCGCTGATCATCGGGGCCGGTAAGATCGGTACCGAAAAGTGCCGAGAGCTGCTCGATTGCGGCGCCAGGATCACCGTGATCTCGCCCGTCGTCTCTTCGGAGATCGCTGCTGCGGCCGAGAGCCATGCGATCCGGCTGGAACAGCGGCGGTACAGCCCCGGCGACACCGACGGCTACTTCCTGACCCTGGTGGCCACGGACGACCCCGCTTGCAACGCCGCCGCCTACACCGAAGCCGACGCGCGTGGCGCCCTGGTGAATGTCTGCGATGATCCCCGACACTGCAACTACATCTTCGCAGCGCGCGTCGAGCGCGGACCGCTAACGGTGTCGGTTTTCACTCACGGGACGTCTCCGGCGCTCGCCCGCCGAGTGCGCCGCGAGATGGAGGCGTGGCTGGGTCCGGAGTACGGGCTGCTCGCCGAGCGTCTCGCGACGATCCGTCCGCTCGTGGCAGCCATCCCCGAATTGGACCAACGTTCCCGACAGAGGGTCTACGAGCGGATCGTCTACAGTGAGGCGCTTCTGCTCTACCGCGAAAACAAGGCGGCGGAAGCCGAAGCGATGATTGAGCGCATCCTGAGGGAGGTGAACCCATGAGGCTACGGCGAGCAGGCCGCCTGGCGGCGTGTCTCACGGCGCTGGTCGGCCTGGCAGTCGGGAGTGCCGCCGCAGGACTCCAACCCGCGCGTCCCGGCCGGCCGCCGAACATCATCCTGATCCTGGCGGACGATCTGGGATTCGGTGACCTCGGCTGCTACGGTCAGGCCACCATCCGGACGCCCACGCTGGACCGAATGGCCCGGGAAGGGGTGCGCTTCACCCAGTTCTACGCGGGGTCTACGGTCTGTGCCCCGTCACGATGCGTGTTGATGACGGGGCTGCACACTGGGCACTGCATCATCCGCGGCAACCGGAACGACGACTTGCCGAGCGGCACGCTCACGCTCGCCAGGGTTTTGCACCGCGCCGGCTACCGCACAGGCCTCATCGGCAAGTGGGGGCTCGCCAGTGAAGGCGGTCCCGGCATCCCGACCCGCCAGGGTTTCGACAGCTTTTTCGGCTACCTGGGTCAGGCCCACGCTCACAACTACTACCCGAGCTACCTCTTCCGAGACGACCGTCGTGTACCGCTTCGAAACGTGGTTCCGGCGGAAGGTCCGTTCGGTCAAGGACGCGCAACGACGCGTCTGGACTACAGCCATGACCTTTTCGCGGAAGAGGCGCTCCGCTTCGTGGATGAGAACCGGGAGCGATCTTTCTTTCTCTACCTGGCATTCACCATCCCACATGCCAACAACGAGGCCGGCAAGAAAGGGATGGAAGTGCCGGACCTGGGGGAGTATGCGGACAGTCCCTGGCCGGAGCCTGAACGCAGCCACGCCGCGATGATCACCCGCATGGATCGTGACATCGGCCGGCTGATGACCCGGCTGAAAGTCCTGGGTCTGGATCACAACACCCTCGTCCTCTTCACCTCGGACAACGGCCCGCATCAAGAGGGTGGGCACGACGCGCAGTTCCATCGCAGCAGCGGTCGACTGCGGGGCATCAAGCGAGACCTTTACGAGGGCGGCATCCGTGTCCCGTTGATCGCCCGCTGGCCGGCCATGATCCCTCCAGCCGCAGAGAGCGACTTTGTCGGCTACTTCCCGGACCTCCTCCCAACCCTGGCGCACTGCGCGGGCGCCCCTCCGCAGACCGGGTTGGACGGCATCGACTTCTATTCCAGCCTCGTCCGTCAGGGAGCCGGTCACCCAACGCACGACTACCTCTACTGGGAGTTCCACGAGGGCGAAACCGCGAACGCCATCCGGATGAGGGATTGGAAGGGAATCTGCAAGCCGTTCGGGGGCCGCATGGAGCTGTACGACCTGGCCCGGGATCCTGGCGAGACGCGAGATCTGGCCGCCGACCGATCCGACATCGTCGTGCAACTCCGACACCGATTGCGGCAGGCGCATATCCCCAACCCACGATGGAAACTGCCGCAGGAACGAGACGCGGAGGCCCGCGTCCGGTGATCGCGCCTGACCTGAGCCGCGGGGGGTACCCGCGCGTCCGCGCTGGGCTCGACGATCAACGTCTCCGGTGACCACCACGCCTGAGCTGAGCCGCGACCGTGAGGGAGCGTGGGCAACCTACCGGCGAAGCTGCCGCTGTCCCAATACGCCGATCACCTCGTCGTGACCCGGATCATCGCAATGATTGGCTGAGCGATGGTCGCGGAACCTGTCAGCGGCGACGGCTGCACGCTCCCTCACGGTTGCGGCTCTGCGGGGTTGGGCGATCTTGCCCGTGCGGCATCACATATGGGTGATGATGGCGTCCGCGAACTCGCTGGTCTTGAGAAGCTGGGCAGCGACGCCCTCTTGTACCATCAATCGATGGAAGTCGTACGTCACGGTGCGGGCACCGATGGCGCCGTCCATGCCGGTGATGATGAGCTCCGCCGCCTCATTCCAACCCAGGTGCCGCAGCATCATCTCGCCCGAGAGGATCACGCTGCCGGGATTAACCCGGTCCTGCCCCGCGTACTTGGGTGCCGTCCCGTGGGTCGCCTCAAAGATGGCGTGGCCGGTATCGTAATTGATGTTGCCCCCTGGGGCGATGCCGATGCCACCCACCTGCGCGGCGAGGGCGTCACTGAGGTAATCCCCGTTCAGGTTCGGTGTGGCGATCACATCGAACTCGCCTGGCCGGGTCAGCACCTGCTGGAGAGTGATGTCGGCGATGGCGTCCTTCACCAGGATCCTGTCGCCGGGGTTCCCGGCGCAGTCGTCCCACCCTACGGCGACGTCGGCGAACTCCTCACGCGTCAACTCATAACCCCAATCGCGGAAGGCTCCCTCGGTGAACTTCATGATGTTCCCCTTGTGCACGAGGGTCACACTCTTTCGCTTCTCGATCACGGCATACCGCAAGGCGGCGCGAATCAGCCGCTTGCTGCCTTCTGAGCTGATCGGCTTGATGCCAATTCCGCTTGTTTCCGGGAACCGGATCTGCTGCACGCCGAGCTCATCGCGCAGGAAGGCGATCAACTTTTTCGCTTCCGGCGATCCCGCCGCCCACTCCACCCCCGCATAGATGTCCTCGGTGTTTTCACGGAAGATCACCATGTTGACCAGCTCGGGATGCTTGACGGGCGATGGCACCCCCTGGAAGTAGCGAACTGGACGCAGGCAAACATAAAGGTCGAGGATCTGGCGCAGAGCGACATTGAGACTGCGGATCCCCCCGCCGATCGGGGTGGTTAGCGGTCCTTTGATGCCGACGAGGTAGTGCCGGAAGGCGGCGAGGGTGTCCTCCGGCAGCCAGTTCCCGGTCTGCTTGAACGCCTTCTCCCCCGCGAGAACTTCCATCCAGGCGATCCGGCGTCCCCCTCCGTAAGCCCTCGCAACTGCGGCGTCGAGCACGCGGACGGAAGCCGCCCAGATGTCGGGGCCAGTGCCATCGCCCTCGATGAAGGGCAGAATGGGATTGTTCGGAACCACCAGTCCGCCTGAGGCGTTCTGGGTGATCGCCTCGCCGGTGGCGGGCGGGGTCAGAGATTCAAAGGCCGGATGGCTCATCGTGCGTTCTCACTGCCCCGGGCAAAGACGTCTCGGGAGCGAAGGCGGCCGCGGGGCGGCGGAGGAGGTGCGCCCAATCTAGCGCTCGGTGATGGGGACGTAGTGCCGGTCTGTCGGCCCAACATACTCGCCGCGCGGCCGAATGATGCGGTTGTCCGAAAGCTGTTCGAGGACGTGCGCCGTCCACCCGGAGATCCGACTCACCGCGAACACCGGCGTGAACAGGTCCACGGGGATCCCCAAGACGTGGTAGACGGTTGCGCTGTAGAAATCGACGTTCGCGTAAAGACCCTTCTCGGCCAGCATGATCTCCTCGATGAGCTCGGACATCTCGAAGAGTTCTCCCTCACCCGACTCGGCGACCAGCTTCCGCGCCATCTGCTTGAGGTTGGCCGCACGGGGGTCCGTCGTCTTGTAGACGGCATGCCCGATCCCCATGATCCGCTCTTTCGCCTCGAGTCTGGCCGCGATGTAGGGCCGGACATTGGCGAGGCCGCCGATCCCCTGGAGCATCTTGAACACGCCTTCGTTCGCGCCGCCGTGGAGGGGACCGGAGAGAGTCCCGACAGCAGCGGTGATCGCCGAATACATGTCCGAGAGAGTGGCGATGGTCACGCGGGCCGAAAAAGTGCTGGCGTTAAACTCGTGATCGGCGTGAAGAATCAGAGCCACATCAAACGTTCGTGTCTGCGTGGGGCTCGGCTCGGCCCCAGTCAGCATGTAAAGGAAATTGCCGGCGAGCCCGAGGTCATCCCGCGGCGCGATCGGTTCGCGGCCATGCCGGAAGTGATTGATGGCCGTGACGAGGGTGGGCATCTGGGCGGTCAGACGAAGGGCACGGCGACGGCTGGCGTCCATCGAGTTGTCGCTGCCGTCCGGGTCCCACATCCCGAGAAGCGAGACGGCCGTGCGCAACGCATCCATCGGGCGCGAATCCGGAGGGAACCGCTGCATCACGGCCAGCACATCGGCAGGCACCGCGGCGTTGGCGCGAAGGTCCGACACGAGCTGGTCGAGTTGGACCCGCGTGGGCAACTCCCCATGCCAGAGGAGGTAGATGACCTCCTCGAAGCTGGCATGATCGGCGAGCTCCTGGATCGGGATTCCCGCGTAGATCAGTTTCCCCGCCGTCCCGTCGACGGTGCAGATGCGGGTGTCGCCCGCGATGACCCCTCTCAATCCCGATGAAGACGACACCCCTGACTCCTTTTGCCGGTCCAGCGCCCGCTCCGCTGCACTGGCCCACCGTCGACCGTGCTATTCATATCAACTCCGCCCTGCGGGCGGTCACCCCGGCTGCCCGGGGAGGTCTGCTGACGGCGGTGGAGCGATGGTTTCTTGGGGAAACCTGCTCGCGGCACCCGTGAAGGGCTGACCGGAACCGCTGTAGAGGGAAACTGATGGCGAAACATGCCCCTGAGAGCGTCTTGGGATTTGACGTGGCGGAATCCGATCACTCGCCGGCGCTCTTCGGCGGTGACACCACGACTGGAGTTGTGGCGGTCGAGGTCCGGAACCGGGAGGCAGTCCTCATCCGAGCCGACGGAGCTGCACGCTTGCGGGAGTCGCGGCCCTTTTCCCCCTGGTTGCTCACCACGGCCCAGGCGGCACCCACGCTTCAGTCTCGCGGAGGCGTGACGAATCTGGTGGTGCTGCGAGGAGACTCACTCTCACATCTGCTCGAGTTCTCCGACTGGGATGCCTGCATCCGGGCGCGCCGCCACGCCGAGCGACAGGGCCTGCCCCACCTTGTGTACGCTGACCCCGGACGCCAGTTCCAAATGAGGAGTGGTGTGACGCTGTTCAAGGGTCTCGCTTTTGACGACCTGCGGCGGATGCAACTGGACCTCGAGACGACCGGACTCGACCCGAACGCCCCGGATGCTCGGATCCTGCTGGCGGCCGTCACCGACAACCGAGGGGGGGCGTGGGTCTTCTCCGGCGAAGAGGGGGAGTTGTTGCGCGACGTGACGCGGTTGCTGCGGGAGCAGGACCCGGACGTCATCGAAGGCCACAATCTGCTGGGATTCGATATGCCCTACCTGGCAGCGCGCGCGGCTGCCCGCGGCATTCCGTTGGCCTTTGGGCGCGACGGCTCGGACCTGCGACTCGGTGCCGCTCGCCCCATGTCTGCCATGTCCGGCAGCCAGACTTTTCGGCCCGCCCGGATCTGGGGCAGGCACTGCCTGGACACCTACCTCGCCCTCATCCGCTTCGACGTGGGGCGAGGGGAGATGGACTCCTACGCTCTCAAGGCCGCGGCCCGGCACTTCGGTATCTCCGAGCCGGACCGCGTGGAGTTGGATCGATCTCGAATGCTGGAGCTGTGGACCAGCGACCCCGAAACCGTCCGTCGCTATGCCCTGCAGGACGTGACTGAGACGCGCAGACTGGCCGAGATCACCCTGCCGACAGCCTTCTTCCAGAGTCGGATGGCTCCGGACGGCTACGCCACGACCGCAGTCGGGGGTGCCGGCGAGCGGATCGATGCTCTGCTGGTGCGCGAGTACCTCCGCCGCGGTGAAGCAATCCCGATCGCCCGGCCGCCGGAGGCAACACCCGGCGGCTACACCGAGCTCCGTCGCGCTGGGATCCTTCACCGCGTCGTGAAGGCGGATGTCGAGAGCCTGTATCCCAGCCTCATGCTCGTCTACAGCATCCATCCGTCGACCGACCGCCTTGGCGTCTTCCTCCCGCTCTTGGATGAGCTGCGAACGCGCCGACTGACCGCCAAGGCCCGCTCGCGGTCCGGCGCAGCCGACGCCGCCTACTGGGACGGGTTGCAGAACTCGTTCAAGATTCTGATCAACTCGTTCTATGGCTACCTCGGTGCCGGCGGTCCCGTCTTCCACTTCAACGATCCCGAAGCCGCCTCGGAGGTAACCACCACCGGGCAGAAGCTGATCCGGCGCGTCGCGGAAGAACTGGAGGCTACCGGAAGCCAGGTGATTGAGATCGACACCGACGGCATCTACTTCGTCCCGCCGGAGTCGGTGCCGGATGCGGACGCGGAGCAGCGCTATGTCGACCAGGTGGGGCGGGTGCTGCCGGACGGCATCCATCTGGCACACGACGGACGGTACGCCGTGATGATCAGCCTGAAGGTGAAGAACTACGCGCTGATCACCTACGACGGTCGGCGGGTGCTCCACGGTGCCTCGCTCCGATCGCGCGCCGATGAACGGTTCGGGCGCCAGTTCCTGAGCGATGCTATCGGCGACCTGGCCTCGGGTAACACCAACCGACTGGCGGAAAGGTACGCCGACCTACGCGAGCGAATCGCCGCGGGGAGGGTCGCTCCCGGTGACCTGGCCCGCCGGGAGAGGGTCACCACAGCTGCGCTGCGCTCGCGTCTTACACGGCTGCGACCCGAGGAACGCGCGGGACTACGCGTCGGTGACCAGCTTTCCACCTACGAGCGTGAGGGCGGAGGCCTCGGACTGATCTCCGGCTACGCGGGCGACGAAGACCGGTTCGCCTACCTGGAAAAGCTCCACCGATTTGCGGGCCGGCTGGAGGGAGCTCTGGGCAACGAGATGGAGCGCGTGTGCCCTCGGCCATCGGCCCACGAGTTCGCCGCCCGCCGGAGTGGGCAACAAACCCTGTTCTGACGTTGAGCTACCTACCGGGAGGGCCTGGCCGTGCGCCGGGCCTACTTGAAGACGTGCGACAGCGCATCGTCCGGATTTGGGCCGATCGAGCACGTCGGCAGCACGGACAGCTTATTGATCGTGTAGCTGCCGCCCGCCGGACAGCGAGGCACGCCCTTGAGGTAGACACCCGGGACGGCGATCTCGGCCATCGTGGGGGCGTCGTCCGGCCCCATGTTGTTGTCCATGGCCCAGCGTTCCTTGGCGCCGACGATCTGGCGCAGGTTTGCCTGGCAGCCCTTCGCCTGGGCGGATTGCCGCGCCCGGGCGAGGTTGGGGGTGGCGATGGCCAGCAGGATACCGATGATCAGCACGACCACCATCAACTCAACCAGTGTGAACGCCCTTCGAGCACTCCTGGCAGAATGAGTGTGCAGCTTACGTGTAACCATTGACATCTCCAGGGGCCTGGTGGGGTGTGGCTTCCTCGGACCCTCGTCCAGTTCCGGTGTCCGGGCGCCACTGTTGTTGTTCCATCCCCTGGGCCGATTGGGATGCACCTTCTGTCGCGCGCCGCGCCGCTCTCCTGGATGGAGGCGGCGGCCACTGAGGTCATCCAAAAGTTGGGCACCCTCGGTACCCCAACGACTTCGACACAGCCGGTCAGCCGTTGCAGGTCAGTCGATGGCGTGTGCATCCGGATCACCGGGCGTGCCGCCGATGCTGCATGTAGCCTGAGCACTCATATTCCCGAGTGTGTAAGTGCCGCCTGCCGGACATTTGGGCTCGGCTTTCAGGTAGAGGCCGGGGCCGGCAAGATCACTCATGTTGGGGGTATCGGTCGGGCCTCGCCCGCCATCCATGGCCCAGCGCTCCTTGGCTCCGGCGATCTGTTTCAGCGATGCCTGGCACGATCGAGCGCGGCTGCGGTTGCCAGCCCGCTGGAACTGGGGAACCGCGACAGCGAGCAGTATGCCCATGATGGCGACCACAATCAGGATCTCGACCAGCGTGAAGGCACGCCGGCGACGGACCTGGCGGACCTCGCGGTCGGGCAGCAAATGGGGATACATGATTTGGCTCACGGTTTTGCTTGGCCGGCACCCGCCTGTGCGGACCGGCAAGCCTTCACCTTGCAAGTAACGTACCCTGGTGCGCCGGGCCGTATCGGCGAATCGGATGATTCACCCAGGAGACCCGACCAGAATCGCGAAGAGCCCGACAGCATAGCTGCCGGGCTCTTCGGATTCTGGCCGAGGCCGACTTACATGTCGAAGTCGTGGCTGCCGCCGTGCCCGCCGCCGGAGGCCTTCTCCTTCTCGGGCCGATCCGCCACGAGAGCCTCGGTCGTCAGGATGAGGCTGGTGATGGAAGCCGCGTTCTCCAGAGCGGAGCGCGTCACCTTCACCGGGTCGATGACGCCGGCGCTCATCATGTCGCAGTACTCCTCGGTCCGGGCGTTGAAGCCGAAGCCCTTCGCCAGGCCGCGGATCTTCTCCACGACCACGCTGCCCTCGTGGCCGGCGTTGTTGGCGATCTGCCGAACCGGCTCCTCGAGCGCCCGCCGGACGATCGACACACCGACACGCACCTCGTGCTCGTCACCGAGCCCGTCGAGCGCAGCCTGGATGTTGATCAGCGCGACGCCGCCACCGGGGACGATTCCCTCTTCCACCGCGGCGCGCGTGGCGGAAAGGGCGTCCTCGAAGCGGTGCTTCTTCTCCTTCAGCTCGGTCTCCGTGGCGGCGCCGACCTTGATGACGGCCACACCGCCGGCCAGCTTCGCGAGCCGCTCCTGGAGCTTCTCCCGATCGTAGCTGCTCTCTGTGGTTTCGATCTCCTGCCGGATCTGGTTGATGCGGCCGGTCACGGCGTCCTGGCTGCCTGCGCCCTCGATGATCGTCGTCTCTTCCTTCGTGATGACGACCTTTTTGGCACGGCCCATCATGTCCAGCTCCACGTTCTCCAGCTTGATGCCGAGATCTTCGGAGATGAACTTGCCGCCCGTGAGGATGGCGATGTCCTCGAGCATGGCCTTGCGGCGATCGCCGAACCCGGGAGCCTTGACGGCCACAG
>CAZSRZ010000040.1:0-41618 GCA_964609085.1 uncultured bacterium | reverse complement strand
CCCAGTTGGTCAGCGTGCGCACGCCGCTCCACGTATGGTCCTGGGAGAGGCGGTTGGCGGTGCCTGCGAGCCATCGCCGAACCGAATCCGCCTCCTGGTTGGTGGGCTCACTCGTAAGGCTCGACAGACGCCTGGTCCAGAACTCTCGGTATGGACTTCCAGGCTCGCTCGGTTCGAAGAAACCGGAACATTCCGCGACTAGACTATCTGCACTCCGCCACTCTGTAGAACTCGAGATGTCAAATTCGACGTTTATCAGCAGTTTCACTAACCCGGAGCGAATTGGCCCAGTGCATTTCGCTACCGCGGCCAGGACTGGCATGCCCATCACGCCGGAGACAAGCCTCGTCTGAATCTCGATGGAGGCAAACTCGGAGAACCGATCGGGGTCCATCAGCATTCGGGGGAACAGCTCCAGAACGGCCTGTCTAGCCACCACGGCCTCATCCACACTTCTCGAGGCATACAGGCAGAGAGCCACCTTGAAGGCGTTCACACGGGAAGCGGGGGACCTCGATTGGAACCGACGAAACCATCGTTGACGGTCTCCGGCCGAGTGCTGTTGTAGCAAGCCCGCTCTCATCATTGGAACAATATCTGCCGAATCGTACAAATGTCGACCTAGTAGCCGCCCCACAAACTGCTCGCCTTCCTTTGGGTAGAAATAGAGAAGCAGACGAAGCCCGATGTCCCCCCGCTCATCCGGCGACCGCAAGAAACGGAGATGCTTCCTCCGGTCCACGTTGGCATATCGCTGCTTGATCTCCTTCCGCAAGCGAGAATCTCTCGCTGGGGATGAAATCGAGGCTCCAAATCCGCCTGGCCACCATTCCGCGTCCAGCGGCCCAGCACCGGTTCCAAGGATGCTCTCAAGTATGAAGTAGCATACATCGCCTAGCAAGAACCGATGCATTCGGGATGGCCCAAACCCACCTAGCCCTCCCGATTCGCGTGGTTCAGGTGGTCGCCGCAGAAATCCATACGCCTCGGCAGCGGTCTCCCGGGTGTCGTCCAGATACTTGAGCAACGTGGGCACGGCGCGCAACCCCAATCGGAAGATCTCCGAGGCCGCTCCACAGTGCTCAATAGTCGGCGGGGTTACAACGTGAGTTAGTTCATTTGCCGGAATGAAGTAGGCCCAGATGGTCACGGTACTGGAGCGATTCGGCCTCCACTCCGCGAGGTCTTGGATTAGTCTCTCGGGTTGTGTCGTCGCGCAATGTATAGGCGGGTGGCGCAGCATCTCGGATGGCCGCGCCGCGGACGAGGCCACTGGTCCAATTGTGAGAAGCAATATACCGAGAGTGCTGTTCAATCTGCAGAAGCTCATGGTGTGCCTCCGGATGCAGGCCTGGGCGCCTAGTCTTAAAGGCGAGGATCGCACTCGACCCAGGGCGATTAGGTTCTCCCTAACTCACTGCCGAGAATCGAATTGCTCTGAATCACAGCGACCGCGTAGTGGAACTCGGTGTTCTTGGGCTCATAAGTTTAGTAGATGTCACTGAACTACCTACTTGGTTTTGAGGATCGCAACCCGATTCACAAGTTTGTCGTCGTTACGTCGCTTTCCTAAAGACCTCCCATACCACACACTTGCATCTGAATACAGAGCAAGCCGATCGTAGCACAACGCCAATGCAACGGTGGAGGCAATGGAACCTGTCATCGCGTTAGCTTCCTTCCGGAGACCATGCTCAACGTCTGACAGTGCTGAGGCCTCATGTGCGGTAAGTATCCGAAAGGCTGCGCGACTACTTGGGTATTCATCTGAATTGCCTCTTTGAATCTCCCAGTAATACATCATCCCCCGCTTCATATCACGAGATGCCAAGAATGCAGATGCCTGACCCGGCACCAATCGGATCCGAAGACCACCGCGTTCGTCCCATGTTCTTACATAGAGCTCAGATTGGCCCTCCAATGGCTGCCAAGTGAAGGCCAGGCGATCGGGTGGATCCCGGACCCCCATCCGTGGGGACATCCCCCAGTCTGGCCGACCGTGGCCTGTCATCGAGCCCCTGCTGATCCAGCCCAAGCGAAGGAACTCTGGCGCTGACAGTGTGGACAACACAGCAGGCAACGGAAGGAGCACCTGTCGTCTGCAACCGATGAACCGTAGACGATCGTCCGATTTGAGAATCGCCTGACCTGGAGTGTTCTGAGTCCATATGCGATACCGGACCCCGTTATTGAATTGAACACAACAACTACTCTGTTCAGATAGTGTGAGTTGAAAACCGGGATCTAGGCTTTGGAGAGGCGCGAGCACCCGAGAAGTGCCATCTGGCAATCGGCATACCACCGATCCTACGACGTCTTCCACAATTCCAGAGGACTTCCGACTGGTTGGGTGCGATGCGGGCCGCGCCGAAGCTGAAACGTGGACGCCTAACACCAAGGATATCAATGTCATCCACTGCAGTGGCTTCATGATCATGCACCGATCAGCGACATCGCTGCCTACTGGTCCCCCTCTGAACAACGTCGGTTCCGGTGGCTGGGGGCATTCTCAGTGGTGAGACGCCCGGCAGCATCGAAAGTTCTCGTCCAATTGCCGTTGGCGTCAGCGGCGCTGACCAGCCGCGATTCGGGGTCGAAGCCGAGGGTGACGCGGCTGCCGTCGAGGTAGAGCCGTCCGGATTCTCTCCCCAGGATTCGATCCCGTCGTCGGCGGTGACACCCAGGTCAATCCCGACGCACCGGGTCAGCCGTGCGGCAGCTCAGCGATCACGCGAGGGACTCAGATCTCGATCCCCGGCACGGGGAAGCGGCCGCTGAGCGTGAGCTCGCGGACTTCACCGGCCACACGGGTGACCACTTCCGGGCGGACGACTTCCTCACCCGCCATTGCCTCGGCGATTTGCGCAAACCAGGTGGCGATTTGGAACATCTCCGGTTCCCGCATGCCCCGCGTGGTGGTCGCGGGGCTGCCGATGCGGACCCCGGAAGGGCGCAGCGGGGGCAGTGGATCGTGGGGCACGGAGTTCGCGTTGACTTCGATCCCGGCCTCGTAGAGCACCCGAGCGAACCGCCAGCCGGGGATGCCCTTGCCCTTCAGCATGTCGATCAGCAGGAGGTGGTTGTCGGTCCCACCGGTGACAAGGTGAAAGCCCGCCGCCGACAGGCCGTCGGCCAGGGCTTTCGCGTTTCTCACCACCTGCGCGGCGTACTCCCGGTAGGCAGGCGTGGCTGCCTCGGTGAGGGCGACGGCGAGGGCGGCGATCTGGTTGACGTGCGGCCCGCCCTGCGTGCCGGGGATGATGGCGCGGTCGATGCGGCCGGGTATCCGGTTGACTCGCTTCTGGGCCTCGGCCTCCGTCACGCCCTTCAGCGGCAGATCCTTGCAGAGGATCAGGCCACCGCGCGGACCCCGGAGGAGCTTGTGAGTGGTGGAGGTGACCACGTCCGCGTGTGGGACGGGATCGGGATGCACGCCGCCGATGATCAGGCCGTTGATGTGGGCAATATCGGCGAGGAAGTAGGCGTCCACCTCGGCGGCGATCGCGGCGAGGGCGGCGAAGTTCCAGGTGCGAGGATAGGCCGTCCCGCCGGCGATCAGCAGTTTGGGGCGCACGGCCAGCGCCTGGGCGCGGATCTGGTCGTAGTCAAGCCAGCCGTCCGGCCCGCCCTCGTAGGGATGACTCTCATAGAAGACGCTGCTGAAACTTAGCCGGGCCCCGTGGGTCAGGTGGCCTCCCGCGGGTAGGGAGAGACCCATCACGCGGTCACCGGGCTGCAGCAATGCGAAGTAAGCGGCGAGGTTGGCGGGAGAGCCGGAGTAGGGCTGGACATTGGCGTGGTCGGCGCCGAACACTGCCCTCGCACGATCGATGGCGAGGGTCTCAATCTGGTCGACGAAGGTCTGTCCCTCGTAGTAGCGCCGTCCGGGGTAGCCCTCAGAGTACTTGTTGCCGAAGGGAGTGGAGAGCGCCTCGAGCACGGCGGCCGAGGCGTAATTCTCGCTCGGGATCAGACGGATCTGCTCCACCTGACGGCGCGCCTCAGCGCGGGCGAGTTCGGCGACGGTCGGGTCCGTCTGTTCCACATGCTCAAGGTTCAGAATCATGGTCAACTCTCGTTCGGGGTGAGGCAGGCCATTTCTATCAGCACCGCTCGCGCCGCGGACAGGGCGAGGCGCACCTCGTCCGGGCCGATGTGGCGGTGGGTGACCATCCGCACCGTGTCGGGAGTCAACTGGCTCACCAACACCCCGCGCGCCCTGAGGCCGGCGGTAAACCGGGCGCAGGCTTCGGCACCGGCGACCAGTCTCAGCATCAGGATGTTGGTGGCCACCTCATCCGGGTTGATGGAGACGCCGTCGAGCTCGGCCAACCCCTGGGCAAGGCCACGAGCGCTGGCGTGGTCCTCGCTGAGGCGCTCGATCATCGACTCCAGGGAGACGAGCGCCGCGGCCGCAAGCACGCCCGCCTGCCGCATCCCCCCGCCAACCACGCGCCGGGCTCGCCGGGCCTTCTCGACGAACTCCCGCGTGCCGCACAGCGCCGAACCGACGGGCGCTGATAGGCCCTTGGAAAAACAGAACATCACGCTGTCGGCGTGGGCGGTCAACTCCGAAGCCGGACGGCCGATGGCTTGGGCGGCGTTGAATATGCGGGCCCCATCCATGTGCACGGGCACGCCCTGCTCACGCGCCGCTTCGTGGATGTCGGCGAGCCATTCGACCGGATAGATGGCTCCTCCGCCATGGTTGTGCGTGTTTTCCACGCACACCAGCCCGGTTCGCGCGCGGTAGTAGGGGACGTGGGCGTGGATGGCGCTCCGGACCTGGTCCGGCCGCAGCCGGCCGCGATCGCCGTCCAGCACTTGCGGCAGCACACCGCTGAACCACGCCATGCCGCCCATCTCGTACTGGACGATGTGAGCATTGCGGTCCAGGACCACCTCATCTCCGGGCTGGGTGTGGACCTTCACCGCCAGCAGGTTGCCCATCGTCCCGCTCGGGACGAAGAGGGCGGCTTCCTTGCCGACCGCGGCGGCGGCGGCTGCCTGCAGGCGCTCGATCGTCGGGTCTTCCAGGTAGACGTCGTCGCCCACTTCGGCCCCGGCCATCGCGCGGCGCATGGCCTCCGTCGGCTGCGTGACGGTGTCGCTGCGCAGGTCGATCATGCGGCGTGGCCCTGGCGGCGGGTGCCGCCAACCCGCGCGCAGCCGATGATCTCGCGGACGTCCGCCACGCCGCGATCGGATAGCCAGGCGGAGAGTCCGCCGATGACCTCCGGGATCGCCATCGGGTTGACGAAATTCGCCGTTCCGACCTGGACCGCCGTCGCACCGGCCATCAGGAACTCCAGAGCGTCCCGCCAGTCGGAGATGCCGCCGATGCCGATCACCGGGATCGAGACGGCGCCCACGACCTCGTAGACCATCCGCAGCGCGACGGGCTTCACCGCCGGCCCGCTCAGCCCACCCGTGCAGTTGCCCAACACGGGCCGACGGCGTTCAACATCGATCGCCATCCCGACGAGGGTATTGATGAGGCAGACGGCGTCCGCCCCGCCTTCCTCGGCCGCCCGGGCGAGGGCAGTGATGTCGGTGGTGTTCGGGGAGAGCTTGGGGATCAGCGGCACACGGCAGACGCTGCGACAGGCCAGCACGGTTTCCCGTACGGCTTCGGGAATGACACAGAACTCGGCCCCGCCCCGCCCGACATTTGGGCAGGAGAGGTTCAGTTCAATCGCGGAGACGCCGGGCGCGGCGGAGAGGCGTTCGCACAGATCGACATACTCCGGTACGGAGTTCGCCGACACGTTGACGAAGATCGGCACGCCCAGTTCCCGCACACGGGGCAGGATGTTCTCCAAAAACCCGTCCACGCCGGGGTTCTGGAGGCCGATGGCGTTCAGCATTCCGGAAGGGGTTTCCGCGATCCGCTGGTCCGGATTGCCGGGTCGTGGCCGTGGGGTCACTGCCTTGCCGACGAGCGCACCGAGCTGGCGGAGGTCCCAGAACCGCGCGTATTCCTCGCCCCAGCCGAAGCAGCCGGAGGCGGACATCACCGGGTTCTGAAGCCGGATGCCCGCGACATCCACGGTTAGCGACGGGGCTACGCCGGCCATGCAATCGCCTCTCCGGGGAACACTGGCCCGTCGGTACAGACGCGGAGGTAGCCGCCATCGCTGCTCGGCACTGTGCACCCCAGGCACGCCCCCATGCCGCATGCCATGGGGGCCTCCAACGCCAATTCGGAACGCCAGCCGCGGTTGGCACATACCCTGGCGACCGCCGCCAGCATCCCCATCGGGCCGCACGCGTAGACATCGATCGCCTCATCGGGGAGCGCGGACAGCAGTTCGGTGACGTAGCCTCGGTGACCCGCGCTGCCGTCGTCGGTGGCGGTTCGCACCTCTGCCCCCAGGCTCCCGAGCCGCTCGATGCCAATCAAGTATTCCGCGTTGGCTGCCCCGATCAGCGCCCGTAGAGAGTCGGTCTGCCCGCGCTCCGCGAGCCGTCGAGCCCAGAAGACCAGTGGGGGGACGCCTACGCCGCCGCCGACGAGGACCGCCCGGCGGGTCGGGGGTGGCGTGAAGGCATTGCCGAGGGGGCCCCACACCCGCAGTCGAGAGGATACAGCGTGTTCGTCCAGCCGTCGCGTTCCGCGCCCCACGACGCGGTAGAGGATCTCCAGCCACCCGGCGTCGGCATCGTAGACGCTGTAGGCGCGGGGCAGCAATGGGTCCCAGGACTCAGGCGATCGGACCATCACGAACTGGCCAGGCTCGGCCGTGGCGGCGATGGCCGGGGCGGCGAGTCGGAGTACGGAGTGCTCGTCGGCGATCACTCGCCGGTGCAGGATTGGGGCGTCGAGGAGGGGCGTGAGTTCGGTCATTGGGGGCTGCCTGGGCAGTATAGCAGGCAGCCCCGGGCTCAGACTTCCGCAGGGTCGAGAGCGTCCATAGCGACCAGACCGTCGAGACCCTGGTCCTGGCCGAACTCGCACTCCAGTTCGCCCGTCCGGACGGCGACGCGAGTCAGCGGCGGCAGGCGAATACCCATTGGCCGCACGATGGTTGCGAGGTCGATCGCCGGCGGAGCACCCGGCGTCAGGGTGACGCCCGGCTTGTCCGCCAGCGCGCGTCTGAGCTGCGTCTCCACCATCGCGTGCGGCACGGGCAAGCCCCACGCCGACGCACTGCGCAGCTCCAGACCGAGGGTGCCCGCCGCGGTGACCAGCGGCCGCAGGCGCAGCAATCCGCGGACTACCCCGTGCTGGAAGGAGAGCTGCAGCAGCCCGTCATCCATCTCCACGATCTTGATCGGGGCCTCCGACGGGATCAGCGCCTGGAGCCCGGCGAGCCGGACCAGCAACACGGCGTGATCGACCGACACCTGAGGCGAGCCGCCTCCCGGGCCCGCGGTTGCAATTCCGCCCCGGAGGGAGCGGATCTCGAGCGCGGCGGTCATCCGGTCGGCCGCTCGTCGCGGACCAGCACCAGAGCCAGTCCGGATTCTTCAAACCGAAGGTCGACTCCGCTGCCGACCAATTCAAAGGCCATCGGGGGAGTGCCGGCGATCTCCACGCGCAGCGCTCCGTGGGCAACGGTGACCGACACCGACGGCCTGGGAGCCGGGTGCGCTCCGGCCCCGGGGTCCATGAGGGGAGCGGGGGGAGCGCCGAGCAGGCCCAGAGCGGCGTTGTCTGCCAGAGCGTCGAGCCGGGTGATGCGGACGGCACCTCCCTCCCTGCGAGCGAGCCCGGCGAGGGCGTCGGCGCCGACCTCGGCCGCCATGTCGCGAATCACGATGCCATTCTTCATCACAGTCCTCCGGGGCTCAAGAGACGCTCCCACGCTGGTCGGATAGGGCTCTCCGCACCCGCACCCGTCCGGCTAGGCGGATCATCCCGCGGATGGCGGCGTAGAGCAGCGGGGAGAGCCTGCGCCGGTAATGCAACTCATAGAAGAGCAGCAGCCCGGCGTGGGAAAGCTCGATCGCCTCGGCTCGGACCTGGCGCGTGCTGGCGCCGCCGTGGTGCAGCACGCGGATCCGCGGATCATACAGGATCGTCGCCCCGGTCTCGCGGATGCGCCAGCACAGGTCGACGTCGTTGAAAAAGAGGGGGAAGCGCTCATCGAGGCCGCCGAGCCGCCGCAACAGCTCACCCCGGACGAGGAACGCGGACGCCATCGGCTGATCGACCGCGGAGAGGCTGTCTGTGGGATAACGCCGGGCACGATAGGCGCCGAGCTCGCGGCTCGGGAAGAAGCGCGCCAGGCCCGTGACGTCGCCGAACAGCGCCCACGGGGAGGGGAACCCACGCACCGAGACCTGCAATTCGCCCGTAGGGTGGACGAGCGCAGGGGAGATGGCAGCCGCGCCGGGTTCCCGACTCAGTTCCGTCGCCAGTGCGTCCAATGCCCCTGGCGGCACCTCGGTGTCCGGGTTCAGCAGCAGGACCAGCTCTCCAGTGGCGACCGCGAGGGCCTGGTTGGTACCCGCTGCGTAGTTCCGGTTGTCCGCGTTGGCGATCAGCACGACGTCCGCGAAGTCCTCGGCCACCATCAGCGCGGACCCATCCCCGGACGCGTTGTCGACCACGATCGTCTCCGCGACGAGGCGTGATTCCCGGCTGGCACTCCGCAGGCTCTCCAGGCATCCACGCAGCAACTCGCGCGTGTTCCAGTTCACTATGACGATGGAAAGATCCAAGCGGGCAATTCACGAAGGCTGGTCAGCACGCCGTCCGGAGCGACGGGCGCAAAGTAGTCCTCCGGCGCACCCGACGTCAAGAGGCCGAGGGTGCGCGTGCCCGCGGCACGCCCCGCGAGCACGTCCATCGGATGGTCGCCGACCATCCAGGCGTGCGCCGCCGAACATCCGAGCGCTTGCAGGGCCAACTCCACATGGAGCGGGTCTGGCTTCACGCGAGGCGTATCGTCGCGGGTCACCAGCGCATCGTGCGGCAGCGGCAGTTGCGCCAGGAGACGTTGGACCACCCGGCTGCAGTTCCGCGTGACGATCCCGATCTTGAGCCCGGCGGCCCGAAGAATCTCGAGCACGTCAGGAACGCCCGGGCAGTACCCCGCATCCCGGCACCCTGCCACTTCGATCTCCTCCAGCGCACGCGCGAGCGTTTCGCTGAATGGGGAGGGGTCTGTACCGCGCCGACGCAGGGCCCGGACGCCGGCGGCGGCCCGGGTCAGCACGTCGGTCCCCGGCATGTCCGCCTCGATCAGACCATGCCCCCGACCGATCTCACTCAGGGCAGCCCGCATCGCGGGGAAGTCAATGCGAGTCTGGAGCAGCGTGCCGTCCAGGTCGAAGAGGACGGCGCGGTGGCTGTTCTGAAGTCCACCGGCCACCGTCTCTAAATCTTTCACAAGCTCAGAGATCGACTTGCGCAATCACGGTCTCTGCCTGTCCCGTGGAACTGTGCACAGCCTGCAGCCTCGCCGATGCATCTGATCGGATCACTCGCACGCTGAGGGGTTCCGCCTTGGGCACCTGAGTCCGGCCCGGGGTCCGGGCGGCGTAGGCGATGCTCAGCGCCGGCCAGAGAGGGATGAGCGAAAGGGAGCGCATGAATGGCCTCTGGTTACTGACGCAAGGGCGCTGGATCGCCGGTGAGGAAGAACGGGGACCAGTGGTAGGGACTTCGCCACCTGGGGTTGGCGGCGTTCGTCACCATGGCGCGGCGGAGGGCTTCGTCCTTCGCCAATCCAGCCCGTAGATTCTTGTGGAAGGCGACCATCAGGGCGGCGGTGCTGTCGTCCTGCACCTGCCACTGGCTGGCGACGACGCTGCGGGCGCCCGCGATCTGCCAGGCGCGCGTGAGGCCGATCAAGCCCTCGCCGCTCACCTTGCGCCCGATCCCCGTCTCGCAGGCGGAGAGCACCACGAGTTGCGCGCGGATGTGAAGCTCCTCCGTAATCTCCTTCGCAGTGAGACTGCCGTCGTTCTTGAAGTCGGGTTCCATATCCGGATTGAGTCGCGGTCCCGCGGCCAGCAGCACCTTGCTCCCCAGTGCGTCAATCGGGTTGAAGAAGCCGTGAGTGGCCAGATGGATGATCCGGGCGGCAGGCGCGTTCTTCCGGAACCATGCCTCGGTTGGTTCGCCGCCGGTGTGACTGCTTGAGCGATAGAGCGCCGCCACCGCCAGTCCCTCACGACCGGCACCGGGGAGCGGATGCGGAGTCTCTCCGTCTCGAACTAGCCGCACCCGCGGGTCCCATGCCCCGGGCCGGGAAGCGAAGCTGATCTTCGAGGTGCTGGTCGCCCCCGTAACCGGCGGGGTGAAGTTCGGATTGCCGATGATGAGCGTGCCCCTCGCGGTGCCGCCAGCCGCATCGGGCCGCTGGGAGAGCGCCGCCAGGGTCAGGGACTGGGCGTAGACGAGCGGCTTCTGCAAGCCCAGATAATGCGGAGCACCCGATCGGTTGGTAACCAGCGCGGCGAAGGGGAGATCCCAGAGCGGCCCGTCGGGCGAGATCACCAGTCGCTTCGCCTTCAGGATCTCTGCCTGAGCCGCGGCGGGGAGCAAGCGCTGCCAGAGCTCCCGGGCCAGAGCCACCGGGTTCCCACCCACGCTCGCCCCGAAAACCCCTGTCGCCCGAGTCTGCTTGTCTCCTGGCTGGATGCCTCGGGCCGCTTCCAGCCGAGCCGCCTGTTCCCGCGCCTTTCGGAGCGGATCCGGCTGACCGGTGATCGCCGCCCGCAGTGCGGCCACCCGCGCGTCCAGCGCCGCGCCGCTGACCGGTACCTGGTAGGCACTAACGGGACCATTCTTGCGAACGAGGAAGAGCGTGCTCTCCCGCTCGCCGACGGAGAACGCGAGGAACAGCGCATCGGCCGGGAGCGACCGCCGCGCCTGCTCCGCCGTGAGCGTCGGCGGGAAGACCTGCGGGTGGCTCTTGCGGACCGCGGCGACGACCTGCGCCGAGAGCCCCTCCTCCCGGCTGCGGGCGGTCAGCAGGGCTACTCGGAGAGCCGGCTGGTCCGCGGGAGCCGCCTTCGCCAGTGCCTGCTCTGCGCGCTGCCGCGTCATTCGAGCGACGGAGTAGTCGCGCCACAGGTCGGGCGGCGCCAGTTGCTGCGTGACCCCACGGGCAGAGACGACTCGGAGCAACGACTGCCCACGGCTCTCTTCCAGGGCCTGCGCGGCTTCCCGCGGCTGCCGGACTTCCAGAAGGCGCGCGACCAGCGTAGCCCCAAATCTCGCGTAAGTCGATCCGAACGCCTGCCGCGCCTCATCCCCCTCGGCTAACAACGATTGCTGTCGGACGATACTCCAGGCCTGGCGAGCGAACCGCAGGGCACCCTGCCGGTCCCCATTACCACGAGCCACACTCCCCAGGTTGTTGAGGGAATCAGCGACGTCAAGGGAGCCCGGGGCGAGTCTCTCCTCGATCGCCAGGGCCTGCTCGTAGTAGCGCTTTGCCCCAACCAGATTCCCCTGGACTTGAGCCGCGCTCCCCAGGTTGTGGAGGGTGAGAGCGACGGCGAGGGAACCCGGGGCGAGTTTCTCCTTGATCGCCAGGGCCTGCTCGAAGCAACCCTGTGCGCCAACCAGGTCCCCCTGGCTTTGAGCCACGCTCCCCAGGTTGTTGAGGGAGTTAGCGACGTCGAGGGAACCCGGGGCGAGTCTCTGCTGGATCGCCAGGGCCTGCTCCGCGTAACGCTTCGCGTCACTCCGGTCCCCCTGGGCGTGAGCCACGCTCCCCAGGTTGTTGAGGGAGCCCGCGACGTCGAGGGAACCCGGGGCGAGTTTCTCCTGGATCGCCAGGGCCTGCTCATAGTAGCGCTTCGCGCCGCCCAGGTCCCCCTGGGCGTACGCCACGGCACCCAGGTTGTTGAGGCCGAGAGCGACGGCGAGCGCACCCGGGGCGAGCTTCTCCCAAATGGCCAGGGCCTGCTCGTAGTAGCGCTTCGCGCCGGCCAGGTCCCCTTGGGCGTACGCCACCACACCCAGGTTGTTGAGGGAGCCTGCGACGTCGGGGGAACCCGGGGCGAGTTTCTCCCGGATCGCCAGGGCCTCCTGGTAGTGCCGCCTTGCCCCAGCCAGATCCCCCTGGACTCGAGCCACGATCCCCAGGTTGTGTAGGGTGAGAGCGACGCCGAGGGAACCCGGGGCGAGTCGCGAGCGGATTGCCAGGGCCTGCTCGTAGTAGCGTTTGGCGTCAACGAGATCTCTCCGGGCACCAGCCAGGTAGCCGAGCAAATGCAGGCTTTCCGCCGAGGCGAGGGAGCCGGGGGCCAGCGCCTCCCGGCGAGCCAGCGCGGCCTCTGCCAGGCGGCGTGCCGGGTCCGGCAGGCTCAAGTGGTCGGCCTTGCTGCCGGCAGCGTGTAACGCCGCCGCCGCTGTCAGCGGACGCCGCATCTCCGCAGCAGCCATGGCGATGGCGGCGTTGATCCCCTGGTCGCGGCGGGCGGCATCCGGCGCCAGTAAGCCCCCGCGCGCCAGGGCTTCCACCTGGCCAGGTCCATCCCCCGTGGCCTTCCAGGCGGCGCCCGCCGCGTCCCATGCAGCCCCGGCCTCTGCGGGCTTCCGCAGAAACTCCAGCACCATGGCGCGTAGCCGGTGGGCCACTGCCTGACCCGGCAGGTCGCCCGCGGGAATCGCTGCAGCTAGCGCCCGGTCCGCGGCCGCCAACGCCTCGGCCGGCTTCTGTCCATTGCCCAACTTCACCGCCTCCTCCAGGATGGCCTGGACCGCCGCGCTGGCAGCCGGGGCGGGTGGCTCGGGCGAGGTGGTCATCTGCGACGCGGCGGGAAGTGCGGCCAGGATCAGCAGGATCAACGAGAGCCACAGGGGCGCGCGCGATCGGGGGTGCAGGCCTGGTGCGGCGGGCCGGGCAGGTGCCGGCGGTCGTGCGGTCTGGCTCGCAGCCGGGTAACGGGGGGCCATGTTCAAGGTTCTCGTTTCAAGCGCGACTCTTCGAGTTTCTCGGACGAACATGACTGCGACTGCTTACATCTCGGCGAAGGTTGACGCTCCGGACGGCCCGCATTTGCGGTTGGGTTTCTCCTGGTTCAGCGGCGTGAAGGATGAGACCTGCGAGGTGAGGTCCCGACGCGAGCCTCACGCCAGATGTGGCGATGATCCGCGGACCCCGAGTACCGGTACCGGCTCGCATGGTGCTGCAGGAGGACCGGGACCGGTGTTGGGAGACATGCCCCGCCGACCGCTGGCGGACAATCCGGGGTTTTGTATTCGCGTGAACTGGTATATCTGGGTGGGAAAAACTTCGTCCGCCCTAGAGCCCCTTGCCCGCGCATCATGTCGAACGGCGGGGCTGTGTCGGCATCGTGGCCACTCCCTGATCCCGGCTTTGCGCCTGGATTCTGTGCCGAGGAGGTGGGCTCGTGACCGCAGGCTGTCTGCAGACGGCGATTGCCGGGAGGTTCGTGGTGGCCGGGACTCCGCCGGAGTCGTGGCCCGTCCTCACCGTGCGCGCTCTGGACCCGGCGGTCGAGGCCACGCTGGCTGAGACGACCAGTACACCCGCGGGTGAGTTCTTGCTCCGGCTGCCGGTGAACGGTGCCGTTGGCTGCCCACTGCGGATCTCCGTCGCGGTGCAGGCGGTGGACCGCTGCGGTGTCGTCGTCGGCGAGGCGGAAGTAAGCCTCCGCCCCGGTGAGCGCCCGGCGTTGCTGCTGTCGCTCTCTCCGGCCGCTCTGGGAACGGTTTCGCCGGTGCATCCGGCCGATGCCCCGCCGCTGCTGCTGGTGGAGGACTCGGTGGCCCACTTGCGGCGCCATCTCGCCTCGCTGGCGGCGAGGGGTGACCTGGAATCCGGTGCCCCGGCTGCCCTGGAGCAGGGGCTCAGACCGCTCGTTTGGGCTGCGGCGCTGATGGACGATGCACGGTCCACGCTGAGCGGGGACGCGGAAGCGGCGGAGCGGCTGCGTGCGGCGCTGCTGGGGCTGGGTGTCGGTCCGGAACTCCCCGTCGAGCGCGCGTCGGCGACACTTCATGGAGAGGAGGCGGCTCCGCGGGATGCCGAAGCGCCGGAGGCGCTGCGAGTTTTGCACCCGGAAGGGCTGTCCGCGCTCGCGGCGGCCGTCGCCTGGTCGGCGGCGGATCGAACCGAGGGCCAGGCGATGCTCAACGGTCTGGCCACGGTGTTGTGGTCGGCCCCGTGGGTGGAGTTGCTCCTGGCGACAGCGCAGCGGGGCGCGCCCCTGCAGAGTTTGATGGGTGGTCCCGGCCCGGGCTGGGGCCTGCCCCCGGGATGGAAGCCGGGCGGCCTTCCGGTGCCCGGCCTGCCACCGGGCGGGGGACTGCCCCCAGGCTGGGGAAATGTGCCGACGCCGCCGAAAAAGGTGCCGGCGAAGGTCGGCCCGATTGTAGCGGAGCTGGTTCCGGGGTTCGAGTTCGCGATCAACCATCGCCCGAGCCGCGCGGAGCAGTGCCTGACCGGCGCGCTGGTGGCCGCTGCCCGTGCCCGGGAAGCGGCACCGCACTATGAGATACGGGGGCTCTCCCCCCACACGGCGTGCCCAGGCAGCATCCTCACCCTGACGGGCGTACATTTCGGCGCCACGGGAACCGTGTTGTTCCCCGGCAAGGGCGAGGGAGTTCGAGCGACGGAAGTGCTGCTCTGGTCGGATACCCAGATCCGTGTCCGCGTGCCCCCGGGTGCCGCACCGGGGTCGATCCGCCTGCTGATCTTCGAGGGGAATCTCGATCTGTGCGGCAGGCTCTGGCCGATCTATCGCCTGGGGCAGTCGCTGCCGTACTTCAACGGCGGCATTCCGGTGATCCGCTCCTTTACCGTCGAGGGGAGCGTTACCGCGGTGGTGGCCGCCCCCGAAACGGACGTGCAGATCGCCTTCGAGACGAGCGCGGGGGCCGCGGTCACAGCCGCGATCACCGTCAGGAACATGGGCGCCGTGGTGTTCAGCCGCTCCTGGCCGGGCGGAGGCGCGCACTCTGTGACGGTGCGCACGCCGGCCGCGAACCGGCCGCTGGACCTCCAGGTGGTGCTGGTGGTCGGCAACACCTGCGGTACCTCCGAGCAGCAGATCACACTGACTGTGGCAAGGCAGCCGGATCTCAAGATCGGCAACGTGGAAGTCACCCAGGCCATCCAACGACTGGACAACTCGGTCCGCCTGGCAGGCCGGCGGCGCACGGTGGTCCGGGTCTACCTGAACCCGGGCCTGAACGCCTTTTCGTACACGGACGATCCGAACGCCCTCCCAGGCGTGACCGGCAGCGTGACCCTCTGGCGAGGCGATCAGAAGCTCGCCGTCGTGACTCCGTGGACCTCTCCTTTCACGGCTCGCGCCGTCTTCTTCCCCTACGCCCGGGAGGACCTGAGCGGCTCCCTCAATTTCACCCTCCCGTTCGCGGATCTCACCGGGCCGCTGCGGGTGGAGATTCGCGTTTGGGTGGAGTCGCTGCCGCACGGGGTCGTCGAAAACACCACCTGTTCGGATCTCCGCAACCTCTACCTGAACTTCGAACCCCCGCGGGTCCTCAGCCTGGCGCGCGTGCTGGTCAACGACAGTTGGCGCGGCCTGCCCGCACCCAGCATGGCGGAGTGGCAGGCGTCGCTGCAGGGGGCCATGGCGCGCTTCCCGGTTGCGGATGATGGGTGGAGCATTCGCATCCTGCCGGGCCTGACGCACATCACCGTCGACAACGACCTCTCCACCAAAGACGGGTGGGACGACATGCTGGAGGATCTGGATGACGTGGCGGGCGACGCCGACGATGCCTGGGACCACCGCTGGGTCGGCCTCTTGCCTGCCTATCGACCGACGGACACCTTCACCATCCGCGGCATCGGGCGCACGGAGTCGGTGGATCGCCCCTGGCCCCTGGCCAACGACTATCCCGCCATGGCCGTGCTGGCCGGGGATGGGGAGATCTTCGCGCACGAACTGGGGCACACGCTTGGCTTCAACCATGCCGGTTGTCCGCCGGGCAAGCCGGAAGACATCGATCACAGCCTGCCGCTCTACATCGAGGAGCATGGGCTGGACCTCTATACGCTAGCCATCTTCAAGCCGCTCGAGGCGGGCGAGCTGATGGGCTATTGCAAGGCCAACGGCCTCTGGCCCTCGATCGTCACCTGGCACCGAATGATGGACAGACTGGGGTAGTTGCATGAATCACGCACACAAGGATGTCGTCCGCCATCTGCGGGTGATCGGCCGGCTCTATCCCGACGGCCGCCTGCGCCTGCGGCCCTCCTACCTGGTGGAGTCCGCGCCCTGGTCGGACCGCGAAGGTGACGGCACGCCGGAGTTGGCCGTTGAACTGCTCGACGCCGAGGATGCCGTGCTTGCGGTCGCTCCGCTCCGCGTCCAATCGGGGTGTGCCTTCGCGCAGTCCGGACAGGCCAGGGCCGTGCGGGGGTGGATTCCGTTCCATCCCCACACGAGATCTCTCCGATTCATCCACCGCGGCCGGCCCGTCCTGCGCATCCGCCGCCCCGAGGGTTCGCCCCGCGTCACGCTCACCTGGCGGCCGCGCGAGCGGGAGGAGGGCCGCCGAGTGGTGACCTGGGAGGCGGCACATCCGCAGGCGGAGCCGATGCAGTTCTTCCTGCGCTACAGCCACACCGGCGGCCGAACCTGGAACCGGATCGGCTTCCGCACCGAAGAGACGCGGGGGGAGGTGGACCTGGACGACCTGCCGGGGGGCGAGCGCTGCCTGCTCGCGGTGGTGGCGACGGACGGGATCAACACTTCCACGGCCGTCAGCGAACCCTTCTCCGTCGCGCTCAAGCCATGCCGGGCCATGATCCTGGCGCCGGTGGATGGCTCCACCGTGCGACCGGGCGAGCTGGTGCGACTGGTTGGACAGGGCTACTGGCTGGAGGAAGGCCGCACCGAGCGCGAGGCCCTCATCTGGACCTCTTCCTGCGCGGGCGAACTGGGGCGCGGCACCGTTGTGGACCTTTCCACCCTGACGCCGGGAGAGCACAGTATCACCCTGCTGGCGGGCGACGAGCCCCGGCAGGGCTGTGAAACCATCGTGATCCACTGCGCCGGAGGAGAGCGACGAGCGGAGCGAAGAGCGGAATCGGCCTAGTTTCTGGCCGCACTCGACCAGATCCCCCGCCGTTCAGCGGGGGGTATGTCCCGGCCGCGCCGTTATCACGTTCGTCTCCGGACGGGCGGCAAAGCGATGCTAGCGCCCCGGGGGAACGCGAAGGGCGACTCGGGGGCTAGCCGAAAATCTGCACGCCGACGAGCACGGCGTAGATGGCGGAGTAGGCACCGCATGCGATCCGCAGGAGGTTCTTGACGAAGACCGGGTTGATGCGGCGATACCACTCGGCGACGAGAAGGGCCGGCAGGAACGAAAGCGCCTTCATCGAGATGAAAGAGGCGGTTCCGGCCTCGGCGGCACCCCGGAGCAGCGGGTTCGCCTCGACGGCGAGGTTGTGGTGGAACAGCCACGCGCTGGTGAGCATGTCCAGGCTGCAGAGGGCGACAAGGAGCATCGCCTCGCGGCTAAGCACTGGCCTGGCCAGGATCGGTTGGGTGGTCACGGGTTTCATGCAGTGGCCCCAGGATGCAGCCGGGTAACCGGCCATACGAGTGGGTCCGCCGCGGGGGGGTTCACTACTCGCTCGCCGCCGCCTCAGTGACCACTCTCGGGCTGCGGGTCATCGCGTCCGCGACTCTCTTCGCCGGGGGGCGCACCCCGGTGACCCCAATATTCCGACGGGCCGCTTGCCGTGCAGCGTCGGGGGCTAATCGCTGGCGGGGCGCACTCGGGGGCGAGGCTCGGACGGCGAGGCAATGCGACCAGCCAGCAACAGCGCGGCGACGAGAATGCCCGCCGCGACCCAGAACGGGAGCCCGTGCATCACGCCGAAGAGGGTTCCCCCCAGCGCCGGCCCCACCGCCCGCGCCAGGCTGGAGAAGCCCTGGCTCACGCCCAGCGTAGCCCCTTGAGACTCCGCCGACGTCGCTCGTGAGACGAGGCTCTGCAGGGCCGGCGTTGTGAGTGCCTGCCCGATAGCCAGCAGCGCCAGCCCGATCCAGAGCCCGTCATCCTCCGGCACCAGCTTGCCGGCGAACAGTGCCAGAATCAGCGCTCGGTTGACCCGCCGGAGATCTGTGCCGTCGAGCGGTCCTGCCGCAGCGCGTCGGAGAAGGTCCGCCGGTAGCTGAAGCGACTCCAGGGGTTCCGTCCGCGCTAGATTTGGGTCGTCCAGCAGGCGGTTGCATTCGCTTGCGAGCGTGGTCGGGCTCAACCCGGTGCCCGACGCAAGTTGTGCCGTCAACGGCGGGGAGGCGTGCTCGCGGATGTAGCGCAGCCCTTCGCGCTGGTCGAGAGCGAAGACGGTCGTGAGCTCGAGGGTATTCTTGAAGTCCCGGGGGTGGAATGCCGTGCCGTCGCTGATGCCGCCGCTGACCAGGGCGAGATGGACCATGCCCAGCACCAGCATGACCAGACCCACCACGACCATTTTCACTTCGCCGAGCCGGCGGGCGAGCCGGCCCGCAAGCCCGCCCTGCACCACCGCAACCAGAACGCCCAGGTAGGCGAAGAGCATCCCGATGCGAGCCGGCGAGAAGGCGAACTGTTCGCGGGCGAGCAGCGCCGCCGTTGGCTCAAGCTGGGACCAGGCGATCGTGCCCAGGAAGGTCACGAGGATCGGGAACGCCAGCCTCCGGCTTCGGAGGGCCGCCGCCATCCGGCCGAGGCGGGAGCCGACCGGGGCCGCGGCGGCAGCCCGCACTGCCGGCGTGAGCGACTCGCGGAGGAACCGCGTCGCCAGCACGGCGTCCAGCAGAGACATCCCGGCAGCGAAGAGCCCCACGGCGCGTTGAGGTTCGCCGAGCGTGCTGAGCCACGCCCCGATCGCCGGGCCGAAGACGAACCCCAGTCCGAACGCGGCCCCGATCATCCCCATGCCGCGCGCCCGGTCTTCGGGCGCCGTGGTGTCGGCAACGTAGGCCATCGCTGTGGAGACGTTGGCCGCCATCGCGCCGGCGACGAACCGCGAGAGGAAGAGCACCGTCAGGTTTGGGGCGAAGGCGAAGATCAGATACGACGCCGCCGAGCCGGTGATGCTCAGGATCAGCACGGGCCGCCGGCCGATCCGGTCCGACAGGCGTCCCCAGATGGGAGAGAAGACGAACTGCGCCAGCGAATACGTCGCCATCAGCAGACCGACCTGCCATTCGGTCGCGCTGTGAGGATGCCGCGCAAAGGACGGCAGCAGCGGCAGGACTATCCCGAAGCCGACCAGGTCGAGGAAGACCGTCAGGAAGAGGATGCCGAGCGGGGACTTTTTCATGGCGCAGTCGGGAAGCCGTGCTTGAGGAACGGGAGCGAGGCGACTTCCAGCATGCCCAGCTCGCCCGCCTCCCCGAGACTGACGCGCGTGCCCGGGTCCTGGTGTTCACGACGCAGGTAGCCCAACAGGATCACCCGGCCCAGCTCCACCGACCGAAGCGCCGTGCAGGTGCGGCCGACACGTTTGCCCGCGTGCCGGATCTCTGTCCCCGGAGGAGGTAGTGGACCCTCCAGGAGGAAGAATCCCGCAAGCATGTTGTTCACATGCCCGCGGGCGTCGATGCGCGCGATGATCTCTTGACCGACGTAGCAGCCCTTGTTCAGACTGATCGCCGCGTCGAGTCGCGCCTCGAAGGGGACGATTGTCGGATCCAACTCGGCTCCCCACCACGGGATGCCCGCTTCGGTGCGGCGGATGTTGAGGGCTTCCCAGCCCACAGGACGCACCCCGCCCGCAATCCGCAGCCGGGTGTAGAGCTCGGCCGCGACCACTCGAGGGACGAAGAGGTCGAAGCCGTCCTCGCCGCAGTGCGACCATCGAGCCGCCGTCAGGGATGAGCCGAGGAAGGGGCAGGCGGTGACATCCTGCATCTCACATCCGTCGACTGCCGGACCCAGCACGGTGCGGACGGCGGCGATGGCCGCGGGTCCCTGGACCGAGAGTAACGCCAGATCTTCCCGGCATGGGCTCAGCTCCGCTCGCTCCATGATCAGGTAGCGATCCAGATAGCTCTCCAGCGCTTCGGCCAACCCGGCAGGGTCGTCGACAAGCAGCCGATCGCCGAGATTGAACACGCGGGCGTCCGACACCATACGGCCCTGCGGTGTGAGCACGGTGGAGTAGGCCCCGCTCCCCGCCGGCAGGGTGCTGACGGCCTGTGTCATCTGCCCATTCAGCCACGTGGCCCGGTCCCTGCCGGTGACAAAGAACCTGCCCCGATGCGACAGGTCCAGGAGCCCGGCACCGGTGCGGAGCACCCGGTGTTCGATCTCCGCGGCGGTGAAGGCGCCGGGGATGCGCCAGCCGTGAAAGTCGATCCAGCACGCGCCGCCGGCTGCATAGAGCGCGTGGAGCGGGGAGACGCGGGTCCCGGAAGCGTTGGTGTCCTGCATGGACCCTAGTTTACTTCCTCAGGCCGCCATCCGCGCCTCCCTGCATCGGGCGGACCGCTCGCTCGCTCGCGGCGGCTCGGCGGCCGCGAGCCTTGACCCACCGGGCTCCTCCCGCCTATAATCGCGCACTGGCGGGTGCCTGCGAGAGCGGGCGCGACGGGTGGGTATGACGCCGGCGTAGCTCAACGGTAGAGCAACGGTTTTGTAAACCGTAGGTTGCGGGTTCGATTCCTGTCGCCGGCTCTAGCGGCGCGAAATCCTCTTCCATTTGAGGCTCGGGACGTGCTAATCTCTCGGCGCGGACAGGTACCCAAGTGGCCAAAGGGGGCGGACTGTAAATTCGCTGCGAGAGCTTCAGAGGTTCGAATCCTCTCCTGTCCATCCGCACCGCGGCGCCGTTCGCCGGGCGGTCGAGAAGGGCTACGCCTCCCTAGCGCAGTGGTAGCGCACGTTCTTGGTAAGAACGGGGTCATGGGTTCGAATCCCATGGGAGGCTACGGAGACGCCCACGTGGGGCGTGCGTCCAGGAAGATCTGATATGGCCAAGGAAGATCGCATCATCATCGGGTTGGCGTGTCCGGAGTGCAAAGAGCGCAACTACCACACCACCAAGAACAAGCGTAACGATCCGGATCGGCTCGAGCTGCGCAAGCATTGTCCGCGGTGCAACAAGCACACGAAGCACCGCGAGACCAAGTAGCGCGGGCTCTTCGGGCGCGAAGGGGTATAGCTCAGTTGGTAGAGCGGCGGTCTCCAAAACCGTAGGCCGCGGGTTCAAGTCCTGCTACCCCTGTGAGAGAGGCCGCCGACGCACGTCGGCGGCCTCTACTGCTGTACCCGAGTTCTTGGCGCGGCCTCTCAGGGCGGCGGCCAGCGCAGGTGGCGCCGCAGGAAGGCGAACGTGCCGACGCCGTGGATGGTGTGCGGCCCGTTGAAGAACTCGATCTCGGTGCGGCCACCGATTCCCAGCCGGTCGTATCGCTCGCGGACGCGCGTGAACTCGTAACCCACCTGTTCGCTCGGGGCCACGCCGTCGTCATGCCCGCGTTCCACCATGAACGGCCGTGGACAGATCAGCCATGCCATCTCGGCGTAGTTGAAGGTGTTCCCGAGGTTGAACTCGACCATCTCCCACTCGCCGGTGAAGAGATAGCTGTAGCGATCGTGGGCGGAGGCGTTCTTCCAGATCCACTCGTTGAAATCCGCCGAGCAGATGGAGAGGCAGTAGCGTTCCAGCATCGCGGGAACCCGCATCGCCGTCTTTCCGCCATAGCTCAGCCCGTAGAAGGCGATGCGCTCCGGGTCGACGGACGGGAGGCTGGCGAGCCAGTTCAGGATTTGTTCGTGCTGCGCCGTGATGACGGAGAAGAGGCTGAGGCCGAGCGGGTTCAGGCGCCGCTGCAGCAGACGAAAGCGATCTCCGAAGATGTAGGGATTCTGGGGAGCGAAGACGATGAATCCCTCATCCGCCAGCCGGCAGGCGTACCGGTGGTAGGCCGGGTGATCGAGCGCTGGGTTGGCCAGATCGGTGGGCCGCCCTTCTAGCCCGTGCTGACACACCACCACCGGGCGTCGCTCCCCCGGCCGGAGGTTCTTGGGCAGGAGCAAGATCCCGCCCGCGACCACCTCCGGGTAGACGTCGAGCACCACCTCGTAGCCGCGGTAGTTGGGTTCGTCGTAGATCTGTCGCGCACGGGGGTTGGCGGGCAGATAGGTGGCGGGGAGCCGGCCGATCACGTCGTCCCAGAATCGGTCGCGGTAGGCGCGGCTACTCTGCGCCCACTTTTCGACGCTTCCTGCGTCGGCGGCGGCCCAGTACTCCCGGCGGCGCGGTGATGCCTCGCGGAGCAAGGTCTGGTTGTGGTCGACCAGTTGACGCACCTGATCCGCCATCCGTCGCTCGGGATCGCCGCCCGGGCGCACCCATTGGCCAGGATTGCCGGACTTCCTCAGCTCGGCCTTCGGGGCCAGGAGACCCAGGAACCGCCGCAGCGAGTCCTCTCGCCCCGGAAGTTGTCCCCCACCGAGGCACTCCAATGTAGATGTTCCCGGCAGGGCCCGGAGCATCCGTGTGGCGCGCTCGAGCTCACCCCGGGCGGCCTCCGCGGTGATGGTGGTCAGCGCTCCGGGAGCGGCACCCGACCGGCCGTCTCGGGGGGCCGGCGGTCCCTTCACGTCGGGGGCGACGGCAGGTTCCACGAGTAGCCGCCGGGGCGCAACCAGCGTGGCGATCTCGGCGTCACCGAACTCCCGCAGGAGGCCGAAGAGGTTCCGGTAGATCGGCTCGGTCCAGAGTTCCTCACGCGGACCAAACTGGCCGCTGACGACGGTGACGGCGGGACGCTGGTCCAGTGCGGATGTGAGCAGGGCCAGCAGGCCGCCCTCACCGTAGCCATAGATCCCCAACGGCAGACCAGGCCACTCCCGCCGGCCGGCATCCATCAGCGCTTCCAGCTTGAGCACCTCGTAACCCAGGATATGGCGACCCATCTCGAAGGCGGCGCGGTAGATGAACTCGCGGTGGGGCTGGTTGGTCATCCGGATCGCGGGGTTGCCGGAATAGGTGTCCTCCCGGTTGATCAGCGTGGGGACGATCACCCGACAGCCCGACTCGGCCAGGCGGCGGGCGAACTGCGCCTCCTTGTGGACGCCGCCGGTCAGGCCGGCGAGGGCCTCCGGCGATGCGGCGCAGTCGGGGATGGCGATCACCTGGGCGACGGGCCGGCGATCAGGTTCCAGCAGCAGTCCCTCACCCGTGACCTGCCCGAAGGCTCGCCACCGAACCTCGTAGACGCGGTAGCGATCCGCCTTCGCCACCCAGCTCTCCCGCCCGGGACGGCCGACAATCTGCAACTCCGGGCCCGGATCGCGCGCGTCGACCGCGCCGATCAGGCGTCGCAGGCGGTCACGGTTAGGCTGAACAGACTGCGCGTAGGCGGCGGACGAGCTGAGGTCCCGCTGCCATCGGGCCCCGCGCTCCACGGAGGCCACCGTGGTTCTGCCGGCAAGAAACCGCTCCAGCCCGGCGACCATCCGCTCCGCGAGATCGCCCGGCTCCAGAGATGCGGTGCCCGGGAGGGCACCCCCTTGTTGCGCGTCCACCGGAGACGACGCCGCCAGGGCAAGCATCGCCGAGCCGGCCAACAAGAACCAGCAGAGGGAGTGGATGGAAATCAGGGTGCGCACAGGCGAAGCCTCCGTCGCCCTAATTGCGGCAAGCGCCTCGGGCCTCCTTCCTGGGCACGGGCGCCACTGTGTTTCCGCAGCGGGGCCAACCTGGGAAAGCGGAGCGGGTAGGATGTGAGTGGGAGTGCCGATATCTCCTGGCGCTCGAACCGAGGATGAGATGCCTGAGTCCGACAACGTTGCCTACCGCAAGAAACTCCAGGGGCTGTTCGGCCGCCTGGCCCGGGAGTTGCCCGGCCCCGTTTCAGCCTTCGGGCAGTTGCATGACCGCAGCCTGGCGGACGGCGCACTGACAAGTTGCCAGAAGGAGTTGATCGCGCTGGGGATCGCCGTGGCGCAGCGGTGCCAGGGATGCATCGCCTACCACGTGCATGATGCGCTGAAGGCCGGTGCCAGTCGGGCTCAGGTGCTGGAAGCCGTCGGCGTGGCGATCATGATGGGCGGTGGCCCAGCATCGATCTACGCCTGCGAGGCGCTCGAAGCCCTGGACCAGTTCACAGCAACGGCGTGACCGGGTGAGCGGAGCGTCCGGCGGGTGCCGCACGCTCCGCTCATCATGACGCGGGAGTCGACGCGGTCAGGTCAGTCCGACGTCAGGCTGTCGATGAATGTCCGCATCTGCTTTTGCAGAGTCGTCTCCTGCTCGCGCAGGGAGGCGCTCTGCTCGCGCAGCTTTTCGATCCGGGTCTCCTGATCGGTCAGCTTCTTGACGTACTGCATGTAGAGCGGGCTGGCCCGGTCGAGCTGCATCATGTTCTGTCGGATGCGCGTCTGCTCCTGATCGATCGCCTTGAGCTCGCCCTCAGCCGCGGCCCTCTGCGCCTGCAGATCGACGATGGCCCGTCGACGAGTCACAAGGTCCTTCAGAGCACCGCGGAGCTTTTCGCTGACCTGAGCGTTCAGCGACCATTGCGTGAGGATGTTCATGTCGCAATCGACCAGGGACATCTGCTCCTGCAGGGGCCGCTCGGTGACGATCTTCAGCTCTCCAGTTTTCCCTTCGGGTACGCTCACGAGGAACCGGTAGTCCGTCGGAGTCCGCTCCGAGGGCTTTTCCGGGGTCACCAGCTTGAATTCGGGCTCGATCGCTTGCTGGATCACCACCTGGCGGGGGGTCTTGCTCTTATTCCGAATCTCGTAGAGCCATTCCCGCTGCTGCTTCCGCGTGATGAGCATCACGCCGTTCTTGGCAGTGATGGAGAGGGTTTCCTGCCGCACACGGGGCTCCTGCATGCCGACGACCAACTCCAGGTCGGCCGCATACGTGAGCAGGCGCTCCTCGCCCGGCTGGACGTTCCCGATCTGCGCGTCGCCGGCATAGCCCCCGTCGCGGAAGATGGTCACCGGCCCGCCGGAGAGGTGCATCCCGGTGTTGTTCTTCAGGCGGAAGCCATTCAGGGCCAGGGCCCGGTCGGAGTCCGGGTCGTAGAGTGAGATGGCTTCGCCATCGACGGGGCCGGAGATGATCGGCACCATTGCGCTCTGGCCGCGAGCAATCGAAACGGTGCCCTGGATCGCATACTCGAAGAGGGCGCCGCGCTCGGTGCCCGACGCCTGGCTATCCACGCTGCGGGCCATCAACTCAGCCGCTACCGGATACCCTAGTGTCCTAGCCTGACCCTCCGCCAGGCCGCGCCCCATGCCGCCGCCGCCAAAGCCGCCGCCCCCCAGGCCTCCCGCCGCGCTGCCCGGGGCCGGCGGCGCTGCCGGTGCTCGGAGAGCGGGCATCCCGCTCTTCCGTGCCGCGAGATCCTGCACTCCCAGGGCCAGGCGCTCAGCATCGACACCCTTGTCCAGGGCAGCGCCGTAGTTTTGGGGAGTCGGAGAGCCGATGACTTGAGCCGCGACCATGGGCCGGGGCAGGTAGAGCGGCTGGTAGAGGTCCTGGATGAAGCTGATCGGCCGACCGCTGACGAGGCTGAGGCGCACGTCCTTCCAGTCTTCCTCCGTCGTATTCTCCACAATCGCCCAGCCCTGCAAGTACGGCTTGGCACCCTTCTCGAGGACCAGCCGGTAGGTGGTCTTCCAGACAGGCATCTCTTGCAGGTAACCGGCTTTCACTTCGCGTGCCCCGTCCCCGGCAAACGAAATTGTCACCTTCCGGCGCTGGTCGTCGAGCGTGCTTGCCAGCGCCTCGATCGTCTCACGGAGCTCGCGATCGAGCCTGTCATCCAGCAGGCGGATCTGACTGACATCGTCCAGCGGCACAGCGCGCAGGCCCTGCTCGGTGAGCACGTTCAGGACGTCTTGACGGAGAACGCCCTCGGTGGGTGCCTTGACGGGCGTTTCCCGCGTACTCACACTGACCAGACGCCCCTCGGTGACTTCCTTTTTCCCCGCAGTTTCCAGGCGTAGGCGTGCTCCCTGGAAACGTCGCAGCAGCGAGCCGAGCGACACGTCACCAGCCACGACGGCCGGGCTGTTGCCGAGGCGGGCGAGGTGAGGGTCCTTGCCCGTGTAAGTGACCGGCCTGACGCCGCCGGCGCTATCGATCAGCACCAGACTCTTCAGCACGTCGTTGACCTGATCGGCGCGGAAGGAAAGATCCAGCGACGTGGCGCCGTTGATCCTGCCCGCGCGCTGGAAGTAGCCGACGCCGCTGCTGAACATCACCACCTGCTGCAATGGCAGCGGCTGGGCTGGAGCGGGATCGGCGGCAAAAGAGACACCGCAGAGAGAGGCGGCGACGACAGCCGACGCCCAAACACCGAATCGTTTCATGGCGAATCTCCTCGAAGGCCACGCCGGCCGCCCCGGATCGGGATGCGGCCGCACCGATGGATAGGAGTCTCTGGGCACCGGTCGGGTTACGCTGCGGAGGAACCGGGTAGAGCTTCGACCAAGAGGGTCGTGAGAACCGCGGCGAACAGGAGAGGGAGAGATGTCGGCATCCAATGGGAGTATCACGGCAGTGCGCGAGGCGGCGGAAGAGCTGCTGATGAAGGCATCGACCCCCGGTCTGCGGGAGTCGGGCCTCTTCCCCGGCGGCATCACGCGCATCGCTATCTCCGTTCGCTCCGGCGACGCAGAGATCACGGTAGACGTGGAAGGGCCGCCGGCCCCGGACGTGGCGGAGTTCGATCCGGATGAACTGTGGGACGAGGACGACGACGACCTTGAGGAGTACCCCAAGTCTCTGCCGCCTGCGGACTGAGCCTGCCGTGGCCCGCCGCCCCGCCTGGTTGAGCGGTGTCGCGCTCGGCGATGGCGCGATGGGCACGGCGCTTTTTTCCCGCGGTTTCCAGCGGAACCTCCCTCCGGATGCGGCCAACCTCCTGCTCCCGGGTCTCGTGGCCGGGATCCACCGGGACGCGGAGCAGGCCGGCGCAAGGTGGGTGCGTACCAACACCTTCGGTGCCAACGCCGTGCGTTTCGCGGCGATGCGATGCGCGTTGGATCCGGCCGAGGTGAATCGGGCCGGGGTGCGTCTGGCCCGCGAGGCCGCCCCCGGATGTCGTGTCATTGCCTCGATGGGGCCTGTCACGGGGCCCGCCGGCGGATGGCAGCCGGCGTACGAAGCGCAGGTCGAAGCCCTGATCGGTGAGGGGCCGGACGGTCTGCTGCTGGAGACCATGACGAGGCTCGACGAGGCAATCGTGGGCCTCCGGGTGGGCCTCGCCTCCGGTCTCCCCGTCTGGGTGAGCTACACGCCCGGCCCCGACGGCAACATGCTGGACGGCGCTTCTGTCGAGTCTGCGGCCGAGACGCTCTATGACATGGGTGCCGAAGTGATCGGTGTGAACTGCGGTGCCGGAATGGGTTCGATCCGGGCCGCCATCGCGCGGTTGGCGGATCTGCACCTCCCCGCACTCCTCGCGATGCCGAGCGCGGGGCTTCCGGCGGACCCGGGCATCGCGGGAGCGGGGCCGATGGAGCCGGACGCCTTCGCCGATGCCGCGATAAAGTTGGTCCATTCCGGCGTGGTCTTGATCGGCGGCTGCTGCGGAACAGAGCCGGCCCACATCCGCGCCCTCCAGGCGTCTGTCGCAGTGTCCGGGCCCCCGATCGGAGCACCCCCATGAAGCACAGTTTCACGCGCGCCCTCCTCACAGGGCTGGGTCTCTTCACCGCGCTCGGGCTGGTAGCCGGATGCAATCCCCCGGCTCCCGGTGGCTCGGGAACGCCTGGCGGCGGCGCGGGCGGCGGTGACCCGATCAAGATCGGGTACTACGGCGACCTCACCGGCGATACGTCCACGTTCGGGAAGTCCGCGAAGGAAGGCGTGGAGCTGGCCGTCGACGAGATCAATGCGGATCCGCCCCTCGGGCGCAGGATCGAGATCGTTGCTGAGGACGATGCCGGCAAATCGGAACAGGCGGTGACAGTGGTCACCAAGCTCGTCGAGCAGGACGGCGTCGTCGCCGTGCTGGGGGAAGTGGCGAGTTCCAACAGCCTCGCCGCGGCACCCGTCTGCCAGCGAAACAAGGTCCCGATGATCACGCCGGCCTCCACCAACCCGCAGGTGACGGAGACGGGCGACTACATCTTCCGCGTCTGCTTCATCGACCCGTTCCAGGGAAGCGTGATGGCAAAGTTTGCCTTCACCACGCTCAAGGCGCGAAAGGCAGCGATCCTCTGGGATGCCAAGAGCGACTACAGCAAGGGCCTGCGCGAGTTCTTCAAGCAGAAGTTCACCGAGCTTGGGGGGACGATCGTCGCGGAGCCCTCCTACTCCAAGGGTGACAGCGATTTCAACGCGCAACTCAATGCCATCAAGGCGGCGGGACCACAGGTGATTTTCGTGCCGGGGTACTACACCGAGGTCGGCACCATCGGGCGTCAGGCCCGGGATCAGGGCATCACCGTGCCCCTCATCGGCGGCGACGGGTGGGATTCCCCCAAGCTCTTCGACGGCGCCGGCGACTCCCTGGAAGGCTGCTACTTCAGCAACCATTACTCCCCGGAGAACAAGGACGCCGTGGTGCAGGACTTCATCAAGGCGTATCAGGCCAAGTTTCAGCGCGTGCCGGACGCCATGGCTGCCCTCGCCTACGACGCCACCAAGATTCTCGCGCTGTCTGTGAAGACCGCCGGCGGCACGGACGGCGAGGCGCTGCGAGCGGCGATCGCGGGTACCAGCGCCTACGGCGGGGTGACGGGGCAGATCACGCTGGACGACAAGCGCAACGCCAGCAAGCCCGCCGTCGTGCTGCAGGTGAAGGGGAAGAGCACGAAGTACGTGGAAACGGTCCAGCCCTAACCCTCGATGGACCTCCAGAACCTGATCATCGGGATTCAGGCGGGCGCCGTCTACGCCCTGATCGCGGTGGGCTACACCATGGTCTACGGCGTCCTCCGGCTGATCAACTTCGCCCACGGGGACGTCTACATGGTCGGTGCCTACGTGGGGCTGACCGTCGCCACCCAGATCGGGCTGGAGACGGCCGGCACGCCGGCGGGCTTCGTGGTCGTCTTCGTGCTGACCCTGGTCTGCTGTGCCCTCCTGGGTGGGCTCATCGAGCGGCTGGCGTACCGGCCCCTGCGGAACGCGCCGCGCATCACCGCCCTCATCACCGCCATCGGCGTCTCCCTGTTGCTCGAGGCGTTGGCGCTGATGATCTTCGGGCCGGTCCCACAGTTCTTCCCGACACTCTTCAAGCTGGATGTGATCCGCGTCGGATCGCTGGATCTCAATCCCAAGTACCTGATCATCCTGTTCGCGGCCGTGGCGCTGATGAGCGTCCTCTGGTTCGTGGTGATCAAGACGCGGGCGGGAAAGGCGATGCGCGCCGTCGCTGCCGATCGTGAAGCGGCCGCCCTGATGGGCATCAACACCAACCGAATCGTCGCCTTCACCCTGGCACTGGGCTCGGCGCTGGCCGGAGCGGCCGGGTTGCTTGTTTCCGCCGTCACCAATGTGAAGATCGACCCGCTCGTCGGCGTGATGCCCGGCCTGAAAGCGTTTGTAGCCGCGGTGCTCGGCGGCATCGGCAGCATCCCCGGAGCTACCGCCGGGGGGCTGGTGATGGGCGTCGCCGAGGCGTTTGTCGCGGGCGTGGCGGGCGGAAAGTATTCGAGCTGGCGCGACGCAATCGCCTTCGTGCTGTTGATCCTGATCCTGATCTTTCGTCCGTCCGGAATCCTCGGCCGCGCCTCGGTGGAGAAGGTCTAGGTGTCCCTCTTCCGTTCGTGGCCGGGCAAGCTCGCGCTCGCCGTAGTGCTCGGGCTCGCGCTGTGGTTCCTGGGGGAGCGCCTCGGCAACCGCCAACTGTTCAACCCCTACTACTTCCGGATCATCATGCTGGTGGGGATCAGCGGGATCCTCGCGGTCAGCCTGAACCTTGTGAACGGTGTTACCGGGCAGTTTTCCATCGGTCACGCCGGGTTCATGGCGGTGGGGGCCTACGCGGCGGCGGCGTTTTCGGTCTACGGGCAGCATCGCTTCCTTCCCGTCCTGAAGCAGGCCCCCCTCTGGCAACAGCATTCTGCCCTCCTCGCCGCACTGCTGCTCGGGGGTGTGGTTGCTGCCGTGGCCGGGCTGGTGGTCGGGCTCCCTTCCCTCCGCCTGAAGGGCGATTATCTGGCGATCGTCACACTGGGCTTCGGCGAGATCATCCGCGTCACCATCCAGAACGTCGATGCGCTGGGCGGGCCGGCCGGGTTCCCCGGGTACACCCACCCGCAGTTCGGCCGCGTGCTCATCCCCTCCATCACCAGCTTCCTCTGGGTCTACGGCACGCTGGTCCTACTCGTCATGCTCTCCCGCAACATTCTCCGCTCGTCGCACGGGCTGCTCTTCTTCTCCATCCGCGAGGATGAGGTAGCGGCCGAAGCGATGGGGGTGAACACCACCAGGGTGAAGGTGACGGCCTTCGTCATCAGCGCGTTCTTTGCGGGCGTGGCCGGGGGGCTCTTCGCCCACTACGACGCCTACGTGAAGCCGGACATGTTCAACTTCCTCCGCTCCATCGAGATCATCACGATGGTGGTGCTGGGCGGTTCCGGCAGCGTGACCGGTGCGCTCCTCGGGGCGGTGATCCTGACTGCCGCCCCCGAGTTCCTGCGCAATTGGCTGGGCGAACTCGCCAAGAAGGGGGTCATCCACAAGAACATCTCGCCGGATGTTGTGCGCCAGTTGCTTTACGCGCTGCTCTTGATCGTGCTCATGCTTGCGCGACCACAGGGTCTCCTCGGTCATCGCGAACTCTCGCTGCGCTGGCTGTTCGCCCGCAGGCGCCGGGTCTGATGCCGAACCGATGTTAGAACTCCGATGTTAGAGCTCCGCGGTTGCACCAAGCTGTTCGGCGGCCTCAAGGCGGTCAGCGACGTCTCGATCTCGATCGAGGCGGAGGCGCTGGTCGGCCTGATCGGCCCCAACGGGGCCGGGAAGACGACCGTCTTCAATCTGATCACCGGGGTGTATGCGCCCACCGAAGGCGAGGTGATGCTCGCCGACTCGCTGATCACCGGGAAGAAGCCGAACCAGATCGCGGCCCGTGGGATCGCCCGCACTTTTCAGAACATTCGTCTCTTCGGCAACCTCACCGTGCTGGAGAACGTCCGGCTCGCCCGCCGGCTCCGCGACGACAGCACCCTGCTGGATGTCGTGCTGCGGACCGGGCGGCATTATCGGTCCGAGGCGGCGATTGACGCCCGCGCCCGGGAACTGCTGGACCTGTTCGGCCTGACCCCCTACGCGGACGCCAGGTCAAATAGCCTGCCGTATGGCGAGCAGCGACGACTGGAGATCGCCCGGGCCCTCGCCACCGACCCCCGCGTGCTACTGCTGGATGAGCCCGCTGCCGGCATGAACCCGCAAGAGAAAGCCGAGCTGAGCGACCTCATCCGTCGGGTGCGCCGGGAATTCGGCGTCGCCATCCTGCTGATCGAGCACGACATGAAAGTGGTGATGGGGCTGTGTGAGCGGATCTACGTGCTGGACTATGGCGAGGTGATCGCCCACGGGTCTCCGGCGGACGTCCGCCGCGACCCGCGCGTGATTGAGGCATACCTGGGGGAGTCGGTCCCAGCATCCGAGCCGGAGGCGAGTGATGGCGCTGCTTGAGATCAGCGGTCTCCAGGTCTACTACGGCGCCATCCATGCCCTGAAGGGGCTCGATGTCCGCGTGGAGGCAGGGGAGATTGTCACCCTGATCGGCGCCAACGGCGCGGGGAAGAGCACCACCCTCCGCACGATCTGCGGTCTCCTGCGGCCGCGTCAGGGATCCATTACCTTTGAGGGGGTCGACATCACGCGCCTGCCCCCAGACCAAATCGTGCGCAGAGGTCTGTGCCACGCGCCGGAGGGACGCCGGGTTTTCGCTCCTCTCACCGTCTACGAGAATCTGGAGATGGGTGCCTACACCCGTCGCGACCGCGAAATCCACGCGGACATCGAGAAGGTCTTCCACACCTTCCCGCGTCTGCGTGAGCGGCGCCAGCAGGCCGCCGGCACGCTGAGCGGGGGGGAGCAGCAGATGCTGGCGATCGGCCGGGCGCTGATGGGCCGGCCGCGGGTGCTGCTGTTGGACGAGCCGTCGCTCGGCCTGGCTCCCTTCATGGTGCAGGAGATCTTCCGCATCATCCGCGAGATCAACGCCGCGGGCACGACGATTCTGCTGGTGGAGCAGAATGCCCACATGGCTCTGGGAGCCGCACACCGCGGTTATGTGATCGAGACCGGCTCCATCGTCCTCGCGGACACCGGGCAGGCCCTTCTCCGCAACCCCGAAGTTCGCAGCGCCTACCTCGGCGCAGATTGACCCCGCCTGGCCGGTGCCGAAGATACACTGACGAGGCAGAGGTCACAGAGAGCAACATGCATCATCCGGACAACCTTCGTTACTCACGATCCCACGAATGGGTGCGGGTCGACGGCGAGCGCGCCGTCATCGGCATCACCGACTTTGCGCAGCACGAACTGGGCGACGTCGTCTACCTGGAGTTGCCCGAGGTCGGCAGGATACTCCGCGCTGAGGCCGTGTTCGGCACCGTCGAGTCCGTCAAAGCCGTTTCGGATCTCTACGCGCCGATCTCCGGTGAGGTGCTGGAGACGAACGGACCGCTGCTGGACTCGCCGGAGGGCATCAATAACTCGCCCTACACCACGGGATGGCTGCTGGCGGTGCGCCCCTCCGACCCGGGAGAGCTCGATCGGCTGATGGATGCAGCGGCGTATGAGGCGCATATCGCAGCCGGCGGGTAACAGGCAGTCCGGATTGCTGGAGCGGTTGTGCCGCATCCCCTGGCACGTGCTGCGCGGGCCCGTTGCCTCGGGGCCGATCCAGATGGCCCTGGATGCCCACCTGCTCCAGAGGGCGGTGACGGGCGAGGGACCCTTCATCCGGCTCTACGGCTGGTCGCCGCCCGCAGTTTCCCTCGGGCGCTTCCAGCCGGCGGACGCTGTGCCTCGGGGTCCCCTTGCGGACCGCGGCTGGGATCTGGTCCGCCGGCCCACGGGTGGTCGCGCCGTGCTCCACCAGCACGAGGTCACCTACGCCATCGCCCTGCCGCCGCGAATCCTGGGTGAGATCGGCATCGCCGATAGCTATCGAGTGCTGGCCGGACTCATCCACGCCGCCGTCTCCACGCTGACACCCACGCCCATTCGGACGCCGTCCGCCGTGATGGGCGGTCGGAACGCGGCCAACTGTTTCGCCCTGGCTGACCTCGCCGACGGAGTGACGACCCGCGAACCGCTCGGGCAGCCACTCGGCCAGCCAGTCAGGGACGGCGCCGGGGCGGAAGTCCGAGAGATCGGCGGCAAAGTCGTCGGGAGCGCTCAGGTGCGGCAGGCCGGGGCGTTGCTGCAGCACGGCAGCATCCTGCTGGCCGTGGATCGGGACGCCGTCGCGGAACTCTTTGGCTCAGTAGGCAGGGCTGTCGGCCTCCGGGACCTGATCGGCGGCAGTCTGACCGCGGAGCAGGTGGAGCGTGCGGTGCTGTCGACCCTGATCTCAACGGGCATCTCCCTTCTGGATCCGGCTGAGAGTGGGATCGACAGGGCCGCCCTTCTGCGCTCCGCGGCGAACTTTGCGATTCCCATAGAACCCTGCTCGGTGGGAGCCGTCTAGGAATGCGGGGCGGGTCGTCCGCCCGCAGACCTCGACAGTTGCCGCCCGGCCAGGCCGGCGGCTTAGGGAGCGACAAAGATGCAGCTTAACCGGATGCTCGTTGCCATCGCCGCTGGAGTACTGAGCCTGGGGCTCTGCACCGGTGCGCAGGCCCAGCAGCAGCAGCGACCACGCAACCGCGGCCAACAGATCGCCATCCCGGCCCCGTGGCTGGAACGATTGAACCTCGACGAAGCGCAGAAGGCCAAGGTCAAGGCCGCGACCGAGGCTTTGATGGCGGAACAGCAGAAGATCCAGACTCTGGCTCAGGAAGAGCGCCGGCAGGCTTTCATGACTGCCCGCACCAACTATGAGACCGCCATCAAGGGCACGCTGAACGCCGACCAGAGTAAGAAGCTCGAGGCCATGCGCGCCGAAGCCATGCAGTACATGGCGCTCGGTCCCATCGGCAACCAACTCGTGGGCCTGAACCTGACCGATGAGCAGAAGGCCAAGGTCAAGGAAATCGGCGCGAAGTATCAACCGGAGATGGAGAAGCTGCGGGCCGAGATGCAGAACACCCAGGATCGCCAGGCGCTCCAGATGAAGCAGCGCGAGCTGAGCATGAAGGTGTTCGAGGACATCAAGGCTGTCCTGACGCCGGAACAGCAGAAGAACTTCATGCCGATCCGCCGCCGCCCGAACCAGAACTAGGTTCGACCGGCGCCGAGTCCGGCGCGAAAGACACAGCAGGGGGGGCGACCATCCGTGGTCGCTCCCCCTCTTTCATGGGTCCGGGTGAAAGAGCGCACGTCGGAGGGCGGACGGGGTGGTCTCCAGAATGCGCGCGGCGAGCGCCTCCGACAGCGGTCCGCGCGTGCGGTCCCGAAGGGCGGCATAGCCGTCGCGGATTTCCGCCAAAGCCTGGAGAAAGGCCTGGTGGAAGACGGCCCGCACCACCTCCGCTCGATCGAATGGGAGAGCCCAGCACCCCGGGACCACTTCCACCGGCGGACCGGCCGCGGTCCGAACCATGACCAGCCGGCCGCGCAGGGCGATCGCCGGCGTTTCGGCACTCAGCCGGCCGGTCAGGTCTGCCCCGTAAGCGCTGTAGGCCGCGCCATAGCCCGACGCGGTTCCACCCGGACCATGCCCTGTCGACACATCCAACGGCAAGGATGCCGCCGCCGTCTCCGACAATCGCGGGTCGCCGAGGCCGCAGACGACGGTCGGCGATAGGGCCTGTCCGTACGCCCCGGTGATCGAGAGGAACAGCCCAAGTTCCCCATCCTGTAGCCCGAACGTCTCAACCCGCATCTCCCAACTCCTCCTCTACACCTATCGTCTGATACAGGTCCCGCGTCGAACGGGCAACCCGGTCCCAGCTCAGCCGGGCAGCGCACGCTGGCCCCGCGGTGCTCAGCCGCTGCTGGAGTTCCGGACTCGAGGTCAATTCTCGGACGGCCGCCGCCAGCTTGCCAGGGGAATCCGGGGGGACCAGGACGCCGCTGTCGCCCTCGCGGACGAGCTCCGCGAGTCCGCCCACGTCCGACCCGACCACCGGGGTGCCGCACGCCATGCCCTCCAGCGCGGAGAGGCCGAACGGCTCGTAGCGGCTTGGCATCAGCAGGGCCGCGCAGCCCCACAACTCGCGCCGCAATGCCTCCCGGGGGAGCCACCCGAGCCACTCCACGCGGTTGCCGACTCCCAGATCGCGGGCCAGACGCATGTAGGTGGGACGCCACTCTCCCTCTCCGGCGACGATCAATCGCCACTCTCCGTCCAGGGCGAGCTCGGCCACTGCGCGGATGACCGTATCCACGCCCTTCTGCGGGGCCAGTCTACCGGCGAACAGCAACCGCTCGGGGAGCCGCCGCACGGCGCGTGCCGGATGAAAGAAGGCTGTGTCGACGCCGTTTGGGATCACGGTCGGCGGCCGTCCCGACCTCCGGACGGCGTACTCATCCCGCAGCGAGCGGCTGACGGCGATCACTGCCGCGGCGCGGCTCAGCAGCCTGGCCTCCATCGCCGCCTGTTCCGGCGGGGCGGGGAGGTGCAGCGTCACGACGAGCGGGGTGTCCAGGCCCCGCAGGGCGGCGAGCACCGGCTGCGCGGGCTCGTAGTTGTGGACGTGGACGAGCGCCGGGGCCGGTCGAGCAGCGAGGACGCGGGCAAGCACGCCTTCCAGGGCTGCCGAGTCAGGCGGAACCGCCTGGATGTCGAAGGCCTCCCAGGCGACCCCCGCAGCGGCAAAACCGGGATCCGGCCGCGGTGAGAGGACACATTGCCGCAGCGTCCCGTCCCGTGCGAGCGCCACGGCGAGCATCGCGACATGCGTTCCCAGCCCGCCCTCGGAGTGCGCCACCGACTGCGCCGACACGTGCACGACCGGACCACGCGCGAGCCGGCCGGCCGGCGGAGGGAGTCGCTCCTCCGTCACCGAAGTGCTCCTTCGTTCCGCCGAAAGCGCGGAGGGACGAGCATCAGGAGGGGAGCGGCAATGGAAACGACACTGCTGGGGCGCACCGGGGTCACGGTCTCTCGAATCTGCCTCGGCACGATGTTGTTCGGAGGAGCCACGAGCGAGGCCGACAGCCTGGCCATCATCGACCGGGCGCTGGATAGCGGGATCAACTTCCTCGATACGGCAAACATCTACTGCAATGGCGAGTCCGAGGTCATCACGGGCAAGGCGATCCGGGGCCGCCGGGACGCTGTGGTGCTGGCGACCAAGCTCCGCCAGCCGATGGGGGAGGGGCCCAACGATCAGGGGCTCAGCCGTCGCCACATTCTGCGGGAGTGTGAAGAGAGCCTCCGCCGCCTGGGGACCGATCACGTCGACGTGCTCTACATGCATGCGCCCGATTACACCGTGCCGATCGAGGAAAGCCTCGACGCGTTGGAGTCCCTCATTCGCGCGGGCAAGGTGCGTTATGTGGCCGCCAGCAACTTTTACGCCTACCAGGTGGCGCGCTGCCTGGGGCTGGCGGCCCTGCGGGGATACTCCCGGCTGGCCTGTGTCCAGCCGCTCTACAACCTCGTCAACCGCGAGGTGGAGGTGGAGCTGCTGCCGCTGTGCCGGGAGGAGGGGCTGGGCGTGGTCACCTACAGCCCGCTCGCCCGCGGCGTGCTGACGGGGAAGTACCGCCCGGGTCAGCCGGCACCCGAGGGCAGCCGGGCGGCTCGCGGCGACCGGCGGCTACACCAGACCGAGCTGCGGGAAGAGAGCTATGCGGCCGCCGAGGCACTCCGCCCGCGGGCGGAGGCGCATGGGTGCAGCCTCAGCCAGTTCGCCCTCGCCTGGGTGCTGGCTAATCAGACGATCAGCAGCGCCATCGTCGGGCCGCGCACACTGGAGCAGCTCACCGAGTCGCTCCCTGCGCTGCGAGTGCGACTGACCCCCGAGGATGAGGCAGCCGTCGATGCCCTCGTCCCGCCGGGTTGGAAGACCGGCCGCGGGTTCGCCGACCCGCTCTATCCGGTCCGAGGCAGGCCGGTCAGAGACAGGCCGGTCGCGCAGGGATAGACTTTCCGATATGGTTGCCGACGCCTCCGGATCGGTCTCCTACGGTGAGTTGATCCGGAGGAACCGCAACTTCCGCTTCTTCTGGGGCGGGCAGATTGTGTCCCAGCTTGGGGACTGGTTCAGCCTCATCACGCTGAACACACTGCTGCTCAAGCTTACCGGGCGGGTGGATTCGCTGGCACTGCTGGCGGTGGCCGGATTATTGCCCGGGCTCTTGTGGGGGCCGGTGGCGGGCCTGGTTGCCGACCGCGTTTCGCGCGTGCGGACGATGATCGGGGCCGACCTGCTGCGTGCCCTGCTGGCGCTGGGTTTCCTGTTGATCCACGACGCCGGGACGGCCTGGATCGGCTTCGCATGTATGGCGGGGATGGCGAGCCTGACCAGCTTCTTCGAGCCGGCCCGCGTCGCGACGCTGCCGAACATCTGCTCGCGGGACGAGCTGGTGACGGCGAACGCCCTCACCTCCGTCACCTGGAGCCTGCTCTTCACCTCCGGCGCGCTGGTCGGCGGCATCGTCGGCCACTTTCTGGGACCGTCAGTTGCATTCCTGATGAACAGCCTCTCCTTCCTGCTGTCCGCCGCGCTGCTGTCGCGGCTGCGGATGGCGCCCGGCGCGGACGGACCCCGGCCGGGCAAGTCGGAGGGTCATCTGGCGATGATCGGGAGTGGGATCGCCTACATGCGTCGGCGACCGGCGGTGCTGGCCGGGCTCTCCGCAAAGCTCGGCTGGGGCCTCAACTACGGCGTGCACATCCTGCTCCCAGTCTACGGCTCCCGTGTCTTTCCCCTGTCTGGGGACGCGGATCACCAGCTCGCCACCAGCTTCCTCTTCGCCGTCGCCGGCGTCGGCACCGCGATCGGCCCCATCGTGGCGCGGCGGTTCACCGGCGGCGATCTCCCCCGCATCCGCTGGGCGATTGCCGTCTCGTTCGTGCTCGGCGGCGTCTGGCACGCGGCGATGACGGCCGCGCCGAACATCTGGCTAGCCGGACTCTTCCTGGCGCTGGGGCGGTTCCACGGGGCCATCATCTGGGTCTTCAGCACGCTGATGCTCCAGGTGCTGGTGGATGACGAATACCGCGGCCGGGTGTTTGCGGCGGAGACCAGCCTCTTCACCGGCACCATGATGCTTTCCAGCCTCGGCACCAGCCGCAGCCTGGATGCCGGCATCGCGACGCCTGGGCAGGCCGGGTTGGTGATGGCGATGGGGATGCTGCTGGTCGGAGTCGGGTGGTTGATCGCGCTCTACCGCGGTCTCTCCGCGCCTCCGCCCCCTGCTGAGAGTAACACGGCGTGATCGACGTGGAGGACCGCCACTGGGTACGCAACGTCGTGGTGGTGACGGCGGCGCTCGTCGTCGCCATGATCGGGATGTCGCTGGTGATCCCGTTCCTCCCGCTCTACCTGGCCGAGCTGCACGTCCGGCCCCGGGATACCTCGCTGTGGGCCGGCTGGGTGGGCGGGGCGAACTTCCTCTTCGCGGCCATGTTCGCGCCTCTGTGGGGGACGCTGGCCGATCGGTACGGGCGAAAGCCGATGGCCTGCCGGGCATTGCTGGGATTGGCGGTGACGGTCGGCCTGATGGGATGGTGTCAGAACCCCTGGCATCTGCTGATCCTGCGCATTTTCCAGGGGGTGTTCGGCGGCTTCGTCGCCGAGTCGATCGCCCTCGTCGGCACCTCTGTCCCGAAGGATCGGATGGGGAGCTGCCTGGGGATGCTTCAATCCGGCGTGGTGGGCGGCAACCTGCTCGGTCCGCTGGTGGGGGCGGAGCTGAGTCATTACTTCGGCTTCCGCCAGACCTTCCTCATCACCGGAGGAGCGCTGCTCGTCGCACTGGCGCTGGTGGTGCTCTTCGTGCGTGAGAGCAGATCGTCCGGGGAGCAGAGTCCGGCGAGGGGAGTGGCGGCCAACGTCCGCGAGCTGACCGCGCTGCCCGTTATCCGGGCAATGATGGTCGTCGTCTTCTGCGCCCATGCCAGCCTGATGCTGATCAACCCGCAGATCACCCTGCTGGTGCGGGAACTGGTGGCGCCGGAGCAGGTGAAGCGGATGGCCGGGTTGGTGACCTCTGCCCCGGCGCTGACCAGCTTCCTGATGGCGACGGTATGGGGCCGGCTTGGTGATCGCCGGGGCCACGCCCTGGTGCTGGCGATCGCCCTGCTCGCGTGCGCCGTCACCGCGCCCTGGGCAGCGGTGGCGGGCAGCGTCTGGCACCTGATGATCGTGCGAGCGGCGATGGGCGGGTTCACCTCCGCGCTCAACCCCTCCACACACAGCGTAGCGGCGCACGCCGTCGACGCGGATCGGACCGCGGGCGCCTTTTCCCTCCTCTCCAGCGCGCAGATGCTCGGTGCCTGTGCGGGCCCATTCGCCAGCGGACCGCTGGCAACCGCGTTCGGGGTGCGCGCGCTCTTCCCGATCACCGGGTTGCTACTGCTGACGGCGGGGTGCGCCGCGCTGCGCGTGCGTCGGCTGCAGCGTTCCGGCGAGGCGGAGCAGGTCAACGAGGCCTCCACGCCGTAACTGGCAGCAACCGTCCGAGGGATGTGACGTGCCCCAGAGAGAGGGCAGTGGAGTCACCCCGTCCGGCGTGTAGAGTTCGGGACCATCGGCGTGCAGAAACGAATACTCAGCGCCCTCATCGCCGCCCCCCTGGTCCTCGGCGTGATCCTGCTCCCGGGAGGGAGCCGGCCCTTCCCCGGCTGGCCCCTGGCCCTGTTGGTGATGGTGTTGATCATCGGCGGGCTGCGCGAGTTTTACGCCGGCTGTCGCCACATCGGCCTGCTGCCCCGCGACGAGCTCGGCTACGGGTTGGGATTCTACTGGCTCCTCTGCGCCAGCCCCCTAATGGACACCCAGAGTTCGCGCCCGTGGCTGCTGGGCCTGTGCGCCTTCGTCCTCATCGGCCTCACCCTCGAGGTCGTCCGCGGCGAGCACGCGCCCTTCCGCGGCCTCGGCCCGACCATGCTCGGCGCCCTCTACGTCGGCGGCCTGTTCCCCTTCGTCCTGCGGCTGCGCCTGTTGAACCCCGACCTGGTGCGGCTGCCGGCCGAAGCGCCCGGGTGGTTATGGTGGCCGGGAGAGGGCGGCTGGCTGCTGCTCTACGTCGTACTCGTCACCAGCAGCGTCGACGTAGGGGCGTTCTTCATCGGCCGGGCGATCGGCGGCCCCAAACTCGCCCCGCGAGTGAGTCCGGGCAAGACCTGGGCCGGTGCCATCGGCGGCACCGTCACCGCCGTAGGCATGGGCTACCTCATCGGCCTCCCCCTGGGGCTCACCCCCGGCTTCATCCTCCTGACCGCCCTGGTGATGTCCATCTCCGGCCAGTTCGGCGACCTCGCCAAAAGCGCCATGAAGCGCGAGCTCAACATCAAAGACTTCGGCGCCATCATGCCCGGCCACGGCGGCGTCCTCGACCGCTTCGACAGCCTCCTCTTCAGCGCCCCAGTCATCTACTGGCTACTCCAGCCCCTCTAGACCACGGACCACCGCCCCCTGGGAACCGCCGGCCTCCCGGGACCGCCGAGCTCCAGCTCGGCATGCGGCAAAGCCGCCCCTCCTGGGACCGCCGAGCTCCAGCTCGGCATGCGGCAAAGCCGCCCCCGAGGACAGCCCCCTGGGACCGCCGACCCCCTGGGACCGCCGATCCCCTGGGACCGCGGACCCCCTGGGACCGCCGAGCTCCAGCTCGGCATGCGGCAAAGCCGCCCCCCTGGGGCCACCGACCTCCTGGGACCGCCGAGCTCCAGCTCGGCATGCGGCAAAGCCGCCCCCCTGGGGCCACCGAGCTCCAGCTCGGCATGCGGCAAAGCGGCCCCCCTGGGACCACCGACCTCCAGCTCGGCATGCCTCGCCCGCCCAAGCGCCAGCGCCTAACCCCAACCGGCTGCGCTACTCCAGGGCCAGTCCTCCGGCCGAGAGACCAGACCAGCGGCCACCGGATTGTTGTGGACATAGTCCACGACCGCCTGAAGATGGACATCATTCCGGATCCACCGGTCCCAGTAGTCACGGGCCCAGGTAGGTTTTCCCCCATCAGAACCAACCAACCGACGGCTCGTGTAGCTCTTCCAGGACTGAACGATCCCAGCCAGCGCCATCCCCTCGCGCTGCCGGACAAGCACGTGGACATGGTTCGGCATCACCACGAAAGCGATCAGGTCATATCGCACTCCGTGGAAGTGTCGCCAGGCGTGGACCACGACCTCCGCATTCTCCCGGACCCGCAGCGCACACGCACCATGACCTGCGTCGAGCAGCGACTCCAGCCGCGCTCTCCGCGCCGCAAGCCGTTCCTCGTTCGGCAGGGCGACCAACCCCTCCAACTCACGTTCAACGACCTGTCGGGGAAGGCTATCAGACAGGCGGTAGGTGACGAACTGCAGCAGCAGTCCGGCATCCATGTGAGGCAGGTAACCGCGAGAGTACTCCCCACGGTGGCCCCGGTCACCCGACCGGTCAGCAGGTCCAACACTCATGGTCCGCGCCCGCCAACCTCCATCCGGGAGCCGCCGCCCGCCTGGGACCGCCGAGCTCCAGCTCGGCATGCGGCGAAGCCGCCCCCCAGGGACCA
>CAZSRZ010000039.1:0-42764 GCA_964609085.1 uncultured bacterium | reverse complement strand
ACGCGGGGAAGCGGAACCCGGTCCGGTAACGGCATCAGCGCCCAGTGGGCGGTGTACGCCGCGCCGCTGCTCACCCACTGCCGGAGGATGCTCGCATCGCTGCGACTGAGCGATTTGTGAGCAGACGGTGGGGGCATTCGGCGCAAGGGGTCGGTGGTTTCCACCCGCTGGATCAAGGTCGACCGGGCCGGATTACCCGGCACGATCGCACCCCTGCGCACCGCCTCAGTGCGCAGATCCAGTCGCAATCCGGCTTGCCGAGCCTGCGCATCGGGACCATGGCATGCGAAACAGTGATCCGCCAGGATGGGCCGGACATCGCGATCAAACCGAACTGGGGCTGCGGCTGGTCCTCCGTGGACCCACTGGGGAAGGAGCATCAGGCCGATGAACGAGGCCAGCAGCGCAGACCCGCTTCGCTGTGCCCGGCTACCGCAGACCATCCCCATCCGCTCTCTCCTGATCGTGCTCCGAGCCCGGTCTCGGACCCGGTTCCCAGTATAGCGACGTGAGCGAGCGAGGGCGGATCCAGCCCTCGACTCCCCTCGACTGCACTACCAGGCCTCTCGATCGCCGAAGAGTCGGTGCAGGTGTGTGGCGGTGATTCGCGACTGGCGGCGAGCCGACCAGTCCGCGGGACGCCGGACCGCTTTCCAGGCGCGAACCCACCACCAGAGCGGGTAGGCGAGAATGGCGGGGAAGGAACTCCCCATCTCGCGCCGGAGACGAGCGGCCTGCGGGATCAGCTCCCCGCGCAGGTGGGTGAGCATTGCGCCGATCGATCTGGAACCGAGCGCCCGCACGATCGCGTCGGATTCGCCGGCGCCCGCGGCCGACAGGACATAGTCCGCCGTAGCCGACACATCGATCCTGGCCGATCTCCCCATCTCTCCCGGCAGCCCCGCCAGCAGGCCGACGGAGTCCAGCAGGGCCACTACGGAGGCCAGGTCCACCTCGGCCCCTGCCGCTCGCGCTCGCTCCCCAACCAACTCCGGGGAGAGTTGCCGGCCGTTGAAAACCACGGCGAAATCCAGCAGGGAGATCAGCCCGACCTGAAGCCGGTGCTTGGTTGCATGGGTCGCGAGCACCAACCACTCGTCTTCCGGGCTCAGGGCGCGCACCTCGTGCGAGCCGAGCCTACACGGGACCGACCGGGCAACCAGCTCCGCGGCCCGGAGCTGCACCGGACTGGTCGGGTGGGTGAGTTCCCAGTGCAGTTCCACGGGCAACCGCCCGGGCGAGGTGTAGATGTGGTGGTAGTGGTAGGCGGAGTAGTGGTCGTGATCCTTGCCGTCCCAATGGCGATACGGAGAATACCCGACCGCCGCGAGCGCCTCCCCCGCCCGCCCAAGGTCCTCGCGCGAGAGTAAGAGATCGATGTCGGCGTACGGGCGCATTCCGGGAGTCGGGTAGTCACGAGCCGCGAAGAGTGCCCCCTTGAGCACAACGGGCGATACTCCGGCAAGCCGGCACGCCGTGAGCACCCGAGATACCTGCTCCTCCAACTGAACGGCCCGGAGTTCGGCGGCACGGGTTTGACGCTGCCAACGCGCCCGCAGGTCGGCCGGAATGTCTGCGTGGGTGACCTCAACTCCCCGATAGGCGGCCACATAGACGTGGTGGCGATCTACCGCAGCGGCCAGCTCGGCCCAACCGGCGGCACCGGATGCAAGCGCCGAACCGGCCTCATGGGGGAGCCGGAGACCCGCCCGAAGCAGCCGAATCAGTTCGCTCAGCGGGGCGGTCAGGCTCATCGTCGAGTGCCTGTCAACCACCGCGCCGCACCGGCGAAGGTCCGTGTGAGCAGCCGGCCCAGGTGGTCGACACGTGGGGGCTCGATGCGAGCGATCACTCCGACCACCACATCCCACCCGATCGGGGGATCATCGAAGTCATTCGCATCACCGCGGCAACGCAGGTACTGCTGTCCATCCCGGTCCCCTTCAATCGCGACCAGTCGGTGGATCACCAGCACCCCGCCTCGAAGGTACGCCACGGGCTCCCCAACCGCTACCGACTCGCGACGGCAATCCAACAACAGGGCTGACCCGATGGGGATAGCGGGTTGCATGCTCCCCGTTCGGATACGGATCCACACCTGTTTCTGCTCCGACCGCCAGAGGTCGCAAAGGGCAGCGAGGCGATCAGGATTGCCCGTGATTTCTTCAGGCGTCACGGCGGGTGTCCCGCAATGCGCCGCGCAAGTATGCGGCTGTCTGCAGGGGATCTCCCACCGTCAGCTCCCAGGCACCCAGCTCAACAACCAGATCTGCAGCGAGACTGAGGCGTTCGGCGAGGGATGGTGACCGGTGACTGACCGCTCGCAGCAGATGTCGCGTCGCCCGCCCCGGCGCCATGGGCCGCAGCGCCGGTGCAGAGCTGCGGCTTCCGAGGAACAGAAGGGCCGGACGGACGGGGAAGGGTGTCGGCGGGGGAGGGAGCGCGAGTTCCGTCTTGGGATCTCCGGGGCGCAGCTCCGTCCATCGAGGTGGCGGCTCGGACGGGCCGGCTGCATTCAGAAGCTCCCATCCCCCGGGCCGGATTCGCGGGGCGCGGGCCATCGGGAACACCCCTCCATCCTCCGAGAAGAAGACCGCCTCGTCTGAGTATACGTCCGCACCCTGCAGCATGAGGGCCGCCGCCAGGGTGCTCTTGCCGGAGCCGCTCGGTCCGATCAGCAGGAACGGGCACCCTTCCGCGGAACATGCGGCCGCGTGTAGGAGCGTGTACCGGCCGGCGTGCAGAGCGAGCCACAGGAAGCAGGCAAATGCATAGACGTCCCAGCGATCCGGCAAGATCACGCGCACTCCATCGTCGTCCTGGGCAAGGGCGGGCTGGTCGTCGAAGTAACGATCGCCGGCGGTACAGATACCATCCCGCAGGCTGAGCGTAAACCGTCGGCCTTCAGGTCCCGAAGCCAGATCTTCCAACGTAAGGACGCGCTGGTCCCAGGTCGCCCTGAGGTGGATTGCGCCTGCTCTCTCTGTGATCTCGATACGACAATCGGCTGCCGGTGCCGAACTCGCAGGCTGAGAGAGCGACTGGGCCAGGCGATCTGCGAACGAAGGGGGCGACGATTGGATGGAGCACTCCCACGTGCCGATGCCCACCCGTCTTTCACCCGTGATTCTCGTCGCGGTCAGGCTGGTTGCCCCCTGGGACACACGCAAGGCGCCGATGCGGCCCGAAGACTGCATCGGCGCCTTTGCGCTCGAAGGCCGGATCCTTTAGGGAATAATTCCGCTGGGACCCTGCGCATCGATCGAAGCGGCCAACTCCTCTTCCGAGAAAGTGACGACTTCTGGACGTACGTACTCGAGCACGAGTATCTACCTCCCTGGTGTTCGCCTGACGAGACCGCTACGCCACACGGATGCGGCATCGCCTGTCGGGTCAGGACGGCTTGAAAAGCTCACGGCGGCTGGCGCTTTCGCACGGTCGCACCTCACTCAATATGCCTCAGCCGGGGCAGGTGCGCAATACCGGCGGGCGCGAGTTCCGCTTGCGATTGTGTTGGGAGCAAGCTCAGACCCGTTCGTGGTCCGGCTTACCAGAGCGGCGCCCTGGAGGAGTTCGGGGGTAGGGGTCACCAATGCCACATCGTGAAACCACTCCGGATCGGGATCGCGGGACAACTGGGCCTGGCTTCGGCAGAGGAGATCGGCGCTGTGCGGGCGCTCGGCTTCGGTGCGGCATCGTGGCATCTCCCCGATCTCGCGCTCTGCGAGGAGCCCGGGCTCCTGCGTGGCGTGCGAAATCGGCTCGCCGATGCGGAGCTTCACCTGGTGCAGTTGCTTCCGCCCGACCACCCATCCCTTTGCCACCCGGACAGGGAGTCCCGACTGGCGGGTGTAGCGGCGATGGGGCGGTCCCTGGACGCTGCGGCCGAGGTCGGTGCCGCGAACCTCTACGTGCGACCGGGGAGCCTGAACTCCGCCGGCCCGTGGACACCGCACCCGAAAAACCATTGCCCCGAGACGCGGGGTCGGCTGGTGGAATCTCTTCGGTCTATCTGTCGGATGGCGGCGGACGCCGGCGTGACACTGGCACTGGAAGGACACGTCCTCTCGCCGGTCCACACCCCCGAAATTCTGCGTGAACTGCTCACCGAGGTCGACTCTCCCTGGCTTCGGGTAAACCTCGATCCGGTGAACTTTGTGGGCAGCGTGGACGACGCTTTCGAACCGGCCGGTATCACGGAGACCCTGCTTCGACTGGTGGGGGACAGCGTCGTCGCGGTACACGTGAAGGATGTTGTTGTCGGCAATCGGCTGGTGGTCCACATCGAGGAAACCGTCCCCGGTCGCGGACACCTGGACCTGGGGCACCTGCTCCGCCGCTGCCGGGAGGTCTGTCCGGATGCGCCGCTGATCATTGAACACCTGCCGGCCGGAGATCTCCCCGAGGCCCGCCAGGCTGTCGAGTCGGCTGCGGCCCGGGAGAGGATCTGTCTGGTCTGAGAGGGGGGTGTGACGTGGACGGCCGGAGAGTGGTCATCACTGGGGCGGCGACGGGCATCGGGGCGGCCACCGCCCGACGCCTCGCGGCGCTGGGAGCCCGGGTAGCGGCGATCGACCGTAACGGTCCGGCACTCGCATCCCTCGAGGCGGAGATCCGGAAAGCCGGCGGATGCGCGATGTCCGCTCTCTGCAACGTCACTGACGAGATCCAGGTGGCGGCCGCGATGGCGCAAGTCCGGGAGGCCTGGGGAGGCCTGGACACGCTGATCCTGGCGGCGGGGATACTGCGAGGAGCGTTTCAGCAGGTCGACGAGATCGACGAAGCCACGTTCCGCAGCGTTCTGGACGTGAACTTGACCGGCACTTTTCTCTGCTGCCGTCAGGCGGTGGCGGACCTGGAGGCGAGCCGGGGTGTGATTCTCTGCATCGCGTCGGGGGCGGGCGTGCGGGGTCCCAGTTCCTCTCTCGCGTATGCCGCGAGCAAGGGCGGCGTGAACGGACTGGCGATGACCCTGGAGCAGCAACTGGCCCCGCGGGGGATTCGAGTCAACGTGGTGTGCCCCGGTGCCATCGACACGCCACTAAAGCGGGCGAACCTGGAGGACGCCGCGGCGATGCACGGCATCAACGCGGATGACATGATCGCCCGGGCCAGTCTCGGAGACCCGGACGGCGTGGCCAGAGTGCTCGCGTTCCTGGCAGGGCCTGATGGTGACTACGTGCGCGGCGCTGTATTCACCCGCTAGAAGCGGATGGTCGTCTGGACGACAGCGCTCTGATCCGAACTGCGCGGCAGTGAGCCCGGGCTGGTCCCGCCCAAGGGGCTGAAGTATCGGTAGATCAAGCTCAGGCTGGCGCTGCGGCCCCAACGGCCCTCCAGGTAGAGGGTGTACGCGTTGAGGTCGGTGATCAGGCCCGGCATGGAAATCTGGCGGATCTTCTCGAAAGACGCGCCGAGCTGGAGGCCGCGACCTATCTCGTAGTTCAGCCCGGCACGGAAGGAGAGTGCTCTCGCCAACTCGTCATCCAGAGATCGGACGCTGGCGCTCTCCAGGAGCACCTTGAGGTTGTCCCGAACATCGGCCGAGAACCCACCACCTACGTTTACGGTCCGACCGGGGAATCCCCAGGGGTTGGCCAGCAGGTAGCGGTCCCCGTAGTTCCCTTCGCGGTTGTAGAACGCACTGATGGTGTAGCCGCCGAACGGCAGGTTGAGCCGGGCTCGATAGGAGTTGGCATCGCTCGGGTTGTCCAGAGGGAGGTCCGCGCTATCCAGTGCGTCGGGGCGACGAACTTGCAGGCTCAAGTTGAGGGGGCCGGCGTGGCTGGTGAAACCGGGCCGGAAATCGTTGGCGGACATCCCCGAAAGGACGGGCGCGTCGGCCGGGGCGGAGGAGCGCTCGCTTCGAGCCGAACGCAATCGAGGCATCAAACCGTAGGAGGCGGTGCGCGTGGTGGGGCTGGAGCCGAGGCGCTCCAGCCGCTGATCCATGGCCTCCACCTGCCGCAGCAGCGTGTCGACGTCCGGACCTAGTCCCTCGATCTCGGCCGAAAAAGTCTTGACCAAACGCCGGTAGTCCCGCAAGTCTTCCGGGAGCATTCCGCGCTCGGATGCGGCGAACACTCGTGTCTGAATCGCCTGCGAGAGCTGCTCCACCGCGACGGCGAACTCATAGCGGGTGAACACGCGACCGGGGACGCTGAATGCACCGGACTCTGCACCGGTGAAATAGCCGCGCGCCTCAAGCCGTCGGACCCAGGTGTAGGCAGCGTCCGTCGTCGGCACAGGCGAAAACGCGCTCTGCCTCGTTGCCGCCAGACACGGCGACGAAGCCACGCTCACAACCAGCAATACCCCGGCGACCCATCGAAGCATGCGTGCGTTCCCTTGCCCCTCTATCTTAGATCAATGCCAGTGCGGGCATCAACCGTGCAACCGGGCAGCCGGACAATTGCAACCGATTGACACCCGGCTGATTGCTCGCTCCGGCCTGCCCCGTGTATAATCGTCGGCGTCCGGCGGGACGTCGTCAGGGTGGATCCGTATGATCGCCCTTCCGACTATCGCAGGATGCATCCTGCAGCCGTTACCAGGCGGCGCAGGCTGACAACCCCATGGTCGATGGCTGCCAGGATTTCACTCGCCGGGCTCCCGCACGGAAGATTCCGTCCGGCCCCGCGAGCAGTCTCAGCGGCCATCCTCCCAGAGGTTTCGGTCCGAGGGCCGAGACCCTTATCGCAGTAAGGAGCGATCCCCCATGCGTAAAGGCTCGACATCACTCGGAAGTCTGGGTTTGATCCCATCTGGGATCTTGTTGCTCATGCTTCCTATCCTGGCGGTGGGCCTGGGTGCCTTCTTGGCACCGACATCCGCCGGGGCGGCTGAGGGAACCGGTCTCTCCATGGGAGAGGCCCGCGCGGTGCGTGAGGCGCTGGATCAGCGAGTCCAACACCTCCGCCTGCGTGCCGCGGTAGTCAATCCGCGGAAGTCCACAGTCGTAAAGACGATCAAGACACGTGCCACCTGGTACGGCCCCGGCTTTCACGGCCGGCGGACCGCATCGGGCGAGATCTTCAACAGGCACGCCATGACCCTCGCCAGCCGCCATCTCCCCCTGGGGACACGCGTCCGCGTGATCAATCCCAAAACAGGGAAGGCGGTGGAGGCCCGCGTGAATGACCGCGGCCCCTTCGGGCATCGCGACATTACGGCGGACCTCAGCCAGGGTCTGGCCCGCCGGATCGGGTTCCAGGGCACCGGAGCTATCCGGCTGGAGATCCTGAAAAAGCATCGGTGACGCAAGCCCGGGCGGGTGGGGGCTCGCTCCCGCCTGCCCGGGTCCGAACACTGGTCAATCCGGTTGAGGCAGGGTGAGCTGGTCCGGCCCCGGCACTGCGCGGAGGGATTCACCCCGTGGCAGACCGTATCGAGTTCGGAGTTGGTCCAGCTCCACCTTCCGGGCTCGGGAGTACTCCCTCAAAGGCTGCGCGGACCTGCCGGTGAAGAGCCGGCGGTAGAGCGGCACGAGCTCTGGGAACTCTTCCTCGAGAAATGGGAAGAAGCGCTTCGCGCTACTCGAGCGGAGGTAGAGAGGCGCGGCACTCACGTAGGCCGCCCCTGCTTCGGCCGCCGCGGCCACGAGTTGCTCCATTTGTTCGAGCCGGTCGTTGATGCGGGGCAACAACGGCATCAGGAAAACCCCCGCGGAGATGCCCGCCTCCCCGAGAGCGGAGACGGCCGCCATCCGACGGTCGGGGCGGGGAGCTCGCGGTTCGATCCGACGGGAGAGATGGTGATCCATCGTCGTGATGGTGAGGTTGACGTTGAGACGTGAATGCGCATTGATCCGGCGCAGCAGATCAATGTCGCGGGTAACGAGATCGCTCTTCGTGGTGATGGAAATCCGGAGTCCCCTCCGGGTCTCGAGCACCCCGAGGATCTCGCGCATGAGCCCGAGGCGTCGCTCAGCCGGTTGATAGGGATCTGTCGCCGTGCCGATGGCAATCCAGCGCCCACGATAGTCCCGACGATGGAGGTCCTCCCGGAGGGCATCGGCCGCTCCGGTCTTGATGTAGATGCGCCGCTCAAAGTCGCGCCAGTCGTCCAACTCGAGGAATTCGTGGGTGTAGCGGGCGTAGCAGTAGACGCACCCAAACTCGCAGCCCCTGTAGGGATTCAGGTTGAATTCAAACGGGACGCGCCTGCTCTCGATGCTCGACAGCAGGGTCTTGCAGGGGATCTCGCTGTACTCGACATCATTCCTGGCGTCCAGCGTTTCAGCCTCGGCCGCCCACCGGGCCATTCCACGACCCGGACCTGCCTGAGCTTCAGGCCTGAGGCTGTCGAGCGGCACGAAGCTGCTCGCCGTTGGACCGGGGCGGCTTGGGAACGAGGTCCGGGATTCCGACGCGAAGAGGCTGCGCTGCACTTGGAACCACCCCTCTGCCCCGGTCGGCTGCGGACTGCTGACGATGGCTCACCCGGCGGCCGTGGCCGGTCCTAGTATCGCAAACATTTATTTGGTAGTCAACTTGCCGACGGCGTCGGGTGTCAGCTCGTGCAGGCGATCGATCGCGAGGGGACCCAGGCGGGTTGTCCGCCCTCCGGGCCACCGGATCTCCAGCCCTTCCACGGCGGAGGATTCGCCAAGGCCGAAGTGGAGGCGCGGGGAGTTGGTTGAAAGGTACGAACCGCCCGCCCGCACCTCGCCGACCCGGCGCTTGCCGCCTGCAGTCACGGTCACGACGGCGCCGACGGCGATCGGACCCCCCGGACGCCACCGGCACTCCAGCTCCAGCCAGTGCCCAGCCTTACCTTCGTTGCGGAGCAGGATGGCGCTCCCCTCGGCGTCAACGACCGCCAGATCCATGCGTCCGTCTTCGTCGTAGTCTGCGGCGGCGATGCCGCGGCCCACTATCGGTCGCGCAAAGTCACTGCCCGCGGATGTGCCCGCGTCCTGGAAGCGGCCATCGCCCCGCCCCCGGAAGTATTGAAGCCGCTGCGGATAGCTGGTGGATGGGTCCACCTTTTCAATCTCACTGAAGACGTGGCCGTTGGTGAAGACCAGATCCAGGATGCCGCGGTTGCCTGCATCGGTAAAGAGTGCGCCGAATGCCAACAGTCGGATGGTGGCCGCCCCCAACCCGCTGGCGTAGGAGCGTTCCTCGAACACGCCGCCGGGCCGATTCAGGTAGAGGCTTTTTGGCTCCCCCTCAAATGTCGCCACGACCAGGTCGAACCGAGCATCGCCATTGCAGTCTCCCCAGTCCAAACCCATCCCCGCCTGGGCGGAACCTTCCGCTCCGTAGGCGGTGCCGCTCTCTACGCCGACGTTCAGGAATCGGCCGGGGCCCGCGGCCATGTAGAGGTCCCCCGCCTGGCCGTCGTTGGCCACGTAGAAGTCCGGCCGACCGTCGGCGTTGTAGTCGCAGAAACTCACGCCCAGCCCCTTGCCCTGGGTGTCGGAGACGCCCGCAGGACCGGAGATCTCTGTGAAGCGCCCCTTCCCATCGTTCCGGTAGAGCGATCCCTTTTGCGCGGGATAGACATGCGGGTTGCATGTCATCTGCAGGATCTGGCCGTTCACGTCCGTGTAGTTGCAGAGTTGCTGGGAGGTCGGCAGAAACTGCAGATATCTACAGATATAGAGATCTAGATCTCCGTCGCCGTCCACATCCGCCCAGGCGGCGCTCGTGCTCCAGTCGTAGGGGCCACGAGCGGATAACCCGGAGGCCGGCGTCACATTGCGGAACACCCCCCGCTCGTTGCGATAGAGAGCGCGTCTCCCGTACCCGGTGAGCAGGAGGTCGGTCCACCCGTCCTGGTCGTAGTCCGCCGCCGCAGCACCGTGGAGGATCGGCGTGTCGGTCAGGCCGGGTAGCGCGGCGGTGGTCTGGTCCGTAAAGCGCCCGTCGCCGGAGTTGCGAAAGAGCGCAGGGCGCTCCCTGCCGACGAGGAGCAGGTCCAGCTTCCCATCCCGATCATAGTCCAGCCACGCTGCGCCGTGGCCCAGGGTCTCGAGGATCGTCAGCCCCGCCTTCGAGGCGTGTCCCCAGTTGAATCGGATCCCCGCGGATTCCGCGACGTTGCGATAGATGCCCCCGCCGGGAGCCGCCGGCGCGGGCGGCACAACGCTGGTCGAGGATGGCCTGCAGCCCACCATCACTCCTGCGACGACGACGAGCCCCGCGACAGTGAGGCGAGTGTTCACGGGCGCGCTCTCCTGCCGGCCGTCTGTGGTGGCGTACGTGTCGCCGCCTGACGAGCTGCGGCCTCCATTTCGCGCTTCATGCGGCGCATTCGTTCCTCGACGGCCGTGCGATACGCCGCCGCCGCAGCGCGGGCCGCCTCAGGCTTGCCCGCCGCCGAGTACGCCTGCGACAGGAAGACGTAGGCGTTGTCCATCGTTCGGTCAACCTTCAGCACTTGTCGGAACTCCGCGATCGCCGCCTGGAGTTTCCCCTGGCTTAGATAGACGCGACCCCGGACTTGATGAGCCAACCCGGTGCCCCGCTTGACAATGGCCCGATCGAGCAGTTGCTCGGCCTGTTTCAGGTACTCCGGTGTCGGCGACTGGCGCAATAGCCAGAGAGCCCGAAGCGCCAGGGCGTCGGGGTCGTCCGGCTTAAGCTTCACGGCCTGATCGAGTACCGGGCCCGCCTCGTCCAGCCGGCCCTCTTTCAACAGTAGGTCACCCAGGTCCAGGCTCGATTGGAAGTCGTGCGGATCGATCGCGAAGGCCCGGGTCAGCGCTTCGCGGGCACGGACGGTCCAGCCGCCCTGCTTGTACATCCCGCCCAGCTTGCGCCAGGCGTCCACATCTCCGGGGGCGAGTTGGGTAAGACGGTCGTACGTTCTCGCGGCCCCCACCTGATCTCCCAGTTTGATCTGGAGATCCGCAAGCGTGCGCCATACCTCAACGTCTCCCGGCGCCCGCCGGGTGGTCTCTTCCAGAAAGTAGCGGGCCGACGGGAAGCGGCCCATGCTCATCGCGACCTGGGCCTGCAGCGCAGAGACGCGAGGGTCTCCTGGGCTGAGTGCGTCCGCTTCGCGTAGAATCGGCTCGGCCGCTTCGGCTCGTCCGGCCCCGCAGAGCAACTGGGCATAGGCGAGTTGCGCGCCAAAGTCTCGCGGTTGCGCTCGAGCGGCCGCCTCGGCCTCGGACAGGGAAGCCGGCAAGCGGGCCTGAGAGCGCGATCGATCGAACGCGAAGCGCACGCCGACCGCGATGAGCAAGACGACGACCAGTCCGCCTACGAGAAGCAGTCGGCTGCGTGGGTAGCGTTCACTACCCCTTTGCGTCGCCCTCTCTGCGGCGGGTGCGGGTGGCTTGGGTGCTTTCATGTGACGGGATGCCCACCCGACAGGCGGCCCCGCCATCCCCGATGCCCTACCCGCCCCAGTGCGGATGGACTACGAAGGCAGCGGCTTGCGACAGACGGTCACGGTGCAGCCACCCTCGCCCGTGGGGTGCTCCCGCTCAATCACGAGGCCGCTGGTGGTGAGGACGGCTGCCAGATCGGCCGCAGATAGATACTGCGCCGACAGCCCCAACCCCTGCGCGTATCGATCACTCTCAGCCGGGGACCAGCGATCAATCAGCATGGTCCCGCCTGGTGCCAGGCAGCGGGACATCTGCTCCACCAGTCGCCCCAACTCAATCGGCACCACGGATTGCCCTGCACCGACGAGTGAGATCAAGTGAAACGGACCAACCTCAGCCGCGATCGACGGAGCTTCTCGATTGCGGCGCAGGTCTTCCGGCGCGATGCGCACGGAGAGCCCCTGCTCGGCGAGTCGACGAACCATTCGCGCCCGGCTGGACGAATTCATCGTGCCGTCCACGCCCCAACACCGGACGCGGGGGAGCAAATCCGGATTCCGTTGACGCAGCCGAGCAGCCAGGCCTTCCAGCTCGGCACCGCAACCGAACGGTGCCACCAGCACGCGAAACTCGGCCGTGCCCCCGTGCAGGGCGACGACGGCGGCCGCGGTCATCTCCCCGATCGTCGCCTGTAGTCTCTCGCGAAGCCCCTGGTGCAGGGGAGAATTGAGGAGGATCCGGTCCACAATCGCGCCGTAGGGGCCGATTTCGCCTTCCGGCACGTTGCGATAAATCCGTTGCAGCGTTTCAGCGTCGTACCCACGGCGCATGATGCTTTGCAGGGTCAGACTGGGGACCATATGTACGAATCTCGCCCGTCCGCGATCCAGAAGCTGCTGCGCCAGCCGGATGCTCCACGGCGTGGTGCGTCGAATCCGGCGATAGATGCGGCGTTGGGTGTTGCTTAGTGATTGCAATCCGTTGGTCATGCTGGCTGCCCTCCCGATCCTCGCAATGCAAAGGCCACGGAGGCGCTAATGCGGTGCGTGGCGAGGCGGTGTCATTCGCTGTATCTAATTACACCCACCCCCCAGCGCGGCGACCCGGGACCATGGTCCCGATTCCACCCGACGGGGGACCTGAATTTGGCCCTGAACCGCGGGAGCCGTCTTCAGACGCATCCCCACCAGCACGAATCGAGGCGCGCCTATGATCCCAGGTCTTCGAAACTTCCGGCTTGCTCAGCTCCCCACGTCGACCCGAGTTGCCCTCACCGGCTTCCTCGCGCTCGCGGGGATCGGGTACCTCGTCTCAGTGACGTACATGTTCTTCACTTACAAGGACGTGGACGGGAAGCCGGGCATCTCCCCCGACGATGTGCGCATCCACCTGTTCGGCAAGCGCGACACGACCTTGATGGAAGCCAAGCTGAACGGGAGCATGAAGCCGTTCGTGCCGGATGACGCCGAGAGGACGCGGCTGATCGAGTTCGCCCGCAAAGGGGGTCCGGAAGCGGAATTCGCCACCGTGCAGCCGATCCTGGCCCAGCGGTGCGTGAGCTGCCACAGCCCGACAGGTACCGCCAAGTTCCGGTTGCTCACCAATCACCAGGAGGTCGCCGCCACGATGCAGCAGGACAAGGGGGAGGCCCCCCAGACCTGGATGCGGGTGGCTCACATCCACCTGCAGTCCATCGCGATGATTCTCCTGGGGCTCGGAGTTCTATTCAGCTTCTCCAGGTGCCCTGAGGTGATGAAGTCGCTGGTGATCGGGCTCTCCTTCTTCTCACTGGCGGCCGACTTTGGAACCCGAAAGCTGGCGGCGGACAATCCGGTGTGGATCTACGGCGTGATGGGGGCCGGCGGCCTCCTGGGACTCTGCCTCGGAATCATGCTTTTGACCTCGTTCTACGAGCTCTGGATCGCCAGACCACCGTCCCCCACGGCGGAGTAACCGATGCCTGGATTTCGAGTGGCGGTCGGCGGACTGTTTCACGAGTCGAACACCTTTGTTCGGCCCTTGACCACCCGGGCGGACTACGAGACGACGCGGCTCTATCGCGGAGCGGAGATGCTTGCCCCGCTCCGCGGTACGGACACGGAGACGGGCGGCTTCCTGCAGGCGGCGGTCGACTGCGGCTTCGAGATCATCCCAACGCTTCTCGGCTGGGCGTGGCCGGGCGGCCCGCTGACGGATGAGTGTTTCGATAGCCTGCTCGAAGAACTCAAGCAATCCATGGAGGCCTGCCAGCCCGTGGACGGCGTCTTGCTGCAGGTGCACGGCGCCATGGTCACCGAGTCCAACGACGACCCGGACGGCACCATCCTCGCAGAGGTACGCGCGTGCCTGCCGCCGGGGGTTCCCCTGGTGGCCACGTTCGACATGCACGCCAACCTCTCGCCCCTGATGGTGACTTCGTGCGACGCCTTGATCGGCTACAACACCTACCCTCATGTCGACCTGTTCGACTGCGGCCGAGAAGCCGGCGGCCTGCTGGCAAGTATCCTGCGCGAAGAAATCCAGCCGAGGATGGCGCTGGCCAAGCCGCCCCTGATGCCGCACATCATCCGCCAGCGGACTGCGGATGGGCCCATGGCGAGGATGATGGAGCTGGCGAGAATGGCAGAGGAAGACCCGCGTGTTCTGAGGGTCTCCATCGCCCCGGGCTTCCCCTACGCGGACGTCCCCCGCATGGGTATGGGGGTGCTGGTGGTGACCGATGCGGATGAAGATCTGGCCGCCCAACTGGCGGCGGACCTGGCCGACGCCGCCTGGTCCCGGCGCTCGGAATTCACCGTGTCGTTACCCGATGCACACACGGCCGTGGCGCAGGCAGTGGCCATGCCCGGAGACGGCCCGGTGGTGCTCTCCGATGTCGCGGACAACGTGGGCGGCGGCAGTCCCGGTGACGGCACCTTCCTGCTGCGTGAGCTGATCGACGCCGGTGCCGCGGGCAGCCTGGTGATGCTGACGGACCCGGAGTCTGTCGCCGCGTGCATCCACGTGGGTGTGCGGAGTGAGCTTGATCTTCGGGTGGGGGGCAAGGCGGATCGGCAGCACGGCGAACCAGTGGCGGTGCGCGGAAGAGTGCGGGCCGTCGCCGACGGCGTCTTCCGCAACCGAGGGCCGATGCGGGACGGCCTGGTGGACGACATGGGGCGCACCGTCGTGCTGGACCTGCTGGGGCAGGCGAGGGGCGTCACTCTCGTCCTCACGGAACGGAAGCTGCCGCAATGGAATCTGGAGCAGTTTCGGAGTCTGGGAATCGAGCCGACGCGCTGCCGGGTCGTCGTGTGCAAGGGTGCCGTGGCGCACCGCGCCGCCTATGTCCCGATAGCTCGGAGCATCATCGACGTGGAGACGCCGGGAAGCTGTGCCGGTGACGTCCGCTCGTTCACCTACGAGCACATCCGCCGACCCCTGTACCCCCTCGACGGGTTTCCAGACACGTAGGATCAGGCCCACCGACCTTCGCCGGTGAGCCCGGATCTGCAGACCGCCCTAACCCTCGTCGGTGTTTCCGACGACCTCGCCGGTCAGAGCCGGAGGGGCCTGACACTTGCGAGACGTGACCAGATCGCGAGCGCCAGCCGCCACTTCATCCACTTTGTGCTTCAGATCATCCATCGAATCGCGCAGGCGACCGAGGGCGTCGTCCGCAGTCTCGCGGATCTGGGCACGAGTCTCCTCCCCCGACTGAGGCGCCAGGAGCAAGGCGATCGCGCCGCCGAGGAGGATTCCAACGCCGAGCCCGGCCAGGAGACTGACCAGCCCGCCACCGCCCTCATCGTTCTCCCGTGACATCCTTGCCTCCCCATCCAACATTCGGCGCGCATAACACACCGCCGACTATCAACTCGTCGCCCTGATAACAGACCAGAGACTGTCCGGGGCTCACGCCCCTCACCGGCTGGTCAAATCGCACAACCAGTCGGCAATCGTCCCCGTCGCCGAGGATGGACAACTCGCCCGGCTGGTCCGCTGCATTATAGCGTATGCGGGCGGTCACCGCGAGCGGACAGCGCGCCGTGACGGAGCGATTCCGCAGCGATTCCGCGTCCAACGAGACCCAGTTCACCTCGGCCGCAGTCACCTCGAAATGCGCATGGATCGGGTGGTCGCGCGGGGCGATGACGACCGCGTTCTCCGAGGGCCGGATTTCCCCCACGTACATCGGAACGGGAGAGCCGACGTTGATGCGCTTACGCTGCCCGATGGTGTAGGCCCCCACCCCCGCGTGGCGTCCGAGTACCTCGCCGCCCGGGCTGCGGAACTCGCCGGGGGTGAGCGTCTCGGGGGCCAGGATCTGCAGCAGGCGAGGGTAGTCGTTGTCGGGGACGAAGCAGGTTTCCTGGCTGTCCGGCTTACCGGCAGTCGGCAGGCCCAACTCTGCCGCCATCGCGCGCACCTCGGACTTCAACATTCCGCCAAGCGGGAAGAGGGTGGCACCAAGCTGATCCTGGGTCAGGCGATAAAGGGCGTACGATTGCTCCTTGCGGGCGTCGACGCCGCGTCGAAGCACCCATCGCCCCCGCAGCGGGTTGAAGTCGACGCGCGCGTAATGGCCGGTGGCAACCTTCTCGGCTCCCAGAGATCGCGCCCTGGCAAGGAGCGCGTCGAACTTGATCCACTGGTTGCAGCGCACGCACGGGTTGGGGGTGTGTCCGCGGCGGTACTCCTCCACGTACTCGCGCACGATCTTCTCGTAGAACACTTCGCGAAAATCGAGGGTGTAGTGGCGGATGCCGAGGACGGCGCAGACGCGACGGGCGTCCTCGGCGGCGGCCAGACCACAGCAACCGTCCGAGTGGTCCATCTCCATCCCGGGGGGGGTCCACACCAGCATCGTCGCGCCGATGACTTCGTGGCCCTCTGCCTTCAGCAACGCAGCGGCGACCGAAGAGTCGACGCCCCCGCTCATTCCCACAACGATCCGCGACCGCATACCCCCTCTTGCGACCCAGCCCGGCCGGCCCCACTATCTTACAGCGGCTATGTCCTTCGACGACGCCCGATCCGACAGCCCCCGATCAGGCATCCCGACTCCAGTCCACACGCACCAGTTGGTTACCGTGTCCCCACTGGTAGGCCAGGCTCCCCCCGTAGGCGTGTTCCAACCGGCGACCGATTCGCTGCGCCAGCTTCTCGTTCGTCGTCTCGAGGATCAGGTCACCGCCGTCGCGGCGGATGGACATCACGCGCGAGGTGGCGTTGTCGCCTTCGGCTGCGTCCGCCTCGTTGCCGATGAGCCCAAGCACTTCATCGAGGTGCGACTGCCAGAAGTCGCCACGAAGGGTGAGGATGCCCTCCGGGAGGTGGTCCGCCACGTGGGCACAGGCAGGGCACAGCACCTCTTTGCCGGCGTCCGCGGAGAGCACAAGCGCTTTCCGGGAGGGATTGATCGTCCACCGCTGTGCCGAATAGACGGCGTCACACCGGCTGCAGACCGTGTCGTCCGGCAGATGTCGCCGCTCGCGGAAGGGGTCGTTCTCCTGGCCTGTCACGTTGCGATTCATCGCCACCGAGGGGTCCTGAGAGCCGCTCCTACCTCGCGGATTCTGGGACAGGGGGTCTTTGCCCATAGGGTTTCGGCTCATCACGTCTCTCGCTTTCGCAACTCGAGTAGGCCAGCCGGTCCAATGTCGAGCCCAACTCTCAGCTTCAGGTTGCCCGGCGCGTAACGGAGTGAAGCTACTACGCGCCATCGGGGTAATCTCCGAGCGGAGGCTGGAGCACGAAGAGATGAACAGCGCTGACGAGAACCCGTTGACTCAGGGCGAAAGCACGAGCGGCGAACTGGCGATTCGGCAGCTACCGGGCGAGTTCGGCCCCGTCCTTAGCGTGCAGGGCTTGCTGCATCAGGTGGGCGGCGCTTCTCTGGAAGCCGCGGTCGTCGCCGAGGCCCCCAGCCAGCACGCTGTGGTGGCCCTGGACCTTTCGGGCTGCATTGACATCGACGTGGATGGCCTTGTCTCTCTGCTGGAGGCCTGTCGCGTGCTGCGGAGTGCCGGCTCCCGCCTGGTCCTGGTCGCCACGGAGGACGGCCCCGGGCCGCTCCTGCGGATCGTGGGGATCGACTGGCTGATCCCCGTCTTCCCATCCCTGGAGAGTGCGGAGCGGGCGATCCGGGGCGGTGGGGACCCACTGCCGCCCCCCGTGGATTGGGAAGAAGCCCGCACCCGCACGCTGGCCAGGTGGCTACACATCAGCAGGCTGGTCCAATCAGGGCCAAAGGAAGCCCTTCGCAGAGTCGCGACGATGTTCGCGTTCTGCGAGCGGGCAGAGGCGCTGGTCCACATCGAAGCTCATCCGGAGGAACCGCAAAGGGCAGGAGCCCGCTGCCATGTCTGCCCCCTCTACTATGCCCTGGGTGGTGAAGCCAAGGACCTGGGGTGTCGGAGCGCGTTGGACCCCGCGGTGGAAGCACTCCGGGTGGGGGACCTGGCGGAGGCCGCGAGGTGCATCGACAATCTGTGCAGCTTGATTGAGCGGATGCCGCTGCACGAGCATGCGCTGCCGCTGCACCCGAAAGTCCGCCCAAGAGCCCATGCGGAAGTCCGACCGGCAGAGGCGTCTTGCGGACCGGAGCGCGCCTGAGGGATCAGCACTCTCGGGTTCTCGGGCGGTGCGGCCTGCGCGAGGGAGCGCTCGGCTATAATGGCGTGGCGTCGTCGGGCGCCCGTGCCCAAGTAACTTCAACGATGTCCGAGCCAGCACTGCGGCGCACACCTCTCTACGCCACCCATGTGGCCTCCGGTGCTCGGATTGTGCCCTTCGCCGGCTGGGAGATGCCGGTGCAGTACACTGGCGTCATCGACGAGGTCGAGACCGTCCGCAACGCCGCAGGGCTCTTCGATGTGTCGCACATGGGGGAGTTTCACGTCTCCGGCCCGGCCGCCCTGGCGTGGCTCAACGCCCTGACCACGAACGATGTCTCCCGGCTCCGACCCGGACGGGCACAGTACTCGCTGCTGCTGGATGCCGAGGCGGGCATCATCGACGACATCCTCGTCTACTGTCTCGGGACGGATGAGTACCTGGTGGTGGTGAATGCAGGCAACGCGACCAAGGACTGGGAGTGGCTCGTCGGGAAGCGTCTGCCTGGTGTTAACCTCGAGGATTCCTCGGAGGTCACGGCACTTATCGCACTCCAGGGCCCGGAAGCGCAGGCCGTCCTCCAGCCGTTGACGGACGGCCCGCTGGACGAGTTGCGCCGCTTTGGTTTCGCGGCGGGCACAGTGGCTGGGGTGGAGTGCCTGATCTCCCGTACCGGGTACACCGGCGAGGATGGCTTCGAGCTCTTTACTCAAGGGGACGTGGCCGGCCTGTGGGCAAGCATCCTGGAAAGAGGTGTCGGCGTGGTGAAGCCGGCCGGCCTCGGGGCGCGCGACGTGCTGCGTGTGGAGGCCGGGAACGTGCTGTATGGGCATGAGATCTGGGAAGAGGTGAACCCACTTTCGGCCGGCCTGATGTGGACCGTAAAGATGGAGAAGGGCGAATTCGAGGGCCGCACGCGGCTTGCTGAGTATGTTTCGGCCGGTGCCGCCCTGGTGCTGGTCGGGCTCGCCAGCCTCTCCCGGGCAGTGCCCCGCCAACACTACGTCATCCGCCACCAGGGGGAAGACGTCGGCTTCGTCACCAGCGGCACTTTCTCGCCGACTCTCTCCAAACCGATCGGCATGGGCTACGTCCCGCCAGAGCTCTCCGAGCCAGGGACGGTGGTCGATGTCGCGATCCGCGAGCGCGTGGAGCGGATGGAAGTCGTCGCCCTACCTTTCTACCGCGCACCCCGTCACTGATCGGCCGGCCGGCCGCAACTTCGCTTCCCTCACAGATGGCTTACACACCGCACACTCGCGACCAGATTTCATCGATGCTGCAAGCGCTGGGGCTCCAGCGAATCGAGCAGCTCTTCGAAGAGCAGATTCCGCTTCCCCTGCTGCTGGATCGCCCGCTCTCGCTGCCGGGCGCACTCTCCGAGTTGGACCTCCGACGCCACTTCGCCGACCTTGCCGCACGCAACCTACCGGCTGCGGGCATGGCGAATTTCCTCGGCGCTGGGATCTACGACCACTATGTTCCCTCTCTCATCGATGTGATCATCCAGCGGGGAGAGTTCCTCACTGCCTACACGCCGTACCAGCCGGAGATGAGTCAGGGCACTCTGCAGGCCATCTACGAATTCCAGTCGATGATCTGCAACCTGACGGGAATGGACGTCGCCAACGCGTCGATGTACGACGGCGCATCGGCCCTGGCAGAGGCTGTGATCCTGGCCTGCGGCACCACCCACCGGGACGAGGCCGTCCTGATCGGTGTCCATCCGGAGTGGGTTCGCGTGGTGCGGACCTACGTCGAAGGCCTCGGCATCGCGGTCATTGAGGCACCTCTTCCCGACGGCCAGGTCGATCCCAGTTGGCTCCAGACGGGGGTGCATGCCGGCACGGCGGTGGTGGCCGTGCAGCAGCCGGGCTTCCACGGCACCGTCCACGAGCTGACCGGATTGGCGGCGGCTGCGCACAGCTCGGGTGCGCTGGTCGTCGTCAGCGCCAATCCCACATGCCTGGGCATCCTGGCGTCTCCGGGCTCGCAGGGAGCGGACATCGTCGTCGGGGACACCCAGCCATTCGGACTCGGGTTGAACTTCGGAGGACCGCTTTGCGGGTTCTTTGCAGCCCGTGAGAAGTACGTCCGGCAGCTCCCCGGTCGCCTGGTTTCACGGACCACGGACACTGAGGGGCGCATTGGGTACGTGCTGACCCTGCAAACTCGCGAACAGCACATCCGCCGGGAGCGGGCAACCAGCAACATCTGCACCAACCAGGGACTGATGATGCTGGCGTCAACGGTCTACATGTCGCTGCTCGGCAGCGCCGGACTGGCGGAGGTGGCCGACCAGTGCCTCCAGAAGGCCCACTACGCTGCGCAAAGGTTGACGGCCATACCGGGGTTCAGCTTGCGGTTCCCAGCTCCTTTCTTCCACGAGTTCCTGCTGCAGTGCCCGCGCGATGCCTCTGGGATCGCCCGGGAGCTCGTCCCGAAGGGGATCGTTGCCGGACTTCCCATGGGACGGTTCGGACCTGAGTGGGAGAACTGCCTGCTGGTGGCCGTAACCGAGAAGCGCACCCGGGCCGAAATTGATTCCTTTGCCGCGGCGCTCGCCGCACTCCGATACTGATGCCCGTGGATCCGACCGAATGAACGTCCCCATCCTCTACGAACAGTCCCAGGCCGGTCGCGTCGGGTACGCGCTCCCTCCGCTGGACGTGCCGGAGCAGCACCCAGCGCGCCTCCTGCCGGGGATCGCTCTGATCGACGCCCCCCCCTTGCCCGAGGTCGGAGAGTTGCAGGTGCTCCGCCACTTCACGCGCCTCTCCCAGCTCAACCACGCCATCGATCTGGACCTGTATCCGCTGGGCTCCTGCACGATGAAGTACAACCCGCGCATCAACGAGGAAGTCGTCCGATTGCCGGGGATCAGCGGCTGCCACCCCTACCAGGACGAGGCTCAGATCCAGGGGATGCTGGCGCTGATGCATGGCCTGGAGGGCTTCCTCGCCGAGATCGCCGGGATGGACCGGGCCACGCTCCAGCCGGCGGCAGGGGCGGCCGGAGAGTTCACCGGTCTCCTCATCATCCGGGCCTACCATCTCCACCGCGGCGAACCCGAGCGCGACACGATCATCGTGCCCGACTCGGCGCACGGCACCAACCCCGCCACCGCGGCGAGGTGCGGATTCAAGATCCTCTCCCTCAAGTCCAACCAGCGAGGGCGCGTGGATCTGGAGGTCGTGAAGGCCGCCGTCGGACCAAACACCGCGGGGATCATGCTGACGAATCCGAACACCCTCGGCCTGTTTGAGGACGAAATCCTCGGAATCAGCGAGGCAGTTCACGGGGCCGGCGGCCTCGTCTACATGGACGGCGCCAACATGAATGCGGTCCTGGGGATCACCAAACCCGGAGAGATGGGATTTGATGTGCAGCACTTCAATCTGCACAAGACCATGTCCACGCCGCACGGCGGCGGCGGCCCAGGCTGCGGAGCCGTGGCGGTGAAGGAGTTTCTGGCGCCTTACCTGCCGGGCCCGGTGATCGTGAACGAAGAGGGCCGCTATCGGTGGGAGCACGACCTGCCGCTCTCGATCGGCAAGGTCCACGGGTTCCACGGCAACGCCGGGATTGCGGCCCGCGCCTACGCCTACATCCGCAGCCAGGGAGCAGAGGGCCTGCGAACCGTCAGCGAACTGGCGGTGCTCAATGCGAACTACATCGCCCACCAGTTGGCCGACCACTACTCCTTCCCGAACGGCACGCGCTGCATGCATGAGTTCGTCCTCTCCGCCGAGCGGCAGAAGGCGGCCGGCTGCTCCGCGCTGGATGTGGCCAAGCGGTTGATGGACTTCGGCTTCTACCCGCCGACGATCTACTTCCCTCTCATCGTGAAGGAAGCGATGATGATTGAGCCCACGGAGACCGAGACCCCGGAGACGCTGGATCGGTTCTCTGCAGCGATGCGTCAGATCGCGACGGAAGTTGAGGAGAACCCCGAAATCGTGCACTCCGCGCCGCACGACACGCCGGTGGGGAGGCTGAACGAGGTCGGCGCCGCGCGCGATCCGATGCTGGCCTACCGATGCTGCCCGCTGCCGGAGTGACGCCGGGGGGCGCGTGCCGAATGGGGACCCCGGAAAGAACACTGGGCCGCCGAAGACCAGGAGCTTGCTTCGACGGCCCGTGCGTGTCCCGTCCCGGGCGATCGAATCGCGCCCAATCGGACGATCATGTGGATCCACGCGAGCCGTTGGCTCGCACTTTCAGTATTCAGATGGGGTGTGACACCAGCGTGACAAGGCCCAGTCGGGACGAAAAAAAGTCGGATTGCGACTGGGTAGGACCGAGTTGACGCCTGCGGACGCCAGAATGTCGTCACTTCATCCGCTCGCCCGGCTCGAATGGGGAGGGCGACTTCGCCCGTACGGAATCTGAGCAGAGACCCATGCGACCGTCCGACCCGTTTACCCCCGAGCAGCGCTTCTACGCACGACGAGGTTTCGTGCGCAAGACGGCTTTCGGCGTGCTCGGACTTGGCATTGCGGATCTGGTGCACCTAGAGCGGGCCTCGGCGGCCTCTCGCGATGCGCAGGCTCGCAACGTGCTGGTGATCCTGGAGCAGGGCGGCATGAGCCACATGGACACCTGGGATCCCAAGCCGGAGCAGGTGAGCGAACATCGCACGCCTTTCAAGCCCATCAAGACCGTGGTTCCCGGGATGGAGTTCACCGAGCTGCTCACGAAGACGGCGCGTGTCGCCGACCGGCTTGCCGTCGTCCGCGGGATGCACCACACGGTCGGCGACCATCCCGCCGGCACCGCCTACGCCCTGCGCGGCAACAATCCCAACGGCCCGATCAACTACCCGGACCTGGGCGCGGTGGTCGCCGAGGTCATCGGCACGGAGAGCGCCTTCCTGCCGCCCTACATCATGATCCCGGGCAACAGTGAGCAGGCCTATAACACCTCGCACGGCTTCCTTCCGGCCAGCCGGGCCGTGTTCAAGACCCAGGGCAATGACCTCTCGGACCCGAAGTGGAGCGTCACCGGATTGACTCCAGCCCTGGGGCCCGACCGAATATCGCGCCGCAGGAATCTGCTGGCGGGAGTAGACGGCCCGTTTGCGAATGCAGTGCGCAGCGGGGACATCGAGGCCGCCCGCACCTCGTACGAGCAAGCGTTCAGCGCCATCACCAGCCCGGCGGCCCGCGCGGCCTTCAACCTGGGGGCGGAGCCTCTCAGCGTCCGGGAGCGGTACGGCCTCGGCCATCGGGGGCATTGCTACCTGCTCGGTCGAAAGCTGATCGAGGCCGGAGTGCGCTTTGTGACCGTCGACGTCCGCTGGCCCGAGAGCGGCGTGAAGGTGGACGGCGCCAACCTGAACTGGGACCACCACGACCTGATCTACACCAACGGATCGTGCGGCTCGATCCGCGACAAGTGTGGTGGCGAGGGCCGGTATGGGATCGCCACCTGGCCGATGATGGGCAGCGTGGATCAGGGCTTCAGCGCGCTGATCGAGGACATGGATCAGCGCGGCCTCTTGAAGGAGACCCTGGTCTGCTTCGTGACCGAATTCGGCCGCACGCCGGTGTTAAACAAATGTCAGGGGCGCGACCACTGGACCAACGCCTACTCAATCGTCTTCGCCGGTGCTGGCGTACCCGGTGGCCAGGTGATCGGCGCGACCGACCGGGTGGGTGGTGAGGTGACGGACCAGCCGCATACCCCTGAAGACTACGCGGAGACGGTCTATCGCAAGCTGGGGATCCAGACGGGCCGCACCCTTCGGGGCCCGGGGGATACGCCGATCGACTTTACGCCCAACGGCCGACCCATCCCAGAGCTCTTCTGAACCGCGGCTACGGTCGGATTACGGTGCCGTCCCAACGCCGGATCTCCGGCCAGGCACCGTTGAGTGCGTGCTCGGGGAAGGGATAGCGAGCTGCCAGCGCCTCGTCGAGATCGACCCCTAGTCCAGGGCGATCGCTCGGCCACATGCAGCCGTCGCGAACCTCCGGAGTGCCCGGGAAGACCTCCCGAGTGGTTTCTCCGATTCGAGAGAGCTCCTGAATGCCGAAGTTGTAGCACGCCAGATCCAGGTGCATGTTCGCAGCATGCCCAACTGGCGAGACGTCTCCCGGGCCGTGCCAAGCCGTGCGCACACCGAAATACTCGCACAGCGATGCCAGTTTGCGTGCGGGGCTGAGACCGCCGATGGTGGAGACGTGGACGCGAATGAAGTCGATGAGGCGGTCCTGAATCAGAGGCAGGTACTCGGTGACGTTGGAGAAGAGCTCCCCCATCGCGACCGGAATGGAAGACTGTTGGCGGAGCAGCGGGAAGTAGCCGACGTCTTCGGGTGCGAATGGGTCCTCGTAAAAGAAGAGTGCGAACGGCTCCAGCCGGCGCGCCAGGTGGATCGCCTGGATCGGCGGGATGCGCTCGTGGACGTCGTGCAACAACTCCACCTGATAGCCGACGGTGCACCGCAGGTGAGCGAAGAGCGCCTCAGCCGCCAGCACGTACGGCGTGGGCTCCCACCTGGCCGGCTCTCCCGGATTCACCCGAGCACCATAGGTGCTGTAGGGCGGCACGGCCACCTGCGCCCGGACGTAGCGGTAGCCTTCAGCCATCGCCGCGCGCACCTTGTCTTCGGCCTCGTGGGAATCCCGACCGGAGGCGTGCGTGTAGAGCGGCACGCGATCCCGGGACATCCCGCCGAGCAACGCGTAGACCGGCATCCCGGCCTGTTTCCCCTTGATGTCCCACAGTGCCTGATCAACCCCGCTGAGGGCGTTGTTGAGCACGGGTCCGTTTCGCCAGTAGGAAGAGACGAACGCTGCCTGCCAGATGTCCTCGACGTCCCGGACGCTGCGTCCGATCACGAACGGCTTGAGGTACTCCTCGACAGCGGCCACCACTGCCAGGGGTCGTTGGGTAAACGTGGCGCACCCGAGGCCGTAGAGACCCGGATCGCTCGTATCGACGCGTACCACCACCAGCCGAATGCCCTCGGGGGCTGTGAGGATGACGCGGACATTGGTGATGGTGGTCGACATGAGAGATCCGCGAGGTCCTGGGGCAGAGCGTGAGCAGGCGATGGAGGGCGAACGGGGAGAACTTCGACGCCCGACTCGGACAGGCCTGCAAGACTCTCGGGCGCGAAGAGCGGAACCTCCCGGGGTCTGCGGAGTCATGAGTGGCATGCCTTGGACCGGAGAGGGACCGCCTCATGAACCGTCGAGATTTCGTTGGACTGCTTTGTGCCGCTGCAGCGGCGGCTTGCGGCGGCAGAGCGGTGGCTGATCCCGCGGTGCCCAGCTATCCGCGCGTGCTCCGCCGGGGCACGCACTCACCGGTAACCGTCGCAAAGAACATCGTCGCCCGCGACCAGGCCAGTTACGAGGCCGCCTGGAACCAGTTGTTCCGCGGCTCCCCGGTGGGTAATAAGCCGGGCCCACCGCCACCCGTGGACTTCCGCAAGGAGATGGTGCTGGTCGTCTTCATGGGACAACGGAACACGGGCGGCTACTCCGTCTCCGTCCCGAAGGTAGAAGCGCTGGGCGGAAAGTTGATCGTGAGCGTCGAGGAGAAGTCGCCCGCTCCCGACGCCATCCTCATTCAGGTGCTGACGGCACCGTACTGCCTGGTTGCCGTGCCGAAGTCGGAACTGCCGGTGGAGTGGACGAAGGTGCCGCCGAAGCCGGCGCGGCCGGAGTAGCTTCGCACCGTTTGGCCGTGGGACGTGAGGCCGCCGACGCTCATCGGTGCTGCTGGGAAGGGTCCGGCAGTCTCGCGGGCGTATTGAAAGGCAGTCTGGGAAGATCGGCAGCGATCGCAACCAGTGATCGCGGGTGCCTGCTTCGGCCCGCGCGACCTCTCCCAGCCTCACGCCGCCATGCCCAACCCGAATCCCCCGATCATCCGACGCCACCCTGCGCTTCTGGGGAGCCTGCTCCTCTTCGCGGGCATAGTGGCCTTCCCCGCAGCGGCCCCTGCCGTCCGGAAGACAGCTCTCGGCTACCGCGACTTCGCGCTCTGGAAATCGGCCGCCGGGGCGCAGATCACACCGGACGGTTCCTGGGTCTGCTACACCCTCTCGCCTCGCGAGGGTGACCCCGAACTGGTGGCCCGCGAGGTGGACACCGAGCGAGAGATCCGCGTGCCGAGAGCCCGCACCTGGGATCTTTCCCCAGATGGAAAGAGCGTCGTCGCCCTCGTACCTCCGGCCGCGACTGAAGTGGCGCAGGCCGTTCAGGAGAAGCGACCGCCGGAGCAGATGCCGCGCACCGAGATGGTGATCCTGAGCCTCGGCTCGGGGCAGATAGAGCGCGTGCCGGGTGTCCGCGCTTTCCGCATGCCGGAGACCGCCGGCAGCCATCTGGCCTACGAATTGGAACCGCCGCCAGCCCCTGCGCCAGCCGTTGGGACCGGCGGGGCCCCCACCCCGGGCGGCGGTGGCGGTGCACCAGGCGGGACACGACCGGGTGGCGGGCGTCCCTTCCCCGGGCGACCCGGAGGGGGAGCCCCGGGGGGCGCTGGGGTCTCGCCGGCATCCGCCACCCCTCTCGCGCCCACGAGTCGAGACTTCCTCGTGCGCCCCATCACGACGGGGCCCGGAATTCCGCTCGGGAAGGCGCAGTCTGTGGAATGGACGAGAGACGGCCGGCTGCTGGCGATCACCGGTTTCGGCGCACAGGGCGGGCTGACCGTCTGGCGCGCCGCAGACGGCCAGCGTGTGAACGTGCTGCCCGGGCCGGGGCGCTGCTCCTCGGCGTCCTGGAGCCGCGACGGTCACCGACTGTTGTTCCTCTCCAATGCGGCAGCCGCGGGTGAGACCGAGCCTCGGACCGAGGTGACGCCCTGGATCTGGCACGACGATCAACCCCAGGCGCGGAGAGTGCTCTCGACGCCACTTCCCGCCCTGCCCGGCGGCAGCCGGCTGAGCGAGGCAAGCTCCCCAAGATTCTCCCAGGACGGTTCCCGGATCTACTTGAGCCTCACCCCTCCGGGCACCCCCGCCCGCGCCCCCGGTTCGCCCGATCCGCTGAAGGTGGACATCTGGCACTTCCGCGACCCACTGGTGCAGCCGATGCAGAAGGTGCGCGGCCCTCTGGATCGGCGGGCGTTCACGGCGGCCATCAACCTGGCTGACGGCCGCCTGGTGCCTCTGGCGGGAGAAGACGTGCCGACGGTGAGCCCACCTGTGCGTGGCGACTACGCCCTCGGATCGGACGATCGCCCGTACCGGCCGCTCATCACATGGGACACGAGTTACGCAGATCTGTACCTCGTGCGGATCGCCGATGGCCAGCGCCAGCGCATCCTGCAGAAGTTCAGCGGGAGTGTATCGCTCTCACCCTCGGGCAGGCATCTGCTCTACTTCGACCGCGCCAAATCCTCGTGGCGGGCGATGACGGCAGCGGATCGGAAAGATCGAGATCTCACCTCGCGATTGCCGAGCCGCTTCCTGAACGAACTCTGGGACCAGCCATCGGCCCCGCCGCCCTACGGCATCGCCGGCTGGACGGCGGACGATCGTTCGGTCCTCCTCTACGACCGGTACGACATCTGGGAAGTACCGCTCGCCGAGGGTCGGGCTCGCTGCCTGACCGCCGGCTTCGGCCGGAAGCACAGAACAGTGCTGCGCTATCAACGTCTCGACCCTGAGGAAGAGACCGTGCCGTTGTCGAAGCCCCTCTTGCTCTCCGCCGTGGCGGAGGAGACGGGTGACAGCGGGTTCTTCCGGCTCCGGCCGGCCGAGGCCACAAGCGCTCCAGCCTTGGAGATGGTGCTCATGGCCCCGCGCCGGTTCGGCGCGCCAACTCGCGCACGGTCCGCGGAACGCTTTCTCTACACGCAGCAGCGCGTGGATATGTCGCCCGATTACTGGGTGAGCGGTCCGGACTTCCGTAACCCGCGCCGGATCAGCGACGCCAACCCCCAGCAGAGCCGCTTCGTCTGGGGACGGGCGGAGCTTGTGCCCTTCCGGAGCAAGGATGGGCGGAATCTGAGGGCCGTCCTGATCCGACCGGAGGACGCCGACCCCAACCGGAAGGCCCCCCTGCTGATCAACATCTATGAGCGGCTTTCCCAGAACCTTCACAGCTACCTGACACCCGGCGTGGGAACCGGACCGAACCTGATCCGGTTCGTCAGCAACGGCTACGCCGTGCTGCTGCCCGACATCGCCTACAAGATCGGGCATCCGGGCGAGAGCGCTTACAACTGCGTGCTTCCGGCGATTGACGCTGCGGTTGCTCGGGGCGGCATCGATCCCGAGCGGGTCGGCATCACCGGCCACAGTTGGGGCGGGTATCAAACGGCCTACCTGGTGGCTCGGACCGACCGGTTCCGAGCCGCGATCGCGGGGGCGCCGGTGGCGAACATGGTCAGCGCCTACGGCGGCATTCGCTGGCAGACGGGGATGTCGCGCGCCTTCCAGTATGAGCGAACGCAGAGCCGCATCGGTGCACCTCCGTGGGAAGCCCAGAGCAAGTTCATCGAAAACTCGCCGATCTTCCGAGCCGATCGCATCCACACACCGCTCTTGATCCTGCACAACGATAACGACGGAGCCGTGCCCTGGTATCAGGGGATAGAGCTGTACACGGCGATGCGTCGGCTGGATAGGGAAGCCTACCTGTTCAACTACAACGAGCAGGGACATGGGCTGACCGACCAGGCGGCGATGCGTCATTGGACGGTGCACCTGAACGAGTTCCTGGACCATCACCTCCTGGGAACGGCGGCAGCCGAGTGGATGCAGAAGGGCGTTGCTTACGCGGAGCGCGGCACGCGCGACATCAACAAGCTCTTCGGCTCACCACCGCGTGGCGGTGCCGCGCCCGGGGAGGCGACCGAGGGCGCGGGAGGTGGTTGACGCGGTTGCCGGGACGTGGACCGGCTAGCGTGGCCCGTCCGAGTTCGCCGCTGCTGGACCGGGTGCGCGCGAGCGCCCTGGTCCAGGCCGGACTGATCGGCCTGCTCGCGTTTCTGGTGCGATCCGCACACCTCAGTGCGATTACTCCAGCCCCGGTTTTCCAGGCGCCGACCGCGGACGAATTCGAGCATTGGGATCTGGCCCTGAAGTTGGCCGACGGCAATTGGCTCGGCGAGGGGCTCGGACCCTACTTCCGACCCCAGTTGTTCGCCTACGTGCTGGCGATGCTGCAACTGGCGACGGGAAAGTCGCTGACGATTATCCACCTGCTGCTGGCGATGATGGACGCCGTCACCGTCGCCATCACTTACCTGGTGTTCCGGCGGATCTGCTCCCGGACGCCGGCGCTGATCGGCGCAGGCTTGCTGGCGCTCTACTCCCCGGGCATCTTCTTCGCCGGCACACTGAACAAGGAAAGCTTTGGCATCCACCTTCAGGCGTGGCTGCTGCTGGCGCTGGCCGGCTGGGTGCGTGCGGCGTCCCGCCATCGCAGCCTGGCGCGCCACGCCGTGCTCGTCGGCCTGCTGCTCGGATTGGGGTTGTTGGTCCGCCCGGCCGTGGCCTTCACCGCTGTTGCCCTGGGCGTGGCACTCCCCCTTCTCTGCGGCAATCACCCTGGCGAACGGCGCAGAGCGATCCTCTCTGTCGCAGGGATGGCCGCCACCGCTGCCCTTGTCCTGCTGCCGCAGGCGGTCCGGAACTTCACGGTGGGGGGAGCTCCCGTGATCTACTCCACGCACGGCTGGCTCAACCTGTATCTCGGCAACAACGACGACGGCAAGGGCCTTCACGATTTCACGCCCGGCATCGCCTGGGATCTCTTCATCGAGCGTCCGCAGATGGAGGGTCTCGCCGCCGCAGGCGACTATGGGGCGGTGGACCGCTACTGGCGCTCGCAGACCCTGTCGCATGCCGCGCGTAACCCGGTTGGGCTGGTGGGGCGGCTGGGCGGGAAGCTGGTGGCCGTCTTCAACGCCCAGGAGTCCGGGGTAACCAACAATCTACGTACCCTCCGCGAGCTTTCTCCCGTGCAGCGCTGGTTCCCCGGCACCGGACTCCTTCTGCCGCCGGCGATCCTCGGCCTCTGGCTGTGCATGACCGGTTCGTCGTCGCGCGGGCGCCGGAGGTTCGTGGGCCTCCTGTCCGCCCTGGTCGCGTTGACCGGCCTGCTTGCGGCCGCCCTGGTGTTCCCCGTCTCTCGCGATCGGCTCGCCGGTTGTTACATGCTGATCCCCTTCGCGGGAATCGCGCTGCATCGCCTGGCGACCTCATTCCGTCCGAAGGATCTCGCGCTGCTGGTCGTGGCCGCGGCCTTTGTCAACATCCCCTGGCCGGTAGCGGGCATCGCCAATGCCCGGCTGGATTCGATTGAGCGATGGCAGGAGCAGATCAACCGGGGTGATGCCTTGCTGATCCTCTGGCGCCAGGAGCGAAAGTCGAGTCAGATCCGCGGGGCCGTCGAGACCTTCGAAACGGCGCTGCGAATGCGCCCGGAGGGACTTCAGGCGATGAAGCAACTCCCGGCAGCCTACGTGCGCGCCGGACGGGAGGCCGACGCGCTGGCCGCGCAAACCCGCCTGACTTCGCTGCTGCGCGGGCGCTACCCCGCCAATCGCTACGTCCGCGGCCGTGAGTTGGGGAATCTGGCGCGGATGGCGACGGAGATGCGGCGACCGGCCGATGCGGAACGAGCGGCGCGCGAACTGGTTGAGGTGGCGCCGGACCAGCCGGAGGGCCTTGACATCCTCGCAATGTCGCTGGCTGCCCAGGGGAAGGCAGCCGAGGCCCATGCCGTCGCCGAGCGACGATGTCGGGACTTCCCGGCTGACCCGGCCGGCGAGCGGCTGGTCGAGGCCGTACGCGGCGCACTTGCCGCCCGTCGCCGCCCGTCCACTACACCCGATCAGCGAGGTTCGGTCCCATGAAAGCACCTCATCCTGTGGGGGCCCGAGCGCTGCGATGGCTTTTCTGCCTGATGATGCTGCTCCCCTTGCTGACGCCGGAGGCAGGGTCTGCGCCGATGCCGACGAATTGGCCCGACTTCCGGGGCCCTAGCGGGGATGGGCGTGCAGCCGCCGGACAGCCGCCGCGCACATGGAGCGAGCAACGGAATCTCCGTTGGAAGATCAGCCTGCCCGGGCGGTCCTGGTCTTCTCCGGTGGTCTGGAACCGGCAGATCTGGTTGACGACGGCGAGCGAGGACGGGCGTCAGATGTCGGCCCTCTGTGTAGATCAGGATTCCGGGAAGGTGGTGATGGATCGCGTCGTCTTCACCAACCGGGAACCGGAGCCCCTCGGTCTGGGCAAGGAAGGCAACACCTATGCCTCACCCTCGCCCGTGATTGAGGAAGGTCGGGTGTTCCTCCACTTCGGGACGTATGGTACAGCCTGCCTGGACACTCGCAGCTTTCGGACGCTATGGCAGCGCCGGGACATCCTGTGCCGCCACTCCGTGGGTCCGGGGTCATCGCCGGTGTTGTTCCGTCACCTCCTGATCCTCACGATGGACGGTACCGACAGCCAGTTCCTGATCGCGCTGGACAAACGCACCGGCCGCACGGCGTGGAAGGCACCCCGAAGCGCGGACTGGAGCCTGGGAGATCCAGCGGACTCCACGCCCCGACCGGAACAGCAGAAGGCTTTCAGCACTCCGCTGATCACCCAGTGGGAGGGCCGGCCGTTGCTGATCAGCTCCGGCGCGAAGGCGAGTTACGGCTACGACCCGTTGACCGGCAAAGAGCTTTGGAAGGTCGGGTATCGCGGCTTCTCCAACGCCTCGCGTCCGATCGCCGGTCATGGCTTCGCCTTGATCAACACGGGCTACCACCGGGCCGAATTGTGGGCGGTCCGGCTGGGCGGCTCCGGCGATGTGACCAGCACGCACGTGGCCTGGAAGGCCGTGCGCAATGTCCCCCTGAACCCGTCGCCGGTGCTGGTGGGCGATCGGATCTACATGCTCAGTGGGGCCGGTATCCTGACCTGCCTGAACGCCCGTTCGGGAGAGGAGGTTTGGAAAGACCGGCTCCCCGGAACCTACACGGCCTCTCCGGTGCTGGCGAACGGGCTGCTCTACTGCTTCGGCGAAAACGGCCAGTCCAGCGTGATCCGCCCCGGCGACCGTCTGGAAATCGTCGGCGAGAACCGGTTGGAGGAGGGAGCGATGGCGTGCCCCGCCTTTGTCGGGAATGAGATCGTGCTTCGTACCAGGACGCACCTCTACTGTCTGGCGGAGTGACCCACCCCGGAAGGGATCGTCTGGTTGGTCGGTCGGAGGCTATTTCAAGCTGGAGTCACGAGGCACTCGGGATTCTTCGACTACGTACCCGGATGGGTCTATGGGTCGGGGCCGGGTTCGTGATCGCGATGCGGGCCGGAGGCCCGCGCACCCAGGTCGTCGCACTCGCAGGCCATCGGGAATCCCCGCTCGATCGCTTGTCAGGGCTGGTGGCGTTCGAAGTTGAGGGGGTTGCGTCGTCGAGGATCGACAACACGCAGGGACTGCCGCCCATCCAGCAAGGAAAGTAGCGGCTCGGAGATGAGCTCTCCCCGCCAGCCCTGCAGCACGAATGGCAAGTCGTCCGGGGACGAGCCAGCTAGGAACCAGCGAACGACGTCCTGCAGGTCGGCGTTGGTGGCGAGCAGGGCCGGATCGACCCCCGCTTCTGCGGCAATGCCGTTGGACGCCATGGAGATCAGTTGGGTGAGCACGCCCAGTTGCGCGGGATCCTCGCGACGAAGCGTCCGGGGAAGCTCGGAATCAGGGAGCGCGAGGGCCTCTTCGACCGCGCGGATGATCTCCGGGGCGGCGCGGCGCAGGTCGTTGCGATCGAACCCTCGCAGGGCGAGCAGGTCCTCGCTGGAGGTCGGGCGACGCCGCGCGACTTCCAGCAACAGTTCGTCGCGCATCATGCGGCGGGGCGGTTGGTTGACCGCACGGGCCGCGCGATCCCGCCAGCGCCACACGGAGCGCACTACGGCCTGCTCGCGCCGGGACAGTCCGCTCCCGCCGGAGACCCGTCGCCAGCGCTCCTCGTTGTCTTCCGTGTCCACTTTCTCGGCCATCCGGAGGCACTCAGCTTCGATCCAGTCCGTGCGCTGCTGTTCCTCGGCCCGGGCGCCAAGCCTGGTGCGCAAAGCCTCCAGGTGGCGCACGTCGTCCGCCGCGTACTCCAACTGGGCGGCCGACAACGGGCGCCGTCGCCAGTCTGTGAACGTCTCTCGCCCGTTGACGCGGTGCCCGAGGACATTTCGCACGAGGTTCGTGTGGCTGAGTGGGTAGCCGTACCCCACCAGCCCAGCGGCGATCTGCGGGTCAAACAGACGCTCGGGAATGCGGCCGGCGAACCGACGACAGAAGCGCAACTCCTCACGGGCCGCCAGGGCAATGATCTCTTTGCCGGGCTCCGTCAGGAGGGTCCACAGCGGGACGAGGTCGATCTCCGCAATCGGGTCGACAAGCCAGATCTCCTCGCCGGCCGCAATCTGCAGGAGGCAGAGGATGGGCTCGTAGGAGGTCTCACCGATGAATTCGGTGTCGATCCCGACGCGGGGAGTCGCGGCGAGGGCATCGAGCAGCCCCGCCATCTCCTGCGGAGATCTGACGTACTGAAAATCTGGCATCGGGCTGATTCTATCGCCGACGCTCACTCCCCGTGGCCTCCCCTGGGTGGATGACTAGAGCGGGAAGGTGACGACGGCGCGGGTGAGATCGTCGGAGTAGAGGTCGAAACGACCGCCCAGGTCGTTCTGGGTCAGTGTGGCGACGATCTGCAACCCGAGGCTGTCCGACTCGCGGGGGTCGAAGTCCGGCGGCACTGGATGGCCGTCGTTGACAACCTCCAGCGTCACCTCATCTTGATCTCGACGAACCCGCACCTCTATGTAGCCTGCGTCCCGACCCCGCAGCCCATGCTCTTCGGCGTTCTGGACCAGTTCGTTCAGCACCAGGGCGACGGAACTCGCCTTGCTGGCGGGCAGGGAGACGTCGTCGCCGGTGACGAGGAGTCGGACGTCCTGACCGGGCCGGAACAGGCTCCGCCCCGTAAGTGCCAGGATGGTATCCGCCACCTGCCGCAGGTTCACGACGTCCAGTTCTTCCTTCGAGAGCAGATCGTGGACGGCGGCGATGCTGATGATGCGGTTGATCGACTCCCGCAGCATCTCTTCCATCGTGCCTTCGTCCTTGCGGTGCATCTGCAGGCGAAGCAGGCTGGCGACGGTCTGCAAGCTGTTCTTGACCCTGTGGTGCATCTCCTGAATGATCGCGGACCGGACCATGAGCTTCGCATTGTCGATCGCGATGGCGGCCTGGTTTGCCACGGTACGCAGGCTCTCCACCTCTTCCGTGCTGAAGAGCTTGGGTCGGTCGGTGTAGCAGTTCAGCACACCGATGCTGCGCTGCCGCGTGATCAGGGGAATGCAGATCATCGCGCAGAGGCCTTCCTTCTCCGCGATGTCGGGAAACCGGTACTCGGGGGCCTGCCGCACGTCGGGAACGGACATGATCCGTCCTTCCTGCATCGCTCGGCCGGCAATGCTCTCGCCGACGCGCAGGTTGGGTTTGTTGACGTAGTCGCGGCTCTTGCTCTGCGTCGCCTTGATGACGAGCTCCTGGCGCTCCTCGTCCAGGAGCATGATGGAGCAGATCTTGAAGTTGAACGTCCGCGCCGCCATGGCGACGATGAGTTGCAGGATCTCCGTGAGGTAGAGATTCGAGGTGATCGTCTTGCTGACTTCGGAGATCGCGGAGAGCTGGGTGGCTTGCAGCTTCACCCCTTCCTGGAGGCGCATCCCTTGCACTGCCGCCGCGGCCTGGTTCGCCACGGACTGGAGGAAGCGAATCGTCCGCGGCGGGTAGTGGTGCGGTTGATCCGTCTTGACGTTGAGAACGCCGATGATCTCCCGCTGGACCGTCATCGGCACGGAGAGAAAGCTCTCCGTCCGCTGGTCCTGCATCTCCGGCAGGATCATGAAGCGGGGGTCTTTCCACGCGTCCCGCTCGATAGCGACGGGATGCACCTCGCGGGCCACCCATCCGGTGATCCCTTCGCCGATCTTGATGGAGAGGCGCCCGACCAGGCCGTGCGGGGCCTCGTGGACCGCCTGCAGCACCAGGTGGGACTTCGACGGATCAAAGACATAGATGGAAGCGGACTCTGCTTCCGTCACCTCCACCGCCAGTTCGGCGATGCGAGTGAGCATGGCCTCGGTGTCCGACGCTGCGGCGATGCGCGCCGTGACTTCGTGGAGGAGTTCGACCTCCTCGGTCTTCTCATCCAACTGCGCCCGCAGTTCCTGGAGCTCGCGACTCTCGGCCGAGGCTTCAGGCATGGGACCGCTCGGCTACCTGCCCACGCAGGTCTGTGAGACGATCCGCGAACGGAGCGAACCCGCGCGGGCAGTGAGTCCGCATCTCCGAGATGACACCCAGCGCCGCGATCTCCGCGTAAAGGGCACCCAGCCCCTCCCACCTCGCGGCGGATGCGATCAAGCCCAGGCAGACGCCCTTTGGGTTGGTCATGCTCTCCGGGGCAACTGCCGGGATGACGGACTGCAGCCCGGTTGGCTTCTTCCAAGTGAACCGCCCTTCCTGGGCAGCCGCCACGAGTTCGCCTGCCTGCACCAGGCGGGCGGCGCTGCCATGGTAGGGAGCCAATATCCCCACGATGTTCACGATCCACTCCCCGGCGCGTGAGATCGCCCCGACACCGGTCCAGCGAGCTCATTGATCAGGAGCCCGGCAATCCGGCGATGTCCGACGGCATTCGTGTGCAGATCACCGGAGAGATAAAGCGGAGGTCCTCCCCGGCGATAGTCGGCGCGGAACGCCTCAACCACGTCGACGTAACTGACGTCCGTTCGGGACTTCACAAAGGCCGCGAGAGAGCGGTGGGCGGCATCCAGGTCCACCTGCTTGCCCTCCCGCCGCCAGCGCTCGATCTGCGGCTGCCACTGGGGCTCCACCTGCTCGCTGCGCGGGATGTAGAGCACGATCATCCGCTGATGCCGCTCGCGCGCCCTGGCACACCAGCGCTCGAGCAATGCTGTAGTGCTGCGGATTTCGGAGGCCGCCTCCCGCTCAAAACCAGCCGAGAGATAGTCGGGCATCCGCGAGTCGCTACCGCGTCGTCCGATGTGAAACTTGACTTGCGCCAGCAGTTCGGATCGTCGCAGCACCCAGGCCCCTGCCTTCTCCCACCACGTCGCGGGGACATGCTGGTAGAGGATTCCCTGATACACGCCATACTCCGGTGGTCGCTCTTGGTCGATCACATCATTCTGGAAGAGCTGCAGGATGACCGTGTCGATCCGGTGGCGCCGGCACAGATCCTCGTAGACGCCGAACTCCTGGGCGGGCCCGTACGTGGGCACCCCGGTGTTGAGGACCTCCCAACCGCTCGGGGCGAGTCGCGCTCGGACTGCCGCCGTGAATGTCTCGTGGTTCTCCACACCCATCCCAAACGTGAACGAGTCGCCGAAGACGGCTGCAACACGGCGGGTTGGGCCGAAGCTCGGCTCCTCACCGCGAAACCCAAGCGAGTTTGTCGTGGAGGTGTAAGTCAGGCGGAGGTTGCGGACGCGGCACGAGAAGCCCGGCGTCAGGCGGAACCCGATGGCGGGATCGGGGTCCCGTTGGAACATCCCCGCCGGCCAGAATTCGCGGACCGGCGGCAGCACGACGCGGCAAACAGCCTCGGCCGCGAGCCCCGAGAGCAAGACGGAAACCACGGAAGTGAGGAACGGGTGCAATCGACGCTGTCCGGGACGGGCCGGACGGACGATCGGCGGCGGCCGGGGGGAAGCGGGATCGTTGCCCATCTCAGTCATCGTTCACCATGTCGGCCCGCAAGCCCGCTCTCCCGCAGTGAGGAAAGCACCGTTTCGCCCACCAGAGGATGGCCAACCGCCACGGTGAAGGAGACGGCCAGGGAGACCAACGTCAGCCCCAGCCCGCGTCATCCGGCCCTGCGCTCGCGACGCCCAACTGGACGGCGGGTCGGCTTGTCGATGTTGTCTTGGAGTTTGTTCTGAGCCACTGGACTCTAAGTCAGCCGAAGCCGAAAGGCGTGCAATCCAGCGTGGCCGTGAACCGTCGACACCTGTGCCTGCCAGCCGGTGGCTCAGAGTGATTGGACTGCTGACCCACCCCTGCTACCTTCTGCATGAGTCCATCGGCACCGGGTCAAAGGAGAAACTGAAGCGCAGCGGAATGCGGGCAGGGTTCTCACTGCTGAGCCCCAGCTCGCACCGTTCGGCCGCCACGAAGCCACCGTGCCAGGTTATTCGCGATGATCCGATGTCCCGCCGCGTTGGTGTGACCGTCCCTGGAGAAGTAGAGCGGTGGCCCGCCGGAAGAGTAAGACTCGCGAAACGCGGCGACGATGTCCAGGTACTTCACGTCCGGATGACCCGCCAGGAACCGGACGAGCCAACGGTGTCCGGCGTCAACGTCGACCGGATCTCCGCCTTCGCGGAGCTTGTCGAGGGCGGGCGCCCAGCCGGGATCGACCTGCTGCTTGCGCGGCACATAGAGCACGCACACCCGCTGCCCAGCGGCATGAGCCTGATCGAACCACGTCGTCAGCAGCCGCTTCGTACTGTCGATTGCTCGCTGGTTCACCTGCTCGAAGCGAGCGTTGAGGACGGGCTGCATCGCTGTCTCCCGATTGCGGAACTTCAACAAGAAGAAGATCTGGGCGAGGAGTTCCGAGTTCGTGACGAGCCAGACATACAGCTTCTCTCTCGGAGTTTTCGGAACGACAGAGTAAAGCTGTCTGTTGTGGACGCGCCGGACCGATGGGGCTGCCTGATCGATCACGTCATTGTCGCAGAGCTGGATGATCACAGTGTCGATGCGTCGTCGCAAGCTCAATTCCTGGTAGATAGCGTGCTCCTGAGCGGGACTCTGACCTGAGACGGCTGTGTTCAGAACGCAGTACCCGTCTGATCCGAGTGACTGCTGCAAGAGGGCCGGAAAGGTTTCATGATTCTCGACGCCCACCCCAAACGAGAACGAGTCCCCGAAGACCCCGATACACTGAGTGCCCGGTTGCAGCCGTGGCTCCGGGCCGCGGAAGCCGAGCGAATTGATCGAGATCGGATATCTGCTACCGGCGATCGTCGCGCTGCCCTTCGTGTTCGGGACCAGCCGATAGCTGATAGTCGGATTCGGGTCCGACTGGTAGAGCCCAACCGGCCAGTCGGTGCGGACGGGAGGCAGCACTGAGCGGCAGATCACTTCGGCCGCGAGCAGCGACAAAGTCAGCGACACTAGAGCGAGGGCGAACGATTGCAGCCGCGCCTTCCAGGACGGTCTTACCTGGGCACTCCGGAGCGCTGTCACATCAGCGGGTGTATCGATCACCTCGCGTGCATGGGTCGGCTTCATGGGCTTAGCTCTACCCTGGAATGTTGGTAAATCACGCGCTCCCCCGGTTCCGGCCTTGCCCCGTTGCCGCGTAGATTGTGGTCGAACCGCTGCGTGACTGCATTCCGCCGGCACCGAGATCGAATCGTGCCGCTTGTCGGCGCATCCATGAGCGTGAGCTGCGGGGACCTGCTTGCTCGAATGTTGGGGCAGCTTTGCACGATGGAAGCGCTCTTCAGTACCTGGATCGATCAGCGTCGGACTGGGTTACACTGCCGGCGTGACCGCTGATCCGCAACCCCGCGTGGAGCGGGAACTGCCTCGGCCTTCGGCTGACATGAAGCTCCAGGGTAAGCAATCCGACGAGGGAACCCTCGGCAGCGTGATCGGGCGATATGCCCTGCTCGGCGCCGCTCGTGTCGGTGTAACTGGTTAGCGGCCACCCCGTAGCCTTGCCGGGGGAGTGATGGTTCCGTTCCACGGCCCGATGGGCGGGTCCTCCTGGGCAGGATCGCGAGGGCTGGGCCCTCGTGGCGTCGGGTTCGGATCAGGGCCTCCCGCGTGGTCACTTGGCGGAAGACCCTGGTCAGCCTAGGGCGGGGCTCTCCTGCCGTGGTAGCCATCCGCTTCTCAGGCACGCCTGCAGATCCTCCAACAGGTTGCTGCTGCCCAGCTCCCGCAGGATGGCGATCACGCTGCACCACGCTGCGCGGGCCTGCGCCGTGACTGCGGGGATGGACTCGACCTCCTCGGTCTTCTCATCCAACTGGGCCCGCAGTTCCTGGAGTTCGCGACTCTCGGCCGAGGCTTCAGGCATGGGACCGCTCGGCTAGCTGCCCACGCAGGTCTGTGAGACGATCCGCGAACGGATCAAACCCGCGCGGGCAGTGAGTCCGCATCTCCGAGATGACACCCAGCGCCGCAATCTCCGCGTAAAAGGCACCCAGCCCGTCCCGCCTCGCGGCGGATGCGATCAAGTCCAGACAGACGACCTTGGGGTCCTTCAGGCGCTCCGGGTGCACTACGGGCGAATGGGCCGGCAAGACGGCCTGCAGCCCGGTTGGCGAGGCGAGCATCCAGGCGTCAAAGCTGCGAATGGCCAGCCCCACAGCGCGCGGAATGCTGACAGCGCCTGAGCATTGCGCGTCGGAGAATTGGCGCTCGCGATCCGGCCGGCCGTCTTCGTCGCCGACGAGCACGAGCGCGTCATAGTGGTGCTTCCTGGCGTACCTCATCCAGCCCAGGATCCGCTTCGTGAAGCCAGGGAGTTGACCATGGGGACGATGGATCTTGACCTCGCTGGAGCTCATCTTCTTCGTCTCGAACTCGAGATCGTCCCCCAGGATTCGACGACTGAGGATGACCAACGCGCCCGACGAGTCTACCGAGCCAAGCTCGCTGGAGCCTTCGGACACGACCAGAACCCTCACCCGAGCGCCCCTCCGGCCGCGACACCAGAAAGCGCGTCGTCGCCCTCACCAGTCCAGATCTCGCCGAGCGTGAAGGCGTCCAGGTACTCTTTCACCCCCTCGCTCTCGGACAGCCGTGTGGTCTGGACGCCTACCTCCGGATCCATGCGACAGAGGGTTACCTCTTCCGGCAGAAAGTGGTCCAGGAGGTACGGCGAGTGCGTGGTCAAGATGATCTGCGTATGCTTTTCCTCGGTCAACCTACGGAGCAGCCGGACGATCTCCGCCAGCCGGGACGGGTGGAGGCCGTTCTCCGGCTCCTCCACGAGAATGAGGCTCGCCGGGTTGGGCATATGCACGAGCGTGAGGAATCCGAGGATCAGGAGCATTCCGTCGGAGAGCTGGGGTGCGGTCACCGCATCGTCCACGCCGACGAACGAAATCTCGAGTGACTTGCCGTCACTCACCTCGCCCTCGGCGTTCGCCGACTCGAGAGCAGGCGGCTGGACGAACCCCCGGCCACGGGGCAGTCTGATCGAGTCGACTCGCGGGAAGATGGACCGGAAATCCGCCTCCAGGGCGCTGAGCGACTTGCGGTGGGACCCAGCCATGTCGTCGAGCACCGCGGCCAGCCCGAAGCCTCCGCGATTGATCCTGGGAGGGAAGCTGCTGGCGACCGGCTGCGCCAGCATCCGCGGGACCCACTGCACGGTCTGAACTCGCCCGATCGATTCACGCAATGCGGACCGGAGTTCTTCGGGTAGTTGGGGCTCATAGCCGACCATCCCTTTCTCTAATGCTGTCGCACACACCACAGTAGGGGGGATCTCCCAGACCAGCGGAACGCCGTCGGTTCCGATCCACCGTTCGCGGGCCAACGAGAGGTAGTGGGGAGCAGGGCAGGGCCGCAGAAGCAGATCGTACCCCAGCACAGCCCCCTCGATCGTCCGGATCGTCCCGTCGAACCGCACGTGGGAGCTCGGTTGGCGCTGCCACACCAGCCCCTGCCCCGCCTCCTCGAACATACTCACCAGCGGTTCGGTCGCCGATCGGACGTACGTCTCCAGGGCCTGCAGAATAGAACTCTTTCCCGAGTCATTGGGGCCGATCAGCACGTGGATCGGGGTGAGGTCCAGCTCGACCTCTCGTAACCCCTTGTAATTCTCAACCCGAAAGTGCGAGATCATCGCGCTCTCCGACGGCGACGGCCTTGTCGCCCGATTGGCGGACCCGGATCAGGCGAGATCGTTGGCGATGATGATCGCTTCGGCGATTTCGCGCATGGACTTGCGGGTGTTCATGCTCTGCTGCTGGATGCGGCGGAAGGCATCCGCTTCCTTCAGTCCGTGCCGGTCCATCAGGATACCCTTCGCCCGATCGACGATCTTCCGGGTCTCGAGGGCCACCGCCAGGGACTCGGCCTGCTCAGAGATAGCGTTGAACTCGCGGAATCGCGCCGTCGCCACCGAGATGGCGGGAAGCAGATCCGACTCGGTAAAAGGCTTGACGACATACGCGAAGACGCCCGCTTCCATCGCCCGGCGGACCAGGTCCTGCTGGCTGTAGGCGGTCAGCAGCAAGACCGGCGCCAGCTTCTCACGGCTGATCTCTTTCGCCGCATCGACGCCGTCCAGCTCCGGCATCTTCACGTCCAGAATCACCAGATCCGGCTTGTGCTGCCGAACCAGGTCGACCGCCGTCCGGCCGTCACCGGCCTCGGCCACGACCTGATGCCCCATCCGCCGGAGCGTTTCCTTAAGGTCGAGCCGAATGATCGACTCGTCGTCCGCTATCACCACGCGCAGTTTGTCCACAGGCTGTTGAGTGCTCCCTCGCGATGGCGCGCGGCGTCGCGGCCAGACAATCGGCTTACGAAAATGGCCCTGGTGCGGCGCGGGCATGCGCTCGGGGCCGAGGGCGGAATACGTGCAAGTATAGCAATCGCCTCTGAAACGGTTCAATTCAGCGACGGGCGACCGGCAGCGGGCTCACGGCTCCGCGGGCGCCGCCAGAACGTGGACCCTCCGACGATCGGCGGCGTCGAGGCGCAGCCGCCCCTCCGCATAGAGGCGTACGGCTTCCGGGTAGGCGCGGTGCTCCTCCGCTAGCACGCGGGCGGCCAGCGTATCCACGGTGTCGTCCTCCGCCACCGGGACAGCGCGCTGCAGGATGATGGGGCCGTGGTCGTACTCCTCGTCCACGAAGTGCACGGTCACGCCGGTCAGCTTCACCCCCGCGGCGAGCACCGCTTCGTGCAGGCGACGGCCGTAGTAGCCGCGTCCGCCGAATGCAGGCAACAGCGCCGGGTGGATGTTCATCAATCGGCCTGCATAGGCCGAGAGGATCGGTGGCCCGACGAGGCGCATGTAGCCGGCCAGGCAGATGACGTCCACGCGGGCTGCCGAGAAGGCGTCCGCAATGCGGCCATCAAGGGCTGCGGCGTCCGGCGACTCGGCGGCGTCGATCAGACAAGTCGGGACGTCGGCGGCGGCAGCCCTGGCGAGCGCCGGAGCTTCAGCGCTGGTGCTGAGGACCAGCGCTACCTCGCCTGGGATGCGGCCGTCGCGGGTCGCGTCGATCAGCGCCTGCATGTTGCTGCCCCGGCCCCGGCCGGACAGGAGCACCCCTACTCGTACGCCGATCCTCACGCGGTGACCGGCTCCCGATCGACTTCCGGAAGCGCGTCCGGACCCTCGGCCTCCGCCGCCGGCCGCTGCCCGTTTCGGCCCCGATCTTCGAGCGAGAACTTGCTGAGCTTGAGGTCCTTCGGGATGGGGATGGGATACTCGCCGGAGAAGCAGGCATGGCAAAACCGATCGCGCGGCATGCCGATCGCCTTCAGCACCCCGCGCAGGCTCAGATAGCCGAGGCTGTCCGCGCCGATGTGGTCCCGGATCTCTTCTTCCTTCTTGCGGGCGGCGATGAGATCTCTGCGGTCGGCCATATCGATGCCGTAGAAACAGGGCCACTTCACCGGAGGCGAGGAAATCCGCACGTGCACCTGCGTCGCGCCCGCCTCGCGAATCAGCCGGACGATCTTGCCGGTGGTGGTGCCTCGGACAATCGAGTCGTCCACCATCACGACCCGCCGCCCGGTCAGGTTCTCCTTCAGGGCGCTCAGCTTCATTCGCACACCCAGCTCCCGCATGCGCTGGTCCGGCTCGATGAAGGTGCGACCGATGTAGCGGTTCTTGATCAGCCCCT
>CAZSRZ010000038.1:39850-42787 GCA_964609085.1 uncultured bacterium | reverse complement strand
AAGGGTTAGGCTGTTCGCCTATTAAAGCGGTACGCGAGCTGGGTTCAGAACGTCGCGAGACAGTTCGGTCCCTATCCATCGTGGGCGTAAGAGTGTTGAGGGGAGCTGCTCCTAGTACGAGAGGACCGGAGTGGACTGACCTCTGGTGTACCGGTTGTGCCGCCAGGTGCAGAAGCCGGGTAGCTATGTCGGGAAGGGATAAGTGCTGAAGGCATCTAAGCGCGAAGCTTGCCCCAAGATGAGCACTCTCACCAGGTTAACTGGGTAAGGCCCGTGGTAGAGAATCACGTTGATAGGCGGGGACTGGAAGCACAGCAATGTGTTGAGGTAACCCGTACTAATCGGCCGAGGGCTTGATCATCCCTCATTTGATCCAGGACTGCGATTTCCAATTCGGTGATCGCATGTGCCTGTAGTGCGCTCTGCACCACCTCTCCTCTTTGCGGTTTTCTCGTGAAAACTTTTGGGACCGCGGTCCCGACGATTTCTGGTGGCTATTGCGCGGGGGGTACACCCGTTCCCATCCCGAACACGGCAGTTAAGCCCCGCAGCGCCGAGAGTACTGCCCCTTATCAGGGGTGGGAGGGTAGGACGCCGCCAGAATCCTTCACAGGGCCCCATCCCATCCGGATGGGGCCCTGTCTGCGTTTCGCCGCCACCTCGCGGCCGCAAGGACGCCGCCCGTTCCGGACCAGCATGTATCACGCGGTCCGCATCAGGCTATTCACGTCGGGACTGATCGATGGGTGGGCGAAACTCCCAGCCCGGTTTCGGTTCTCGCCAAGCAGATACGGAGAGTTCTATGCGTCGATGCCTTCTTCTACCCCCCGGGCTTTCTCTACGTGCGGTCGCGTGCACCGCATCCCTCGCCCTGCTCTGTTCCTTACCCGTGTTCGCCGATCGCGGTCATCACGGGGACGAAGCCGATGAGGTGGCCGGCGTGATCCTGGATGTCGGTGCCCCGACTGTTCCCACCACCATCACCATCCAGTCCGAGGTGGGCCCGGTGACCCTGAACCTGACGTCCACAACTCGCTTCCGCGAGGACGGGGAGGATTCCGGGGATCATGAGGGCGGGGATGATGTCGACGGGGATGATGGCGACGGGGATGATGGCGACGGGGATGATGGCGATGGCGATGATGGTGATCGCCGGGGAGATGACAAGGATGACAACTTCTCCTTTGCCGATCTGACCACCCTGGTCGGTTACTACGCCCAGGCCCAATTCGACCCCGCAACGGGGGATGTGTCCGAACTCGAAGTGGAGTCGGAGTTCAAGACCTATGGCCTGGTGACGGCCGTGGGGGCCCCGGTTGCCCCTACCCAACTCCGGCTCAAGCTGTTCCGTGGGAGCGAGTTGTCGCTGAACCTGACGGTGGCCACGCGGGTGGAGATCGATCACAAACCGGTAGACGATCTCACCCAACTCGTCGGTGCCCGGGTGGAGGCCCAGTATGATCCGCTCACGCTGGACCTCGTGAAGGTGGAAGTGGATTCTCACGGCCGGTTTGTGGACGGCACGTTGACCGCGATCGACCTCGACCTCCAGCAGGTTGTCGTGAAGACGGCCCGCAACTTTGTGACCGTCGACATCGATGCAAACACTGAGGTCAATCTCGATGGTCAGCCCGCGACTCTGGCCGATCTAAGCCCCGGTGTGGTGGTCACGGTTCAGGTAAAGTTTGGCGAAGACGAGGACGATGGGGACGATGACGACGATGGGGATGACGACGACAAGGACGATAACTCGGGCGCGCAGCGGGACCCGAAGTCGCTCGTGGCCGTGTTCATCGACGCTTACTCCCCCAATCCCGGTAATCTGAGCGGCAAGGTGCTCTCAGTATCGAACACGGCACACACGGTGCTGGTCTCCCAGGCGTCCGGCCGCGGACAGCGAGCGGGAGTTCGCAAGGTTCTGAAGGTGAACGCAAGCACCTCCATCACCATCAACGGCCGGCGGGGATCGTTTTCCGGGATTTCCACGGGAGCGAAGGTCACCGCCGACTTCGTGAAGCGGCATGGGGTTTCGATCGCCCGGCGGCTGAAGGTGACGGTGCCGCGCGGTAGGTAAAGCGTCAGGGCCCGTAGTGGGCCCCTGCGGTGCGTGGCCCCGAGCGTTCGTCGTGGCCACGCACCGCAGGCATAAGGGGGTCGTTAGCCCCGGAAGGTTTCGAAGGCCGCAGGGGGCATGGCGTTGCGCTCTACTGAGATCCTGGACATTCTCGATCGCTGCTGCGACGCCTTCCGGTTTCCGATGTTGGACAATGGCCACGTCTACCTGGCTGCCACGCGCCTGTCGCTGCACCGGTCGACAACGGACTGGGCGATGGTGATCGAGGTGTTCGGCTTTTCGCCCGGAAGCGGCCTGCCAGATACGAGCGTCCAGACATACGCGAACCGGCTGTACGAGCGTGATCCGCCCGGAAACTATGTCAGTCCGTCGGCCTACGAACGCTACATCGCGAACAACCCGAACAACGAATTCCGGTCGGTGTTTCCGATTGAGGCGGGCCCATGGCAAGACTCGGGGGACGCCGAGTTCGTGGCCGAAGGTTCACACCGGGTCCTCGTTCGTAATCAGGCGATTCCGCTGCCCAGCCTGGGCGAATACAGCCTCCACGGCATCGAACTGGAACAGGCACCTCGGGTGCAGGTCTTTGAACTCTGTCGGTTCCTCACCAGCACCGCACGTGACCAGGTGTTGGCGACACCGCAGGAGCGGAGGGTCAGCGTCTATCCCGACCTGGAGCAAATTCTACAATTGGAGGAATGGCATCATCCGAACGTGGTTGATCCAGTGGACCGGCCGAGCGGCTCTGAGACGTTTCAGCAGCTCGCCCGCGTGCTGGCTACCGGCGACGTAGGGCTGTACCAGCCGTCGCGGCCGCCCAACACGCACTGGCGCAATTGGCCCGAGGGTGGCCGGCTCTAACT
>CAZSRZ010000038.1:10116-39750 GCA_964609085.1 uncultured bacterium | reverse complement strand
CTATGGCGCTCGACGCCTGCGACAAACGTTCGGAGACAGGTTCCGTCGCCTGCGAAGATAGCCAGGTCGGCGTCCTTGCCGGGTTCCAGAGATCCCTTGCGGTCAGCGCACCCCACCCTCCTCGCGGGGATGAGGCTTGCCATGCGCACGGCATCCACTTGCGAGACCCCCCCAAGCGCCATCGCATTCCACACCGCGCGGTTCATCGTCAATACACTGCCCGCCAGCGTGCCGTCGGACAGGCTGCAGACCCCGCATCGCACATTCACGTTGTACGGTCCGAGGTGATGTTCGCCGTCGGGAAGTCCAGTCGCGGCGATGCCGTCCGTGATCAACACGGTGCTGTCATGTCGTCGAACCGAGAAGATGAGGCGGAGGGTCTCGGCGTCGAGATGGATGCCGTCGGCGATGACTTCGGCCGTGATGGAGGGGTCCCCCAGGCAGACTCCCAGGACGCCCGGATCCCGGTGGTGAATCGGCCGCATCGCGTTGAAGAGGTGGGTTGCGTCCGTGGCGCCAGCCGCCATGCCTGCCCGCGCTTCGGCCGCGGTTGCGTCCGTGTGCCCCATCGAGGCCCGAACGCCGTGCCGTCGCAACTCCGCGATCATCGCCCCCGCCCCGGAGAGCTCGGGCGCCAGCGTCATTACCCGCATCCATCCCTGGGCGGCGGCGAGCAACTCGCGCAACTCGGTCGGGTCGGGGTCGCGGATCCCGTGCGCGGGCTGGGCGCCCTTGCGTTTGGGATTGATGTATGGCCCCTCCACGTGAATGCCAAGAATGGCAGCGCCGGGCCCGGGGCGGACGGCGGCCTCCACCGTCCATTCCAGGGTCCGCACGAGCTCCCGATGAGGCATAGATAGGGTCGTGGGCAGCCACGCCGTCACGCCGTACTGGGGGAAGGCCGCGGCGATGCGTCGGACACCATCAGCGCCGTTCAATGTCACATCGTCGCCGTGTGCGCCATGTACGTGGGTGTCAATGAACCCCGGCAACACCAGGTGCCCGGACGCCGGGATCACGAGGGCCCCCGTTGGGAGATCGAGTGCGGATCGGGGCCCGACCCACCGGATCACCCCACCGCTTATGAGGACCGCGCTGTCTGGGATCTCGCTCTCTGGGAGGATGACCGTGCCGCCGAGGATCGCGGTCACATCGTGAATCTCGGACATCAATTCACCCCCAGTTCCTCGTGATTGGGGCGCAGGCAGACCTTGAGAGGTCCGCCTCCGCGTGCGAGTTCCGGCAGCAGTTCCGGCAGCCTCGAGAGGGGCGCATCCTGCTCCACAAGTACATCTACGGGGATGGCGCCGGTCGCGAGCAGGGCCAGCGCGGCGCGGATCGTGGCGGGAGTGTGGTGAAACGTCCCGAGCAGCGTCAGGGCTTCGTAGTGGAGCCGATCCGTGGATACCTGGATCCTGGATCCCGCCGGACAGCCACCGAACAAGTTCACCACCCCACCCTTTCGAGTGAGCGAAATGGCGGTTTCCCAGGCATCCGGCTGTCCCACGGCTTCGATCACCCGCTCTGCGCCGCGGTTCTCGGTGCGGGCCATCACCCAGGCGGCGGGATCCTCCGTTGCTGCGTCGCACACATCGGCGACACCCATTGCTCTCGCCGCGCGGAGCCGCCCGGGTCGACGACCGATGACGAGCACCCGCGCTCCGCGGAGCACCGCACCTCGGGCCAGCAACAAACCCAGCGGACCCGCGCCCAGGATCGCGACGGTCTCCCCCGGCCTGGGGTCGGTCTCCTCCAGGCCGTGAAGCGCGCAGGCGAGCGGCTCCGTGAGCGCGGCCGATTCCAGCGGCATCCCCGTGGGGAGAGACAGGAGGTTCTTGCGCACGATCCGCTCCGGCACCACCACCCAGCCCGCATACGCGCCATTCAGGAACAGCAAGTCCTCGCACAGCTCCTCGCGCTCACGACGACATTCAGGACACTCTCCGCACGGGGCCGAGTTCGCCGCGACCACGCGATCGCTGGCCGAGAAGCCGACGACGCCCTCTCCCACCTGGTCCACCACCCCGGCGAACTCATGCCCAAAGATGGCGGGGGGTACGATCATTCGAGCATGATAGCCTCGTCGGTAGACCTTCAGATCGGTGCCGCACGTGAGCGCGGCCCCAATCCTCACCCGCACTTCGCCCGGACCGGCGTGGGGGACCGGCATGCGTTCCAGCCGGGCGTCCTCGCGACCGTGCAGCACAACCGCCTCCATCCATTCCGGCGTCTCCCAGCTCATGGATGAACCACCACCTTGAGGGTTCCCGGCTGCGGCTGGCTGGCGGCGCGCAGGGCCTCCCCAATCTGCTGGAGGGGGAACCGGTGCCGGATCAGCGGGGCGACGCGGATCGTTCGTGTAAACAGCAGAGCGGCCGCTTGATCCTGCAGGTCGATGTCCGAGCTATACGATCCCAACAGCGCCTTCTCCCGAACGCATACCTGTCCGAGGGGGATGGGCGCTTCCTCATCGAGGCGAGTCTGGGCGAAAAGCAGAACGCGCCCTCCAGGGCGCACCGCTGCCAGCGCCTGGGTCACCGCGCCCGGCACGGCGACAGCCACCACCGCGAGATCGGCGCCTCGGCCCGACGTACGGAGTCGGCAGGCGGGCTCCAACCCCCCGGTAGTGGGGTCGATCGGCTCCGCGCCGAACGATGCTGCGAGGTCGCGGCGCTCCGCCAGTGGGTCGCTCCCGATCACATGTAGCCCCTCCAGGATCAGCGCCTGCGTGAAGAGCAACCCGATCGGCCCCTGACCCAGCACGACGGCGCACTCCCCCGCCTCCGGCCGCAGGCTCAGGACCCCCTTCAGCACTGTGTTGAGCGGCTCCAGGAAGCAGGCTTCATCGTCGCTGACCCCGTCCGGGATTGCCACAATCCCCCTGCGGACGAAGGGCATCACCCGGACGTACTCGGCGAATCCGCCGCCCGCCGGCTCGAACCCCGCCGTAGTTCCGGTCCGCAAGTACGTGGGGCAATGGGCATATTGCCGCCGATGACAGTAGAAACACTCGCCGCACGGCACGTGATGCTGCACCACGACCCTGTCCCCCGTTGACCACGCGGACTCGTTGGGACCCACTTCCGCTACCGTACCCGCGATCTCGTGGCCGAAGATCCGCGGCGGCGGGACGAGGCCGTGGTGGATTTTCTTCAGGTCGGTGCCGCACACACCGCAGGCACCGACTCGCACGAGGATCTCGCCAGGCTCGAGGGCCGGCAGGGGAACTTCCTCCACCTGCACGCGATCAATCCCGCGGTAGACAGCAGCTTTCATCGGCCTCATCCTATCACTCAGCAGTGGAGTCTCGCTCCAACCACTCTCCTCTTTGCCCTATCCGCAATGCCCACCCTCGAGCTTCCCCTACCGGTGCCGTTCCGGCTGCGAGATGTCGCGCTGTCCCACGGCTGGGTCTACCTCCCCCCCTATCGCTGGGACGAAGGCGAGCAGTGCCTCATTCGGCGGGAGGCAAGAGCGGGAGAGCGTGTCGAAATCGCGATGCGGCAGGTCGGCAGTCACCTCGTGGTCGCGCATGATGCCTCATCCGATGCCTCGCCCGATGGGTGGGTGGCAGGGTTGGTTCGGCATGTGCTGGCGTTGGAACAGGATCTAGCCGGTTTTCACGAGCTTGCCGAGAAGGAGCAGGGCCTCATCGAGGCGGCTCGGCATGGACAGGGACGGATCCTTCGCTGCCCCACCATCTGGGAAGACGTGGTGAAGACCCTCTTCTCCGTGAACACCACCTGGCGCCAGACGGTGAACATGACCCGGTGCCTTGTCGAGCTGTGCGGGCCGGAAGGCGTCTTCCCCACGCCGGAGCGGTGTGCGTCGCTCTCCGAGGAGGAGTTGAGGGAGCGGTGTCGCGTTGGCTACCGGGCGGCATCGCTGCTGGCGATCGCTCGCGGCCTGTCGGAGAGGAGCATCGACCTCGGCCCCGTCGAGGATCCAGAGCTCTCGGACGCGGACGTCGAAGCCCGACTGCGGGCCTTACCGGGCATCGGACCCTACGCCGCCGCCAATGTCATGATGCTGCTCGGCCGCTGGGACCATCTCCCCGTGGATAGCTGGTTCCGGCAGACAGTCCGTGACGCGTGGTTTGGAGGGGCGGAAGTCTCCGATCGCGAACTCGTCGCCGCGTTTGACCGGTTTCGCCCGTACCGCACCCTCGTCTACCGCTTCTACGACTGGCGGGGTACGGACCGACGCGAGGACTGGCGCCCGTCCGGGCCGGCACCGGAGGGCGGCGGGACGGCGTCGTGATCCAACGACGCTTCGACCACAGGATGTGCGACGCCGGCATGTCGGCTGCTCTGGGGCCGAAGCTCGAAACACTGCAGACGAGCAACTACCGCCCTGCCGCGACAAGAGATTGCGGAGAGTCTCCGCGCGCGGCTATACTCGAGGCCGATCCCGGATCGTCTAATGGTAGGACACCGGCCTTTGGAGCCGTGAATCGAGGTTCGAATCCTTGTCCGGGAGTTTGCGGATAGCTGCGCCATTCCTGGGCGCCTGCGGGGCCGCCGCCCTTGGGAGACGGCCCCCAGCAAGCTAGTTGCTGACGCCCGGAAGCTCCTTGATGAAGATGTTCCGGAACTCCAGCACCTGCCCGTGGTTTTGGAGTTCGATGGGGCCGACTTCCGGCAGCGGCATGCCGCGCTCCCAATAGTTCTCCAGCGGTACGTTGTCGACGACCAACACGTCATTCAGCTTGATCGTCACGCGATCGCCGACCATCCGGATCCAGAAGGTGTTCCACTCGCCCGCGGGCTTGTCGGCCGCTACGGAGGGCCGGCTGGGGTTCTTCTGGTTGTTGTAGAGGCCGCCTGAGCCGATGAATTTGCCGTCCGCAGTCTGCGCGGCCTTGTCGGTCGCCTCCCAGATCTGGACCTGGGGGTTCCCGCGCAGGTAGATGCCGCTGTCGCCCTTGACAGGGATCTTCCAGTCCACGAAGAGTTCGAAGTTGCCGTAGTCCTTTGCGGTCTGCAGGCTCATGCCCTTGCCGTCAAACACGAGGACGCCGTCCCGCACGCTCCAATGAGCGCGCATGGACTCGTCCGCCTTTGCCTGGGCGGCTGTCCGTTCCTCGGCGGACATCTTCATCCGCTTCGGCAGCTCGATCAGACCTTGCCAGTTGCCGAGGTCCTTGCCGTTGAACAGGGCTTTGTAACCGCGAGGCGGGCGATTGAGCCTGCCTTCCTGTGCGCTCAGCTCGCGGGGAGCCGTGACGGCGATCAACGCCGCCATCGCCGCCATCGCTCCGAGGTTCGTCCAGACCCGCTGCATGGATGTCGATCTCCTGTCCCGAAAATGTGCCCCGGCCTGTACGCCGGCCGAGTTGAGGACCGTTCTCGCTGTCGCTCCGTTCCCACTTCCACCCCAGTCGCGTCAGATCCTCTGCCGAAGCATGCCGGCAGCAGGACTCGGCGTTTCCCATGACGAAGCGCAAGTTGACGACAGCCTATGCTACCCCCGGAAGAGCTAAGAGCCCTGATGGCCTGGGCCGGAGTGCCCTGGGTGGGTGATCGGACCCTGCTGGAACTGCTTCGACTGAAGTACGAAACGCGGCGGTCCCTCCAGGAGCTATGGTCCTGCCCGCCGGAGGAGCTGCGGGCCCTGATCGGCCTTCATCCGCGGGCGGTTGCCACCCTGGAGGAGGGAGCGGCACAACTCTGGACCCGCGCCGGGCGGGATGCGGAGGAGCTTCGCGCCTGGGGCGTCACTCCGCTGGTGCTGGGCGAACCACCCGAGTGCCCCGCCTTCGCTGCCTCGCGGACACGGCCCCGACGCTGGCCCGTGGTTTTCGCGTACGGGGCAATGGAGCTACTCGAGGAGCCTCGTGCGCTCATCGTCAACTCGCGCGACGCCGGCCCCGACGCGATCGCCCTCACGGACGCCCTGGGCGACGGGCTCGCACGCCGTGACCGAGCCCTCTGCGCCTCAAGCAACCGCGAAGCGTATCAGGCTGCCGCCGTGGCAGCAAAGCGGCACGCCGGGCCCGCCGTGCTGGCGCTGGATCGTGGATTTGCGGATGTCTTTCCGGAAGGACCTGTCCGCGATCCGGTTCAGGCTGCTCGGATCTGGGATGTGGCGCTTGACCCGGATCTGCAGCTCGTCGTGTCCGCCTTTCCGTGGCGTCAGCCAGGCGCGCCCCATAACGGGCAGCGACGCGATGCCCTGCTCTTCGATCTGGCGGATGTCGTCGTCGCTGTCCACATCCGCTCCGGCGGGACGATGGACGAGGAGTGCCGGCTGGCGCATCGGCGCGGGCGCACCGTGTTTGCGGTGGATCGGGGTGAGGCAACCCCGGAGGCTGTGAGGTCCCTGTGGGAGGAAGGGGTTGCCGAGCGGCTTAAGCCGTCGAGCGCCGACGCACTCGCCGATGCGGTGGCCACCCGCATGCCGGCCGAGCAGGGGAGCGCGGGGGAACGCGCCGATCGGCTGCACCGGCGCGAGCTGCTCAGGGTTCTGCCGCGGCTCTGTTCTGCCGCGGAGCGGCCGGGAGGTCGCCGGCGCTCCGTTCTCTGCTCCCCCGCTGGCGGCGAACTCGCCGCCGCTGCCTCGCCCTGGATGGGCCAGGACCCGATCGTCGGCCGTGTTCGCTGGGTGCTCGCGGATCTCTCCTCCCACGCGGACCCGGGCCCTCGCCTGGTCGAGCTGATCGACAGGCTTGAACCGGAGGGTCTGCTGGCCGCGCTCATCCCGCTGCAATGGCTTGAGTCCCCCAACGACGACTCAGCACGGGCGGCGTTGATGGTCCGGGCGTCACCGCTCATCCTCGCGGCCACGCCGACGCCTGCTCGGGGGAATCTGCCCCGACAGGCACTGATCCTGCTTCGGGCCGGTGTTCCGGGAGCCAGGGACGCCGAACTTCTCACCTGCACCCGATCCTCGGCGACGCCGTTCCAACTGCGCCGCTTCCTTCAGGAAGTGGTCGAGCGGGCTGCCGGCACCCTGTCCCGGGTTTGACACCTCCCCGGTGGAATTGCTAGACTCCGCCGGCTGCCCCCGTCGGGGTCCGGAGTCACGTCTGTGGATCAGGTCCTGCGAATCGTCCTCTCAATCTTGCACTTCGCCGTGACCGTCGGGCTGATTGTCATGGTTGTCAGCCAGACCAATCGACACGAGGGGCTGGGCAGTCTGGGCGGCGGCAGCACCGGACCCATCCGCGGCCGGGCCGGTGTCGAGGAGCAACTTCAGCAGTACACGAAGTACCTCGCCATCGGCTTCATGGTCCTGAGCCTGTTGGTCTACCTCTTCGCCAGCAAGTTCAACTGGCACTAGAGCCGGGTTCCCCCGTCTCTGGCGTCCCGCTGCGCCTCGCTCCACGCCGCGCCCGACCGGGCCGTGCGGTTGCCCCGCGCCCACGCTGCGCGCCGAAGTAGCGCTCGCTCCGGTAACGCAGCCACACGCGCAGCGCCTGGGGAACCCTCTCCTTCTGTTCCGGCGTCAGGGTTTCATACAATCGCAGCGCCTGGGCGCGCTGGCGGGCGCAGGCGTCATTGCTCTGGTGCGCGTTCCAGCTTGCCCGTGCGGCACGGATCAGCCGGCACACCTCCTTGAGTAGCGCGTCTCCCGTTAGTTCCCCATCCGGCGACGATCCCATGGCTACTGGAAGTAATAACCCCAGTCGTCCATCGGCAGGAACTCGCCGCCGTACTCGCGGCGACCATACTCGCCGTCCGCGTGGTAGACGAAGGTGTCGCCGAACTGGTTGCCGATGCGGACCGAGTCTCCCTTCTTGACCGTAATGCCGACGGCCCAGGAGTCTTTTCCCGCTTGACCGGCCACGCGGCCCCGCCGCCTCGCCCAGTAGAGCCACCCATCCTCTGCCGCGGGTCCCGGGCTGGGGAGACTCGGGAGGAACTCCGGCACGATGGCGCTGAGCGACGAGGGAGGGGCTCCGTGGGCGGCGACGTACTTCTCTATCGCCAGCTTTAGCACCCCCCCCTCGCGTTGAGTCGTCCGCAGCATTGCGGCGGCACCTGGGCCGAAGGTCGTCCGCGAGCCGCCGCTTCCAGACCATAGACGAGTGCCGATGTAAACGGCCAGGCCGCCCAGCACCAATGCGAGCGCGATCCACGCTCCGGTCCGGTGCGTCATACCCACATTCGTCCTCTCATAGGCTGTCGAGCCGGCGCCATGACTCTGCCTGGGCGGAGATTCGCACGGCCTCCAACGCCCGTTGAACGGTGAGCCCATCGTCGAACGAAGCATCGACGTCGCCGTCCAGATGTCCACGAAGGCATGCATCCACGAAGCTGCGCATCATGATACCCAGGGCATGCGGCTGGCCGTCATACGCTTCGGGCTGCAGCCGGATGTCCTCCCACGGCGGCGAGCTGGGCCGTGAGATCCGGAGACGTTCCAGGTTCCCCCGGCTGAGCGATGCCTGCAGTGCTCCCTCGGGGCCGATCACTTCCATCGTCCCGTTCTGGTCGTGGGCAGGCGTGACCCGGCTCATGAACCACTCCCCCCGCGCGCCGTCGATGTGGCGGAACAGGGACGCGGCGATGTCGTCCGTCTCCACGGAAGTCAACTCTCCGGAGATTCGATCCCGACGCTCCCTCGGAATGACGTGGGTGAATCCGGTCGCCGTTTCGATCGGTCCGAGCACAAACATTGCCAGGTCGAAGAGGTGGGAACCCATGTCGAAGAGCATCCCCCCACCCGCCAGATGGGCTTTCTCTCTCCAGCCGATTCTCCAATCCGGATGCAGTCCGCCCCACCCGTCGTATTGGATACGTACGTAGTAGGGCTTGCCGATATCGCCGGCGGCGACGCGGCGACGCAACTCCCGAACACCGTAGGTGTAGCGGAAGGTGAAGGCGACCTGATGCACCTTCCCGCTGCGATGTGCCGCTTCGACCATGCCCCGCACCTGAGGGACGTCCATCCCGAGCGGCTTTTCGCAGAACACGTGCTTGCCGTGGGCAAAGGCGGAGGCAGCCTGCTCCGCATGTACGGCGTTGGGAGTGGTGATGGTGACGCCGTCCAGGTCTTCCCGCTCACACAATTCGCGGTAGTCTGTGTGTACGTCCGCAATCCCGCACCGATCCGCCATCTCTCGTGCGTGATCGGCCCTCCTGCCGCAGAGTGCCACGACTTGCGCGCGAGGGTGAGACTGCAGCCCCGGGATATGACAAATCTCGGCGAATCCGCCCGCCCCAATCACCCCAAACCGCAGTTTTCGATCCTCACTCATCGTCCGCTCCTCCTCCCCTCGGCCGGATCTCCCGAGGCGCTCAAATCAGCACTGTCAGCCGGTTGATCGGCAGAAGCCGGAACTCAGCCCACTCTTCCGGAAGCGTTTCGTCACCTTCGTCGTACTCGCCCTCCAGGAAGGCACCCGCGTCGGCGTCGGGATCCCAGGACGCGTCCTGAATCCCGAGGGCGGCGAGGGCTGTTTCCATGTAATCGTCCACAAAAACCGGTCCGATCTGATCGGGAACACTTTCCGGCCACGGAGCGGGACGAACCAGTGCTTCCCAGGCCTCGCTCAGCCCTTCCGGATCGGCAACGAACGCGCGCAGTGCCTCCATTTCGGGTTGGGCGGCGTACAGTTCGACGAGTGCTGCCTCGTACTCTTCCGAGCCGAGTGCCCTGCCCAGGGCCTCGCCCTGCTCCTGCGGGGTCATCTCACGCACGTCAGGCGAATCCGGGTCCGGTTCTTCATCGATGCCGGCCAGTTGGCGGACGATCTGGTGGCGGACGACGGATTCGGGTCCCTCGATCGTGCCGAGAAAGTTGCTATCCTGGAAGAAGTCCATGGTGTAGTAATCGTCATGCATCGTCGTGGCCACTGCAGGGCACTCGAGCTCAGCGGACAACTCAGCGACCCAGTCCGGAGCTTCGCCTCCGCCCCACAGACTCACCCAGCCAGCCCGACAGCCGCTGATGAAGATCCCACGCGGCAGGCATCGCGTGGGCGCGACCGGGATGGGTGCGCCGGCAATGACGCCGAAGCGGGTCAGTAACCGGACGACCGTGTCCGGCGCACGAAATCGCAGGTGAACGGAGTAGCAGCGTTCCAAGATCCCACATCTACTCCACGAAGAAGGGCTCCCCTGCTCGAGCGTACCGGCGTGCCACCCCCTCGTTGAGCGTTGCTCCGAGGCCTGGTCCATCAGGAATCTGAATGGACCCGTTCACGATCAGCGGTCCGTCCCAGCCGGAGAGCAGGTCGTTCCAGAAAGGCACATCCTGCCCGTGGAACTCCAGCGCCACAAGGTTGGGGATGGCGGCGCAGAGATGCGCCGAGGCGAGGGTGCCGATCGGGCCGGCGATGCAGTGCGGTGCGACCATCAGGTCATACAGCGCCGCATGGTCGGCGATCCGCCTTCCTTCCAACAGACCGCCGACTTTCTGCAGATCGGGGCAGACGATGTGCACGGACTGCGTCTCGATCAACTCGCGGAAGCCGTGCCAGAGGAAGAGGTTCTCGCCCGTGCCGAGCGGCACAGGGACGGACTCGCGCAGGGTGCGGAACGACCGGGGATTCTCCGGCGGCAACGGATCTTCCAGCCACATCAGGCCGAACTCGGCGAGCCGATGCCCGAGCCTTGTGATGTCGGGGAGGGAGTAGCGCCAGTGGCAGTCCAGGGCCAGATCCACGGCCGGACCTACCTCGGCGCGTACGGCCGCCACCCGGGCCACCATTCGGTCCATCTCGTCGTTGCCCAGGGGCCGGATCTGTCCATGCGAGGGGATTGACTCGCAGTCAAGATCGAACTTGAGGGCGTCGAAGCCGGTCGCCACCGCCTGGCGAGCCCGTGTGGCCCACGCAGCCGGGTTGAGTGCGTCGCCTTCGTCGGACGCCGCCCCCGTCTGGGCGGCTTCCCGGAACCACTCGGGCTGGCGCGCATTGAGGGCGGGGCCCCAGCTCTCCAGCCCGGATCCCGCATGGCAATCGGCGTAGACGCGCACGGAATGTCGGTGCCGCCCCCCCAGCAGTTGCCAAATCGGTACGCCGAAATGCCTCCCCACCAGGTCCAGCAGCGCCGCTTCGATGCCGGTGATGGCGTTGTGGACAATACCGCTCACGGACCCGGCGCCGGAGGCGGCGCGTCGGAGCCGGCGGACCAGAGCATCGATGTCGCGGGGATCCAGGCCCAGGATGGCCCCACGCAGATCGCGGATCATGGCGGTGAGGCCCGGCGCAAAGAAGCACTCGCCCACGCCGACGACGCCGGTGTCGGTCTCGATGCGGACAAATGTCCAGTCGTAGTTGGCTTCCACGACTGCGGTGGTAACGGAGATGATTCTCATTCGGCTTCCAGGTCGGCGACCTGCTCGAGATAGGTCTTGCCGGCTCGCAGACGGTCCCATACCCGCTCTCCCGCGGGAATCTCGAACAATGCGGGTCCACAGCATCCGGCGCGGCTGAGGCCCTGCATAATCCGTCGCCAGTCGAGGTCCCCCTCTTCGACACCGGACAGCAGTGCGCCGTCGCGCTGTTGCTTGAAGTGGACCTCGAAGAACTCGTGTGGGCTAAGGTCGCCGGCAGAGAGGTGTGGATCCTCCGGTCGGAGCTGCTGGATGAGCTGGTTGTGTGGATCCCAACAGAGGCGGGGAGGCGGGATCGGCGCGGGCGTGGTGCACCGAGCCCGCCGAATCACCGCGAGCACCGAGGAGACCGGCTGCCGCGAGTTCTCCACCGCCAGTGTCACTCGCCCCGTGCCCCAGGCTCTCTCCGCCAGCCGGGAAAGCGCCTCACCCAGCGCATCGATGGATTCCTCGTGCTCGAGCAGGCCGGCGGGAGGAGTGACGTCCACCAGCCGCAGCACGGACCGGCCCCCGAGTCGCCGCGCTGCTTCGACAGCGGTCGTGAATCGAGGGTCGTCCGTGCCGACGATGTCCGAAAGGAAGGGCAACTCCACAGCAAGATTAAACCCGAGCTGAGGCGTCCGCCCTGCCACCTCCGCGAGGACGTCGCCGAGGGGGTCCGGGGGGCCGTCCGACGTCGGCCGCTCTCCCTCGCGCAATGAGCCTTGGCGCAGCTCCACGTACTCGAAGCCTTCCTCTGCCGCACGGAGGACCAGATCGGCCAGGCTCAACGCGGGTTCCTCTGCCCCCCAACAGTTGCTGACGACGCCAACCTCGAAGCGGCTGTCGATCATCGTCGCTCCAGCTCCAGCCCAGCCAGGAATTCCAGCAACAGAGCATTGACCCGGTGAGGCCGCTCCATAAAGGGAAGGTGTCCGCTTTCCGGAATCACGGCCAGCCGCGCGGAGGGAAGACCCCGCATCAACTCAATCGCCGCGGGAAGTGGCGCCACGACCTCGTGCTCCCCCAACATCACGAGCGTGGGGCATCCGACGTGGGGGAGGTCATCCGTGACGTCGGCCGTGAGCATGGCACGGATCGAGGCGACATAGGCGGCAGGATCATTGGCGAGAATCCCGGCGCGGAAGAGCCCCACCAGCGCCGGTTGCTGCTGGTGGGTAATGGGCGCTAGCGCGCCCGCCGCCACCCGGTCCGCGAGCGCGATCATGCCCTCGCTTTCCGCCAGAGCGATCCTCGCTTCCATTCCCTCACGGACCGAGGGGGAGAGGACCGGGAAGCCCCCGATCAGAACGAGCCCCCGGACGAGCGTAGGTGCGACCGCCGCCAGCCTCACGGCCGTGAGGCACGACATGGAACTCGCCACCACGACGGCGGGGGCGAGTGCGAGCGCTGAGATGACGCCGGCCGCATCGGCAGCCAGGTCGTCGATGGAGTAGGGGCCGGGGGGCCGGCCGGAGGCGCCGTGCCCGCGGGTGTCGATCGCCGTCAGCCGGAACAGGCCCGAGAGCCCCGCTAGCTGTGGGTACCAGACGTGGCAAGTAGCACCCAGGCCCGGCAGGAGCAGGATGTTTGAGCCGGAGCCGCGTTGCTCATAATTCAGGTGAATCCCGTTGACGGTGAGGGGCATAGTTACACAGACTGAGGCTCGGGTCGACTCACGCCGCGACCATCCGTTTCCCAAGGGGCCCGGTCATTCCTACACATCACCCAAGGATGCGCACACCCAGCGCCCGTGACCTGCAGCACTTCCACTGGATCAACCAGCGGGCGACGCACCACGCACTCGATCTGATCCTACCGCGGCTGACGCTACTGGGGCTGGGCGGCGTGCAGCTCCCGCTGATCGGGCTGGCCTGGGTGCTTCACCGGACCGATCCGATCGGGCACACCTTGTGGTGGACGACGCTGGCGGCGTTTCTACTCTCGACGGCCGTGGTGCACCTCATCAAGCGGCGGGTGAAGCGGATGCGCCCGGTGGCTCACACAGAGGTTCGATTCCTCGCGCCCGTTACCCGCCACGGGTCGTTTCCGTCCGGCCACACGGCCACATCTTTCGCGCTGGCTACGGTGATGGCGGCGCACTTCCCGCACTGGGCTGTCCCCCTGCTGCTGCTGGCAGCGGTGATCGGTTACTCGCGGGTGTACGTCGGCGTCCACTTCCTCTCCGATGTTGTCGTGGCGGCAGTGATCGGCGTTGGTTCTTCCGCCATCGTCGTCACGCCCATGCTGCTCCAGCTCACCTGAGGCGAGCGCGGGGTCAGTTGCCCAGGCGGATGGTCGGCAGCCGCCAGGCGACCATTTTCCGTCGCGCACGGTAGTACTCGTTGGTCTCGCCGGTGAGCAGGGCGATGGACTGCAGGTCCGCCCAGACCTGGGGGTGAAAGGGCGCCCAGCGAGCGGCTTGCGCCAGGTGCGCACGCTGCTCCGGTTCCCGACGGAGCTTGCCCAGAACCGAGGCAGCGGCGACGTGGAAGGCGGCCCGGTGCACCCGCAGTCGAGATGCGGCCACTCCCCGCCTGTAGAGGGCGAGCGCCTCTTCCAGGTCGGCCTTCCGGACGTCCGCCTCTTCGCCGTGCGTGGGTCGCTGGTCGGCCTGAGTCTCCAGCAGACGACCCAGCGCATGGAGTACCACGACGTCGGTCGGCGACTCGGCCAGCTTGAGCCGCGTATCCGCTATCTGTTCCGACAGGCTTGGGCTGCCGGGATCTCCGGAGCTGCCGCCAACGCTCAGGCTGGCGCTGGCGGAGAATGGTGGTCCACCCTGGCGTCCACCCGATGTGCTTCCGGTGAAGGCACTACCGGGGACGTTGCTCGGTGGCGTGTTGCTGGCCGGATCACCCCCGGGAGCGCCGCTGGAGGGGCCGGGCATAGGCGGCGAGGTGCTGGCCACCGCCGACCCGCCGCCGACGCCACTGGATGCTCCGGGCGTGTCCCGCGCGAACAAGCCGGCGCCGCCGGATTGTCGCGGCCGCTCCTGGAGGGAGTCCCGGATGTAGTAGGTGCCGAGGCGGAGGATCCGGGGTCCCAGATCGGACGGGTCGCCCCAGGCAAGTTGCGGCAGGTCAGCGGCGGCGGCCTCAATCATGGCGGCGTCGAGTGGCGCGACGTCGCGCAGGGCGTTGAGCTGCTCAGCTACTCGATCCAGGTAGCGTGCGGTCGCCGTGGGGTCGTTGTCACGCGCGAGGAGTGCCAGCGCTAGATAGCACCGGGTGATCTCGGAGCGGAGCCGTGGATGCTCGGGGGCTACCTTCAGGTCCTGCCGTATGTAATCAATCTTTGCGCGTAATCGCTCCGCCAGGCCCGCGGGAGGGCGAGTGGGCCCGGCGGGTGGCGGCACAGTGGAGGGAGACCGGTCGGTCCGCGACGGGCCTCCCGTGTTGATCCGGGGTCCCAGGGCGAGGACGCCGAGCAGGATCCCGGTGCCCACCATCACCCCTGGAATCCACATCGGGATCCGGTAATTCAGGCTGGAGAGGCGTCGGCGTGGCCTTGAAGCGCTCAGTGGTTCGCCGCAAGAACCACAGAGGTATTCGCGTCCCCACGCGGGCCGATGAAACGCCTGCCCGCAGTGCGGGCAGCCGGGGGATTCCGCTGCAGGCGTCACGTCCATCGACGAGAGGCTCCTGGACCTGATTCGAAAAGGGGCCGGGGGAAAGCCCCCGGCCCCGCTATCGGATTGGGACGGCGGGCCCTACTTCTTCAGCAGGACGACCGTACCGGTCTTCACATCGTACTCCGCCTTCAAGTCGAGCGCCTTCTCCATGAAGGAGACGGGGACGATGGTGCGACCGCTGTCGATGAAGGCTTCCCTTTCCATCACGACGAGGACCTGGTTCACGGTGGCTTCCTTGCTGCCGATCTTCAGCTTGATGTCCTTGTCGTCGTTGGCGGCGCGCACTTCGCGGGTGTCCGGGAAGTAGACGACGGCACCACCGGCGTGCTCGAAGATCTGGCGGAAGGGCGCTAGAGGCAGCCCGCCCTGAATCCTCGGCGTCACATCGAACGCGACTCGCTTGTTGTTCATCACGATGTCGAATGTGCCGGGGATCTTCAGGATGGAGCCGGCGGGGACCGACTGTCCGGCCAGCCCGTTGGCGATCTGGATCGACTTCGGAGTGACCTTGAAGCGGTTCGCGATGGCAGCCAGCGATTCGCCGCTGCGGGGGCGGTATTCCCGATCGCGAGGCAGCGGGCCGCCAGCCATCTGCGTTGGCCGGTAGACCTGGGCGCGGATTTTGCCGTTGGCGTCGGGTTTCTGGCCGGCGGGGACCACGACGATCACGTTCTCGCCGTTGCGGGCGGTGGCCACACGATCGGCGTTGGCGGCCGGGCGGGCGGTTGCGGGCGGTTCAGCCGCGCGCTGGCCGCTAAGCATGGGTCCGGCTGCGGGCACCGGCACGGGGACGGAGAGCCCGCCCATCGGATCCGGGACGGCGATCGTGTTGCGGGCCATTTGGGTGCCGGCGGGTCGGGGGGCCACGGAGCGGGCGCTACCCAGCGCCGGTTGGGCGGGCCGTGTGGCGCGTCCCGCCGCGGGTGTGGCGACACCCACTGCCGGGGGGGCGGGCAGCACGCGTGCGCCGGGGGTGCTGGATCGTGCACCGGAAAGTCCGGCGCGCGCTCCACTCGCGCCCACCAGCACATCCGGGCCGGCGGGCTCACCCACCGTCGCCGCCGGCTTGCTGCCGGGGCCGCTGGTTGCGGGCGTGAGCGTGCTGGGGGTGCCTGCCAGGCCTCCGCCGGCTGCGTTGCCGATGGCGGAGGGGGGCGTCAGCCGCATGTCGCTGGGAACAGACTTCGGGCCGGGAAGAGTAACGTCCAGGGAGGAGCCCTGGGCGGGCGTCGGCGGCTTGACCGTCGCGGGGACCTCAACGCGGGTCGTCGTCGGGTCGGCCTGTACCCTGGTTTCCTGCGTGGCGCCCACGGGGCGAACGTTCAGCACGATGGGGCGGGCCTTGCCGAGGTTGTTGGCGCGATCAAAGGCCCATGCTTCGAGGCGAATCTCGCCTTTGCCGGTCTTCGGATCAAGATACTTGGCGGTGTCAATCCGGATCGTGTACGGCGGGACGTTCTTGAGCAGCTTGACTTCCTGGTTCACGAAGATCGACACGAAGAGGTTCTGCATCGTGTTGTCTTCGGCGAGCAGGTCGATATCCACCGTGCCGCTGATTTCCTGACCGTCGAGGAGTTGGCGGAACTGAACCAGCGGCGGCACCACGTCGGGCCCGCCCGCCAGTCCGTTCCTTACGGTGATGGCTACCTGATCCTCACCCAGCTTGCCGCGGGTGCCGATGGCGACGACACGGATGACGTGGTTGCCGTCGGTCAGCGTGTTGGTGTCTACAGGCAGGTAGTGGATGCCCTTCACGGCCAGGCTCTCGCCGGCGTTCTGGCTGTAAAGGATCCGATCGTCGACGTAGATAGTGAAGGCCGTCACCCGGGAGAGCCCCTGGTTGTAGGCCACGCTCAGGCTTACCCGCCCGGCAATGAGGCTGTTCGGGGTCGGATTCCCGATCGCGATCTGGAACTGCGGGTTGGCCGGCGCAGCCTGCGCTCGCTCGCTCACCCCGAAGGTGAGCAAACACCCCGCAGCCACTGCCCAGCCGAGCTTTCCCGAAAAGACGTGGCGCATTGAAACTCTCCTGCCCGATCCACGCACGAGCGGCGGTTCATCCCGCCCTCGCGCACACATTGACCCCGGCTCACACAGATGGCCTCGGGTTCTGCCGGAGAGTTCCTCCCGATGTCGAGATTCTCCTGCCCGTCTATGGAGATTCTTGGTTGGGCCCCCGACTCCGGACCGCTGAACCAGGCACATGTGGAGGGCTCCGCCACGAACGCACGGTCACCCCCTGGATTCCTGGCCGTCGGACCGCCTCTCCAAGCCCCGATTCCGGCCCGGGCAGATGGGTCTCGGGGTCGGTCGAGTCCCGCTATACTCGATGGAATCCGCACTTTCGCATGGCTGTCGCACCGCGCTGCGCGGACCTGACGGCTGGATGAGGTCGCCAATATGTTCGCACCCTCCCGTTCCTCTCGTCGCCCCGTGCGCCTGCTGGGACTCGCGGCGCTTGGCATGGCGGGCTCCCTGCTCCCGGCGCTGGCAGCCCCGCCGGCAGTGAGTCGTCCCCCGGTTCGACATGGTGTCGCGCCACCACCGGCCGCACTGGGGGCGGTGAGTCCGTCGGATCCCGGGAAGCCGGATCCGATCATGCCCCTCTCCGAAGTCCGTGCCGGGATGAAGGGTTACGGATTGACCGTGTTCCGTGGCACAAAGATCGAGCGTTTCGGTGTGGATGTGCTGGGCGTGCTTCCACGGATGAATGCGGGCCGGTCGCTCATTCTGGTGCGTTTCTCCGGCGGTCCGATCACGGAGCGCGGCGCACTCCTGATCAAGGGAATGAGCGGCAGCCCGATCTATGTGGACGGCAAGCTTCTCGGTGCTTTCGCCTACGCCAATCCGTTCCCCAAGGAGCCGATCGGCATGGTCACGCCGATCGAGGACATGCTGGAAGCCCTCGATCCGAAGCTTCCGGATCGCCCCGCGGGGGAAACACCGCCGGCGATCTCCGCGGCCGGTCCCGGTGAGTCCCCCTTGATTGCTCGACCGATGGGTCTTCCGGTGATGATCAGCGGCGTTTCGCCCCGGGTCCTGCGCTCGGCCGCCGCGTCGTTCCGCGGCATCGGGCTGGAGGTGATGCAAGGACCCGGCGCTGCCGGTGAGCCGCTCCATACCCAGCTCGTGCCTGGGGCCGCCGTTGGTGTGGCGCTGATGACCGGGGATGTCGATGTCACCGCCCTCGGTACCATCACCTACCGAAGGGGAAACCAGATTCTGGCGTTCGGGCACCCCTGGCTGCAGGTCGGTGCCACCGAGTTCCCGCTGACCACGGCAACCATCCACGAGATCTTCCCGGCCGTGGAGAGCTCCTTCAAGATCGGCTCCGCGGGGGAGATCGTCGGCACGCTCACGCAGGATCGGCCCTTCGGCGTCGCCGGCTCTCTCGGCAAGATGCCCAGCCTCATCCCGGTCCAGTGTCGGGTGGACGACCGCACGACCGGACGCACGCTCGACCTCCAGTGTCGGGCAGCCCGACACCCGATGCTCATCGGGCAACTCATCCCGATGGCGCTCACGCAGGCCATCTCCCAGGTGCGACCTGTGCCGGGTGACACCATGGCGAGGGTGCAACTGGAGGTGGTGACCCGGGGCGCAGGCACCATCCGTCGTGAGAACACTTACTACGATCCCATTGGGACGGATCTGCCGGCGGTCCGCGAACTGGCCGAACTGCTGAACATCCTGGCCACGAACCCATTCCACCGCGTCTCCATCGAACGCGTGTCGATCTCCGTGTCTCTGGAAGACGGGCGACCGACCGCCACCCTTGAGCGGCTTTCGATCCCGCGGGAGATCTTCCGGCCCGGCGACGAGGTTCCCGTTACCCTGGGCCTGCGGCAGTACCGGGGCCAGATGCTGCAGGTGCAGACGACCATCCGTGTGCCGGAAACGGCGGGAGAGGGTCGGGCCGTCCTCCTCGTCAGCGGGGGGGCCACGCGGGTCAATCTCGGGTCCATCCAGAACGTGGGCGGAGGTACCCCGGGGCCAGCCCCGGACGCCGGCATCGAGGATCTGGTCCGTCGTTACACTTCTCGGGAACGCGGCAATCAGCTTGCCGTTCGGCTGATTCTGCCCAGCGTCACGCTCAACGCGAACGGAATCCGCCTCTCCGGGCTGCCGTCGCACATGGTCGAGCGCCTCCGCGCCAGTCTCTCCACCGGGCTACGGCAGGAGCGGGAAACGGTTCTGGCGCTGCGGGACAGCGGCTACATTGTGGACGGCCTCCAGACGCTTGCCGTCAGCATCGAGCGGGACCGCCATCAGGAGCCCGGGCGGGTGCCGGCCGTCGGCGGCACTGCTGCCGGTGCGGGAGTGTCGCTGCCTGCTCCGCCTCCGCCCGGCTCGGCCGCGTTGGTGGGGGACGACTTCGATGCCGCCATGGCCGTCCCCATGGGATGGCGTCGGGTATCAGTGCCGCTCAGCGTGGACGGCCGGGCCCATGTGCTCACCTTCCTGACCCCGGAAATCGGTGAAGATGGAGCCGAACCCGGGCAGAGGGCGACCACGCCGCGCCCGGCCGGTCCGCTTCCGGCGGCACCCCCTGCCCCCGATCCGCCGAGCACCCTGGTGGGCCGCCAGACGCAGACCTGGAGCCAGTCGTCCATGGCGGAGTTCAGCGCCGGCGTGTTCAGGGGCACCTCACTCGCCACCACCGGCGAGGTCCGGCTGGCGCCGTCGCTGAAGGTCGTGGCCGAAATCACCGCCGGTCTCGCCTGGTGCACGGCCGGGTCGAGCGCGGGTGTTTTCCTCGGGTCCGCCGAAGGCGGCCGGGTCGAGCGCATCGGGCCTGCGGGCGCCTCGCCCCGATCCATGACCTATTGCCGATTGGATGACACAGCGGTCACGGCGCTGTGTGCCGACTCGCAGGACACCCTCTACGCCGGCACGATGCCGGCCGGCCGGCTGGTGAAGATCGATACCACCGGTAAGGCGACGACCCTGTTCGACCTGGCCGCGCAGAGCAGTCCGGGAACGTGCCTCATCGACGCTATCGCACTGGGGAGGGACGGCGTCCTTTACGCCGGCGGCGGCACTTCCGAAGGCGCGATCATTCTTCGCGTGAACGTCGGCGCGTCGCGGGCAGAGGTCTTCACCCGACTTCCCGGCCGCTGCGTGACCAGCCTGGCAGTGAGTCCCGCCGGCACGCTCTACGCAGGCACTGGCGAAGACGGGGTCATTCACGCGATCAATCCCTCCGGCGGCGCTCAGGCGCTGGCCGACACCGATCAGGCGGTCATCACCGGCCTGGCCATCGGCGCAGACGGGCGCGTCTATGCAGCGGCCTACCCCTCGGGCATGATCTACCGCCTGGAGGCGGGTGGAAAGCTGACTCCCGTGCTCACTCGCGCCCGCGGGGCGCTCTTTGGCCTGGTGGCGGATCGGGCGGGGAATCTGTATGCGCCCGGCTCCGGCTTCATCCTGCGAGTGGGGCCGGACGGCACCGGTGAGATTCTGCGCGATCCGGGGCAGGCACCCTTCACGGCACTCGCATGGGCCGCCGACGGCAACCTCGTGGTTGCTGCGGGCTACCCGGGTCGGCTCTTCCGACTGTCGCCCAACCGCACGGGTGAGTATGAATCCCCGGTGCGCGACGCTCGAGCTCCGGCCGTATGGGGCCGCGTCCGTTTTTCCGGCATCGCGCCGGAGCAGGCGACGGTGCGCCTCCAAACTCGGTCAGGCGCCGTGGCCGAACCGGACGACTCATGGAGCGAGTGGGAGGATCCTCTGGCGCGGGACGGCTCCAACTTCGTTGCCAGCCCACCAAACCGATACCTGCAGTACCGCCTCACCCTCGCGTCCAGCACAGGCACTCCCGCCATCCGCGAGGTGGCAATCAGCTATCTGCCCCGGAATCAGGCCCCACGGCTGACGCCGGCCACGCCAGCTCCCGGAGAGCTCTTGCGCGGCCGGGCCACGCTGAAGTGGTCGGCGGATGATCCCGATGGCGATACCCTCAGCTACACCCTCAGCATCAGCGGGGACGGTGGCGCCACCTGGAAACCGCTGACGGAGGCGACGCCCGGCGGACCGGACGCCGGCGCGATCCCTCCCGCCGGTGCGTCTGCCCCTGCAGGCCCGACGCGAGAATCGGCGGATCAGGCGGTCGAGCAGTACCGCCGCGAGCTGGAGAAAGACCGCAGCCTGACACAGGAGCAGCGGGACGAGAACCTCAAGCGGGCGCGTGAGCTGATCCTGAAGTACTTCGCGGAACGCGGCACCGGGTCCGAACCGACCCCCGGAGCCCCGACGCCCGGAACTCCGGCACTCCCCGCTCCAGTTTCCGGCGACGGCGCGACCACGCGTGCCACGTTCATCTGGGACACTCGCACCGTCCCGGACGGGATCTATCAACTGCGTATCGTGGCTGATGACGGGGCGGCCAACCCGGGAGATCCTCTCTCCGACCTGCGGATCTCGGAGCCCTTTGTCGTCGTGAACACCCCGCCGGACCTGTTCCTGTTCGAACGCGGCATCCAGCGGTTGCCTTCGGGCGAAGCCGAAGTGACCGGATTCGTTGCGGGACGCGTCGGCGTCAGGGGCGCGCAGTTCCGGATCGAGGGCGGCCCCTGGCGGGCCATTGCCGCCGAAGATGGTCTCTGGGACGGCGCCTTCGAACGCTTCCGGTTTAGCCTGCCCGCCTCGGCTGAGGGTAAGAAAGTAGAAGTGCTCACCCTTGACGCGGCGGGCAACCCACGATCCGCCACCTTGACGCTACCGCGACCGGTGGCACCGTCCCCCGGCCGGTCGCGACCGGGGGATTGACGAAGGGTTTGACCAAGGCATGAGTTTCCTCTTCTCCCCTCTCCAACTCCGTGGTGTGACGCTGCCGAATCGCATCGCCGTCTCGCCGATGTGCCAGTACTCCTGCTGGAACGGCCACGCCACCGAGTGGCACCTGGTCCACCTGGGTTCGCGGGCCGTAGGGGGTGCCGGGCTGGTGTTCACCGAAGCAGCGGCTGTCGAGGCACGCGGCCGCATCAGCCCTCACGATCTGGGCATCTACACGGACACGCATATCGAACCGCTCCGCAGGGTGGCGTCGTTCATACGCGAGCAGGGCGCGGTTCCCGGAATACAGCTCGCCCATGCGGGGCGGAAGGCGAGCACCCGCCGGCCCTGGGAAGGCGGCAAACCCGTGCCGCCGGAAGAGGGAGGCTGGTCACCGTTGGTTGGGCCGGACAGCCGGCCCTTCGATACCGGCTATCAGACCCCTGAGCCCATGACCGCGGACGAGATACGTACCGTGATCGCGGCGTTCGTCAGCGCCGCCATCCGGGCGATGGATGCCGGCTTTCAGGTGGTGGAGATCCACGCAGCGCATGGCTATCTGCTCCACGCCTTTTTCTCTCCCCTCACCAATGGCCGCACCGATGAGTACGGAGGTGACTATATCGGCCGCACGCGCCTGCTGCGTGAAGTGGCGACCGCCGTCCGCAAGGTCTGGCCGGACAACCTGCCTCTCTTCGTCCGCCTCTCCGCCACGGATTGGGATCCGGAAGGATGGCTGCCCGAGGACTCCGCCCGGCTTGCGGTGGAGCTGCAGACGGATGGCGTCGACCTGATCGACTGCTCCTCCGGCGGTGCGGTGCCTCCGCGCCCGGGGCAGATTCCCGTAGGACCACTCTACCAGGCACCCCTGGCCGCCGAAGTCCGCCGCGTATCCGGCGTCCCCACCGGAGCCGTGGGATTGATCACCACGCCTGAGCAGGCCGAGAGCCTGCTCAGGGAAGGCCGGGCCGACCTGATCCTCCTGGGCCGGGAGATGCTGCGCAACCCCTATTGGCCCCGTCGGGCAGCGGCCGAACTCGGTGTCGAGATCGAGTGGCCGGCTCAGTACCGCCGTGCCCGCCCGTAGCGAGAAGGGGTGCCGCGGCGGAAGGGCATGACGAGGTCAGTGGGCTTACGCCCTGCGGTTCCGCCGCGGTATCTGCCGGCGTGTCGGGCCGGAGCTACGAGCCCCAGAGTTCCTTGATCGGCGCTCCGTTGGCGGCGAGATGGATCGGCCGTCCCGTGGGGGTAATGTACTGCTTGCTGTAGTCGATCCCCAGAGCGTGATAGAGGGTCGATGCGACGTCCTCCACGCTCACGGGGCGCTCCACCGGGGTGGTGCCCTTGTCGTCGCTTTTGCCGATGATCTGGCCGCCGCGGATGCCGGCGCCGGCGAAGGTGACGAACCGGCAGCGCGGGTAGTGGTCCCGTCCGCCGCGCCCGTTGATCTTTGGTGTGCGGCCGAATTCGCCCATCACCACCACCAGGGTCTTGTCCAGCATCCCCCGCTGGCTGAGGTCGGACACGAGACCGGCGATGGCCTTGTCCAGCTCCGGCAGGAGTCGCTGGGAGAGGTTCTGGAAGTTCTGCTGATGGGTGTCCCAGCCGCCCTTGGACACGGTGACGAACCGGGCTCCGGACTCGACCAGCCGGCGCGCCAGCAGGGCACCCTGGCCGTAGGTGGTGCGACCATAGAGGTCGCGGGTGCCGGGATTTTCCTGGGTGAGATCGAAGGCCTTCTTCGCCGATCCGCTGTTGATCAGGTCGTACGCGCGCTGGTAGAAGGTATCCACCGAGCGCACGCTGTCGTCCGGCAGGGCGGTGGTGAAGCGCTCGTTCATCCGCGCGGTGAACCCGCGGCGGCGCGTCAGACGGTCGTCGTTGACGGTGGCCGGCGGATTGATGTCCTGCACGCGGAAGTTGGGAGTGCTGGGATCCGGCACGTTGAACGCGGAGTAGGCGCCGCCGATGAAGCCGGGACCGCCCCCCCGCCCCTCACCCGGTACGGCCACGTAGGGTGGGATGAAGTTACGCACGCCCATCTCCTTGGCCACCACGGAGCCGTAGCACGGGTAATCGAGCGTCGGAAGGGGCTTGTAGCCCGCCTTCATGTACTGGGTGGCCTGCTCGTGGGCGGCGATGTTCGACGAGAGTGATCGGATGATCGCCAGCTTGTCGGTCACCTGCGCGGTAAGGGGCAGGTGCTCGCTTAGCTGGATGCCGTCAACCTTCGTCGGGATGGCCTTGAACTCGCCGCGGTAGTCGCTCGGGGCATCCGGCTTCGGATCGAAGCTGTCCAGGTGGCTCGGGCCGCCGGCGCACCAGATGAGAATGATCGACTCGGCGCGGGCGGCACTTGCGGCCGCCTGGGCGCTGCGCATAGCCAGGAGCTCCGGCAGGCTAAGTCCGAAGTAGCCCAGCGCACCGACTTTGATGAGGTCACGGCGGGTGACGCCTTCGCAGTTGGTAGTCAGTCTGTTACCCAGTTGTACGGTTTTCATCGCGCGATCCTTGTGTTGGGGCGACCGGGGAGGGCGGCGCGGGGTGCGGCGCCGTCGGTGTTAGTGGTTGAAGAGGAACTCCCGGGCGTTGAGGAGGCTCCAGAGCAGGTCTTCGATCCCTTCGGCGCGGCTGCGCGACGAACGGAACAGTCCCTCAGCATCGCTCGTTTCCATGGGGATGGGCCGACGGCTGAGGGTGGCGAGGTAGAGCTCTTCGATCACCTCCGCGTCCGTGCGGTTGGCGCGGATGAGGCGTTGCGCACGGCCGATGGGGGCGCTGATCTTGGCATTCACCTCGTCGCCGTTGATCAGTGTCAGTGCCTGTCCGATATTGCCTTCGGCGGAACGCTCACACTCGCAGACCACCTCGCGCTTCGGCTTCCCAAAGGTGTCGAGGAACTGGGCCAGGTCGCCCCCACCGCCCCGAGCGATGCCCGGAACGAGGACGGCGAGCTGCATCACCCGCTTCAGGTCCGCGGGGACCCCTCCAGCGCCGTAGCGGCCGCCCATCGCCTGCTGAAGCATCTGCAGGGCCTGTCCGGGGCGGCGGCCATTGCGGCCTCCCGCGCCGATGAAAACATCCGTGGCCTGGCTGATGCTGTCGTAGAGCTGCTCGGCCATCATCCGCTTCGGATAGAAGCGGGCAAAGTTGGCCGTGTCGGTAGCGTTGGTCTGGTTTGGCCGCGAGCTCTGCTGATAGGTCCGCGAGTTCAGGATGGAGCGGTGAAGCGCTTTGAGGTCGAACTTGTGGTCCACCACGTCCTTCGCCAGCGCGTCCAGCAGCTCGGGGTTGGAGGCGGGGTTGGTGATTCGGATATCGTCCACCGGCTCGATGACCCCGCGTCCGAGGTAGTGTCCCCAAATGCGATTGGCGATGGCGCGAGCGAACCAGGGGTTCTCCGGCGAGGTGAGCCACCCGGCCAGCGGCGTCCGTCGATCCTCGCCCCGCTCGAGCTTGACTTCAGTCAGATCGAGGGTCTTCGGCTCCATCGGTTCATTGGTTTTTGGGTTCCGGATCTCCGGCGCCCTTGGGTTCATCGTCACCACGGCCGGCACCTGGCCATTGCCGCGGACATTGATGGCGTGGAAGAAGGAGGCCAGGGCGTAGTAGTCGTTCTGGGTCCACTTCTCGAACGGATGGTTGTGACACCGGGCGCACTCGATGCGGACTCCCAGGAAGACCTGGCTGGTGGCGCTGGTGACGTCGAGCGGATCGCGGGAGACCGCGAAGTAGTTCGCCGCGGCGTTCGGCTCCACGCGGTTGAGCTGGTTGACGATCTGCTGGGCCCGCCCTGAATCCTGGACCTGCCGAGGCAACTGGGCGACGGTGACCTCCCCCTCCGTGGTGCGTCCCGACGAGGTCACCAACTCCCGGACAAACTCGTCATACGGCCGGTTCTTGGCCAGTTGCTCCCGGATCCAGCCGGCATAGGATTGGGCCCCCGTGCGCGTCACCCGCGGGTTGTTGCGCAAGATGTCATTCCATTTCACGGTCCAGAGGTCCACAAACTCCGGGCGCTCCAACATCTGGTCGATCAGTCGGGCGCGCTTGTTGGGAGCTCGATCCGCCAGGAAGGCGCGGACTTCATCCACGGTGGGAATGATCCCGCAGACGTCGAGGGAAACGCGCCGGATGAACTCCTCGTCGGTGCACGGGTCGCTGGGCGTCATGCGGAGTTGCTGCAGCTTCGCATGCACCAGTTCGTCGACGTAGTTGTTCCGGGGGGCACCAGCAAGATTCGGTGCCTTCCAGGCGGGCAGCACGGCAATGCGGGCAACGCCGACCTGGCCGAGGTAGCGCACCATCACAGCGGTCTCGCCCGAGCGGCGAGCGGTCACGAGGCCGGCGTCGGTCACTTCGGCAATGGCGTCGTCGTTGCTGCTGAAAAGCGCCTGATCCGTCACGTCTCGGGTGGTTCCGTCGGACATCAGCGCCGTCACGGCGAGGCGCTGCCGCGCCTTCACTCCTGGCATCCAGGGCTGGTCTGGGATGATGTCCACGCGTTTGACCCGGGCTTCCAACTCCCCGATGCCCTGTGCGCCATTCTTGATCCAGGTCAGCAGCGTGGCGTACTCGGCGCTGTCTTTCTTGAAGCGCATCCCGCCGGCGTGGGGGGTGCCCATCGTCGCCTTTTGCAGCAGCATGCTGCCCGCGGGGTTCTTCAGATCCAGACGCTTGCCTTCGGCGGCTTTGGCGATTGCCTGGTAGTCCAGTTCCGGCTCGTAGCCGAAGAGGGACAGTTTCAATCCGCCCTTACCGGCAGGGGAGCCGTGGCATGCGGTGTTGTTGCAGCCGCCCCTGGCGAGGATCGGCATGACGTCATTGGTGAACTCGATGGTCGAAGGCGCCTTGGCGTTGACGATGCTAAATCCTGCGGGCGGAGAGGCGATCTTGCCCACGCGCGCCACCAGGGAGCCCTTCCCGTCCGCGATGGGGCGAACCACGCCGCCCTCGATGCGGGCCAGCCTGGGGTTGGTGAAGGTGTAGACCACGCGGTCCGTCAGATCCAGGGTGGCACCGTCCTTCGTTGTCCCCAGGACCACGAGGTGCTGACCGGCTCGAGGCCCGTCCAGCATGAAGGAAGCGGGTGCGATGTCGACCGAGGCCAGGTTCTTCAGGTCCGCCGGCTGGGCGGCCGCCGCGGGCCGAGCGGGAGCCGGCTTGCGCGCCGGGGAGTTCCTGGTAGGGGCGGCCAGCACAGCGGGGGCGAGGAGGGTCGCTGCAATTCCGGAGAGAATACCGGCGGAGAGAAAGCTGCGTGTCATAGGGGTAGGATCCGTCACGGTGGGCGCTGCCCAACTCTACCGCCTTCGACGCCGACACCCCGGCGTCGGTTCAGAATTGTTTACCCCTGAGAGGTTTCACGCCGCCGGAGATCGTTCCACGCGACCGGGGCGAGCGTGGATCGTGGTGGAGAAGCCCACGGTGCACTTCGCCCCCAGGCAGATCGCCCCCGCGGCCGGTGAGCCCCAGTTCTGCGGTGACGGGTCGCCCGGTTTCGGTTTGCGTCCTTCCTGCGCTGTGAAGCATCCTACGAGCACGGCCAGGATCAGCTTGGCAAACTTCGGCTGGATCTCCAGGCTCCGCATGTACTGCCACGGAACCGTCGGCGGGATGAGCGACTGCACCGCGCTGGTCTCGGACAGAATGCTCCACTGGTTGTTCTTCCAAAACGAGATGTAGAAGGCGTTCCGCCACAGGTCCGGGCCTCCGCCGTGTCCGAAGGTGTGCACGATGCTGGCGTTGCCGGCGTTCGCCAGAAAATGGTCCACATCCTGATTGGTGTACTTCTGCGCCAGATAGCCGGTCGCCCCGTCGACGAGCGGACCCTGCTGCTGCTCGGCCGATCGTGTGCCGAAGCGGGCGGTGCCCGCGGTGCCCAGGCGTAGACAGGGGCCAGCCTTTGTTTTCCACTCCTCTTTGCCGGTGTGGACCCCGGTAGCAGCCACTTCTATGGGATCAGGTCGTACTCCGTGCGGGAGCCTGTGCTGACGCGGTTCCGGTCGATTGTGTAGTCTGGCAGCCGCTCGCGGGGCGGGGTGCCCCGGACGAGGGCCAGGATGAGGTCCTGCACCACGGGTACGGACCCGAAGGTTCCGTGGCCCATCCCGGTAGCCGCGCCGTCGATCCAGTAGCTGCGGTCCATCTGCGAGGCAAGCGGATCCAGGCTGACCACTGGCACGGTGCCGTCTCCTGCGTCGTTGAGCGTCCGCTCGCAGCGAATGTCGGTGCCGTCCCGGAACTCCCGGTAGCCGACGGGGGTGAGCCGGCCATAACCTGCCAGCAGGTAGATCCGGGTGGATGATGGCGGCCGAACCCAGGCCTCGATTGCGCCGCGAAAGCCCGCGGCCCGGTCGAGCTGGCGGCCATTGAGCCGATCGTGGGGGGCCGGATCTTTCCGGCGGTTGAGAGGGCGGATCTTCTCGACCGCGTTCCGCAGGAAGCGGTCCAGGGCAGTCGGATCCGTGAGCGGGCCTGTCACGCCGTCGGCATCCAGATCTGCCTCGTCCGAAATGTAGCCGGCGGCTGCCAGGTAGCCGGCGGTCGGAACGAGGTCGTAGAGACCGGGCAGGTTGTGGGCGGCGCGCTTCACCTTGACGGGATCTACTGCGGGGGTGTCGAAGTCGTAGCCGTAACGGAGGGCCTGGAAGGCCATGGGAGCGCCGAGGTGGGGCGGGCCCATCAGCACGGCCGTGCGCACGCGGCCATGGACGGCCGGTTGGCGCAGCGCTTCCTGGGCGATCAGCGCCCCCATGCTGTGGGCCACGATGTCCACAGGTGCGGTCTCCTGGCTGATGCGTCGCCTCAAGCGGCGGGCATTCTCGGTGATCGACAGGCGCCAATCGTAAGCGAAGACGAAGAGCGTCCGGTTGAGCCGGTAGCCCTCGGCCTCCAACCGAGCGACCAGGTCCCAGAGGTCCGGCAGATCGACCTGACTAGGGATGCAGACATTCAGCATCCCCACCGGGCGAAGGGATCGGGAGAGGGCGGTGGACGGCCTGCCGTCGGGGCCAAACTGAAGAGCGCGCGGGTCGCCTCCCGGAATGTACGACTCGCGGGAGATCGCGCGGGGGTATTCCCAGCTCAGAAGGTCTGGGGCGCTGCACCGTCGGGTCTGGTTTCGGGTGCGGTCCTCATCGAGGACGGTACCGGCCAGGCCGGGAATCAGAAAGAGCGGCCGGAGCCCGGGGCGGGCGGCGACCTCGGGGGTCCAGTCGGAGGATTCCGCGCCTCGGACAGCGCGCACGCGGTACGTGTAGACGACTCCGGCATCCAGGCCGGGACCGTGGGCAAACGACTCGGTATCACCCGCTGCCTCGCCGATATGGACGAAGTTCTGTCCGCGAGAACGGGCCTCGACCTCGAAGCCGGTCTCGTCCCCCTCGACCTGGGGAGTGGGATCGATCCAGGATAGGTTGATCCGACCCGACCCGGCACCCGTCGCGAGCAAACGCACCGGCACCAGCGGGGCGGCTCCCCCCGTCCACGCGGGAACCGCGATCGCCGTTACGGCAAGGGTCAGGATCGGGATGAGATGGACGGGGCGCATGCGCGGGGACCTTTGTGGCGCGGCTTCGCATGTGCCGTCCGCACCCGCACCATATTGCCTCGGAGGGCCCCCGGACTCAAGCCCGGGAGATCGATTCCAGTCTGGGGATGTCGACCACCACCAGGTGCCTCCCACGCAGCCGCACCGCCTGGAGCCGCCGGAGACGTTGCAGCGCCCGGTTGACGCTCTCCCGCGTGGTGCCCGTATGCATGGCCAGATCATCCTGCGTGACGCGACGGGATATCAACCGCCCGCCGTCCGGCTGATCCTGGCCGCATTGCTCGGTCAACTCCAGCAATAGGGTGCAGACCCGCCCGAGGACGTCCTGGCTGCGATGCCTCGCGAAGTGAGCGGAACTCTCGCGCATCAGGCCGGACATCTGGGAGAGCAGCCCCATCGCCATCAGGGA
>CAZSRZ010000038.1:0-10016 GCA_964609085.1 uncultured bacterium | reverse complement strand
GTGGGAGGGCTGGGCATGCCGGAGCACCGGCAGGCCGCGGATCAACTCTACGTCGACGGACATCGGTCACCTCGCGTAACGCCGCCCTTGCGAACGGCAACGGATTGCCGGGAGCAGGCGGCTGATCCCAGTGTGGCAAGGGGTGCGTGACACGAGTGTGACATGCGAAAAAGAGCCTCACTCGGAGGGCACGAGGCGTAGGTGGGGACGATGAGCGGATTCAGCCGCCGCCCACGCGGACATCGCCATCGGCGAGACCCGGGGCCCGGATCGCCCGGATCGCCCAGATCGCCCGGCTCCCGGGGATGCCGTCCTGTCGATGGGCGGCGGCGCGCATTCGGTCCAGGATCCCGTCCGCCGAATCCTGTGGAAACGCCTCGCACCAGAGGGCCGCGACGCCGGCCGCCAGGGCGGTCGCCGCGCTGGTGCCCGAAATCCGGCAGTCGCCGCCATCCCGGGAGAGTGTGGCAAGCCCGACGCCGGGAGCGTAGAAGTCGGGCGGACGCGGAGTGCCGACGCCCAGGGCGTTCTGGGTCCAGGGTCGCCCTTCGCGATCCGTGGCGGCGATCGCCACTACGGCGGGACAATCGGCGGGGTGGCCCATCGGCGAACGGCGGCCCGCCATGTCACGTCCCTGGCCGACCGCGGCGAAGATCAGCATTCCGTGCTGGCGGCAGCGCCTAGCGACGGCCTCGAAGCAACGAGAGTGGGGATCCGCGGGTCGCCGCGTGGTGGCGAGCGACAGGGACGCAATGCGGCATCCCTGCTCCAGCCCCCACTCCAGCGCCGCCAACACGCGGCAATCAGTTGCCTGTAGCCCAACAGCCGCGGCGAGGAGTTCCGCCTCGGGGGCCACCCCCCAACGGGAATCGAGGATGAGACCGGCGCACTGCGTGCCGTGCCCGGATGCGTCGGCACCGGGTTGAGGCACGGAATCCGGACCGCAGAAACCCACACTTGAGCACGCCTTGTCCGTCAGGCCGGGGTGGTTGACAGCGACTCCGGAATCGGGCAGCAGAATCCGGACTCCAGTCCCGCGACGGGAGTTCGGAAGTCCGATCGAGTTCAGCCACCACGCCGACTCAGGCTCGCCGCTCGTCTCCTGCGGTATGTTCGCTGCCGCACCCCGAGGGAAGAGCGCAAACCGATTCGCCTCGACCGCCTCGATCGCTCCCGCTGGACTTAGCGTGGCTACGATGCCGGGCAGCGCATGGACCGCGGCGGCTCCCAGGCGACGAAACCAGAGGCCGGCGCCCGTGTGGACGCCGGCCTGATCAGGATTCCGAAACTCCGGCACCTCATCGCCGACCGCCGACTCCAGCTCGCGGACGCCCTCCTCTTCACGGCCGCGCCGGAAGAGAACGAACAGCGCTTGACCTGGGGACGACGTCGCCGATCCCTTGCCTGATCGCGAAGCTACTGGGTGACGACCGTGCAGGAGGCCATGCCCATGCACATCGCCGCGCCGTCCGGCTCTGCGCGCGCCGAGTACGTGCCGGGCGTGCTCGGTGAGTTCACGTTGAAGGCACCCTCCATCTCACCCGTGGGAATCGTGTGGGTGGTGGAAGACACCTCGTTCATGCTGGAGTCGAAGAAGGTGATCTTGATCGGCGTGGGCTCCGTCGGGGGATCGCCCATGTCGCAAGCGCGGAGGCTGACGGTCAGCTCCACGGGAGAGCCAGCAGTCACCGTGCCGGGGTTCGGCACGATCCCGGAGGGGATGTGTCGCGTGGCACTCGGCTGCCAGTCGCCGGAGAAGCGGACGAACAGGCTCACCTCCTCGATCGGGTGATCCAGAGAGGCGCTGAAGAGGGAGCGGAGAATCTCAATCCGGGGGTCAGTAGTGGACATGGGCTTGCTCGTGGTATACGCGGGCTGCAAGTAGTGGGATTGCTAACGAAGTAGACCCAGACAGCTAATAGCCTATCACGTCGCATTTTCAATCGGGTCTGGATTGGTGGCGAAGAGCAGCTCGAGTTCGCGCTCCAGCCAGGCGCGACTTTCCAGGTCCAGCATGTTCGGACCCTGACCGGCGTCCACGAGCCGCGCCAGCACCTCCCGGACGGCCGCTGCGTCGTGGGCGATCTGCGCCCGCCCCTGGCGGGAGAGGATCCCGCCGATGTCGGCGCACTCCTGGATGCAGGACCGAAGATCCCCGACTTCCCAGAACAGGCGCATGGTCCGCAGCCTGAGACCAAGCGCCTCCGCGTCTCGATGGGTCCGCTCGAAGACCTCGGCCAGGTTCCCCAGCGCCGCCGCTTCATCGCCCTGGTTGCCCTGTCGACGGTGGATCCCGCCCGCCTCCAGCAGCAGTTGCTCCGCCTCGCCCAAGCGCTCCATTCCGATCAGGGCGCAGCCGAAGTTGGCGAGGGCGTTGGCCAGGTGTACCGACTCTGCCAACCGTCGGAGGTTGGTGATTGCCGTGAGGTAGTACTGCTCCGCTCGGTCGGGTTGTTGTCGGAGGCTGGCAACGGTTCCGAGATTCGTGAAGACGTGACACTCCCCAAGGGCGTCGCCGAGTTGCTGAAACTCCGCCAGCGCGTGGAGGAAGTGGTTCTCGGCGCCGTCTAGCCGGCCGCTGAGCCAATCCAGATTACCGGCGGCGTTGAGGGCGCGCGCCCGGGCCAGTAGCGGCGCGTCGGCGTTCGCGTCACTACTCAGGGCGCTGGCGAGTAGCCGCGAGCCCTCTTCGAGATGGCCGCGTAGGTGCCAGTAGCGCCACGTCGGCCCGACAATCCGCAGCGCCAGTTCCGTTCGCGAGGGATCCTCCAGGCACCACTGAACGGCTGCGCGGAGGTTCGAGTGCTCGCGCTCCACGCGATCGAGCCATAGCGGCTGCTCAGCTCTCTGCAGATGTTCCTCCACGGTTTCGGCAAACTCACAGTAGTAGCGGGCGTGCCTCGCCCAGGCCTCCGGGTCGAGGGAGGGGAGCCGGGCCTTTCCGTATTCGCGGATGCTGTCGAGAGCCGTAAAGCGCATATCCGATCCGCCGTCGGCACCCGCGATCAGTGAGTGGGACCGCAACTGCCCCAGGAAGTCCAGGGCTCGGAGAGATGGTTCGTTGTCGTGGGCTTCGGGCAGCCCCACGGCTGCTGCCGCCTGCAGGCTCCACCCACCCCGGAACACCGAGAGCCTGAGGAAGAACATCCGCAGCTCAGGGTGCAGCAGATTCACGCTCCAGTCGATGGCGGCCTCGAGCGTCCGGTGCCGGTCGGCGATCCCGGAACCCGACCGCGCCTCAATCACGCCTGATTGATTGAGGTGTTCAAGCACCTGAGCGGGACCCATAGTGCGGGCTCGGGCAGCGGCCAGTTCAATCGCGAGAGGCAGGCCCTCGAGTCGTCGGCAGAGTTCGCCGATCGCGCGGTAGTTGGAGGCGCTGATGGCGAAGTCCGGCCGGGCAGACTGCGCCCGGTCGAAGTAGAGGCGAGCACACTCCGTCTCCGCCACCCGCTCCAGGCTCCAACCCTCGTCCGGCACGGCGAGCGGTGCCAGATCCAGCACTCGCTCCCCCGGCACTCCCAGCAGGAGACGAGAAGTGACCAGGCACGTGAGATTGGGCACTCGCTGGAGCAACGTCTGGACGAAGAGTGCGCCCGCTTCTCCGAGCTGCTCCATGTTGTCCAGCACCAGAATCGTCGACGGCCCGGCCAGCTCGAGGGTGAGTTCGGTCACCGGATCGTGGCCGGCGGGCTGGCCGGTGCGGAGGAGCCGCAGCACGGTGGAGGCGGTCAGAGAGGCGTCCAGCAGGTCCGCCAATCCAGCGAAGTGAACCCGGCGGTCGGCCGAATCGGCGAGTTGATGCGCGATCTCGGTGGCGAGGCGGGTCTTGCCCGCGCCGCCGGTTCCGGTGATCGTTACGAGGCGGTAACGCCCGTCGGTAAGCCACTCTCGCAGCTTGAGCAGCTCCTCTGTGCGCCCGAAGTAGCGTGTGAGTCGCGGTGGGAGGCTCGGGCTGAGCCGGGCTCGCGTCGTCGTCGTCGCCGGAGCGGGGGTGCGGGGCGAAGCACCGGCCGCGGCCAGGCCCGCCGGCCGCGGCGGCCGTCGGTGATCGAGCCGAAACTCCCTGGCCAGGGCCGCAAGCCGAACAGGGACTTCGTCTTCCAGAAGTTCCAGGTAGCGCCGAGCGATCCGCTGATAGGCAGCAGTTCCGTCCGCTCGGCGGCCGAGGTCGCAGTAGAGTCGGACCAGCTCAAGCTGGATGGTTTCAGCTTCCAGGTCCGTACGGTCCGCCGCTTCCATGGCCGGGATCGCCATTTCGGGGACGCCCTGTGCTCGCGCCTCTTTCAGGAGATCCAGAGCGAGCGTGCGAAACCCCCTGTTCAGCTGGTCTCGCCGCGAGGTGAGCCAGTCGTCGTCGTGTCCTGGAAGCAACACCCCGGTGAAGAGCGCCGCTGCCTCAAGCAAGCCTTCCAGACGCTCGGGACCAGAGTCGTTCGGCACCGCGGCCACGCTGCGCTCAAAGTCGAGCACGTCGATGGCGACCACGTCCAAATTGAGACCGAGCTGTTCCTGGTCGCCTTGAATGACGGATCCTCGAGCCACTCCAGCCGGCTCGAACTGGCGCCGAAGCGAAGCGAGAGCCTGACGCAGGTTCTGGCTGCCCTTCACGAGATCGGCCTCGGGCCAGAGGGCATGGATTGCGCGGTGTCGTGTCAATGCATGCGGTGCATGGCAGGCCAACAGTGCCAGGAGCAGCCCGGTCTTCTGCGTCCGGAACTGGGCAACCACCCGATCGGGACCGACGACCCGCAACTCACCCATGAGGTGGATGCGCCAGAGGATGGAGGTGTTCACGGTGGCGTGGCGTCTCAGGCGGGCCCAGCGATCTCGCCGATAGGGGGTGCTGATCCGCGTGGACGTGGGGGAATCGGCGATCGGGGCAACCACTCAGGATTCGCGACCTCGCGGCCTGAGCCCTTCTGGAAAATGCCCGCGGGCCGGCCGGTTGACGCCCATTTGGGCCGTCGGTATACTTCAGCCGAACTCAAGTGTCGCCGGGCAGGTTGTAGATGCGAGAGCGAAGTTCGGGTTGCTGGTGCTGGTACTTTACGTATCGCCGCCCCTGGTATGGGCGGCGAGGCCCTGACTCGCGCTTGCAGCCGAGCACGCCGGTTTAGAGACACCCGACGTTCTTCAGCAAAAATTAAGCGAGCCGCAGGGCCAGGAGCCCGGCGGCTCTTTGTTTGTGGCGCCGGGAAAGCCGGTGGCAATTGGGTTGAGCAGGGCGCGCCCGGCCGTCCGCTCGACGGGAGAGGTCGTCAGTATCGATGGTCATCATCATGCAGCAGGGAGCCGAATCGCCTCTGGTTGAGGCCGTGGTCGACGCGGTTCAGCAAACGGGATTCACGCCGTTCGTCAATCCGGGCGTGGAGAGAAAGGTGATCGCCGTGCTGGGTGTAGTCGACAGGCAGAAGGTCGAGCTACTGGAGAAGTTTGAGGCCATGGACGGCGTCGAGCGTGTGACCTTGATCTCCGAGCCTTACAAGCTCTCATCGCGCAACTACCATCCCGAAGATACGGTGATTGAGGTGCGCGGGGTGAAGATCGGCGGCCCGGAGGTCGTCATCTTTGCCGGCCCATGCAGCGTGGAATCTCGGGAGCAGGTGCTCGAGACCGCCCACGCCGTGAAGGCGGCTGGGGCCAAGCTCTTGCGCGGCGGTGCGTTCAAGCCCCGCACCTCACCCTACAGCTTCCAGGGCCTTGGTGCCGAAGGGCTCGAGATTCTGGCCGAGGCCCGCGAGGCCACCGGGCTGCCGATCATCACCGAAGTGCTGGACCCGGACGACCTGGCGATGGTGGCGGAGTTCACGGACGTCTTCCAGGTGGGCGCACGCAACATGAGTAACTTCCGGCTGCTGCAGCGGCTGGGCCGGACAAACAAGCCCGTGCTCCTGAAGCGTGGCCCCAGCGCCAAGCTGCGCGAGATGCTCCAGGCGGCGGAGTACGTGATGGTCGAAGGCAATCACCAGGTGATGCTCTGCGAACGCGGCATCATCACCTTCGATGACGCCACCCGCAACACCACCGACATCAACGCCATCCCCGTTCTGAAGCAGTGGTCGCACCTTCCGGTGATCCTGGACCCCAGTCACTCGGTCGGCTACACGCGGTGGGTGGCCCCGATTGCCCGGGCGGGGATCGCCGCCGGAGCCGACGGGCTGATCGTGGAGGTCCACCCGAATCCGTCGCGCGCGCTCTCTGACGGCGGCCAGGCTTTGCGACCTGACCAGTTCCGCAAGATGATGGATGAAGTGGGTCGCATCGCTGAGGCGGTGGGCCGGCACCTGGGCGAACGCGGGTAGATCCGTCGCGCCGGCAGGGAATTCGACTGGACCGGTTGGATCTGCCCTCATGGACCGCCCGCCTCGCCCCCCGTTGACCCCGCTCCTCGCCGTCGCGCTGGTCGCCTTCGCGACGCTGGCGGATGAGGTGGCGCTGACCCGCCTCTTCTCGGTCCTGTTTCGATCGCTCTATGTTTTTCTGATCGTCTCCGGTGCCATCGGTGGGTTGGGGCTCGGCGGACTCCTCCTGCAGATGCTCGCGCTGGAGCAGCGCCCCGCCGCTGTGATCGACCGCTGGATCACCGGACTCACGCTGGTGCTGGCGGTGCTGTTGGCTCTCCCCGTCATTCTCCTGCTGGGGCTGCCATTCGGGCGAGAGATCATCGCCCGGGCCGAGATCCCCCTGGTCATCGCGGCACCGCTGGCCACTCTTGCCGCGGCGGGCATGCTGATATCCCTGTTGCTCCAGCGCTATGCCGCGCACGGTGGACTGCTGTATCAGGTTGATCTCGCCGCGGCGGCTGCTGCCGCGCCGGTTTCGGTGGTGCTGCTCGACCACTTTGGAGGCATCGATACGCCGCTTGTGCTGGCCGTCGGCTGCGCGGCCGGCGGATTGGTGCTGGCGTGGCGATCCCGGCATCGCACGATGGTCGTGACCGCCGCCGGCTTGCTCGCCGGGTTGACCGTGGCTCTGGTCACTGACCGTGCTGCCCCATGGCTGACGCTTCCCGGATTGAAGCAGCCGCCGGAGGCCGTGGGCAACCCGCTCCATCCCTGGCGGCTGATCACCAAGCCGCTCTTCGCGGAGCTGGGGGACCCGTTCAACAGCTCGAAGATCATCCGCACGGATTGGACGGCCGTCTCGAGGACCGACACCGTCGAGGACCATGCCGCAGGTACGACCTTCATCTACACCGACGGAGATGTGCCGACCCAGATGGACCCCTGGGATGGCGAATTGGCGAGCGCGCGGGCCGAGTACTCTCGCTTCATCGGTGTGCTGCCCTATCGTCTGGCAACCGCTCCAACGAAGAGCGTGATGGCGATCGGAGCGGGTGGCGGACTGGACGTTCTCCTTGCCCGGGTCGGGGGTGCCACGAAGATCGACGCCGTGGAGATCAACCCGGCCATCCCCCGCATCATCCGCGATCCCCGCTTCGCCGGCACCTACGCCCGCGCCTATGACCATCCCTCGGTGCGGTTGGTGGTCGACGAGGGACGGAGTTTTCTCCAACGGCAAGGGCGGTACGACCTCATCTACTTCGCCTGCGCCAAGAGCGCGACCACGCAGACCAGCGGCGTGGCGTTGCTGGACAACCAGCTCTACACCGTGGAGGCCTTCCGCGAGTACTGGCGACACCTGACCGATGACGGCATCCTCGGGCTTGTCACCCAGGATGGCGTCATCATCGATCGGCTGCTACTCACGGCCCTGACCGCTCTGGCCAGGGAAGGAGTCCCCTCGGCCGAGGCGTATCGTCACTTCCAGACGGCACGCGTGTCGCCGTCAGCCTTCGGCCCCACTCCCTATCGTTTCATCCTGACGATGCGGCGGCAGCCTTTCCTGGACGCTGAAGCGCCCCGGGTTCGATCCGCGCTGGCACAGACGGATCTCACCCCGCTCTTCGCGCCCGGGATCCACCTCAAGGGTTGCGAGGGGGCCGACCTGCCCGCAACCGGTGACCCCGAGGTGTTGCGACCCCTGGTCGAGCGCCAGTACCCATTGGGGCAGAGTTCGCTCCCGGCGGACCTCTCCGCAGTTACGGACGATCGGCCCTTCTATGCAGATCTCGCGCGAGGACTGAACCCGGCGCTGCAGGGCGTGCTCTGGTTCGGCCTCGCCGCAACCATCGTCGCCGTGGGGTCCGCGATCTTTTTCGGGTTGGGCGACCGCGCCGATTCCCGCCCGGGGATGCTGGGGACCGTCGCCTACTTCCTCCTTCTGGGCGTGGGATTCATGCTCGTGGAACTCGCCCTGATGCACCGCTTCATGCTGCTGTTGGGCTTCCCCACTCGCTCGCTGACCATCACACTGTTCGCGCTGCTCGTCAGCGGTGCGGCAGGGAGTGCCTTCGCTCAGCGGGGCAATGAGGGCGCGGCCATGGTTCGACTGCGCCGCCTCCTCCCGGTGCTGATTCTGATCCTCGTCCTATACCGCCTCACCCTGGCACCCATCCTGGACGCGCTGCTGCCCCAGGCGCTCCCGGTTCGCGCGCTCGCAGCCGTGCTGTTGCTAGCGCCGGCGGGATTCTTCATGGGAATGGCCCTGCCCACGGCGCTCCGGTGCATGCCCACGGGACGGCGGCGGCTGATCCCGGCTTGCTGGGGCGTCAACGGTGCTGCGAGCATCCTTGGCTCCATCGGCGCGATGGCAATCGCCAAGTTCGCCGGCTACGGGACGGCGTTACTCGCGGGGGCTGTCGTCTACGCGCTGGCCTGGGGCATCTTCCCTCTCGTCCGCCTGGGGTCGGGAGAGGAATGACTCCCGGGTCAGCCGATCGCCCGCTGCAGGGCAAGCTGTACGCTGCGGCGCTGGTATGGCTTGGTCAGAAACTCGCAGGCCCCCATGGTCAATGCCTCCATCAGCAGAGGAGCCTGGCTGATCGTCCCCGTGGCCAGGATTGCTATCTCCGGGTGCCGTCGCCGCATCCGCTGGATCGCCACCAGCGAGTCCAGATAGCCGGGCAGGGTGACGTCCATGATCACTGCGTCAGGCCGAACGTGCTCCACTTTATCGAGAGCCTCGTCCGTGTTGTTGATCTGAGCGACCACCTGATAGCCTGTATTTCGAACCGCCTCGGTCAGTGCCATGCGGTCGGCCACCTGGTCATCGACCAGCATCAGGGTGCGCAGAAAGAACATGGGCGGCGGTCTGGAACGGGTGCCGCAAGATCGCGGACGCACACCAGAGTATCGGGGGAGTGCTCCCCTGGCAGTAGGGTGGTTGCCCACCGGTCGGCCGGTTGGCAGAGTCGCCCGTGAGCGGGGATGCGGTCGAAACCGGTCGGCCCGCCCTGCCCTGGTACTGGCGGTGGATCGAGGCTTGGTTCGCCCGGCGGCTGGCCGTGGTGCCGTTGACTGCGGACCCCACCATCCTCTTCGCGTACAACCTCTACACCCACGCCGGTGCCACCGTGAAGTTGGCGGAAACGGAGATCCGGCCCGGCGATCGGGTGATGGAGCTCCACTTTCGTCGCGAGGCACTATTGCCGCTGGGAGAGGGCGGGGACTCCCGGCGGATGGGGCTCGGCATCCTGATGCTGGCCGACCGAGATCTGCCGCGCCTGGCCGAGGCGCTCCGGTCCAACCCCGAGCTGGAAGACGTCCGCGCCGTGCACGCGCTCACGCTGTTCCACCGTGGGACGCAGCGCTACGGGTTTGAGGTGCATCCACCGGCGAGCTGGCTGGAAGGACGCTGGTTCACCTGGTGGCAGAGCCTGCTGCTGGCGCGGGACCACCCCAATGGCCGCGATCGCGTGGAACAGAGCCGCAACCCGCTGGTAGCCCGCCACGTCTGGGCCTCCCGCGAGCGGCTCCTGCAGCGTTTCCCCCCAGAACGACAGACCGACCTGCCCGCCGGGCCGTAGCCATCCCAAGGACGCCTCGCCGGCGTCTGCAACCCCCTGGGAACGCTGGCGTCTCGCCGGCCTGAGCAATCCCCGGGAACGCTGGCGTCACGCCGGCCTGGGACCCCCCGGGAACGCTGGCGTCACGCCGGCTTCCGGCTTCCGG
>CAZSRZ010000037.1:0-43580 GCA_964609085.1 uncultured bacterium | reverse complement strand
GCAGGGCGCGTTCCTGCATCCGGAGACGGGCCAGCTCTGGACGCTCGAGCACGGCCCACGATCCACTTGCCGTCGATCTGGATGATGTTGACCACCGAGAATCGCGTCCGGGCTCGGCCGGCCAGATTGAAGGTGCGCGAGAAGCGGTTCAGGCTCACGGATCCCGAGGCCGGGGGTGCGATGTCCGCGACCGAGTAGTTTGCGGCGATCTCGGTCGCGGCGGTGTCATCCCGGCCGACTTTCTCACAGTCAGCAGTGATCGGATCCTCGCCCGTAAACTGGTAGGTCACACTCAGCGTTGTGGGGTCGATCACCGTGTTCAAGATTCCCACCACCTGGTTGTTGCTGTCGAACAGGCTCCCCTTGACCTTGCCGCGCCGGACCTTCCCGTAGACGCGCCAGCCGCCATCGCCATTGAGCAGATCTTCCTCGGTGCCGATCCAGCCGAACAGCTCCTTCTGGTAGGTGGCCAGCCAAATCGACTCAGTTCCCTCGTCCACTTCGGCCGAACCTTCGTAGAAGCGGGGGATGGGGACGCCGAGTGCTGCGGCGGGCTGCACCGCCAGAGCGGTCACAACCGCGGCGGAAGGCACAGTCTGGAGAAGGAAGTGGCGACGATTCATAGCAACGGCTCCGAAAGATGCGCATCGGACCAGCCCGTGAGCCGATCCTCAACTAGTATAGGTTGGGCCGCCGGGGTCCCCAACCCTCTTTGAAGACGGCGGGATCCGTGCCGTCTCTCCACACCAAGGACGATTGTCGGATCTTCGAGTGGTCTCTCGAGCGAATTCCACCACCCGGATGACTCCCCTCGCCCCGGTCTCGGCCGCCGTCTTCCGCCGATCCCTCTGGATCCTGGCGCTGCTCAATCTGCTGGTTCGCCTCCCCCTGGTGTGGGACTCGGCGGGCGTCCGTAACGATGGGGCGGAGTATCTCGCCATCGCCCGCGGAATCGCCCTGCGCGGTGGATACGAAACGGACCTGAAGTACCACTTCTGGACCGACGCTGCCGTCCAGCACGAGGCGTGGGAGGACCGCCCTCCGCTCTTTCCGCTTCTCGCGGCGGCGTGCCTGGCCGTGGGGGCGGGGCGGGCGGAGGCGGTTCGCCTCGGATGCGTGGTGATTTCGGCACTGGCTGTAGTACTGGCGGGCGGCGTGCTGGCGCGGATGGTCGGCAGGCGTCGGGCGCTGCTGCTGACCGGGTACGGGTTCCTGCTTCCCTATACCGTCTACTGGACGGCGCAGCCTATGACTGAGTCGCTCAGCCTGCTGCTGGCATTCGCCGCCCTCAGCACATGGATGCGGGGACGACGTGGATCAGGGCCGGCTGCCCGACGCTGGCGCCAGTTCACCGGCTTGCTGATCGGGCTCGGGATTCTCAACCGTCCGACCGGTGCGCTCCTGCTTGCGGCGGTGCTGCTGGACCTCCCACGTACGGCGCTCCTCTCGCGGGGGTGGCAGGTGTTGGCACCGGCGTTGGCTGTCATCGCTCCCTACCACCTAGTGCTGGCGGCGAAGTACGGCAGTCCGGTGCACTCCAGCCTCGGCTACGCCTTTGCGGTGCGCGACTACTACGCCGTCACCTATCACGGGTTTGAAGCCGCGCGAGCGACGCCCCTGACATTCCTGCGGGAGATTGGTCCCGGCGTCGTGCCGCTGATCTTGCGTCAACTCTGGCAGCACCTGCAGAGCATCGTCTGGCCACTGGCGCCCCTGGTGCCCCTGGCGCTGGCGCCGGGCGGCCCCCCGCAACCCCGGCGACTTGGCCTGGGCCGTCGGCGCCCGATGCTGGCGCTTGTGACGCTCACTCTCCTCTTGCACACGGTCACCTGGTCGGCCTGGGGCAGCACTCGCTACTTCATCCTTATCCTGTTCCCGCTCTCGGCATGGTTGTCACTGGCCCGCTTGCGCGGGGGCCGCTGGGCCGGATTGCTTCGTGGTCTGTCGGCAACCACCGCCCTCGCGTATCTCATCGGTGGTCTGGCCTGGCTCTACTGGACCGAGGTGGGCACACAGAGCGATCGCGCCGCCGACCGACGCCGACTCCATCAGGCGGCGGACGCGGTGCGTGGGGCGCGCCTGATCGCCTCCGACCGGCCAGGCGCGCTCAACCTGCTTACGGGCGTCTCGGCCGTGATGCTGCCGCGCACCGCCGATACCGCCCAGTTCCGCCGTTTTGTCGGCCGCTATCGTCCGGACGCGGTCGTGCTGTTCATTCAGGAACCTCTGTTGGATGAGGCCCGCGCCATGGCGGCCGTCCTCCGGCGTCACGCCTTGCCGCCCGACTGGACTCTAGCAGTGGATGAGAATGGGCTGCTTATCGCCCGGGCGCCCGTACGGGACCAGCATCGATCGGCCCCCCGCCCGGGGGAGGCTTCGGCGACGGTGGACCCGTCCGCTGCACGAACCGCGAGACACTCCAGTTCTCGCCCTCCCGCACCATGAGCAGCAGGACCTGTCCAGAGCCCCGGGTTCCCTCCACCTTGTAGGCGACCGTCGTGTAGCCCCCGTCCGACCCCAGGCCGAACGCCACCCCCTGCGGACTCATCTCCTTGATCTGCCCTATCCCGTCCCGCCACAGCTTCAATTCGGCGCTCAGGCCGGCCGCGGTGATCGACTTCCGCGCTGGTCCGGACATGAGGCTGTAGGCCTCATCGTCCAGTCCGCGGACTGCGCTCGCCATGAACTGCCTACCGATGAGGAAGGTCATTTCCGAGGTGATTTCGCGTTGACCCCGCAGCGTCTGCTCCACCGAGCGGTACGCGAACATGAGGCCCTGGAGCAGAGCGAAGAGCGACAGGCTGAGCGCCAGTGTCGCCCGCAGTGCCCGGCGCTGCCCTGGGGGGCGAACTGCTGCGGCCTCCTCCCGCTGGGGGTCCCGCACCATCGCGGCCCCTGCCGCGAATGCCGCTACGCCGAGAATCAGATTGAGGGCACCCCACATCGGCGCCAGCCGCTTCCCCACGGAGGCCAGCAGCAGCACCGCGACCAGTCCCAGATCAGCGTCTCCGACCCGCACCCTGGTCCCGGCGATCAGCGCCAGCACCACGAGCAGCACCAGACCCAGGATCACCCGTCGCTTCTTCAATCAGCCATCCCCATGGGCCCATTCTTGCCGGCCCACCTGTTGCATAGACGTATCATGAACGGCATCCGGCGCATGCCGGGGCCCCCCTGCTCCCACGCCCGCCCCACATGATGGACTTTACCTTCCAGACACCCCCGACCATTCACTTCGGATGGGGGAGCCGCGCCAGGCTTCCGGCAGAGGTCGCTCGTTTCGGGAAGCGGCTCTGGCTGTGCTGCGGCCGGTCGCTGCGGGCGACCGGTGCCCTCCCGCCGATCGTCGATGCTCTGGAGCGGGCCGGGATTCGCGTCACGACGTTTGAAGGGGTCCCGCCGGAGCCGGATCTCGACGTGCTCCAGCGAGCCATGGACGCCGTGGGTGAGGCAGACGTCGTCGCCGGGATCGGAGGAGGCAGCGTCCTGGACATTGCCAAGGCGGCCGCGGCGCTGGCCGGCACGGGAGCCTCGGCGGTCGACTACTTCGCCGGCCGCCCCGTGCCGGCGTCGGGTCGTCCGATCTTGCTCCTGCCGACCACCTCCGGAACGGGCAGCGAAGTCACCTGGGTCACCGTGCTCGTGGACCATGCGAATCGCCGGAAAGCCAGCATCCGTGGACCCGGCATGATGCCTGCCGTGGCGATTGTCGATCCAGAGCTGACGGTGAGTTGTCCGGCCGGAGTCACGGCCGCCTCCGGCATGGACGCCTTCGTCCAGGCTGTGGAGAGCTACACCTCCAACGGCGCCAATCCGATGACGGACGCCCTGGCCTTCCAGGCCGCCCTCCTGACGGCCGGCGCCCTGGAGCGAGCGGTTGCAGAGCCGGCCTCACGCGAGGCTCGGGAAGCCATGGCGCTCGGCAGCATGCTGGCGGGTATGGCCCTGAACACCAGCCGGCTGGGATTGGTCCACGGTCTGGCGCACCCACTCGGCGCGGTGACCGGAGCCGCGCACGGCCTGCTGTGCGGGCTGCTCATGCCGCCCGTCATGCGTTTCAACCGGGTCGTTTCCGGGCCCCGATACGCTCGACTTGCCGTGGGGTTGCGGTTGGTGGAACCCGGCGGGGAAGAGGCGGTTGCCGTCGATGCCCTCATCAAGCACGTGGAGTCAATGCTGCACCGCTTCAACATCCCGCCTCTGCTGCGGGGAGTGGGTTTTCGACGCGAGGATCGCGAGTGGGTTGCGCAGGAGACGATGCCAAGCGGCAGCACCCGCGCCAACCCTCGCTCGGTCTCGGTTGCGGACGCGCTCGCGGTGCTGGACGGATGCTCCTGAATCCGAGTGGGCGAGGGGAGGTGGGCTGTGGTAGGAAGGCCAGGGAGCCGTAGCCGATGGGGAGTGAAGAACGTGTGATGCGCCGGACCAAGATCGTCTGCACCCTCGGCCCCGCCTCCGAGACTCGCGAGGTAATACGGGGGCTCGTCCGCGCCGGAATGGACGTCGCTCGGCTCAATTTTTCTCACGGCACCCATGCGTGGCACGCTGAACGACTGGGAATCGTGCGCGAGGTGCAGCGAGAGATAGGCCGTCCCATCGCGATTCTCCAGGATCTCTGCGGCCCCAAACTGCGCATCGGCGAGCTTCCCGATGGTGGAGTGACGTTGCGGCCCGGCGAGAGTTGTCTCCTCTCACCGGGACCCCACATCGCTGATCCGGTCACGGTGATTCCCCTTCCCATCCCCGAGCTCATGAAGGCGCTGCGGCCGGGCCATCACGTCTTCCTCGATGACGGGATGATCGATCTGCGCGTGGACGCCCGCACCGATGCCGGCCTTCGCTGCGAGATCATCCACGGCGGTATCCTACGGGGGAGGAAAGGAATCAGCGCCCCGGATGTCCCCTTCGACATCCCCACACTCACGGCCAAGGATTTTGATGACCTGGAAGCCGGGTTGGCCCTCGGGGTCGATTTCGTCGCGGTCAGCTTCGTCCGCCAGGCAGCGGATCTGCGTCCGGTCAGGGAGGCGATCTTGCGCACGGGTTCTCCAGCGCAGATCATCGCCAAGATTGAGCAGCCGGAGGCCGTGGCGGACATGGACAAAGTGACGCAGGCGGCCGACGGGATCATGGTGGCGCGCGGCGACCTTGGCGTGGAGATGCCCCTCGTCCAGGTGCCGGTGATTCAGAAGGAGCTGATCCGCTGCGCCCGTAAACATGGCAAGCCGGTGATCACCGCCACCCAGATGCTGGAGTCCATGACCCGATCACCCCGGCCGACGCGAGCCGAGGTGTCCGACGTGGCCAACGCCATCTTCGACGGCACCAGCGCGGTGATGCTCTCCGCCGAGTCCGCCGCCGGGGACTACCCCATCGAGACGGTCCGCACGATGGCAGCCATCGCCGACTATACGGAAAACAACCTCGACTACGAGCGGCTTCACGCGGAGGCGCTGGCGCTGCGGACCGACTCAATCACCGAGGCGATCAGCCAGGGCGTCGTGGAAATCGCGCGCGACCTGAAGGCCGCCGCCATCATCTGCGCCACCAGCTCGGGACACACCGCCCGCCAGGTTTCCCGCCTCCGTCCGCGCACCCCCATCATCGCCGCCACTGCCATCCCCGCCACCTATCAACGCCTCCCTCTCTATTGGGGCGTGCGCCCGATGCTGGTGGCGCCGAGCCGCAACACGGACGAAGAAGCCCTGACTGTGGTTCGCTCGGCGAGGCAAGCGGGCTGGGTGCAGCCCGGCGACTGTGTCGTCCTCACCCTCGGGGCGGCAGTCGGTGCCCCGGGCCACACCAACCTCATCAAGGTCCACATCGTCCCCACCGAGGATTGACCAGATGGCCGGTGTTCGCCTCACTCAGGAAGACGTGGCGCAGACGATCCAGCGCGCCCGGGAGATCGTGGAGAGCTCGAGCGAAGGCGGAGATTTGCTGGCCCTGCGGGATTGCCTGGACATGGCCGAGGAACTCGGCGTACCCCGCGATGCGATGATCCAGGCGCTGGCCGAGCGCGGCCACTTCGCCGGTCAGAAACTGGCGGTAGGAGAGTCCGTCTTCGCCAGATCCACCGATGGGCATTACTATCCCGGGCGCATCGAGGCGATTCAGGACCACACGGTGGATGTGAAGTTCCTGAAAGGCGGCACCAGGAGCTGCGCCGCCGCCGAGGTTCGGCCCCTGGACATCGTCCCCGGCCGAAGGTTGCAAGGCGAAGCCAAGGATTGGGGTTGGGCCAACGGCGAGGTGAAGTCCTACGACGAGGCGAGCGCGAAGGTGACCGTCCTCTACGGCTTCGGCACTGAGGAGAAACTGCCGCTCTCCAAGCTCCGTCTGCTGGCGAAACATGTGGAGCCTGGTTCGGAAGTGGCGCGGCTCAGTGAGGAGTGGTCCGTGCGGGCGCGCCGCTGGGCGATCACGGCGTGCGTGGTGGGGTTGGCCGCGGGCATGCTGCTCGGCCGGGTGCTGCCGGAACTGTTGGGGCGCTTTATCCGCTAGGCGGACGGAGTTGGAACGATGATGCCGAGAAACTGTCCAGTCTGCCTGACGGGGTTGGCGCCACTGAAGGTCGGCTCCGTCACTGTCGACCGCTGTCCCGAGTGCGCGGGGGTATGGTTCGATGCCGGAGAGATGAACGCACTCGCTCGGGCGGGCGGGCGGGCGCTGACCGCCGTCGAGCACGCCGCGGAGTCGCGGCCTGGTCACGCCGTGCACCTGCACGCGGACCGGAACTGCCCGGAGTGCGGGGTCGGGCTGCGTCCGTTCGCCTACCCGTGGGCACCCGAAGTCCGGCTGGACGGCTGCCCGGCGTGCAAGGGAATCTGGTTCGATGACGGCGAACTCGCGCGCATTGCGACGCACCTGCCGGGGAACGCGCCGCCCTCGGCGACCTCCGCGCACGCCGCGGCGGCAGTCCTCGCGAGCCGGCCATGCTCCGCCTGCGGTCAGCCCAACGCCGTCGAAGCGGTTACCTGCTGGGCCTGTGGCGAGGCGCTGACCGCGGGCAACAGCGCGCCCAACTGCCCGGTTTGCGAACTGCCGATGCAACCGCTTGCGGCGGAGCGCGTGACGCTGGATGGATGCCTGCGCTGCGGCGGCGTCTTTCTGGAGCGGGGGGAGCTCGGCGCGCTCCTGCAACTCACCGACGAGCAGTACGAACGCCTCGTTTCACGACTGCCGATGGGTCTCAACCCGCCGCGGCAGGGCGATCTCCGCTGCCCCCGCTGCTCCGGGCGCATGCATGCGACGGCCCATGGGGGTGACCGGGACCTGATCGTCGACACCTGTGACGCGTGCCGCTCGCTCTGGATCGACGCCAAGGAACTCCCCCTGCTCGAGGCCCGACGCGCGGCGGCCTCCCCCTGGAAGGGATCTTTCGAGCGAGAGTGACCCGCCGGATCCGAGACAGTACGAGTATGCTTCTCCGGAGGCGCACTCTTGGCTGAGTGGGAAGTCAACAAGCTCTACGTGATCGGGCATCAGCGACCGGATACTGATGCCATCGCCGCGGCCATTGGGTACGCCTGGTATCTGCGATCGACCGATCGACCGGAGGCCGTCGCGGCCCGCTGCGGCCACCCGACCGAGCAGACTCGCTTCGCCCTGCGCCGCTTCGGCGTGGAGACGCCGGCACTGGTCAGCAGTGTTGCGGCGACGTTCGGCCACGCCGCCAGGGCGCTAACGCCCGTAGATCGCAACCAGCCGGTCGCCACGGTACTGCCGCGCCTGGGGGCGGGCGAACGCGTGGTGCCGATCGTCGATGAGGCCGGCGGGCCTCTGGGCCTGATCACCCCGCGCGTCCTGGCGGCAGCGCTGGGCGACACTTCCGGCTTCGCCATCGCCCTGAGCCGTGCCTGTGGCGAGGCGGCCGAGCCCGCCGCCGTCTACGTGGATGTGGAAAGGGTGCGCGACCACCGCTTCGGCCTGCTGCGAACCAGCGCCGACGACTTCATGGTGGCCGACAGCTCCGGGAAGTACCGGGGGGTCATCAGCCGGGCGGACGTGTTGGATCCGCCGCGGGCCCGTCTGGTGCTCGTCGATCACAACGAACTCGCCCAGGCCGTGCCGGGTGCCGAGGAGGCGGAAATCGTCGCCGTGCTCGACCACCATCGTCTCGGCAACGCGCACACGCCCACGCCGATCCCCTTCGTCATCGACCCCGTCGGCAGCACCTCCACCCTCGTCTCCGAGCGGATTCGGGCTGCGGGGCTCGACTGCGCGGTCGGCCTCGCCGGGATGCTGCTCAGCGGAATCCTGTCCGACACCCTGGTCTTCCGATCCCCCACCGCGACATGCCGCGACGAGGCGGCCGCGGCCTGGCTGGCGGAGTTGGCCGGGGTGGACGTGACAACCTACGGGCGGGAACTGCTGATGGCGGCGCCGGGGTTGGTCGGGCGGGGCGGTCGGGAGATCCTCGACGCCGACCGCAAGGCCTACACCATGGGCGGATTCAACGTCAGCATTTCCCAGGTGGAGGTGGGCGGTTTTCAGGACCTTAACGAGGCTCGAGACGACCTGCTCGTGGCCATGGACGAGACCATGCGCTCCGAGGCGCTCGATTTGGTCTGCCTGATGGTGACGGACGTGGTGCGCGGCTCCAGCCTGCTGTTGGCGCGCGGCGTACGCGCCGCGCTGGCCGCGATCCCCTATCCGCTCCGGCACGAGAACGAGTGGGAACTCGGCGACGTCCTCTCTCGCAAGAAGGAGCTCGTCCCGACTCTGGAAGACGCGTTCCAACCGGCCTGAGGTCCTCCCAGGCAGGAGAGCCGGAGCCCGGTCGGGAACCTGCACCCGTCGCGCGTCGTCGACCCGCGCGGTCGGTGAGGCCATTGGCTGGACGTATTGAAGTGATCACCGGGCCGATGTTCAGCGGCAAGTCGACCGAACTGCTGCGGCGGATCCGCCTCGCGCAGATCGCTCGGAAGCGGACCGCGGCCTTCAAGCACTCGGCCGATGTGCGTTACTCCGACGACGCCATTGCCACGCACGAGGATCGGCGCGCCGGCGCGATGGCGGTCTCCACCGCAGCCGAGATTCGGCACTCCTGGCACGCCCGCGCCGCCGCGGTGATCGGCATCGACGAGGCCCAGTTCTTCGGACCGGAGCTGATCGACGTCGTGGAGCAGCTCGCGGGGCAGGGCAAGCGCGTGATCCTGGCGGGGCTGAATCAGGATTCGTACGGCAAGCCGTTCGGCTGCATGCCCGAGTTGCTCGCCCGAGCGGATGACCTGTTATTGGTCTCCGCGGTGTGCATCGCGTGCGGCGAGCCGGCAACGAAGAGTTTTCGCAAGCCCGGTCAGGAGGTGGCGCAGGTCCTTGTCGGCACCACCGAAGAGTACGAGGCGCGGTGTCGCACCTGCTGGTTACAGGGCGAACAAAACAAGAACCGGGCATGAGAAAAACCCGATCCCCTCAACCGAAGGATGGAACACGCCGCCCCAAAGGTTCGTCCAAGCAGTGGGCCCGGTTGCCGTCGAAATGTCGGGGGAGTTCTCCATGAGGGAAGCCGGGCCGGCGAGGGTCTACTGCGTCCTGGGACATCCCATCAAGCATTCGCTTTCGCCCGCAATGCAAAACGCCGCTCTGGCGCAGATGGGGATTCACGGAGTGTACGTGGCCTTCGATGTGCTTCCCGATGGATTGGCGGATGCGGTGCGTGGTCTGCGGGCGCTCGGGATCGCAGGGGCCAACTGCACCATCCCTCACAAGGAAGCCCTGTTAGGGCTCGTCGACGCCCTGGATCCCGAGGCGGAGGTGATGGGGGCGGTCAATACACTAGTTTTCGTCGGGGAGGGAGATGAGAGGCGGATCATCGGGCACAACACCGATGGCCGCGGCTTCCTCCGCGCACTGGCGGATGAAGACGTCGACCCACGTGGTCGGCGGGTGCTCGTGCTGGGTGCGGGCGGATCCGCGCGGGCCGTAGTGACCGCGCTGGTTCGAGCCGGGGCGGAGGTCACCCTCTGCAACCGGACCGCGGCCAGGGCTGCGGCTCTCGCCGATGCCATCTGGGCAAGACTTCGATTGCGAGTGAGAGTGGTGGACGACTCGACGGATAGTCTGGAGAGAGCGGCCCTGGCTGCCGAAATCGTGGTGAATACCACATCGGTCGGCATGCAGCGTGCCGCCGACCCGCTACCTGCCTCTCCGATTCCGCCCCACTGCCTCCATTCCGGGATGTTTGTGTACGACTTGGTTTATAACCCCTGGGAGACCCCACTGCTTCGGGATGCCCGAGCGCGCGGGGTCCGCGCGGCCAATGGTGCCGGGATGCTGGCGCACCAGGGGGCGTTATCACTGGAACTCTGGACGGGCCAATCGGCGCCCGTCACCACGATGCTGCATCTTTTACGGCGTTCCCTGGGAGGGGAACCCGCATAGGCGTGTGGAACGATGCTGATGCTGCGCGCGGGCGAGCGGCAAACAGGAATGGTGCGGTGAACCATGGCCCAGATACGTAGAGATGCCGGGGACGTGCTCGTCCAGGGGAAGATCATTACCCAGGATCAGCTCGACCAGGCGCGAGAGGTCGCGGCTTCCAGGAATCTGCTTCTGGAAGACGTCCTCGAAACTGAATTCAGTGTGGACCCCCTTCGGGTTCTGCAGGCTCGCGCCCACCTGCACAACATGAAGGCGATCGACCTGCATCAGCGGCCGCCGGAACCGAGCGCCATCAGTCTTGTCCCCGCCGCCGTCGCCCAGCGGCACAAGGTGATGCCCATCACCCGCACCGTCTCCGCTGGCTCGGACGTGCTGGTCGTCGCCATGACGGATCCCTCCAACGTGATGGCGATCGACGCGGTGCAGGCAGCCGCCCGCATCAAGATCATGCCGGTGCTCGCCCGCACGACGCAGGTGGAAGACGCCATCAAGAAGTTCTACGGGGAATCCGCCACCAACGGCGCCCTCACGAATCCGAACAGCACGGACACCGGCCCCAGCATCGGTATGTCGGGCATCAGCGACCTCGTGAAGGACTACGGCGGCTCCACCGAGATCGCGGACGACGACGCGGGCGACCTGGACGAGACCGTGCAGGGTCCGATCATCCGGATTGCCCACTCCCTCATCCAGGAGGCGGTGAAGCTCGGCGCCTCGGACATCCACGTCGAGCCCGGTGCCCGCCACGTCCGGGTCCGCTACCGCATCGACGGCGTGCTCCACGAAGTGATGCAGATGCCGCGGCATATCCACCCGCCGCTCATCTCGCGCTACAAGATCATGTCCGAGATGAACATCGCCGAGCGCCGCGTCCCCCAGGACGGCCGCATCGGAATCAACTATCAGGGCAAGGATTACGACCTCCGCGTGAGCTGCCTCCCCACTCTGAACGGGGAGAAGATCGTGATGCGAATTCTCGACAAGGGTTCCGTCATGATCGGCCTCAACCGGCTCGGTTTCTTCCCAGACACCCTGAGCCAGCTTGAGCGGCTGATCACCCAGCCCAACGGGATGTTCCTCACCACCGGCCCCACCGGGGCCGGCAAGACCACGACCCTCTACTCTGCCCTCCACCGGATCAACTCCGTGGAGCGGAACATCATGACCGTTGAGGACCCGGTTGAGTACCAGCTCCCGGGTGTGAGTCAGGTGGCCGTCCACCGCAAGGCAGGGCTTACCTTCGCCACCGCCCTGCGCTCCTTCATGCGCCAGGACCCGGACATCATCATGGTCGGAGAGATCCGCGACCTGGAAACGGCGGAAATGGCCATCCAGGCGTCCCTCACGGGCCACCTCGTGCTCTCCACCCTCCACACCAACGACGCTCCCTCCAGCGTCACCCGTCTCGTCGACATGGGTGTGGAGCCGTTCCTTGTGTCCGCGACCCTCGTCGGCGCGCTTGCCCAGCGGCTCGGCCGCCGCATCTGCGAGGCGTGCAAAGAGCAATACGAAGGCGACACTGAAGTGTTGATGGCGCTCGGCTTCAAGAGTGACTCTGCCTCGGTCACCCTCCACCGCGGCCGCGGCTGCGACAACTGCCGCAACACTGGCTACAAGGGTCGCATCGGCATCTACGAACTGATGCTCGTCAACGAAGAGATTTCCGACCTGATCGTTCGGCGGGCGCCTGTGACCGAGGTCCGGCACGCCGCCATGGCCATCGGGATGAAAACGCTCAAGGAAGACGGCCTCCGCAAGGTTCAGGCAGGCATCACCACCTCCGAGGAAATCCAGCGCGTCGTCTTCACCGCCGGTCACTAGCCAAGCATGCACCGGGACTCAGCAGCAGCCGTCTCCAAATCCGAAAGGGACTAACGTGTCCGAACAGACCCCCGGCCAAACTCCCCCCGCGAGGGGACCGCGCACGCTGCCTCTCGACGAGGCGCACATCGACGACCTGCTCCGGCTCGTTGTGGAGTGGCAGGGCTCGGACCTGCACATGACCGTGGGTGTGCCCCCCGTCATCCGTGTCGACGGGCACCTCCGCCCGGCCCCTTACGAGCGGGTGACGCCCCAGGACTCGCAGCGGATGATGTACGACATCCTCTCGGACGAGCAGATTCAGAAGTTTGAGAGCACCCTGGAACTGGACCTGTCCTACCAGGTGCCGCGCGTCGCCCGCTTCCGGGTCAACGTTTTCCGCGAGCGCGGCAACCTTGCCGGAGCCCTGCGGCGCATCCCCCAGGTGGTCCCCACACTCGAAGATCTCGGCCTGCCAAGTTCGCTGAAGGTGCTGTGCGACAAGCCTCGCGGCCTGATCCTCGTCTGCGGTCCGACCGGGTCCGGCAAGTCCACCAGCCTTGCCGCCATGGTCAATGAGATCAACTCCGCACGCAGCGAGCACATCCTCACCATTGAGGACCCGATCGAGTTTGTTCACCCGCACAAGTACAGCGTGGTCGCCCAGCGCGAACTGGGAATGGACACGAAAAGCTTCGCCGCGGCGCTCAAGAGCGCCCTCCGCGAAGACCCGGACGTGATCCTGGTGGGCGAGATGCGCGATCACGAGACCATGCAACTGGCCGTGACCGCGGCGGAAACGGGCCACCTCGTCTTCGCTACGCTCCACACCAACAGCGCATCCCAGACGGTCGACCGCATCGTCGACGTCTTCCCTCCGGGCCAGCAGGAGCAAATCCGCATTCAGCTCTCCAACAACCTGGAAGGCGTGGTGGTGCAGCAACTCCTGCGGCGGGCCAATCAGCCGGGACGCATCTGCGCCCTCGAGATCATGCTCGCCTCGCCCGCCATCCGGAACCTCATCCGCGAAGGCAAGTCGCACCAGATCAACTCGATGATCCAGATCAGCAACCAGCTCGGGATGCAGACGATGGATCAGTGTCTGCGCGACATGTACGCGAAGGGCCAGATCACCTACGACGATGCGATCACCCGAGCGATGCAGCCGGAAGAGTTGAAGAAGATGATCAGCGGTGGCGCGACAGCAGGCACGGGCATGGGCCCGTCCGGCGGCGGAACAGGCGGCGCAAGGCCGTCGTCATAAACCCTACAGGCATCTCCCTCCCGGTTCGGCCCACAAGGAGCCCAACGTGCCCACATTCCAGTTCACCCTGAAGGACCAGTCGGGGAAAATCGTTACTCAGGTCAAGGAGGCGGAGAATCAGTCCGCCGCCGTCCGCGCCCTGCGGGACCAGGGATACCAGGTCGTCAAGGTCAAGCAGGCCAAAGCAGCCAAGAAAGCCGGCCAGCAGGCACCCATCCGCGGCACGGTGAAGCTCACCGAGCTCTCCATCTACTGCCGCCAGTTCTCGACCATGATCGACGCGGGTGTTTCGCTCGTCCGCTGCCTCTCGGTCCTCCAGGAGCAGTGTCAGAGCACCCGCCTCCGCCGCATCACTGCGGACATCCAGGCCGAGGTCGAGGCCGGAAACTCGCTCTCCAAGTCGATGAGCAAGTATCCTCGGGTCTTCAGCAACCTCTTCATCGGGTTGGTCCGCGCGGGCGAGGTCGGCGGCGTGCTGGAAGAATCCCTGCAGCGCCTCTCCTTCTTCCTGGAGAAGGACGTCTACCTGCGCCGCAAGGTCAAGTCTGCGATGACCTATCCCACCATCGTGTTTGTGGTGGCCGTCGCGATCGTGCTTGGTCTCTGCACCTTCATCGTCCCCGGGTTCTTCAAGCTGTTCCGCGAACTTGGGATCACCGACGACAAGTTCCCGATCATGACGGTCATCCTGAAGAACTTCAGCGACTTCCTGATCAAGGGCGCCCCCTGGAGACAGGTCATCACCGCCATCGTCATCGTAATCCTCGTCTTCGCGTTCAAGATGTTCGTGCGCACGAAGTTCGGCAAGCGGCTCTACGACCGTTTCAAGCTCAAGGTGCCGGTCTTCGGTCCGCTCAACCACAAGATCGCTGTCGCCCGGTTCGCCCGGACGCTCAGCACCCTGCTCGTCTCCGGCGTCCCGATCCTCCAGGCGATGGAAACCGTTGCCGGCACGGTCGACAATGAGATCCTCTCCGAGGCGATCATGAATGGTCGAGCCCGCATCCGAGAAGGAGAACGGATCGGCGAGCCGCTGCGGCGGAGTCGTCTCTTCCCGCCGATGGTCGTCCAGATGATCAGCATCGGCGAGGAGTCCGGTGCCCTCGACTCGATGCTCACCAAGGTGGCGGAGTTCTACGAGAGTGAAGTCGAAGCCGCGCTGGAGAGTCTCACCGCCGCCATCGAGCCGGTGATGATCGTGTTCCTCGGCGGGTGCGTCGGCTTCATCGTCGTCGCCATGTTCATGCCGATGGTCACGATCATCCAATCGCTCTCTGGTGGCGACTCGGACACGAAGAGCGGCGGCGCTACTACGTCCGAATAGGCGGGAAGGCCATCCTCTTTGGACTTCTGGTCCGCCTATTGGACATTCACGGCGTTCGTGTTCGGGGCAATCGTCGGAAGCTTTCTCAACGTCTGCATCTGGCGATTGCCCCGAGGCGCGTCCCTCTCCGATCCGCCTTCGCATTGCCCCGCCTGCGGTCACCGGCTGAGTTTTCTGCCGGACATGATCCCGCTCGTGAGCCAGCTCTGGTACCGGAGCCGCTGCCGCTATTGCGGTGAGAAGTTCTCCTGGCGCTACTTCTGGGTGGAGTTCTTTACCGCCGCCATCTTCGCGCTGATCTACGTGCGCTACGGCATGTTTGCCCCGGATCAGTTCGGTGACCTGGAGCGCACCTGGTCTCCCTTCCTGGGGTGTGCCTTCGCGGCCGCGCTCATCGCGGTCTTCTTCATTGATCTGGAGCACTACCAGATTCCCGACCTGATCGTCCTCATCGCCTTCCTCGCGGCCGTGGGCAGGGACATCTTTCTCATCAGTCGAGGGCATCACCCGCTCTGGCAGCCGATCCCGGGGTCGCCCTGGTCCGCGCCGATCCCGGTCTCGATCTGGATGGGGTTGCTCGGGTTCTACCTGCTCTGGCAATTCGCCACACTGACCACCGCCCTCATCGGGAAGGAAGCCATGGGAGCCGGCGATTCGCTCCTCATGGCGGCGATGGGCGCCTTCCTCACCCCGTGGCCGCTCCTGCTGCTGGCGTTTCTCGTCGCCGTGGCGCTGGGGACCGTCGGCGGACTGGCGGGTCTGATCATCGCCTACCGGGCCGAGCACGCCGCAGCCCTGGCAACCGCCCCCGGGCCGGCGGAGAGCCTGCCGCCGGAGGGCGCGCCCGATACCCGGCAGGGGGAGGCTCTCGAGCCTGAGCTGACGCCCTGGGCGGCCACCTCGGAGGCAGCCCAATCCACGGCCTCCCCGTCCCCGACCGCCGAAACAGCGACCGCCGAAGCAGCGACCACCGAAACAGCGGGCTTTGAAGCAAAGGACGGGGGCCCGGCGGGCGCCACGCACGACGAGCCTGAGACGGAGGCGGGCGGCATCCCGATCCTCCCCGGCCCCAGCCGCTGGGGGCGGCTGGTCACCGTGATGGGGACGTGGGCGATTCTGGGTGGAATCTGGTTTGGACTCGCCCGGGGACAAGCGAATCCGGGGTTGGCCGTCGGCGTCGCGATGGCCGGAATCCTGCTTGGCGCGGCGCTCATCCGGGTGGGGGTCACCGGCTGGCTCCGGGGCGACAAAGAGTGGCTCCCGGCGATGGACGAGCTTTTCGCCGAGGGCGACCCCGGGCCGCGCTTCATTCCCTTTGGCCCATATCTGGTGATGGGCACCTTCGTCGCCATGCTCGTCGGGCGCCCGATCGTGGAGTGGTACTGCCGGTCTGTCCTGCTGCTCTCTTCCGGGGCGCTCCGCGGGTTGCTCTGGGATTAGCCGCCCGCCATCCACAGTGTGCGATTCGGGGAGGGGAATTGCCCCTCCATCTGGAACGGATCCGATAGCGTTCCTTGCGTCCAGCAGTCCCGTGGGGCCGGCGTCGGACCGGAACATTGCTTCTACCCAGGGCGTCTGCCACTAGGAAACCGAGCCGGAGTAAGAACCTATGAACCGCCGACCAAGGCCTGCCGTCCGCCGCGGCTTTACGCTCATCGAGTTGCTGACCGTCATCGCGATCATCGCCATCCTCGTTGCGCTACTTTTCCCAGTCTTCGGCGGCATGGCGCATAACGCGCGGATGGGGCAGAGCGCGTCCAACATCAAGTCCATCATCCAGGCCCTGCACATGTACAAGGATGACCACGGGGTCTTCCCGGATGCCCTCTACGGCGTCTCCTACGACGGCGGTCCCCTGGAGCCCCGGCTCTTCCCCAACTACGTGAAGGACAAGTCGATCTTCGTCGATCCCTTCCTTCCGAATGAGTTGAAGAACGACTCCAGCCTGGTGCAGCCCACCAACCCGATGACGGGCGCGGCCGCCATCGACGCCTATGGCCGGACCCTCTCCTTCCCGCGATTTGACAGCTACGACATGCAGGTGAAGCCCCGCTCCAAGTTCGGCTCCTTCTACCTGAATTACAGCCGCAAGTGGACGGTCGGGGCGGCCGGCATCGCGGACGACAACCGCCAGCTCGTCTACAAGAATCCGCCGGACAACACGGTCGTGGTGGTGGACCTGCTCCCCGCCGATGCGGACGCCGCCGGCAACGTGGGCAAGGGCCGCATGGCAGTCGTTGGGTTCCTCGGCGGACAGGTGCAGCAGATCCCCGCCGAGAAGGTGGCCCAGTGGCCTGGACCGGACGGTCTCTACCCCTGGCAGGTCGCTCCCAAGCCATAGGCGGTTTCCGCCGCCGTTTTGGGCGGCCTCGGGAGAGGTGATCGAGTGATGCGATTTCGGCTGATCCAACAAGCTGGGATGAGAACGCGGCGGGGTTTCTCGCTGGCGGAAATCCTCGTCGTCCTCGTGATCCTGATCTTTGGGATTTTCGCCATTGTCCGCCTCTTCCCCGAGGGGTTCGTCGCGATCAACCACAGCGCCAACACTGTCCTGGCGGACGCCCTTGTCCGCCGAAACGAGGATTCAGCGCGGAAGTTCGCGGAGAACCTGCCGCTGGGGATCTCGGGCATCGATCCCGCCACCGGTCAGATCCGGCTCGGCATCCTCCCCGGCGATCTGCTGGTGCCGCGGCCGTACACCGACAACACCATCGCCGGCTACTCCGGTCCGCTGCCCGACGATCCGCGCTTCTCCTACATCAACGCCGCGCGCTACGTCCAGGGCGAGAGCTTCCGCGTGCCGCCGCCGACCGTGAACTTCGCTCTCACGGGTGAGACCGTCTCGCTCTACCACGTCCTCTACAGCCCGATCTACTCGGCCCAGCCGATGGGCGGGGCCGCCGCCGGCATCTCCTGCCACAGCGGCACCCCTCTTCAGCGAGTCGTCTTCCAGGACCCACCGACGGACGACAACTGGGACGATCTGACCGCGCTCGGCGTGTTCGGCTACGGGGTCAGCTACAGCAGGAACGAACTCTACTTCCTCTCGGCCCCCTACGAGCGGACCTTCAAGATCGAGTTCAGCTACCACACCGGGCCGGACACCGTGGGGCAGTCACCCCCGAACAACTGCGTCTACATCGCCTCGAACGCGACACCGAATCAGCGCATCACCTACAGCCTGTTCGGCGGCACGCCGCAGCCTCCGAACTGTCCGTTCACCCCTCTCCCCGGGGCGGCGCAACTGGATCCCGGCAGCGACTTCCTCTTTCGGCGCTACACCCAGATTCCGCTGGCCACCGCCTTCGGGGCTGACCCGTACGAATTCAAGGTCTACGACACGATCTTCGGGCTGCTCGGGTTCAATCCGCTCGGCGCCTCCATCCCGCTGCCCAGCCAGTCGGCTCGCGGCCTCACAGCCCGCGTCGACTACGACGTGGACGACTGGATGATCATGCGGCAGGACGAAACGATCCCGCTGGACGTGATCGACGGCCTCGCCAGCGGTCCCAACCGGATGCACGCCATCAAGCTCGCCACGGTCCGCATCAAGCGCGTGGGGGATGTGGAAGACATCATCAACCTCAGCGGCTCCGGCTCAGTGACCGCCGGGCTGGAGTACCAGGGCCTGATCCGCAACTATCCGGCGGGTGCCTCTGGGCCGGCGCGGCCCGGCAGCCCCAGCATCGACCTCGTCGTCGTCGATATCGAAACCGGACTGATGATCGACAGCCGCACGCTGCAGCGCCCCGGGACGACGCCGCTGCCCGGTGTTTCGGATACTAACGGCACGATCGACTACTCCGCCGGGGTGATTCACCTCCGCCACGACGCGGCGAACAACATCCCCATGTGGAGCCCGCCGGCATCGATCGGGGGTAGCCCCCGCTACATGAACCCCGCCGGCCGTCACGTGCGGATCTACTACCGCACCTACAACGATTTCGGCGTCGCCTCGTTCAAGCCGTACTCGAACTACGTGCGTGCGCTGGGGTTGCCGACGCTCGGCGCTCAGCAGTACTTCCCGGTGGCTGGCGGTTACCTGCTGTTCAACAATATGGACGCTGAGAAGACGGTCGCCGTGGACTACAGCTACCTCAATACGGTCAGCAACCAGGTGGTGAACGAGATCGGCGAGATGCACAAGCTTGCCGGACCGGGCACTGCGGGAGACCCGGGGCTCGGTAGGTGGTGGCTGCGGCTGGGTCGGTCGGCAGATCCGGACATCGATCCCGCCAGCATCCAGATTACCGCCGTCCGCGGCGCCTCATTCCAGACGCATGTGATGTGGCGAGACGGTAACCGATGGCGGAGCATCCGGCGCAGCACCGTGCTGACGAGCGGCAAGTGACGAACCCATGCAAGCACCGTGCTTGCCGGAGTTCCCTCAAGAGCAGGACAGGCCCAGGATGAAGCGAGACCACATCGAAAGCTTCCGGTTCGGGCGAGGCCGGCGGATGACCCGTCGAGGCTTCACCCTGCTGGAACTGCTCGTCGTCCTGGCGATCACCGTGATCCTGATGGGGATTCTGTTCATCCCGCTCTCACGCAGCATCGAGATGGTGGGGCGCGGCACCGCCCGCGTGAACGGCATCGACGCCGTCCGGAATGCTCAGCGCCGCGTCGGCCGCGAGTTGGAACAGGCGATGGAGGTCTTCGACCCGCGCCCGATCTACGCCTGGGGCTTCAACAACTGGACGACGCTGAACCAGCGGGGCATCCCCAACGTCGGCGCCGTGCCGGAGGCCTACCTGCTGCAGAATTCGGTGCTCTCCTTCCGATTGCCCAAGCACCGTTACTTCTGCCCCGAGTTCAACGAGTACGTCACGCCGCAGGATATCGATCTGGTGGTCCCGCCGCCGCGTCCCTACGACGATGCCGTAGCGCTGGACTTCCATCCGCGCCATCCCGGCAGCCCGGTTGAGCTTCGCCCGCTGGTGCCGCTCGAGCCGGACAGCCGCGTGGTCGCCTACTTCGTCGCCCTCAAGGATCCCCGGTTGCGGATGCCCGTTTCCGGGGGGCCGGTGACCGTCGGCGACACGCGCCCGCCGTTCTACCGGAACATTGCGCTCTTCGGCGCCCTGGGTAATCCCGATCTCGACAACCCCACGCTCAATACCTACGCGCTCTTCCGCGTCGAGTTTGAACTGAACGACCCGAACTTCGCCAACTGGGATGAGGATCTCAACAACAATGGGACTCTCGACGCCGGCGAAGACGTGGACGCCGACGGCGTCCTCGGCCCGAATCCGAACTTCTTCTACGACACCCGCGCTGCGAACCAGCCGGGGGGCAATGGCCAGCCCTACTGCGTGAACTGGCTCAACCTCACGCAGAAGATCATGGACGTGCAGACGGCGGATCTCGTGCGGTGGCTGGAAACCGGCGGCAAGTTCGTCCCCCATTCGCTGGCCCAGTTCACGCCGACCAACCTGGACGACGAAGTGCTGCAGCCGAACCGGGTCGTCGGTCAGCTCAGCAACTTCGGCCAGGCGGCCGCGGCGGATCTGCCTCCATTCGAATACACCTCCCAGTTCGGCCACCTTATCAGTCGGGTCCGCGACGCGGCGGGTCGAGTCGATGATCGGTCGCGGCCGCTGCCCGACGCCGTGGCCTGCGCGCCCACCGGCGGCGTTGGCCAGCTCGGCCCACGCATCCAGGTGATGGAGAAGAACCTCACTACCGGCGTGCTTGCCCCCGTGTTCGACAGCGCCAACCCGCTGCTTCGTCAGCGGCTAGTTTCCTTCGACTGGCTCAGCGGCAAGGTCTCGATGGCCGTCAAACGGCGCGACTACGCCGGCAATCTGCTGACTCGCGACAACTTCAGCGCCACAGTCTCCAGCTATTACCAGGCGTGGTTGGCCGATGATCCCAGCACCGCATTCGTGGATGGAGATCAGGTCGTCGATCCGTCCGGCCTCCCCAGCGGCTTCGGGAGTGCCCGCGCCCAGGCGAGGTTCGCCGGCAACGCCCTCATCGTCCCGGGCACGGAGGTCGTGCAACTGGTGGATACCTCCGTCAACCCGCCGTTGATCGAGCCGCTCCGGCGCGTCGGGTGGACCGGCCTCGGGGCCACTCTGGATCGGTACGTCGCCCAGTCCGACCTGGAGACGTCACAGTACACCATCGACTATCGCACCGGGATGATCACGCTGGCGGATCGCGACCCGTCATACTGGTCCAACGTGGGTCCGGCGCAGACGGTCAAGCTGATGGTGCGCTATCAGTTCCAGACCAACCAGTCCACGGACGTGGTGAGGATGAGCTACATCACCAAGGAACTGGCCTCTGTGAACCTCGGGATCGTCGAGTACACCCGCGCTCGCCGGGAAGTGCTCCCCTTCGAAGTGACCCAGCGAGTGGAGATTCGGAACCTGCGCCGCTAGCGCCGGGAGCCCGCAGCGGCGGAACCCGTGGAACAACCGGACGCGGGCGATGCGTCGGATGAATAGGAACCGAATAGGGTAGGTGTTGCCGGGAGTTGTGCTTGGGCGCAGCGCCGGTGGTCCGGAAAGCAACGAACAAGGCAAGCGAATGCTGCAACGAACCGTCCGATCGATGAATGCCGCCCGCGGGGTGGAGAAGCTCGGCAGACGTGGTCAGACCCTGGTCATGGCCATCGCCGTTCTCTTCCTCACGACGCTGCTCGGCACGGTCTGGATCACCTTGCTCGTGCGCAACATCGCGCGGACCGCACGGCACGCCGCCACGGATGACGCACTCGCCCAGGCGCTGGCCGGGATCCGCTTCGCGAGCCGACAGTTCAAAGAGAGCGCCGAAGGAGCGGACTGGCGTCCGCGTCAGACGGAGCCCCTCTACCTGCGCCCGAGTATGGCCGCCCCACCGGCCCAGCGCGCACTGGATCCCGATTACCCCCTGCTTTCGGATAGCGGCACCTACCGCCGGTGTTTCGTGCGCTTCCCGAACGGCCGTGGTTACTTCATGCTGCGCGTCCGCTACGAGCCGTCGTTTGTCGCCTCGGGGGCCGCGGCGGCCGGTGCCAACACGGTCGACGAGTTCAATAAGAACTCCGCGATGATCCACATCGAGTCGATCGGCGTCGCCAGAGAGTTTGATCCGAACGATCCCACCTTCTTGAACGATCCCACCGAGACGGGAGCGGCAGCCGCACAGACGGTTCCCTACCGCAAAGTCGAGGCCTACGTCCCCATCGGTATGCTGGACCAGTTGCTCTGGATCACCAACGTCACGGACGAGCGCGGCCCCGCCGAGCTGGGTGTCCCGCCCTATCGCGACGGCACCGGCCAGCTCGTTCAATACGGTTCGCTCTGGGAGGGCGGAGGCATCCGCAGCGAGATGTCGATCCAGTGGCATGGCCGCAACACCGTCCGGCTCTATCCGGCCCGGTGGGAAGGCGTGAATGTCGCCGGAGATCTGCTGCTCAGCCCCCAGGCCAACGACACCGGCGTGAACCCGCAGCTCACCCTGCAGTTGATGGACGACAGCGGCGATGCAGCCGGAACCGTCGTCATCGGCGGCAACAACTTCCCCGTTTACCCCAAGGACGACCAGGACGACAATCCGCTGAACGACTCGCTTATCGCGGCGGTGAACGCCGATCAGGAGAGCGCGAGCGGCGGGTTTAATTCGTTCCCCGTCTACAGCCAGGGCCGGGTGGAGCAGAACGTGCTGCGCGACGATCGGCAGTCTTCCAATCCGCGGATCCAGATGGCGCGGAACACCCGCCGCGTCGCGCCGCCCAACCTGACGCAGGTCAACCCCAGCACCGGGTTGGTTCGTTGGGTTGAGATCACCCGCGACAGCGGTGGTGTCCTCCAGATCGACGACAACGGACAGACGCGCTATGTCAACGCGGGGTGGTACGGCCTCACCGACGCCCTGCCGCCGGCCGGTGTGAGCGCGTCCGACTGGGAGCGCGTGCGCGCCCGGGGCCTCTACCTGGACAACATCGGCGACATCCAGTATCCGAACGATCGCCGCGCCGTGAAGGACGAGTGGCTCCAGCGAGGCGGTGCCGACGTCCGCCGTCGTGGCTGGCTGGCGGGAACGTACGTCCCCTCAGTGCAGGACGGCGGCACCCTTCACCCGCTCGCAGAGGTGGTGTTTGCCAACCTGCCCGCTCCGGGCGGCGGCATCCGTCCCGTCATCCTCGTCACGCGGTACGACATCGATACGCGACAGATGAACCTCTATCCGGCCACAGGCCGGCAGCGGCTTTTCTACGATCTCGCCACCCTGACCGCCAGCGCCCGCGGCGGCCAGGCGACCCTCCGGCCCGTGGGACAGACCCGCGTGTTCGATTATCCGGCGAACGGCGTCTTCTTCTGCGCCGGAAGCGTGCGGGTCCGCGGCACCATCGGTGCGCCCGGCAGCCCCCGCCAGCTCCATCTGGTCTCCGCCGGCTCCATCTACATCGAAGGCAGCGTGATCAAGGGCGATCGCGGATCCGCGCTTGCCCTCTCCGCGTTCGATTACGTCACGCTGAACCCGACCGCCTTCACGCGACTCCAGCCCGGCACCGATACCGTGGTGGAAGCCGACACGTTCGGCACCGACGGACAGCCCGTCGGCTACCACTTCAACATCCAGCAGGGCGCAACTCTCGACTTCTCGGTCAACGCGGCCGCCCCGCTCGGCCCGTCCTACCTGCACTTCAAGCACTCGGGCGGCTACGAGGACGAGACCTCGGTCACTGAGTTCACGCTCTTCCAGCCCGGCGGCGGCCGGTACGACTTCGGCAGCAACGTGCCGCCGACTCCGCCCCCGCCCCCGCCGGCTCCCTACCCGAACAATCCGTACGCGGTGGGCCCGCAGTTCTTCTACCTGTTCCGCTCATTCGCCACGAACGACTATCGCGACCCGTCCGCGCAGGACCCGGTGCGGTGGGGCGAGTCCTCCTTCCGCACCCAACCCGGGAACCCCGCCAACTTCGAGCGCAAGAGCTTCTTCCTGCCGACAGTCGGCAACATCCCGGGCGTCGATACCGGCTTCCGGATACTGGTGGGCGAAAACTTGAGGCCGAGCGCGCAGCCGTACTGGCTGGCGAATGTCGCAGTCATCCCGCAGAATGAGCCGCTGCCGATCCGTGTAGAGGCCGCTATCTTCGCCTACACCGGTTCCTGGTTCGTGATCCCGCCGCCGTTCTTCAACGACAACACACGCATCGATCCCAGCACCAATCAGGTCTGGGACTCGCGCGCCAATTTCGCCGCGACCGGGCTGCGAGCCCCGGGCACCTTCCCGCGCAACACGGCGGACTACCCCTTCTACCACGAGCCCCTCAATGTGGACGTGACCATCGTTGGCTCCATCACCGAGAACGTCCCCGCGCCCTCCGAAGAGCAGGCGCTCTGGACCGAGCGGCTCTGGTCGCTCACCTCCGGGTGGGATCCGTCGCAGTTCCCGATCCCCGCCAGGCCGGCCTACAGCCCGCGGATTTCGTACCGCTACGACGCCGACTATCGGCGGCTGGTGCGAGTCCGCTACACCCGGACCGGACAGGAACTCGTCGCCTGGGCCCTGCCCGGGCTGCCGACCCTGCCCGCCCCGCCGGCGGGGATTCCGCTTCTGGATGTGGCGATCGCCAACGGGCTGGCGCAGGACTCCTATGTCGAGGTGCTCCCTCTGATTCCGCGGATCCCCGCGAGTTCGCTTCTGTATGAAGGCAATCCGTTCTAGGTGAGGCCCTGCCCGGTCGCGGCCGAGATGGCGGACGGGGTGGGGAGGAAGGTCGCCGAGCTTCCATCGGAGCCCGGCGGGTTTTCCATTTCGGGTGAGGTAGTCTATGCTGCGTCGTGGTAGTTCCATCGGTCTGGCCATCGCCCTGTTGCTGGCCGCCGCACTGCCGGTCCTCTCCGCCAGCGGGAGGCAGCAGCAGGGGCGCGTCCGCCGGCTGAAGGCCTGCGTGGGTCTGCTCCCCACCCCGGGCGAGCCGCAGTCCGCCGCCGCGCCGCTCAACCCCTTCTCTCCCGCCATTCCCGATCCGGATGCGATCGATCCCCTCCGCAGTCCGAACCCCTATCCCTACGTCTTCTGGGTCCTGGATCAGCGGAAGGACCTGAAGCCCGACGGCTGGGAGTTCTTCAACCCGGCCTCGCCGCCGTTCCCCACTTCGCGGCAACTGCAGCGCTCCTCTCTGCTCGGCTCCGGCCTGACCGCCGGCATGCCGCTGCGACCGGACATGGCGGCCTACTGGGAGGTCGTGCTCTCCCCCGGCAACTTCGACGCGCTCGCCCAGATGGACGTCATCTATCTGCCGGTCGCGCGCCAGCGACAGGGGCAGATTGCGCCGGTGATGTTCACCGAGGAGCAGCGCCAGTTGCTTCAGCGCCTCGTCGATAGCGGCGTCACCATCTGGGTCGATTGGAGTCTCAACGCCCCCACGATCTCCAACGTGATGGGCGGCGGCCAGACGATCGGCAACCCCATGACGCAGACGAAGAACGGGTTCTACACGAACCTGGACTTTTCCAGCTTCACCGGGAACGCGATGGAGCCGCTCGACCCGTTGAGCGGTCGGCGAGTGGGCCATCCCCTCCTGGATGGGCTGTTCATTCTTGGCGCTGGTGACGGCACGCGGCTCGGGTATGAGTTTGGGAACCCGGCGAACGCGCCGGACACGAACCGTGCCGTGCTGACCCAGGTGCCCTGGATGCAGGCAAACACCAATTTCGCCGCTGTCGTGCGACTGCGAAACGGCGGGGCGCCCGTTCCTCCCGACCAGGGAGCCTACGTGGCCGCGGCTCGCTCCGGTGCCGGCTTCCTCGTCGCCTCGGCGGGGAATGTTGCGGGGGCCGTGGGCAACATGATTCCCTCGACGGCGCTGCGGTTCACCACCCAGGACCTGCTGCGGGCACAGCCGGAGGATCTGAAGTTCCTCTACAACATGTTCGCGTGGCGTTCCGAGGTCTCCGCCGAGCAGAAGAACGGCCGACACATGGGCGAGAGTGGCGTCTCCCTCAACGGGCTGGTGGAGCGCGGCACCTATCCCGGGCTCGTTCCTAACGGCGCGGTCACCAACCCGTGGCGCACCTACCCGCCCGCCGGCACTCCCTCCGCCAATTTGCCAACCAACCCAGCCGCCCCGCTCGTCATCAACGGCGTGGTGGTGTCCGCCGTGCGCTACCTTGATGCCGGGGGGCAAGTCGTCACCGGCGTCCACGCCTTTGAGGGCAACCCGAGCGACGACTTCGACGGCAACGGCTTCTCCGACGACGGTCTGCGCGACGCCACCAACCCGATCGACGCCAGCACCCCCGCCACGAATCCCTTCGTGGACAACTCCATCGGCCAGCCCTACGACCGGCTGATGTCGATCAACTCGCAGAACGCTGCGGGCCTCTTTCCGCCGGGCACGCTGGTCACCGGCCTCGCCGCCGGGGAGGTCCCCGATCTTGCGGGCGGCGGCAATCCCCAGGGGGCCAAGTCCTTCGTCTTCGGTGCCACCAGCGCCGGTCTTTTCAGCCTGCCCGCCCCCCGGCAGGGGCTCCCCGCCGTCGATTTCTGGCAGAATGCCGGTGTCTACAAGACCGCACCCAACCTCGGGATCAGCTACACGGGCGCGCCGGCCTTTGCCACCGTGCCCGGCCCGCGATTGCCCAGCGGTGTGAGCCTGGTTGCGGGTCAGCTCTACGCAGGCGGCAGCTACCAGGGCGTCTTCGGCTCGGCGCTCAACGGCAAGCTGGTCTCCTTCCTCGTCGGCTCCGGCGGCACGATGACGCCGACCTGGTATTACCCCTCCAACAATGAGTCGAATCGCATGGGGCTCATCAGTGGCCCCATCACCGCCGCGCAGATCCAGGATCAGGGAACCGGCGCGATCGACACGGTGATCATCTGCACCACACTGGCCACCACGGACACCACCCCGCAGCAAACGGGCGACACCACCGGCAAGCTGGAGATGTTTGTCGTCGCCACCAAGGGCGATCCGCTCACCTTCCCCTCCGGCAACACCGCGCCGGGAGCGACCAATCCCGCCGGCGGGCGCCGGTTCATCAGCAGTCGGCTCGTCAATGCCATCCCCGCCCAGGGTGCCGCCGCCAACCTGCGCGAAAACCTGTGGGACCCGACCCGGCATTACGAGGTGCGAGTCATCGACCGCGCCACCAGCTACGTCATTGCCCGCTTCCTCCCCGGACAGAATGGCTTTGCACCCCTGCTCGACGGCCAGAGCGGCCAGGTCGAGTTGCCTCCGCCCACCGGCACGCTCTCCGCGTTCCAGGATCCGGAGCGCCCCGGGGTGTGGGATCTGAACCGGTTCGTGTTGCTCGCCGATTACGCCATCCTGCCACAGCAGGCCGATCAGACCGGACTCACCATCAGACCGCGCATGAGTCCGGCCACGCCTTACGTGCGCGGCACCGGCAGCATCCAGAACCAGCTTCAGCGCACAGGAATTGCCGGCGGCGCGTCCGTCGGCCGCGACAACAGGATCTACTACGCCACCGGCCAGGGGTACATGTGCTCGGTCTACACCAGCCGTGGCCGGCCGCAGTTCGGCTGGAAAATGCGCAGCCTTGAGTACCAGGATCAGACGGGGCTGGCCACCAACTTCAACCCCGGCACGCCCGGCAACCATCTCTCCGACTACGCCTTCGTGGCCGCCCCGGCGGCCGGCAGCCGCATCGTCTTCTCGGCCCGCGGCCGAGGTGCCGCGGGCACCGTCTACGTGATGGAGCCGGACGCGGTCATCCGCTTCAAGCTGCCGATTCCGGCGGGACTCACGGCCGCTCGCGCCAAGGATGTGATGCTCGAGGCGGATCACGGACTGGGAATCAACCCGAACAGCCCCTTCCTGCTCTCGACCGAACAGCCCTGGGGCCGCTACGCGAACCAGTTCTCCGTCGAACCGGACACCGCGACCGTGACCTTCCAGAACATGGAGAACTTCTCGCTCGACCTCCGCCAGGCGCGATCCCCGCAGGAGCTGTTGATGATCGGGGTGGACACCGGCGGCCGTCCGGCCGTGCCGATCCGCTGGGCGCTTCGAAACCCCGGCATGGGAGAACCGAGCACCCAGAACCCGGCCACCGCCTACATCCCCGTGCCGATCTCCGCCATCTACCGCACCTCGGTTGCTGGCCAGGCCGAGTCGTGGCACGCCGGGGCAACCATCGCCGGGGACCGGATCTACCTGATGGGCGGTACCGGCTACCTGCACGAACTGCCGATCGATCCGAAGTCGGTCAATCCGTCGTTCCCGCTGCCGGCAACCGGCCTGGACGGCTTCAACATCGGCAACATTGCTCTCTATGGTGCCTCAGCCCTCACGCGCAAGCGCGACATCGCCGCTGACCCGCCCAGCGGGCAGGTGATGGCGAACTCCACACCGGCCATCGTGGACGGGCTGCTCGCCGTCACCTCTCGCCGCGGACTCTCCTTCCTGGGGTCACCGAGCATCGTCATCGCGGACAGCAATCGCGTGGTGGAAGCCTCCGGCGACAGCTTCGCCGTGGCCAGCCTGGACGTGTCACAGAAGCATCGCCTGCTCACGAGCGAGTACCCCATCCCCACCGACCCCGTCTTCAGCATCACCGGCGGCGCTCCCGTCACCACGGATCGACTCGCCCTGAGCCGGCCCGCCGCCGTGCGCAAACTCGACCGCAACAGTTCGCTGACCTCCATCTTCTGGAGCAGTTCCACCACCGAAGGGCCGGTCGACTCCATGAGCGGGATCACGGAAACGACGGCGCTGGCGGAGCAGAGCTACCTGATTGCGGACACCGGGAACAACCGGTGCGTCGAGGTGAATCCGACGGGCAAGACGGTCTGGGAACTCAGGGACTTCCAGGACCCCTTCAAGTACCTCCCAGCCGGCGAGCCCCTGACCCTCAGCGGCCCGATGGACGTGCAGCGCTGGATCGAGCTGGAGCGGGTGCCCGGCAGTAGCCCGGTGAGTTTCGTCTACGTGATTCACACGCTCATCACCGACACGGGCAACAGCCGCATCCTCGAGATCGTCGACAAGGTGAACTACCAGGGCGGGTTCTTCTCCGCCGCCAGCTACCCGATCGGGCTGCCTACGTTCTCGGGCGGAGTCCAGGTGGGGGCGGACGGCAGCCCGGTGCGTTGGTACCACGTCCTCGTGTGGTGTTCGCAGACCAATGCCCAGGGCCTGCGGTTGAACTACCGGGGTGCCCAGCGACTCTTCTGGCCGGACGCCAACGGCAACCGGATCATCATCCCGCCGACCCCGGGTATCGACGCCCCCATTCCGGACCTGGCGCTTGCCGCGCCGCCGTATCTCCCTCGCGAACGGTACCTCTCCTACACCATGGCGCCCGTCGCGGGGCAGACCGTCGTCTACCCCGGGGCGCCCATCCTGGCGAGCTACAACCAGTTCTTCGCGGGCACCAACCTGAACGTCACCGATCGGATCCCCGAAGTGCGGCCGGGCGGGGACAGCATCGTGTTCCTGCGAGGCGCTTACAAGCTGGATGAGTTCACGGCCAGTGGTCCGGAGCCGGTGACCCTCGCCCTGCAGCCTCGCGCCTTCGAAATGCGTGAGCCGCGGCCCGGGTCGGTGGCCGGTGGAGATCGCTTCCGGTTCACCCAGGGTGTGATCGACCCCAACGTGCCGATTCTGACCGACATCCACGACGAAGTCGGCGTTGCCGGCAGTCCACGGATCGTCCATCGCCTCAGCGGTGTGAACAGCGTGCAGCGAACGATTCGCTCGGATGTGCGGTTCGCGCCGGAAGTGAACGGTGCCGGAGTGGTCAGCAAGGCGATGTACTTCCTGATCGCCGACAGGGACGGGGTCTGGGAGGCGCGCATGCTGCCGAGCCAGCTCATCGCCACACCGGGGCAGTTCCGCATGACGATGGCGTTCACCCGTGAGGACTATGCGCGTGTGTCGGGAGGCCGCAGGTTCACACCCGCCAGTGCGAGGCGGCTGCAGAACGGCTACGTGCTGATCGCCAGCCGTACCCCGGGCAACGACCTGCCGCCATCCGGGCTGACCATCCCGCAGCAGCAGGCGCTGCTTGGGGGCGACGTGTTCTTGCTGCGGGTCAACGATTACCTCCGAGCGCCGGAACGAGGCGGCGCACCCTATGATCCGACCAGCCCGCTCCACGGGTGGACGACGGATCTCTGGATTGGTGCCACGGCCACGGGCCCGAGCATCCGGTGGCGGGCGGCATCCCAACTCGACCCCGGGCAGGCGCCCACGCTGCGCACCTCGCTGGTGGGCGGGGGCAATCCGGCCGAGCTGACCAACAGTTACATCCCGGTCCAGCCGAACTACGCGGACCTGGTTTATTGATGAAGAGAGTGGCCCGTCCCCGAGGGAGCAATCCCGGCGGATGGAGCGTCAAAGGTTGCGGGAGCCCGAGCGTCCTGGTGGCTGCCGAAGGATCTGAGGTGCGGTAATGGTGAAGCGGAGTTTCTCCATCTGGTTGATTCTTGGCGTGCTGGCGGCATTGCCCGTCACTGCCATGGATTTCCATCACTGGCGTACCGAAAGCAGCGCCTACCGCGGCACGAGCGTCAACCAGGCCTCGAGCAACCAGGCGACCAACGCGTTTGACAGCTTCACGGACGCGAGCCAGTCGAACTTTGCCAAGTTCTGGGTGAACGAACTTCAGGAAAACGGCGGCCAGACCCTCAACCCGCCCTTCGGCGACAGTCCGCCCACCAGCCCCTTGCGCGACGTGCGCCAGCAGGATCCCGAGGTGGAATGGCAGACTTGGCGAGTGGCGCAGAGCAAGTCGCCCGTTCCGATCCGCCCGCTCTACACCCCGAACATCCCCCAGGCGTGGAATCCCGTGGTCGTGGACATCGATCAGACCAACGGCACCAACCCTGACCACGTCCTCATCTCCGTCGGCCTGGAGCCCGTCAACCCCGTGGCTGCCGCGGACATGCGGGAGCAGGTGATCAACTGCTACTTCCCGCGCATCGTGGCCGGGCTACCCGGCAACAACCCCGATCCGGCCGCCATCGCCGCGGGCGACCGCAACACGGTTCGCCCCTTCTGGGTGCGCAACAACAACGTGTTCACTCCCGGCCTCCGTGTGCGCGACCTCGAGCCCGTCCGCAGCTCGCTCATCTCGGCCAATCCGGGTGTCGGCGTCGTGACCCAGCCCCCAATCTTTGCCCGCGTACCTGCCGTTTACCGCGTCGGTGGGCAGACCGTCACCGAGACGTTGCCCGTGCTCTTCCTGGTGGTGGGCACCGGGGAGGACGGTGACTTCGCCCGCGTCATCTGCCTTGCGTTGAAGAAGCCGAACGCCGTCGCGAACGCGCAGCCGTCGCCCAACCCCCGTAACGATCCGCGTCACTTCTGGCTGCCGGATCCCGTGGAGCCGGGCAACCCGAACGACCCGTCCCTGCCCCCTCACATCGAGCCGCCGAATCCTGATTACTTCATCCCGACCACGGGCGGCGGTGGGGCAGTGCTGTGGTCCTACACGGTCCGATCCACGGTCGGCGCCAATCCGATTCCGGTGGCCGGATGCAGCTTCGCCAACATCGGCGACGCTACCAACTCCCGCCCGTGCCTCTTCCTGACGACGGCCGACGGCCAGATCATCTGTCTCAACGCCAAGGGCGCCGACCTGGAGGACACCGCCTCGGACGGCGACCCCCGGATCGACCCGAACGACCCGACGCCCCGCTGGGCCTACCAGGTTCCCAACGTCACCCCCGCGGACACTGGCATCACCGAGACCCCCGGATTCCATTACGGGATGGCTCCCGCCGTCGCCCTCGTGCGGCTCACCGGCCTCTTCACCGGCCAGGGCAAGACCTCCGGCACCCTGATCAATGCCGTCACCAAGCACAACGTCAGCGAGTGGGAGCTCTTCGTCGCCGACACCTACGGCACGTTCTACGCACTGGAAGCACCCGGTAAGCCCGTGCTGAACGGAATGACCATGCTGCTGGACCGGCACGATCCGCTCGTGCGCTGGACCGACAGCGAAGCGGCCGTGGGCATGCCCGGCACTATTGCGCGTCGGGACAGCCTCGGCAATCGAGAACGCTTCATCGTTCCGCCGGTGGTCTACCAGGGCAACACGCCCATGGAGAACTCCCTCGGACAGCTCCGGAACGGCTCCGCCTACATCGGCTACGACGATGAGGTGGTGTTTGCGTCGGAGAAGGGCTCTATTTGCGCTCTCGACGCCATCGGTAGGCTGCAGGTCCTCGGCAAGGACGCGATGACGGGTCAATACTTTGCCGATGACGGCAAGCCGACCGGCACCACCGATCTCCGCTGGAAGTGGCCCCGCGACGACACCGGCTTCACCCCCGGAATCATGATCGGGGACCCCGTCGAACCGGCCCAGTGGCCGCGCGAACTGCCGGACCTTAACAGCCCCGTTCCGGCCACCCGCTACTACGGCAATCCGATCAACACGCTCACTCCGGGGCCCGTCACCAAGCACTACTTCATGCGCTCCCCGCTGGCCGTCGGCCTGGGTGGCGACTCGAACCCCGACGCGGCCAATCCGGATCTGGATCTCGGCGACGATCATCTCTTCGTCCCCTACATCCAGACCCTGGGTCCGAAGACCGGGCTGCCCATGGGGGCGTCCCCGCGGACCCTGCTCTACGAGTACATCGGGAGCATGAAGCCGTACGGATTCGTCCAGCTAAGCCGCCCCGTCGCTGAGCTTGACCGCGTGATCGCCAAGCTCGTCGGTGGCGACCAGGACATCCCCCTCAACCGCATTCGCGTCGGGACAGTCAAGGCCAACGGCGTGCCGAGCAACCTTGTCCAGACCACACGTGCCCCAGGCGCGGGTGCCGGCGCGGCCAACCCGAACTACGATCCGGCAGGGCCGGTGGTGTACGACACGCTCTACCTGACCGCCCAAACCTGGTACGACGAAACGTCCGACCAGTACTACACCCTTCCCTTCGGTACACAGGTCGAGGTCTTCTACAAAGCGCCGCAATCGCCGGGCAGCCAGACGCTTCAGAACGTGCAGGAGACCCTCGTCTTCCCATCCTGCTACCGGTATGAGAACCCGCGCGACCCCACCAGCCAGCTCTATCGCTCGCGCGCCAGCCTGAGCGTGGTCAACACCCGTCTCGAGCAGCGTCGCATCAGTTCGCCGGCCCCGCCTGCCTACCTTCAGGAGGACGAGGAGCCGGCCGAAGTCGACACCACGCACTTTTTCAGAGACCAGGTGCGGCAGCCGGCCATCATGACCTCGGGCAGCCTGAACGGGCTCGGGACTCTGATTGCGCCCAGCTTCTATCGCGGTCGGACCATCGCGATGGACCACTATCTCCGCGCCTACAAAGTCTTGCTCGGCGCGATGGATCCCCGGCTTCCGGCCGGCGGTACGCCCGTCCCGGTGATGGGGGGCTACATCGCCGACCCGGGCGAGTTCTTCCTCGACGGGCCGCCCTGGAATGACATGCCGTTCCTGACGGACGTCGGCGGGTCGATCACCATCGTGGACGGTTGGGTCTACATCACCTACCGGAACGGCCACGTCACGGCCTGGTCCAACCTCGCCGGTGCCGGTTCCGGGAGCATCTATTACCCGCCGATCTACATCCCGCCGTCAGCGCAGGCCAACAACGGTTCCCTGGTTGAGGCCCCGGTTCAGATCCGCATCACCACGGATCCGGCCAACCCGACCGACACCACCAAGTACATCGGCGGCACGGTGGGCACCCTGGACGCCTCCTTGCTCCTGGAGTGGGGACAACAGCTCAGCATCGTCATCGACTTCGGCGACGCGGGCAACCTGGTGGCGCGCTATACGGGGGATCCGAACGACAACGTGCCGGAGATCGACGGTCAGGTGCTGGAGAATCCGGTCATTGGCCGGATCGCCAGCAGCAACGGTGCCGTCCAGGCACCCCCGAATCAGGGTGTGCGCCCGCAGGTGTTCAACGGCCGCGTCATTGCCGTGGTGCCAATCTTCGCGGGTCAGCCCTCACCGACCAACCCGCTCACCCCCGGTACGCCTCTCCTCTGGGAGCGCGAGCCCGCCATCACGACGAACAACTTCGACGGCGAGGTGTACTACCACTTCTCGGTGACACAGCCGGGGGTGCAGTGGCGGTGGCCCGACAACCCGATGTCCGGCATCTCCACGGGCGCCCCGAATCCGCAGAAGGTCCACTACTGGGAGCCGGAGCGTCCGACGGTCGACATGATCACGGGGCGAAACACCCGCTTCCTCACCACCGGCGGGACGACCGCCGGCACACCGAAGTGGGATTGGGTCGGTGCCCTGCGCGAGTACGCGCCGTTGGTCAGCTACAACAACCCGATTGAGATGTTCTACGATCCGGACGGGGCCGGTCCGCTGGCCGGACTCTACGGCCCCGCCGGGGCAATCACCACGCCGATCGGGGGACAGTCCACCTACACGGACCGCAACGAGCCGGGCCGCCGGAACGGCGACATGTACGCCGGCAACTCCGTGGACGGCTCACGGTCCGGCTCGGGCCAGGCCATCGTGCCGACGGTCGGTCAGGCCATCGTCGGCGGCAATGCTGCACGGCAGGTGCTCTTCGGCGAGCACGGCAAGTCGACCCCCCTCAGCACCACTTCCTACCCGAATCTGGCGCACCTCTTCGTGGCGGACCGCAGCTTCCTCGGCCCCACCGGTGCGCGGCTGCAGCTCCGCGCCGCCACCGCCCCGCTCACCAAGATGGGCAAGGGTGCGGACTACGGCACGCGCGGCCAGGCCGCGCTGCGGGATCTGGACGGAGCGCCGAACCGGCCGCAAGGCTCCTTCGAGCAGAACCTGAACTTCTGGGACGACGGTCCCGGCCAGTTCTACTCCAGCATCCCCAAGAATCGCGTATCCGTGGCACGGTTGGGCACCTCGCTCGACCTCTCCAGCAGCCCGACACAGGTTCCCGGCCGCGACTCCAACGGCAACCTGCCGGCCCTTTCGCAGTTCCAGGGCCTGGGTGTTTCGATCGACATCCCGCTTTACACGCCGGATGACATCTACTCCACCCGCTGGCGGACCTCCGGCCCCAATGGAGCGCCGCCGGCTTCCGCCTTCAACCCGCTTTTCCCCGGCACGCTGTTTGGGGAGAACGGACGACCCTACTGGGATCGCGCCGAAAAGCTGAGCTTCACCTCCGCCAATCAGATCCCCGCGGCTCCGCGTATCGCCCCGGGTGAGGACAATCCATCCCCCTATCCGGACTTGAACCCCGACTACGACGACCGTGTCCGCCGGATCGTGCTCTACAACGACGCCAACGGCGACGGTCAGTTCACCATCACGCCGAACTACCGCGAAGCCTACCGGACGTTCGCCGTCCAGGTGATGGTCAAGCCCGAGATGAAGATCGACGTGCAGCAGCAGGCGGTTGACCTCGGGGCACCGTGGCATGGCAAGAAGCAACCGGGGCTCGGCGCGGGCACGAACGACATCCGCGAGTACCAGCGGATGCGCCAGGACCAGAGCTCCGGGACGCCCGTTGTGCGCAACGTCGGCAACTTCTACAGCCAGTACTGGCGAAACTTCACCATCGCCAATACGGGCAATGTGAACCTGGCCTATGTCAAGCCGGAGGTCAAGTACACCATCCCCGCGCAGGGGACGGCGCTGATCGGCATACCGGGCGAAGGCAACGACGCCTGGCGCGCGCTCTCGCTGATCCACAACTTCACACCCGCGGCGCTGACCGACCCGTTCCAGATCTTCCTTCGGACCTCGTTCGACGACCAGTTGCTCCCGGACAATAGCGCGGCCTATGCTGCCTCGCGCCGCGGGGTCTGGCTGCAGAAAGCACAGCCCGGCAGCGCGCAGCCCGGTTCTGTCATCTATGTGCACAACACAGGGACGCCCTCCGGGTTGGCGATCAATCGCGATCCGAGCAATGGTGGGGCGGCACGCGAGACATTCATGGCGATGAATGTGCCGACCGGTGCCGCGCTCGGTCAGTACGGCGGCAGCATCCGGTTCTACAACGACCGCGCCGTGACACTGATCGAGAGCCCGGGTGCCGGGCCGGGGTATGTCTATGGCCGGCCCGGGAACACCGCGCTGCCGGACGGCGAGTTGGATCGCAGCACAGCGGGCGAGCCACTGGAGCCCGTCTGCGACCCGCCGTTGAAGCTCAAGCTGAAGGTCATCGAGAATATGACTCACGGGCGCGGCGCTGACGCGGCCGCGGCGGCGGCCGCGCCGGATCCTGAGCGCCGCTACCAGGCTGGAGCGATCCTCGACACCTCATCGCAGGCGAGCAATAACCAGGTCCGTCTGCTCCTGGCCTACACGAGCAACCGTTCCGGTCTGATGGGCGGCGACGCCACCCGCTACGACCTCTTCGCCTCGCTCCTCGCGTTCGATCCGAACTACCTGCTCTTCCCCTACGACGAGCTCGCCGTGGACCGGCCCCCGTGGCTCGACTTCACGGGTGGCGCCTTCGGATGGAGCCAGGTGACGGCCGTGCCGCTGAATTTCAGTGTCTCCAAGCCGAACTTGAGCCAGGATCCCTCGACAAAACTCGGCGCCATGGCGTGGACCGAGCGCCAGACCATCGCGCCGGGGACCGAAGTCCACCGCATCAACTACCTCCCGCTGGTGCCGAACGGCAACTCCGTCCCGACGCCCGGGGCCCTGGTGCAGATGCAGCCCGGTGGACAGCCGCCGAGCGTCGGAACTCAGCGCACGGGCGTCAAGATGATCCCGTTCAGTTTCAACGGGTATCCCGGTCAGCCGACCTGGCTCGCGTTCTACGCCACCGGGAACTCGGTGCGCAAGCAGATCACCCAGACCTGGACCTCCGACATCAGCAACGGAGCATCGTGGGCATCGGAGATGACCCTGGCGACCTCCAAGTCGCTGGGGTCCGCGGACGATCCCTCGGTGGGCGTAATTGACCAGATGCAGAGAGAGCCGGCGCCGCTCCCAGCCCGGCCGAACCAGCCTCCGTTCCTCCTGCCGGAGAACACCGTGCTGCCGGCCACGGCCTATCTTGCCTACGCCGGTCACAACCAGCGCCAGGGCCGAACGGATGTGTATCTCAACCGCTATCGGCTGGCTGCCCTGACGACGACCGGTCAGCGGGGAACGGCCGATCCCCGGTCCCGCGGTCAGGACTTCTCCATATTGGAGTGGCCCCGGGTGGAAGCCGCCTACATCGACCCGTCGAACACGGTGGTTCCCATCGGGGGCGAAGTGCTGAAAGCCAACTCCACGCGGACGATCTACCAGAGTGCGGGCGTGGACTGGATGATCCAGATCGACTACCGGCCCGTGCAGGTCTACCTGGCTCGGCCCGACCTCCCAGCGGGGACACCCGGCAGCCTCACGCTTCCGGTTCCGCTGATCAACACGGCCCAGGTCGCCACGCTGGCAACCAACGACGAGGCGATCTTCAGCCTGACGCCGGCGCTGACGGCGCAGCCCCAACTCCAGAGCCAGAGGATCGTTATCGACAGGGCGGCCGGCATCGTCCGTCTGCCGATGGATGCGCGCACCCTCGCTCGCCTGGCAATTCCGGCGCAGCCCTTCTCCACGACGACCCCCGACCCGGTCATCCTGGCCGACTACGTGCCGGGCGGACAGCGGATCACCAGCGGCGACGCCTCGGGCAGCAGCCCGGTCATCGTCCCGGCCATCGCGCAGCCCGGCCAGCCGCCAATCATGGACGCCAGTTGGTATCGCCAGCAGGTGACGACCAATGCCTGGAACAACGGCATCCCGATCGCCGGCAGGGCCGACCGCCTCTACATCTTCTGGCGGCGAGCCGCGGGCCGGGTCTCCGGTGGTCCGAGTTGCTTCTATAAGGTGCTGCGCCCGGGGGTGAAACTGCGACTGGGGACGATCGCGGCGATCGACCCGGCCAACTTCCAGGTGAGCACCCCGACGCTGCCCGAGGAAGTGAATCCGGCGAACGGACAGATCTTCTTCCCGGCCACCTACGAGGGCCAGCAGGTGATCGTGCGCTACCGGTCCACCCAGACCGGGCAGTTGATCACCGAGCAGCACCTCGTCCGATGGGTGGAAGAGTCCGGTGAGATGCCGGTGCCGATGGAGACTTCGGTCAACGAGGGCAGCCTGGAGGCGTTCCCCAGCTTTGAGCAAGTGCCAATGGCCGCGGTGAACGGGAACCTCACCACGAGCCCTGTCACAAAGCTCGAGAAGCTGTGGCTCTTCTGGAGCAGCACCCGCGGTTCCGGTGGCGACCTGTTCTGGGCTACCATCGCACCGCGAATCGGCCCCGAAGCGAACGTGGGTGGCTCGGTGACCCGAACCATGGCGCTCTCCCTGCGCTCACGCAACGTGACGACCCCGCAGGCGCTCCAGTTCCTGCAGCAGGCGGCGATGATCGAGCGGCGGCGTCCGGCGCTCCTGCCGAACGTCACCAGGCGCGGTCCATGGGTCCCGGCGCAGCCGCGCCGGATCACCCCAACTCGTGCGGCGCGATAGCCGGGCCCCGACTGCGGGACTGAATGGCCGGGGTAGGGCGGCGCTCAACGCCCTCCTCGGCCCCCGTGCCCGCGCTGCCGGGTCTGTAGGACCGCAGGCAACCGACAGGAGCCACGGCTCTCAAGTTCGATCAGCCCACGGCCGCCCGGGTCGCTCCAAAAAAGCACCTCTCGGCCCGAGCCGGAATTGCCCTGGAGGGGAATCCCCTCGTCGGTGCAGGAATGGGACAAGCGTTGGCGTAAACTAGTAGGACAGCAGTTGGCGTGGCTGGTGGCCCGCCGCCGTGTCGGGTCGGTGCACCGCCGGCCAAGTTTGTCTGCTCTGGCGAGAAACATATGCCCTTGAAGAAGTCCGCCGGCCCCATTGTCGGGCTGGACATCGGGTCCGCCCTTATCAAGGCCTGCGAGATCGACTGCCGCGGGGGCCGCGCCAATCTGCGCGGCATTGCGGTGATGCCGACCCCGCCGGAGTCGGTCAGCGGCACCGAGATCACCGATCCGGTGTCATTGGGTCGGGCCATCAAGGCGCTCTTCCGCCAGAACGGGATCAAGGCGGCGGGGGTGGTCACCTCCGTGGCCGGCCAGTCCGCGCTGGTGGTGCGGATCATCGAAGTTCCCAAGATGAGCCGTGCCGAACTTCAGGAAACGATGAAGTGGGAGATCGAGCGACACGTCCCGTTCGCGGCTGAGCAAACCGTGATGGACTACCAGCCGCTGGTCGCGCCGGAAGCGGTGCCGGACGGGCAGAACATCGAGGTGCTGCTCGCCGTGGCGCAGGAAGCCCTGGTCACCCGGCACGTGGAGACGATCCAGGCTGCTGGCCTCAAGGCAGTCGCCATCGACATCGAGCCGTTAGCCTGCTCCCGATCCTTGCTGGAGCTGTCAGAGAACGGGACCAACCCCGCAGGATTCCGCACGGTGGCGCTCATCGACGTCGGGGCGAGCACCACGGACATCAGCATCTATCGGGAAGGGCGGATCGCGTTTACCCGCTCGATTCAACTGGCAGGCAACAATCTGACCAAGTCCATCGCGGACGTGCTGGCCCGACCGCTTGCGGAAGCGGAGCAACTGAAGAAGGACCTGGCGGCCGTGCCTGCGCAGGACGCGCAGCCGGTGGACGCCGGCTACGATGCGCTCGGCGCGCTGGATTTCGGGCAGACGGAACAAGAGTTGTTGCCCGGCTCCATCCTCGGGGGCACCTTCGGCGGCGGTGCCACGCCGACGGTCACCGGCACGCAGGTCGATGCGGATGTCGACGTTGCGGGAGGCGGATTCAGCGCCGAGGCATTCACCAGCGCCGAGGGGCCATCGGCAGCGAGCCCGGCTCCCTTTGATCTCACAGGCGCCGCGCCTCCGCCGAATCCCTTCGACGCCCCCCAGCCCGCTCCGTCACTGGCCGGGCCTGTGCCGATGGCAAACCCGTTCGGACCCACCCCGGCGGCGGATCCGTTCGCGCCCACGGATGATCTCTTTGGCCTGGTATCAAGCCCGGCGGGCCTTGGTGGGCAGGCGCCCGCCGCCATGTCCGAGGAAGAGTACCTGCGCACCCAGATCGCGGACGCCATCATGCCCGTGCTTCACGAGTTGGTGACAGAGCTGCGGCGTTCCCTCGATTTCTACCGGAACAGGGCGAATGGGCTGGGAGCGCAGGAAGTGATCCTCTCCGGCGGCACGGCGAAGCTGCCCGGGCTGGCGGACTTCCTCACCGTCAACCTCGAAGTGCCAACCCACGTCGGCAACCCGCTCGAACACCTGGTCGCTGGCCCCAAGGCCGATGCCGCCTACCTCGCCGACGTGTCGCCCGTTTTTCAGGTCTCAGTAGGGCTGGCCATGCGCGAGTTGATGGTCGATTCACCGGCGCCGCGCAAGAAGCGGTAACTCGAGACCGGGGCACGAGAGTCCAACATGTGTAACACGCCACGGCGACCCCACGGAACAACCGAATGATGATCAAACTGAACCTCCTCCCCGCTTACATCAACCAGCGGCGCCTCATGCGGACGGCGATCGTCGTCGTGGCCGTCGTGGTCGCGGCCCAGATCGGCGTGATGCTGTACATGCGCAACGGACCGCTGGCCGAGCTCGATCTGGCGAACAAGCATCTTGAGGAGTCCACTCAGATGCTGAACCGGGTCAAGGGGGTCAAAAACGAGGCGGATGGGTACCTCGCCGAACAGGAAGCGATCCGACCGAAGTACGCCTTCTCGACGGGGATGCTCGACTACAACCGCGTGGTGCCGGGCATCTACGAGCGGGCGGCCGGATACACCTCGCGGGAAATCATGTTCCTCAACCTGGAGGCGAGCGGGAACAGCCTGAAGTTTGACGCCTACGCCTCGAACCCATTGCACGTCAGCCGACTGCTCGTTGACTTGCTCCGCAACCCCGACATCAACGGCCTGCCCGCGATCAGTGGCCTGCCGAATTACAGCCAGGCGCAAGAAGCCCAGCGGGCGGCGGCCGAGCGTCAGGAAGGCATCCCCGGAACCAGCATCATCGACGGCACCGTAACCGGCAGCGGCCAGGATTCCGGCATCCCCGGTGAGAGCGGCGTCCTGGGCGGCGGCGGGTCGAGTGGCGGCGGCGGCGGCGGGATGTCCGGCGGCATGATGATGGGCCCACCCCCCGGCTTCGGTGGCGGCGGCGGTGCTAACGGCCCCTCGATGGGCGGCGGCGGCGGCGGCATCGGCTCCCCGATGAGCGCGGGAGCTGGCCTCTCGATGGGCGGAAGCGGCGGCGGCAACGGTCCGTCCATGGGTCTCGGTTCTCCGATGAATGCAGGCGCCGGTCTCTCGATGGGTGGTGGCGGTGGCGGCAACGGTCCGTCCATGGGCGGTGGTGGCGGCGGCGGTGGTGGCGGCGGCGGAATCGACGCCCTGAACATCGCCAACTCGCGCCGGCGCCCGCGGGGCTTCACCATCCAGGTCAGTTGTCAGCTACGACAGACGATCGCGCGCCCGCAGTATGGCTCGTCCGGCTCGGCCGCCGGCGGTGGTGGTGGCGGCGGCTTCGGCGGCGGCTTCGGCGGCGGCGGTGGCAACGGCCCCTCGATGGGCGGCGGCGGCATCCCGATCGGCAACGGCCCCAGGTAGCTGGCCGCATTCCGGCAGAGAGCTTGACCCATGAACCAGAATCGCCTGACGCACGTCCACGTCTACATCATCGGGCTCGTGCTGATGCTCATCATCGGTGGAGGCCTCTACTACTTCACCCTGCGTCCCATCCAGGAAGACATCAAGCGGGTGAATGGAAACATCTCATCCACCGAGTCCGAACCGGTCTCAGTGAACAATCGGAACTTCGTCTACAACCAGTACGACCCGGCGGTGCAGGCAGTGAAGGACGCTAAGACCACGCGGGACAGCATGCAGCGCGAGCTGAATCAAGTGCTGTCCGCGCGGCGGCTGCCACGGCAGATGGAGATCAACCTCCACAACAACAACGTGCCGCTCATCCTCAGCCAGACGCTCCCGCGCTGGGTGCAGCTTCCCCGCAACGTCGTGACCTTGATGCTGGCCGAGGTGACTCGGCTGAGCAGGAAGCACAACGTAGCGGTGCAGGCCGAGTTTTCGGCGCCCGCGCCGACTCTGGACCCAGCCGCTGTCCCCCGCGACATCATCGCCTGGAACCTCGGCAACATGTCGGTCAGCGGAAGCTTCAACAACGTGATGCGCTGGGCACGCGACTGGAATAGCGCCCCCCTCCTCTGCGCGATTGATGGGTTGAAGTGTTCCCTGGCTGGGCGGAACGGCCGTGTCAGCGCCACATGTTCGCTGACGGTCTTCATCTTCCCCGAGGGCGTGCCGGCGAGCGGCGCCGGGGGTGGAGCAGGGGCCGGAGCGGCTCCCGCGGCCGGCGGAGGAGATACCGCACTGATCGGCAGCCCCATCACCGAGGGGAACGGGCCAACCGCAGGCGGAAACTCTCCACGGTAGCCAGGCGTCTAACAGATACGAATTGGGAAGCGGGAGGTACGGGGAATGGCACAGGCACAGGCAGCGGGCACGGCGAGCGGGCTACTGCAGAACAAAGCTGTCCTGATTGGGGGCGGCATTGGCGCGGTAGTCCTCATCGGCGTCGTCGTCTTCCTCCTCATCCCCAAGGGCGAGCCTACACCCTCGACGCCGCCTCCGACCACGCTCTTGGGAGGCACGCCCGGCGGTGACGGCTCGGCCTCCAACGCGGGCGGCGGCACGGTGCCGAGCCCGGTGGACGCCGCAGGTAGCTTTAACCTGAGCGCGGGGTCCGCGGGTGCCGGCGCCGCGGGGAACGGCCCAGCCATGGCTGCGGTCCCGATGCAGCGGACCAACCCCTTCCTCCCGAATTCCGAAATGCGGCGGATCATCGCCGATATCCCGCTCACCACCGTGCGCGACGCGCTGGCACCGCAGCAGGACATCTACTACGGCGAACTCCACACCCCGAAGCCGCCGACGTCCGTCACCGAAGGCGGCGAAGATGAAGGTGCTCCGGCCATCCCAGCGATGCGCGTGAGCGCCATCATCCTGGGCTCACCCACCTCGGCCCTGCTTCAGATCGATAGCGAGTTTGTGCAGGCGACGCCAGGCCGGATGGTGCCCAGAGATGACGGACCGTACCGGGTAGAGCGCATCGAGTCTAGCCGTGTGATTCTCAGCCGACGATGGGAGTCTGGCAGCCGCAAGGGTGTGCAGACGATCGAGGTGCCGTTGGGAGAAGGGATCCGGCGTTCAGGCGGCGGTGGTCCCGGCGGGGGGTTTGGCGGGTTGAACGGACCGGCCGCGGCGGGTGCTGGCGCGGGTTCGGGAACGCCCAGATAACGGTGCGCTGTGTGTCCGGCAACTTTCAGGCCGGGCTCCGAGTCTGATTTACAGTGAGGGTCTGGGCCGCATCAGGCCCGGAGAGGCAAGGGAGGAAGCTCTATATGAACAACCGCAAGCGGTGGGGGGTCATCCTGGCCACCTCACTGTGCGTCCTGGGGCAGGGGCTCGCGCCGACCGCGGCGCGCGCCCAGGCGACCGAGAACCAGGAAAAGAAGGTCACCATCAATCTGAAGGACACGCCGCTGCGGGATGCCCTCAGCCTCTTGTTCGCAGGTTCGGGGTTTCAGTACTCGATCGACCCCAACGTCCAGAATATTCCCATCACCCTGTCGCTGAAGGACGTCTCCCTGCAGGTAGCCCTGCGGTCCGTCGTCCGGCAGGCGGCTGTCGTGCAGCAGGGTCTGAGCTTCAACCGGGACGGCGACGTCTTCACCATCAAGGTCCGGACCCAGCCGACGATGCCGATCGACACCGGCGATCAGGAACCCCCGGAAGACAACGCCGGTGACCAGGAAATCACTTGGGAGAAGATCCCGATCCAGTTCAACGACGTAACGGTGTTCGTCTACGCCTTCGGCGGCACGATGCTTCCCACCGAGTCCGACATCAAGGGCGGTAGCATGGGCGGCGGCGGCTTCGGCGGCGGCG